>JAKSIH010000009.1 GCA_024398935.1 Fibrobacter sp. | reverse complement strand
CGTCCTTATCAGAATTCTTGGAATCGCTGGACCCGTCGGACTTCTTGCTGCTCGAAGACTTTGCAGAAGACGAGCTAGGCTTTGTCTGATCATAAGACTTGAACCATGCATCGCCATCGCACTCATACAGAAGGTCTTCGCTTTCCACAAAAACCTTTTCGCCAATGACGCTCATATCGCACTTGCGCTCTTCAAGTTCCTTCAGGTCCTTGACCTCGGTCGGCAACTTTGCCGCCGGGCTAGATGTGGAACTGTCATCGCCGCAGGCGTTAAAGGCGAACAGCGCAAAAGCGACTGCACCCATCAAGCCAATTTTCTTAAAAGTCTTCATAAAAAAACTCCGAATATATTCCCCATAAATTTAGTTTTTCTAAAACATCGTTCCCCTGAAAATAAATTTTATTAATCAGAATTTGCCTAGTTTCCCATACGCCTCACCCCGAGGCATATAGAACATCTTGCATCCTGCGTTCGCGTTAGGCCTGCAACCACTTGGCGCTTTAGCGCTTAGTGGGCCATGGTCCCCTTTAGGGGAGATGGAAGCCGGGGGAACGCCCTAAAGTCGAGAGCAACACGAACATTTGTGTTCGTACTGCAGAGACGCGTGGGAGTGCGCTTGTGCCTCGCTCGAAAGTCACAAATTCTAGGTGTTTTTGGGGTGTCTGAATAAAGCGCTGTTGACTTTGGGGGAATAAATTGGTATAATTAGCACTGGAGGTTACAATATGTACACTACGGAACAATTAGCAAAGCGTGATGCGCTGTTGCATAAAGTGACCGAAGCGATGAACCAACTTCCGAAGTTGGATATGGTGCGTTTACGCTCCCTTTGCCACAGGCCATCCCCTAGGGACAGTAAGTGATTGCTTTTCCTCTGCAATCAAGTGATGGAGCGTTCTTTTTGCGAAAAGGTTCGCAACTGCGACGAACATCGGAGGGTTATCAACACTTTTGAAGTCGCCCATAAAGATGGGGACGGCGTCGTTGATTACTTGAAGAAACGAGCCATCGAAGACACTATTCGTGGCGAATCAACTACATACTTGGTTTTCGATAAATACCGCCAGCTGTGCGGCTTTTTCACATTGAAAACCTGCCTGTTGGTCTTTTACAATCGTGACGAGCAATCCCACGAAATCAGCAAAGACAGCGACGGCATTGAAATCAAAATTTCTGAATCGGCGATCGAGCTTGTCAATTTCGCAAGAAACGCTGGCATTACCGACTATGACGATATCGCTCAATACATCGCCCCAACCATGATGGCCGACTTTATCGTGCCAATCATCGAAGAAATCCGGAAATATGTAGGAGTTCAAAACATCGTCATTTATGCGATTGACGAAAAGCTGGTGAATTACTACCAGAATACATACGGTTTCGGCTTTCTTGACAAAGAGGCGACCGATTATGTGTGTGAAAATATAAAGCCGTATTACGATCACGGCGGCCAGCTGATGATCTTGAGACTTCCTAACGAATAGAATTGTCCTAGCGAATTTGCGTTAGGGATGGAAGCGAGGGATGGAGCCGGGGGAACGGCCAAAAACTCCAGGTACTTTGAGAGGCTTTGTCCCGGCGAAGTTGCGCCAAAGCAGCGGAATTTGCTCTGGGAATTCAGAAATCGTAACTAACAATTGCAATTTTTTCCTGCATTTACTAAATTTTACCCCGTCAAAAAACCATTAGGTTTTAACCCCCAAATAAGGAACATTATCATGGCTAATAAGGTCTATAACTTTAGCGCAGGCCCGTCTGTCCTGCCCGAACAAGCACTCAAGGAAGCTTCTGAAGCATGCATCGACTATGCAAACTCCGGCATCAGTATTCTCTCCATGAGTCACCGTTCAAAGCCCATCGAGAACATGTTCCTCGAAACTGAACAGCTTCTCCGCGACCTCATGGGTATCCCCGCCAACTACGACATCATTTTCCTCGGCGGTGGCTGCTCCCTCTTGTTCTGCATGATGCCTATGAACTTCCTCCCGGCCGACGGCGTTGCCGACTACACCGACACTGGTGTCTGGGCAAACAAGGCTCTCAAGGAAGCTAAGCAGTTCGGTAACGTTAACGTTGCTTGCTCCACCAAGGCTGATGTGTACAACCACATCGACAAGAACCTGCAGCTCAGCGACAACGCAACCTACCTCCACGTTACCGCCAACAACACCATTTACGGTACCGAATGGCACAACTTCCCGAAGCCCAAGTCCGGCTTCCTCATGGCTGACATGAGCTCCGACTTCCTCGCCCGCAAGGTGAACGTGGAAGACTTCGGCGTGATCTACGGTGGCGCACAGAAGAACATCTCCTGCGCAGGTGTTACCGTTTCCATCATCCGTAAGGACCTCCTCGGCAAGGTCGATCGTCAGATCCCCACCATGCTGAACTTCAAGACTCATCTCGACGAAAAGACCGGCGTGAACTCCATGTTCAACACTCCTCCGGTATTCGCAGTCTACACCATGAACCGCACCCTCAACTGGCTGAAGCAGATCGGCGGTGTTGACGCTATCGAAAAGATCAACCGCGAAAAGGCTGCTCTCCTTTACAGCGCCATCGACAACTCCAAGGTGTTCGTCGGTACCGCTGCTAAGGAAGACCGTTCTCTCATGAACGTTCCGTTCGTATTCAACCGTGAAGTTGTTTCCGAAGAAAAGGATGCAGACATGGCTAAGGACTTCATCGAATTCGCAAAGTCCAAGGGTCTCGTCCAGATCAAGGGTCACCGTTCTGTTGGCGGCTTCCGCGCTTCCATCTACAACGCAATGCCTATTGAAGGCGTCCAGGCTCTCGTCGACTGCATGGGCGACTACGAAAAGAAGATCCTCGGCTAAACCAAATACGGGTCTAGCATTTTCAAGATCCCGGTGCTTTGGCATCGGGATTTTTTTTACTTTTATTTTCATGAAGTCCGTACAAATTATCTTTCTTTCCCTAGTATTTTTTTCCTATACCAGCGCTGGAAATCATGCGTTGGTAAAAAAAGTAAACGACAGGGACGGAAATGTCTATAACACGATCCAGATAGGGAATCAGGTCTGGATGAAAGAGAATCTACGGACAAAGACTCCGAACAGTTGGTGCTACGAGCCGTTCAACGCAGAAAAATGCGCATGGGAAGGTCGTCTATACAGTTGGAACGATGCAATCCAGGCCTGTCCCGAAGGATGGTCCCTTCCCGACAATTCCGACTGGGAAACCCTCAAGAAATTTGCAGAATCCAGGAAAGGAAAAGGAACTGCAGGCAAGGCGCTGAAGGAGATTGTCCCCTTCTATACACCTGACGCAAAGCAGGCTACGGACGATTTTGGTTTTTCAGCAGTGTTGGCAGGCAATGCCATCTCGGGGAAATTCAAGTTGCGGGGCGAAACGGGCTATTACTGGAGTGCAACCGATGACGACGCAGCCCATGCCTTTGACTGGATTTTTTCAGTCAATTCCGACGACTTAAAAATGGGCAACATCAAGTATAGCCTAAAGAAAAGCGGTTTTTCTGTCCGCTGCATCCAAAAAGAAAAGAACATATCCTCTTCGGCAAGTTCCATCACGGACTCTCGGGACGGGAGAAACTACAGAGTCGTAAAAATCGGCACACAGCATTGGATTGCGGAAAATTTGGCATTCAGGACTGCGACCAGCCAGTGTCCCGGCAAGGACTGTAGCAGGGGGCAAATCTACACCTGGACCGACGCCATGCAAATCTCTCCTGAATTTAGAGACAGGACCTTCACCCCAAAAGGTCCCGTACAGGGAGTCTGCCCTACAGGTTTTCATCTTCCCGACATCAAGGAGTGGGAAACCTTACTTACAAACATTGCCACGAAAACATCCAAGGAAAAGGCCTGGATAAACCTCCTTTCAAAAAACGAGGAACTATTGGACTTCCGCTTAGTCTATGCGCTGGGGCACTTCATGGAAAACGGCAGCTGTTTCAATCTCAGCGAAAGAGAATGCGCAGAGAAACTCCTCAAGCCTGGCGACAAGAATATCGAGGAAGGACACTCCTACTACAGGCGGGCTCACGGAACGGATATGTTCGGTTTCGGCGCAACCATAGCAGGCGTCGCTTATAACGGTGACGCAGAAGATGTCGGGTCAACAGACTACATCGCCTATTGGACATCTACCGACAAGCCGGTGGAAGAAAACTTTCCTTTCATTTATGGAAATCTCGGATCTAGAATCGGAGCGGGCGGGGATTACGACACCCGCCCCGAAGCAAAGCAATATTATCTGCCGGTCCGTTGCATCCAGGACTAGCCCAAAATTACTACCTTTGTCTTTATGAATTCCGCTTTTTATGTATTTATGAAGTTGCTGCCGAAAAACGCAGTAAGCCGCGCATTCGGCGCCATCACCCGCCTCCGCATTCCCGGTTTCAGTACCTGGGCCCGCGACCTGTTCTGCCGCTACTACAAGCTGAACATGGAAGAATCCGAATATCCGCTGGAACACTACGCCAACATCGGAGAACTGTTTATCCGCAGACTGAAGCCGGGTGCACGCCCCATCGCTGACGCTGAAATCGTAAGCCCCGTAGATGGCGTACTTTCCCAGACAGCGGTCTTTGACGACAAGCCCCGCCTGATTCAGGCCAAAGGAAAGACATACACCTTGAAGTCTCTTCTTCGAAACGCGGAACTGGCAAAGAAGTTTGAGGGTGGCGCATTTGCAACGATTTACCTGGCCCCCTTCAACTACCACCGCATTCACTGCCCCGCCAAGGCAGAAGTGACCGCGGCAAGCTATTGCCCGGGCACCCTCTGGCCGGTAAACGTAGGAAGCGTGGAACGGGTCGAAGGTCTCTTTAGCATCAACGAACGCCTCACCAGCCACCTGCGCCTGGAAGACGGTTCCGAAATGCTGGTCGTGAAGGTTGGCGCCACTAACGTGGGGCGCATTGGCGTCTCCTACAGCAAGAAGTTGCTGGTGAACGCAGGCAAGCTTCCCCGCAACAGGAAGCGTTTCGACTGGAAACCCAAGAAGAAAATTGAAATCGAGAAGGGCGGAGAACTGGGTCGCTTCGAGATGGGCAGCACCGTCATCCTGATTGTCGACAGGAAAATCCGCGAGCGTAACCCGGATCTTTTCAAGAACCGCGTTGGCCAGGCCGTGAAGGTAGGCGAAGCTCTTTAACGAAGAGCAGAATCACCCTGCAGCAAAACAAAGAACCCGTCATGATTTCTGCAAAGCGATTCGCCATCAGCGAGCCAGTACTGTTCAAAGCCACACAAGACTTTGTCCAGTCCTTTGCAGAAGTTCCTGACCCCATCATTTATATTTCCAGCAAGGCAAGATCCCTCCAGGCCAAAATCGCCTGGACCATTCTAGGGAGCGCCATCTTCCAGGACATTGAATATACAGATGTCATGCGTATGCTTGTCGCTCTTTACAAGTCCTTTCCCGAAGATAAACTATGGACCTTGCCAGTCCCGAAAGAAGAGGAAATCCTTGCAGTGGCAGACCAGGTTCTGCAGGGAAAATCCTGGAGTCTGAAGGAACACCTGCCTGGGATTTTCTGGAGTGTGGGAAACTTTGTGCGGCACCACCAGACAGATGGACTCACGACGGGCAAGACAGACAGAAGCTCCGCAGCGAACGATGCGGGACTTGAGCTGTGGGCAACCTCCCGCACGGCAGAAGAAATCTGGCGGGACCTGGGCGAAGTCTATTTCATGGGAAAAAGCAAGCCAAGACCCAAGGCGGTAGCCACCATCTATCGATTCACTGAAGAAAGCCCTCGAGGATTAGGAATCGCCCTCAAGCCCTCTCGCGGAAAAGCGCCAATCCCGCTTTCCATGGGAATGCGACGGTATCTATCGATTCTTGGTCCCGGCAAGTACGTGAAGTTCTCAGAGTTCACTGCAGAAGAAAAGCAAAAAGCCGGATTTCAACTGCTATTGGAACTATCCCCAGCAAATCCTATGACGGCAGCCCACGGATTACAGTTCTTCCTGGAAAAGGGGTCTAGGGAATTTATCTGCAAGGACCATTTCAAGACCTGCAAGAAATGCCCTCTCTACAAGTTCTGCAAGTACGCGGTCTAACCGACGGTCCCTATTTACAAAACGGCAATTCCAAGGTCCCGCTAAAAAAAAACTAAATTTTCCGCTGTATGAGATTTCTACTGGCAGCACTTCTTTTTTCAGCAGCATTCACCCTCACCGGGTGTAAGGAAGAAGTCGTCGTTCCAATAAACTACCAGGACATTTCCTACAAGAAAATCAAGCCTATCGTCGTCTCCGTAGACTCCAGCAAGAACAAGATCGATTTTGTCGAGAAGGAAATCAGGTTGCGCTACCCTGTTGTAGTTGGAGACACCCTGGACGTGGACATCCTAGATTTCAAGAGTGACGTCTACGCCCTGGACTACTACATGAACAGCGGACGTTTTCAAGGAAGTAACACCATTTTGCGTGGAGACTTTCTTGAACAGAGCATTCGGGCGGACTCCAGGATTTTCATTTTCAGCCACGACAGCTTCCGCAGATACGAGCGCGGCGATCTTGAAGATTATGTCAGGAACTTCCCTGGATACAAGGGCGGGTTCCCCCAGGAATTTCTCAGTCTTCCCTCGGAAAAACGAGTCTTCGGGAAATTTTCCATACAGACCAAATCCTTTCTTGGCGTAAAATCCACCTTTCCCACCCTATCACAAACCTACCAAAGTGCAGGCTTAACCTGGAACGTGGCGCGCAGCTGGGATGTTGTAGAACAGCAGGACTACCTCCAGTGGGCAAAAACGCTGAAAAAAATCACGCCCCGGGGCATCATGGCCCAAAGCGACTGCATCTATTTTACCGCAGGGGACGACACCCGGGGAATCGCAACACAGCTTGCCGGTGGACGAGTGGTTGTGGTATGGGGCTACCTGGACTGGTTTGACCTGGAAAGAAAGCTTTTTGCGGCTAGCGACCGTGTTTTTGACTCCCGTTTTTAGTTATATTATAACCATGGCTATTGAAAAAATCGCAGATACACTTTTAGAAAAACTTCGTTTCATCACCCAGGCCGATACCGTCATCGGAAAGGCCATCCAGGCAGGTGATACAACAATCGTCCCCGTTAGCCGCGTATCCGTAGGCTTCGGCATCGGCGGCCACCAGAACAAGGGAGAAACATCCGCATCCGGCGGTGGCGCAACCGTAGAACCCGTCGCTTTCCTGGTAATCAACGGCGAGGACGTTCGCATCATGCCCATTTCCAAGGACACCACGCTCATGACCAAGATCATGGACATTGTCCCTGATGTCGTAGGCAAGATCGCCAAGAAGAAAAAGGCGGACTAATTTTTCCTCTCCGCAAGAGCTTGCAGCCCGGTTAAATCAACCGGGCATTTTTCGTCTCGACAAGGCAAGCCCCCTTTTGTCTATATTTTGACCATGAAGTTTTTGATTCAGCGAGTGACAAGGGCCCAGGTGGACATCGATGGAGAGACCGTGGGTAAAATAAACAAGGGCTACATGGTCCTGGTTGGAGTCGGCGAAGAAGACTCGCAGGAAACTGCAGACCGTCTGATCCGGAAGATGATGAACCTTCGGATTTTTGCAGACGAAAACGGGAAGACCAACCTGAGCATCAAGGACGTGAACGGGGAATTGCTGCTGGTTTCCCAGTTCACCCTTTACGCCAACTGCAACAAGGGGAATCGCCCCACCTTCAACGGCGCAGGCAACCCGCAGCTGGCAAATGACTTGTACGAATATATCATTGCAGAATGCCGCAAGGAAGTTTCCGTCGTGGAAACCGGACGATTCGGGGCAGACATGCAGGTAAGCCTCGTAAACGACGGTCCTTTCACCATCATGCTGGAATAGGTTAGCGAAGGTCCTGTCCATGACACTGCCGAGGGAAGATACCGTAATGAACAAGAAGACAACATCATTAAACATTCTGCAAGTCGCATTTTTTCTCTGTCTTGCAGCAATCCTTTCCTCCTGCGCCGGCATGCGGGACATGAAAGACGGGGCTATCGCAGGTGGTAGCGACGATATGGCAGACAGGCCCTGCGATGAATGCGGCAACCGGGGCGATGTTGAATTAAAAATCACCGATGAAGTTTATTACCGCGAGTGGAACCAGGCTGCCTACAGCCGCATCGATTCTTCCGCTGTCGTGGGCGTCTTTCCTGCATTAAAGGTCACTGCAGGCCGAACCGAAAAGTGCAGATTCTGCCACAGCTATAGTGCAGACGCACTGGACTTCGACCTTGCCCGCGTGGAAGATTCCCTCTTCGTAAAGGCATTCCCCAAAATGCAGAGGGAGCTGATGCTTCCCGGCATGCGCCTTCCCGACGCAGACTCCAGCTACTTCGATACCCTGGCGGTCAAAATCCTCATGTCCAAATTTGCAGACGACATGAAGCTGGAAGATTTCACCCCCTGGACAGAACGGGAAGGTATCGAGCAGCCCATCACCCGCTATGTACCTGCGGAGCTCAAGAATCTTCTGAATGATATCGCCACCCGGTATGAACTGCGATACATTTCCATCCCCATCCGGCTTGATGTTTTCATGGATCCGGATCTAGGCAAATCCGGGGGCTTTACCTACAAGATTCTCTGGACATTCTGGGACGCCCGCTATGGAGAGCTGGTATTCCTAACATACTCCGGTTTCACTGCGGCCACTACCAGCAGGGTGTCTCCAGAAAAGGAATGGTCCGAGCCCTTTGCAGAAAGACTCTGGACCATGTTCAGTACCGATGTCATGAATCTGGAAGCCCACTGATTCTACCTGAAAAGATTCTCATCATAGAGAGAATCCAATCTCATTATGTATCTCCTAAACACCTTGATACGGCCATTCTTCCACTTTACTGCATGGGCGGAATCGGGGACATAAGGCGACTCGTCCGGTGTCTTGGGGTAAATGGTATCCTTCTTTAGGTACTTTTGAATGGTTTCATTTTGCAAAGCAAGTTGTTCGGGAGGCACAGCATTTTTTCGTTCAGCGGAAACATAAACGGAATCCCAGGAGAGCGAATGAATGATATCATCATGAAAGAGAAGAAGTTTATAGAAATTTTTTTGACTATGAGCATAGAGCCGCTTTTTACTTCCCATCAATTCCGGACAATCTTTCAAATTCTTCTGGAAAAAGGCATGCCTTGCCTTCGTAACGCCATAATCCTTCTGCAACAGGCTATCCATTATGCCCATCAACGCGATGGAATCCTTGGGTGAGAAGCATCCTCTCTTTCGTTCCTGCAGCACACGCTCCCGCTGCGCCGACACTTCCGCCTGCTGTTCCACCTTCACCATTTCATCCGTCTTTTCAAGGACAAGATCGGGATCCATCAGGGAATCCAGAAGGGAGAAAATCCTATTAAAGTATTGTTTCCTTTCGTTTCCTAATTTCAGGACATCGCCAGTATCATTGACGACAAAGAACTGATTGTCATATATTAGATAGCCCTTATCCAAAGTTTCCTGAATGATTGCACGACGATTTTCAAAGTTACTGGGCAAACTCTTACGGGTCTCATCCGAAAGGAATGCTTTACCGATCCTTACAGAAGTCAGAAGTTCTTCAAAGAACAAATCATAGTCCTTGGCAGTTCGTTTAAGCGGTACGGAATAGTTCTCAAAATCAGCGGGACAGCTTTTTTGGAGTCTATGGATTTTTTCGTGTTTTTCCTTTGTCAATACAAAATCTTCACTTCGCATGGAATAAAACAACTGATAGACAAAGGCGGAATCTTCCGCAGTGATGCAAGGTTCTGCAGAAGGAACGCTCTTTCCCTGAGACGCGGCGATCTGTTTGGCCGCATTCATCAGCTGATCCGAATCCAGTACACGAACCTGGGTCATGGCACAGAAGGCCACCAAAAGACCAGCTACACAACCCGAAATAATGGTGCAGGCCAATTCAGACAGGTCCTTATTGATAAGCCAGACCAGAATGAATACAAACCCAAGCATCGACGCAGCAGGAAACCCTAGCCACCATAAATCAAAGGCGGTCACCCCGCACAAGGCGATAAACACCAACAAGAGCCAGCGACGTTTTATATTCCGGACAGAGCCGACAATAGACAATTCAACGACAACTGGCCCCACCTTGGGGCTTTTAACATTTTTACGAGGCCATAACAGAAGTAGCAGGCAAGGCACCGGCATCAAAAGGGCAAGAAAGCCGGGGAATTGCGTCGAAGGAGTTATAGAATCCTGCTCATAAGAGGCAATGGCTGCACAGACAATTACGAAAAGGAGAACCCAGAAAGTTGATAGCAAAGATTTCTTCATTTGTATTCTCCCCAGCCTATCGAACAAAAGTTTGCTTCACTCGGGAGGAGCAGCACATATAGGGAATCCAGATACAGCATTTCACGGCGCTACGTATAAATTCCTTCTTATCTATTCCTTCAAGCACTTCTGAAAAAACGAATGGATTGCCCACGTACACCTGAACTACAACATACGCTAAGCAAGCTGAACTTACAGGAAGTAACAGAGCGTAAACCAGCGTAAAGATATAGACCTTTGTAAACAGCCTCTTCTTCGTAAAGAAAAGAAACGGCAATAGGCAAATGAGAGCAAACAGGAGAATGTCCGAAACGAAGGCTATTATTAAGTCAACTTTAAGCGGTGGAATCATTTGAATCGTCATGGACAATGTCGGATCAAACACCCCGGCCAAGTCCTGATACAGATAGTAGCTCTGTAAAAAGGGACCCAGGCAAATCCCGATGCCAACAAGGATAAGCCACCCGCCCATGCCCTGGTCCAAGGGAGACTGTTCTTCTGAAATCAGCTTTTCCTCGGCATCCCTTAACCGAGCTTTCCATTCATTCTTGTCTTTCACCTAAAAACCTCCTACCGCCAACAATTCCTAGTTCATCACAGGCTTTCCTGCCTTATCTGCAGGAGCTGTGGTTTTAGGACGAACGGTAAAGCATTCGTTCAAGCCCAGTTCCCAGAGAAAATCCTTCAGGATTTCATATTCGTCCCCGGCGCAGAAAGACTGATAGCTCTTTTCGAAAACATTGTACATATGAGCGGCGTCGTCAGCCAGTTTCTGGGACACTTCAAACATTTCCACCATGCTCACTCCGTAAAGCTTACGGAAAAGGATTCCCGGCAGGATCATGACCGTCCTAAACCAGTTGCTCACCGTCTGGGACTTCTGGGGCTTTCCGTTCTGCTGGTGAATAACATTCACATTGGTGCGAACTTCCTTACCCAGGGCATTCAACTGTAGCGGACGGAATTCCTTCATCCCGAAGATTTTCGCATCGGAAATCATGTCGAAAGTGGCGCACACAAAGTACTTCGTGAAATCGGAATAGAGGGAATAGCACATGGAATCCAGAACTTCCTTCTGGTTTTCCGGAACGATGGCGTCCAGTTCCCCGCGAATCATCGCGGTGGCCTTGGCAAAATTAGATTCCGTACAGCAAACTTCACGTTCCTGATTATTCAGCAAGGCTTCGCGGTACATCTCGAAACGCACCAGTTCCCGCAATTTCTTGTAGGCATCCGTCGCCTCTTCGCTAAACTCCACCTTGACGCCATACTTTTTTTCCGCGGCGGCAGTTTTTTCCTGAACCAGGCTATCGTAATCCGTACTGCCGCAAATCTGCATAGAAGCGGAAACCATTCGCTTAAAGACGCTGTTGTAATGTTCTGCAGATTTTTGGTCTGTAACCTTGATGCCCTGTAGTTCTTCTAGAGCCGTTTCAAATTCTTTTTCCATAGTGAGATTCCTTTAACAGGGCTAAATATAGATTTTTATTTCTACCCCGAAATAACACAATGCATATACAAAAAAAGTCTCCCAGCAAAAACCGGAAGACCTTGTTTATCCTTTTGAAAAATTACAGGCTTATTCTTCGGAAGTGACTACCAGTTCAATGCGGCGATTTGCCTTACGGCCCGCTTCGGTAGAATTGTCAGCCTTGGGCTGGCTAGGACCGTAACCCACTGCGGTGAGGCGCTCAGCAGCAATACCCTTGCTTACCATATAGTCGCGAACGGAATTGGCGCGGTCTTCAGAAAGTTTCTGGTTCAGTTCCTCGCTTCCTTCGGAACTGGTGTGTCCCTGGACTTCCACCTTGGCCTTGGGGTTCAATTTCAGACCCTTAATGGCGGCATCCAAAGTTTTCAGCGAATTAGGAACCAGTTCGGCGCTGCCCGCCTTGAAGGTCACACCCGTAAGTTCTGCACGTGTATCGTCAAAGACCACGGTAATGCCGCCGGAACTTGCGGTTTTAGAAACGAAGGGAGTTGTACCACATTCGAAGGGACCGGTCAGACTTTCGCAAAGGATCGTGTAGGAATCTTCGCGGGGAATATGGAAGCTGGCTTCACCATACTGGTCTGTTGTGATGACCAGCTTATTCTTGGGCTTGTTTACGCCAACGAAAGTCAGCTTTTTCTTTGCCTGGGGAACATCGTCATAGTTGGTATAGGTAATGTTCAACACAGCGTGGGTCTTGTTGGGCGCCAGGTCTTTTGCCATAGGCTGGGCGACAAAGGCAGCAAGAGCTGCAACAGAGCAAATCAGAAGTTTTTTCATAAAATACTCCACTTGAAATTTTCCGGGTCAAAAATAGTTTTTTCCAGAAAATCCGTCTTTTCAAAACCATTGAGTTATTCTAAATTTCCCACCGAAAAATCAATTACGCTTTTTTAAAAAGGAGCAATCATGAACTTCAAGAAACTCGCAGCAGCAGTTCTCGGTTTCGGCCTTGCCACAGCAGCATTCGCAGCCGACGTTACCGACAACATGAGCTTCAAGGCTAATGTTCAGACTCAGGTGACCAAGTCCCTGGACGATGACGACAACAACTTCAGCTCCGGCTGGATTCGCGCAAACATTGGCGGCACCTACAAGACCGACAATCTGGAAGCCTTGATCATGATCCGCATGTTCGCTCCCGAATTCGGCAACAACATCGCAGGCACCAACTACGACAAGTTCCTGGCAGACCTGTACTGGGTAAACTACAAGTGGAACGTCGGCGAAAACGACAAGCTGAACCTGAAGATTGGTCGCTGGAAGACCGACTGGACCTCTTCCCAGTCCACCCACTTCGGTACCTATATCGACGGCCCTCTGAACAAGCGCGGCCTCTGGATGCGCGACTACAGCCATAACGCCATTGAACTGGGCTGGAAGCACGGTCTCAACAACCTGACCGCCATGGTCGCAACCAAGGACGGCAAGGCCAACACCGGTTACGTCCGTGTAGAAGACGACCTGAAGTTCACCTTCCCCCTGGAAATGAAGTTCGGTTACCGCGGAAACCTCATTGACGTAGTCCAGAACACCACCTACCTCACCCACCGCGTTGCAGCATTCGCAAGCTACACCATCATGCCGAATCTCCGCGTCTATGGTGAATACGGCTGTCTCTATACCGTAGACGAAAAGATCAAGACCGATGCCGACAACTACCATGCCCAGGAACTTGGCTTCATGAACAAGCCGGGCAAGATGTTCAACCCGTTCTATGTCGGTGTAGAAATTCCCACCTTCGGAATCCTTTCCAACCTGTTTGCCGAAGTGGAATACATTAAGGACCGCGACCAGATTGATGCCAAGAAGCCCGATGCCGACGATCTGGCATGGACTGTCGCCCTGGTAAAGACCATCGGCAAGTCCAAGATGCAGTTCAGCGTCTACAACGAAGAAAAGCTGGACGACATCGCCCTCGCCTTCCGCCTGACCACTACCATTAAGTAGTTCGCGCAAATCATCTTGAGCGAAATGCCGTAGGCAAATCGCGGACCCAACAAGAGAGAATAGCCTGGGATTTTTCCCAGGCTTTCCTTTATGTTCCTCCCCTTTTTTTGCATCGCAATCCCGAGCATTCATAAAAATAAAACGTTTCATTTTTAAACAGACTTTAGAGACGCCGCGGCAACGTTTCAAAATTCAACAGTTCAGCCTCCCTTTTTCCGCATTTTTGAAAACATTTTACACTTTCCAGGTTTGGCACGATAATTGCATATAGAAGGGCGATTATAGTAAATAGTCCAGACTGGACTGAAATTTTAAACAAAAGGGCCCCAAATGGAGCCCGCAACAAAGGACAAGTAAAATGATCAAGCCTTTAGCAGATCGCATCGTTGTAAAGCCGGCCGAAGCCGAACAGAAGACCTCCTCCGGTCTCTTCATCCCGGATAACGCCAAGGAAAAGCCCATGCAGGGTAAGGTCGTGGCTGTAGGCCCGGGCCGCAAGACCGAAAACGGCGAAACCGTCGCCATGGAAGTCAAGGTCGGCGACGTGGTGATTTACGGCAAGTACAGCGGTACCGAAATCTCCGTCGAAGGCGAAAACTACCTGATCATCAAGGAATCCGACATCTTCGCTACTCTTTAAGAGTGATTAGTAAACAGTGGTCAGTAATCAGTTTTTGCAGGAAGGACCCGCACCCACTAACCACTAAACACTAACCACTAACCACTTTTTAAATAAGGAAAAAGAAAAATGGCAAAACAGTTGAAGTTTGATGTTGCTGCTCGCGAATCCCTCATGAAGGGCGTGGACAAGCTGGCTAACGCAGTTAAGGTTACTCTCGGCCCCAAGGGTCGTAACGTCATGATCGCCAAGGCATTTGGCGCACCCAACGTCACCAAGGACGGCGTTTCCGTAGCTAAGGAAGTGGAACTGGAAGACGCTTACGAAAACCTCGGCGCACAGATGGCCAAGGAAGTCGCAAACAAGACTTCCGACACCGCTGGCGACGGCACCACCACCGCAACCGTTCTCGCTCAGGCAATCACTCGCGAAGGCCTCAAGAACGTTGCTGCCGGTGCAAACCCCATGGACATCAAGCGCGGTATGGACGCTGCAGTTGACGCTGTCATCGAAGAAATCGGCAAGATGGCTGTAAAGATCAACGGCAAGGAACACATCGCTCAGGTCGCTACCATTTCCGCTAACAACGACCCCGAAATCGGCGACCTCCTGGCCAACGCTATGGAAAAGGTCGGTAACGACGGCGTTATCACCATCGAAGAATCCAAGACTGCAGAAACCATCCTCGACGTTGTGGAAGGTATGCAGTTCGACCGCGGCTACCTCTCTCCGTACTTCGTCACCAACACCGACAGCATGGAAGTGGCTCTCGAAACCCCGTACATCCTCCTCTACGACAAGAAGATCTCCACCATGAAGGACCTCCTCCCCATGCTGGAATTCGTCGCAAAGCAGGGCAAGTCTCTCCTCATCATCGCCGAAGACGTTGATGGCGAAGCACTCGCAACTCTCGTCGTGAACAAGATGCGCGGCACCCTGAAGGTTGCCGCCGTTAAGGCTCCGGGCTTTGGCGACCGTCGTAAGGCAATGCTCGAAGACATCGCAATCCTCACCGGCGGTATGCTGGTTTCCGAAGACACCGGCGCTAAGCTGGAAGACGCTCCGGTGACCGTCCTCGGTCAGGCTAAGTCTATCACCATCACCAAGGACAACACCACCATCGTTGAAGGTGCTGGCGACGCTGCAAGCATCAAGGGCCGTATCGCCCAGATCAAGAAGCAGATCGAAGCTACCACCAGCGACTACGACCGCGAAAAGCTCCAGGAACGCTTGGCTAAGCTGGCCGGTGGCGTTGCTGTGATCAAGGTCGGTGCTGCTACCGAAGTTGAAATGAAGGAAAAGAAGGACCGCGTTGACGACGCTATGCACGCAACCCGCGCCGCTGTTGAAGAAGGTATCGTTCCGGGTGGTGGCGTTGCCCTCATCCGCGCTGCCAAGGCTATCGACGCCCTCAAGCTCATTAACGACGACCAGAAGACTGGTGCTGCCATCATCAAGCGCGCCATCGAAGAACCTCTCCGTCAGATCGTTGCAAACGCTGGTGGCGAAGGCTCCGTCGTCGTGAACAAGGTGAAGGAAGGCAAGGACGGCTTCGGCTACAACGCCAAGACCGATTCCTACGAAGACCTGATTGCCGCTGGCGTTATCGACCCGGCCAAGGTTACCCGCACCGCTCTCAAGAACGCATCCTCCATCGCTTCCATGATTCTCACCACCGACTGCGTGATCACCGAGAAGAAGGAACCGAAGGCAGCAGCAGCTCCCGCAATGGATCCTTCCATGGGCATGGGCGGCATGATGTAATCACCGCTATGTCATCCCCGCGCAAGCGGGGATCTAGCAGTAAGAAATTCTCCTTATGGAACATCCTGGCTCGAAAGAGCTGGGATGTTTTTCTTCTTTGAATATTTTCGCATTTTTCACTAACAAAAAGCAATTTTCAAAAACAATTATTTTGGATTATCCTACATTCATCCTAGGGTATTTTCATGACATTCAAAAAATTTTCAACACTTGCAGCAATCCTCACCATCATCGCATGCGGAGACGACACCTCAAACAATGTTAAAGAGCCTTCTCCAGCAAGTTCGTCCAGCATAGACATTCCAAACCCAGAGCTTTCAAGCTCTTCTCTAGATGCAAACGGAAATGAGCCTGTCAAGGACACCATCTGGAACAAGGCAAACTTGACTTGGTACGAATCCTATCCCGCCCCGGAAAGCGAAGAATGCATCGAATATAACGGATGCACATGGGCAGGCTGGTTTGCCGGCCTCGACGACCAACAAAGCGAGGAATGGGTCAGCGAGAACAACATCATTTCTATTCATGAAAGGGATTTTGAGAAATACAAACTCAAGACATTCCGTCTAAGAAAAAACGGATTCTCAATAGACGCCGTAGTATACGACATGTGTTCCGATGAAGACTGCGATGGTTGCTGTACAGAAAACGCAGATAATGGCGGCGTCGGTTTTCTAATCGACATCGAAAAGTACACCAAGAAACGCTTCAACAATTATGGTTCTGGAGTCATCGAATGGACATGCCTTGACTGCAACTAAGTCATTCGCTCGTTCAATTCTTGCCCATAAAAAAGACCGCCTTCCAGCGGTCTTTTGCAGTTCATAACTCAGACACAAAAGCCTCTAAAGGCTTTTCTTAGAACATCTTACGGGTCTTGGACGCACCAGGAGCCGTAGTCGTATTTCCCTTATTACTGAAGAGAGTCGCATCATCCGCAGACTTGGTGCGAACTTCGTAATGGTTACCGTCGCACTTTTCAGAAGGTGCACCACTCAAATAGAGGCAGTAGGTCTTTTCCGAGCAGAACTCACCTGCAACCTTTCCAGTTACGTTGCAGACACCCTTGCCAATAACTCCGGATGGAGTCTTGAAGCCTTCCATGGGCAAATCCTTATGAAGTTCCTTCATGACGGCAATCCAGACCGGCAAGGCGTCTTCACCGCCGGTATGCCCCGGACCCATGGACTGGGGATTATCAATACCCACCCAGACACCCATAGTGTAGCGCTTTGTAAAGCCGATGTACCAGGCGTCGGTATAATCGTTGGAAGTACCGGTCTTACCACCACTGGGATGACGGAAACCGCTACTCCAGACTTTAGCGCCAGTACCACGAAGGTTCACATCCTTCAGCATGTCAATCATGATATAGGCGGCTGCAGGGTTCAGGACTTCATGTTCCACCTTGGAATTCTTTTCAATCACTTCCCCGTGCTTGTCCACGATGGATTCAATCATATAGGGATCCAGTCGGTTGCCGCCATTGGGGAACACCGTGTAGGCGGAGGTCATTTCCATAAGGGTTGCACCAATGGAACCAAGCGCCATACTGGGAACAGCCTGCAGGGGCGCCCTCTGGATACCGAACTTGCGGGCGTAGTTCACCACGTTGTTCAAACCATACTTCTGAGCAGTAAGAATGGCAGGCAGGTTCTTGGAACGGTAAAGAGCGCGACGGAGAGTCATCATGCCTTCGAAGTCATGCTCGAAGTTAGCCGGACGCCATACCTGCTTCTGGGCGCGACCATTGACAATTTTGTCCTGGTCTTCAATGGTAATGGGTGCGTCGTTCACGGAGTCGCAAGGACTAGCACCGCTGGAAATTGCAGTAGAGTAAACGATGGGCTTGAAGGAAGATCCCGGCTGACGGAGGGACTGAACCGCACGGTTCCAGCGAGACTTGTTCCAGTCGGAACCACCCACCATAGCACGAATGGCGCCAGTCTCGTTTTCCACAAGAATGGCAGCGATTTCAGCATCATGGTAGACTAGGCTATCGGGCATCTTACCATGTTTGCCCTCGTAATCCTTCTTGACGATTGCGAAAAGGCTGTCAAAGTGGGCAACAACGCTATCTTCCGGCATATCAAACTTCTTGGCCATGCCGAACTTGCGGTTAAAGCGATACTTGATACGACGGCGGACCTTGGTCACCTGGGCGAGGGCAGCGCTATCTGCAAAGGCCTGGATGGCAGGATCGATGGTACTGTTGATGGAGACGCCATCGGCATAAAGAGAATTTTCGCCGTATTTCTTTTCCATGTACTTGCGGATTTCTTCGTAGAAGTACAGGCCAGCACCGGTTTCAACCTGCTTGGGCGCAAGAACAATCGGTTCCTCGATATACTTGTGGTATTCATCATTGGTGATATAGCCGGCATCGCGCATGGCGTAAAGCACCGTATTACGACGAGCCTTGGAATCCTTGGGGTTTTTATCCGGACGCCAGCCTTCGGGACGCTGCAGCATACCGGCAAGCACAGCCAGTTCCGGAATGGAAAGGCTATCCAGGGGCTTTCCGAAATAATACTTGCCTGCAGCCTGGAAACCGTAATTACCAGCGGCAAGGTAAACTTCATTCATGTAGAATTCCAGAATTTCTTCCTTGGTGTAAGTCTGCTCGATACGAATGGCCGTCATCATTTCCTTGATCTTACGAGACAAGGATCGTTCCGGAGTGAGGAACAGAAGTTTAGTCAGCTGCTGGGTCAAGGTGGATGCCCCACGGAGTTTGCCCCCTTTGGACATTTTTTCCAGAACGGCAGAAGGTATCGCCCACACATTCATGCCCCAGTGATCGAAAAAGACACGGTCTTCCGTAGCCATCACGGCATGGATCGCATTCTTCGGGATGGAATCATAGGGAGTCCACTCGCGGCGTTCCACGAAGTATTCGTGAGCCACTTCCCCATTCATGTCGTAAATCTTTGTCACCAGTTTGGGATTGATCTGTTCCAGCTGGGTCAGGGACGGAAGCTCCGGAGCGTAGTGGTTGTAAACCGCAATGACACCCACGATGGCAAGAATTACGGGCAATTCCAGAATGGCAAGCCACAGGAGAACCTTCTTGTCGGTAATCCAGCTTTTTAGGATTCTAAGGAACGCCAAAAAGAATGATTTAATCTTATTCATGATTTCCACACGAAAAAAAATTTTGGCACAAAGATAGTTTTTCTTATATGGGACATCTATAAATACAGAGCAGAAACACCTGAATAAGAGGCCTATTCCAGGTTCCTTTTTCACCCCATTAATTTTTTTTGAAAAAATTCGTTCTTTACCCTTGACAAAAAATTGTGGTTATCTATATTTGGGCACGTTGAAAGCGAAAGCGACAACAAAAAGAAAATGCGGATGTAGCCCAACTGGATAGAGCGTTTGGCTACGAACCAAAAGGCTCCAGGTTCGAGTCCTGGCACCCGCACGAAAGAGACTTAACGAAAGTTAAGTCTCTTTTTTTATTTTCTTTTTTTTCAAAACAAAGATTCCTCGTACATATTTCGATCCTCTTTACTTCCACCAAGTACACCATACGTGCCTTGTCATCCCATTAAGAAACGGAACCTTACCTTTACATATCTTGGAACGTTTTTAGGTTTACAGCGGTTCTCGTGCCCGCTAGGGGTTTATTTGTATACAATATTTTTCACAAACTAATCAAAATGCATACTTACCATTGCTCCCACCAAAAAATTGTTTTATAAATTCGCGCGCCGGATTAGGGTTAAATTGGAGGAAAAAATGGTGTACAAAGAAAATGTTCTTCGTCAGGTTATCCGTCACATCTTTCTTTCTAGAAGACATCGCAAGGGACTGACGCAAACCAGCCTATCGGAAATTTCAAATATAACACGCCAATTCATTTCCCAGGTAGAGAGTGGAAAAAGGCAACCGTCAATCATTACTCTAAGCAATCTAGCAACCGCATACGGACTTTCGCTCTCCGACTTGTTTAAGGAAATCGACATTCTCTATCAAAAATTCGACTGCCCGGAACTAGTGAATCCTTCTAAGGAACCGTCCTTGCACCCTTAACAAAAAACTTAAAATTTTCTATCTTTGCGCCACTATGGAATGGCAGCGCAATATCAAGACATTGACGGAAGACGAGATCAAGGCTTGGCTTCGCGAGGTGAACGAGAAACCGTTCCGCGCCGAACAAATCCAGAAATGGTTATTCTGCCAGCAGGTTAAGACGTTTGACGAAATGTCGAACATTTCTCCTGCCCTGCGCGAAAAACTGTCCAAGCAGTTCGAACTCCGTTCCCTCAAGGAAGACCAGCACATGGTTTCCGTAGACGGAACAGTCAAATGGCTTTTCGAGACCTGGGACGGTCATCACATCGAAACCGTGATGATCCCTGCCAACGGTCGTTTTTCCGTGTGCGTATCCACTCAGGTGGGCTGCGCCATGAACTGCGCATTCTGCCGTACCGCAAAGATGGGCTTCTTCCGCAATCTGGAAGCCGGCGAAATCCTTGAAGAGATCATCAATGTGAATTGGTACCTTAAGGAAAATAACATCTTCAACAACGAAGGTGAAATAGCCCAGGTAACCAACATCATCTTCATGGGCATGGGCGAACCCCTGAACAATCTGGAGAACGTGCATCGAGTCTGCTGCACGCTCCACAACCAGAAACTGTTCAACATGGGTTCCAAGCGAATGACCGTAAGCACCAGCGGCGTTGTGCCCCGCATCAAGGAACTGGTGGACCGCAACACCCCCTGTTGCCTCGCCATCAGCCTGAACAGTACCAACAACGAGTACCGTTCTTCCGTCATGCCGGTAAATAACCTCTGGCCCATCGAAAAACTTTTGGAAGCGGTTGACGAATACATTCGTAGAACCGATAATTATGTAACATTTGAATTTGTGCTGATCCAGGATATCACCTGCACGCCCAAGGCAGCCAAGGAACTGATCCGCATTTGTGCCCCCCGTCGGGTCAAGGTAAACGCAATCATCCTGAACGATGGCGACGACCCCAACCTGCACGCCCCGACTCCAGAGGAAGTGGACACTTTCCTCGCCGCAGTCCGTGCCGCACAGATTCAGATCACCATTCGTACCGCCCGCGGCAGGGACATTCTCGCCGCCTGCGGACAGCTTGCACATAAAAAGAAGAACGATCAGGGTGTCTTCGAAAGAGGCCAGAGCCTCCCCGATGCAACGCCTAGATCCAATCAGATTGTTTAGTTCGTTAAAAAGGAAGGTAATTATGTTAACGCAAAACCTCCCGGAATTCTGGGATAACCTCTACGCCGATGGCAAGGACTATTGGAATATCAAGAAGGCAACACCCGCACTTCTGGAATTTTTCAAGAACCCCGCCTGCCCCGCCACCGGTTCCGTTCTGGTACCCGGAGCTGGCTTTGGCTATGATGCTGAAGCCTGGGCTTTGCGCGGACACGATGTACTGGCTGTTGATTTTGCCCCCACCGCCGTGGATGAACTGGACCACCTGAGCCGTAAGCACAAGAATCTCCGCTCCCTGGACCTGGACCTGTTTACCCTGTCCCCCAAGGACCAGAAGCGCGGTGGCCAGCAGTTCGATATCGTATACGATTACTGCACCTTCTCCGCAATCCACCCCGGTCGCCGCGACGAATACTTCGAAGTCTGCTACAAGATGATGAAGGATGACGGTCTCCTGATTTCTCTTATGTATCCGCTGATGAACGGAAAGACTCTCCAGGGTCCTCCCCACTGCACTAGCGAAGGCGAACTGATGGCCCGTCTCGACGGCGTTTTCGACATTGTGGACCGCATTCCTGCAGTGAACAGCCTGAAGGGTCGAGAAGGTAAGGAAGAATTCTGGCTCCTCAAGAAGTGTTTATAGTATAGACGACAAATGTGTAAGGCGAGGATCGCGGGCGAATTCAATCGCACATGACCGAGCCAAGCATTTGGTATGGGAGCGAAGCGAGCATACAAAGGCGAAAGAGATCAAAATCTTTCGTCTTTTTTGTATAACGACCGCTCACGCTAAATTTTGGATAAAAAGCCTCGTTTGGAGCCCGTTTGTACAATGCAGCGCCGCATCGCATTGCAGACAACTTAACAAAATAGACTCCATAAGACCTATATTCAGCACGACGGAGTCCATTTTCATCAAAACAACACCGCGAACGCACATCCGTCATCCTTCACCCTTCATTATTCATCCTTCATTATTCATTGTTAATTGTTCACTGTTAATTGTGAATTGCCCATTGTTTTCTATCTTTCTCCTAGAAATTTTAAACACTTAATACGAGGTTAATATGGCTCAAGATTTATGTCCCTGTGGATCCGGTAAGGAATACTGCGAATGCTGCGAACCCGTCATCAAGGGAACTTCCCTCGCCGCATCTCCCGAAGCCCTAATGCGCTCTCGCTATACCGCTTATGTCAAGCACGAAATCCAGTGGTTGAAGGACTCCCTGGAAGCCACTCAGCGTTCCGATTTTGACGAAGCAAGCGTCGAAGCATGGAGCAAGCAGTCTGAATGGCTGGGCATCGAAATCAAGCAGACCAAGACCGAAGAAGAAAAGAACATCGGCTGGGTTGAATTCATCGCAAAGTTCAAGCAGGGCAACATCACCCGCGACCATCACGAACTGGGCGAATTCCACAAGGTGGGCGGTGCATGGTTCTTCTATGACGGTCGTGCCGTAAAGCAGGAAACCGTGAAGAAGTCTGGACCGGATGTAGGCCGTAACGATCCGTGCCCCTGCGGTTCCGGCAAGAAGTACAAGAAGTGCTGCGGCGCTGGTAAGTAATTTAAGTGATTAGTGACTAGTGGTTAGTGATTAGTGCGCGCAAAGCGCTTATATCAAGTGGCGCAGCCACGACTATTTAAACTAACCACTGTTTACTGTTCACTAACCACTTTTCCTAAGGAATATTGCAATGTTCAAAGTTTTTGTTGATGGCGAAGCTGGTACTACCGGTCTTCAGATTTATGATCGCCTTGCAAAGCGTAACGATATCGAGGTTCTCCGCATTTCTCAGGAATTACGCAAGGACACCGCCGAACGTCAGCGTCTGATCAACGAATCCGACGTGACCTTCCTGTGCCTGCCTGACGCTGCTGCCATGGAAAGTGCAGCCCTCTGCACCAATCCGGACACCTGCATCATCGATGCTTCCACCGCACATCGCGTGAATCCGGACTGGACCTACGGCATGCCGGAACTTTCTGCAGACCAGCGCAAGGCTATCAGCAAGGCCAAGCGCATAGCCAATCCCGGTTGCCACGCAACAGGCTTTATCCTGGGCGTACACCCGCTGGTAGCAAGCGGCATCCTGCCCAAGTCTGCAAACATTGCAGCCTACAGCATTACCGGCTATTCCGGTGGCGGCAAGAAGCTCATCGCCGAATACGAAGAGGAAGCCGCTCTCGGCCACAAGGCTGGAGAATCCCTTCCCATTATGGCACCGGCACCTTACGCCCTGGCTCTTTCCCACAAGCATATTCCCGAAATGAAGAAGTACTGCGAACTTGAAAACACGCCCTTCTTCAACCCGGTGCTTGGTCCCTACTATAAAGGCATGGCTGTGACGGTCGCCATCTTTGCAAACCAGCTGACCAAGAAGGTCGGTCCAGCAGAGCTGACCGAAATTTTGAAGAAGCACTACGAAGGTTCCAACTTCGTAACTGTCATGCCATACGAGGTAACCCCAGTGGAATCCCCGGCCCTGATGAACGGTCGCCTGAACCCGACCATCTGCAACAACACCAACAACGCCTGCATCCAGGTTTTCGGTAACGAGAACATCATGCAGGTCACAACCATTATCGACAACCTGGGCAAGGGCGCCAGCGGTGCCGCCATCCAGAACATGAACATCGCTCTTGGTCTCGACGAAACCCTGGGACTGTAAGAAATGAAAAATTGATAATGGATAATGGATGATTTTCTACACAGGCGGCTTCGCCGCGATCATTCTAATTATCAATTTTCAATCATCAATCATCAATTGGAATACCTATGTTTCTTGACGAAAAATCTATTGAAGTACGCTCCGGCAAAGGTGGCGATGGCATTTGCAGTTTCCACCGCGAAAAGTTTGTACCCCTGGGCGGCCCCGATGGCGGAGACGGCGGTCGCGGCGGTCATGTGATTCTCCAAGTCAACGAACAGTATTCCACCCTGCTGGACATGGGTAACGCCCGTCTTTACAAGGCTCGTCCCGGCCAGGCTGGTGGCGCCAAGCGCTGCACTGGTAAATCCGCCGAGGACCTGATCGTGGATGTACCCAAGGGGACTATCGTAAAGGATGCTGAAGGCAGGATCCTTGCGGACCTGACCGAAGACGGCCAGCGCTGGATTGCCGCACGAGGCGGCAAGGGCGGTATGGGCAACCAGCATTTTGCAACCCCCTCTAACCAGGCTCCCCGCAAGTGTACTCCTGGTGAAGCTGGTGAAAAGCGCGAACTCTTCCTGGAACTGAAGCTCATGGCCGATGTCGGCCTCGTTGGTTTTCCCAACGCAGGCAAGTCCAGTCTGGTAAACAAGATTTCCAGCGGACGTCCTAAGGTGGGAGACTATCCCTTTACCACACTGGAACCCGTTCTTGGCATTGTGCAGATGAACGGTCACAGCTTTGTGGTAGCAGACATTCCCGGACTTCTGGAAGGTGCCAGCGAAGGCAAGGGACTGGGCCATCAGTTCCTGAAGCACATTGAACGAACCCACACACTTTTGTTCGTGATTGACGGCTTTGCAGAAAATGCCTACGAGCAGTTCAGCGTACTGAAGTCAGAACTGGCAGCATTCCATCCCAAGCTCGCCAAGAAGCCCTATGTCATCGCCCTTAACAAAAACGATCTTGGAATCGATAATGCAATTAAGGAATTCGCAGACCACAAGGAAAAGGTCATCGTCACTTCCGCGGTAACTGGAGACGGCTGCCGTGAACTGCAGCAGGCACTTGACGAAGCGGTCCCGCACATCCAGAAAAAGAAGGTGGGCTGGGAATCCAAGAAGGTCGTGGAAGCAAAAACCATGAAGGCTGCAGACAAGACCAAGGCCAAGGCTGCCCGTAAGGAAGCCAGCGCAAAGAAGGCCCCTGCAAAGGCACCCTCCAAGGCACCCGCAAGGAAGGCACCCACCCGCAAGGCTCCTGCAAAAAAGAAATAAATCAGGCGGAACGCTCCCTGGATTGTTCGCAGCTTGATATCCATTAAGGTTTAATGTCAATGGCAAAAAAAGAAACAGCACCGGCAGTCATCCAGAACCGCAAGGCACATCATCTCTACTTTGTCGATGAGACCTTCGAAGTGGGCATCATGCTCATCGGTTCCGAAGTCAAGTCCATTCGCGACGGCAAATGTACCATCGGCGAAGCCTGGATTGACATCGATCCGGACAAGGATGAAATCTGGATGGTCGGTGCCCACATTGACGAGTACCTTTTTGCGAATCGCTTCAACCATTTCCCTGCTCGAAAGCGAAAGCTCCTGGCCCACAAGCACGAAATCGCAAAAATGCGCAAGGCCAAGGAACTGAAGGGCTGTACCATTATCCCCCTGAAGCTCTACTTCAAGAATCGCAGAGCCAAGCTGGAAGTGGGAATTTGCCGCGGTAAGGACCAGCACGATAAACGCCAGTCCATTATGGAACGCGACGCCAAGATGGAAATGGCAAGGGCCGCGAAGGCACACAAGTAATGAAGTTTCTAGGGAAAATGCTAGCAGTCTTGGGCCTTGTGGCTACGACCCTCTGGGCCGCCCCCGAGGCATCCCCCGCAGCAAACAAAAGCCCCTCCCCCACAGACAGCAAAGCCATAGTAACGGCTGGCAAGGTGGACATAGAAGTTTTTGCAAAAAAACAAAATGCCACCTTCCACTGGTACCCCGTCCAGAAAACTTTCTCCCTTGTCGCCGGCCGCGACACGGTCAAGTTCGCCATGGGTCTCCCCTATGCCCATGTCAATGGGAAATCCATCCAGCTGAAATCAGCGCCAGAACTTCTGGACAATCGTATCTGGATTGACTCCGTAGACACAAAAAAACTACTGGTGAAAAAAGCAGTCAGCAGTTCTAGCGTCGCGATATCCAGCGCAGCGACACCGGCCAGCAGCACAAGTGTAGCCAAGGCAAGCAGCAGTTCTACCGCAACGAATCCTATCGCCATTGCCAAACCCAAGAACGAGACTGCAGGCACCCGCGAAGTCAAGACCATCGTCATCGACCCCGGTCATGGAGGCAAGGACTCCGGAGCCCTCGGCGCCAAGGCCCAGGAAAAGGACATCGTTCTTGCCGTGGGCAAACTCCTGAAAAAGGAGCTGGAGAAGGAAGGCTTTAAGGTCAAGATGACCCGCGACAAGGATGTTTTCATTGAACTGGGACAACGGGCCAATCTGGCAAACGGTTGGGACGGCGACCTCTTTATCAGTCTCCACTGCAACGCCATTGACGGAAAACCAGAACAGAAAAAGCAAGTCAAGGGCTATCATATCTATGTTCTCCGCGCTCCCGAAAGCGAAGAAGACAAGGCCATCGCCCGCCGCGAAAACAAGGTGGCCACCCTCTACGGCGAAAAGAACGCCAAGGAAGAACTCTCCCCCATTGAATGGTTCAAGCTGGAAGCCCGCCTCGAAAAATACAAGCAGAACAGCTACATGTTCACCGAAGAATTGCTGAAAGCCAACGACGGCGGCAAGATCCGCAAGCAGGCTGGAGGTGTCGGCGGTGCAGGCTTCATGGTGCTGGTGGGTGCCCTGATGCCTGCCGTCCTATACGAAATCGGGTTTATCAGCAATCCCGACGACGAAGCCTACATGATGACAGCAAAGGGCCAGGAAGATATCGCCCAGCGCATTTCCAAGGCTGTTGCAAACTACAAGGCCGCAGTCCACAACTACCGCGAAACGCTGGGACGATAAGCCAGCACCCCCAACAAATAAAAGCTTAGTATTTGCTCGGCACTTCGATACCGTGTTTACGAAGTTGCGCAACATACTCCCCATTTTGCAGCCGAAGCTCTGACTTTTTGATAAAGTCAGGCTTTTTCTTTAACAGGCTTTCAATAGTAACAATAATACTAGCCACAAAAAACTGTACCGTCAAAAAAAGCATGGCGGCATAAATATTCATACGATCTGCATAGGGCGTGTTAACAAGTATTACCAACAATGCTACGGAAGCCAACAGCGAAACCACATTCACCTTTATGGAAATACCCAACGTATTCCAGTTTCCAAATCGACGGTCCAAAGCAGGTTCCAAACGACGATAATCCGCCTGTTCCAATCCACACTTGGGGCATACAAACAGAGGGCTTCCATACATCGGTGACGTTCTATCGTAAGGATATGGATAGGGCGTCCCGCATTTTCTACAACGCCAACCAACTTCGATAATTTCTACAGCCAATTCGCTGGGCGTATCGTGAGTACTCTCCTTCTGATGTTCGTCCTTGAAAAAAGATATAATGGTCTTCCGTTTAAGAAACAAATAGACCAGGAATCCTATAAAGTAGCCCAGCAAGTGCCAGGAATCCTTGGGCATGGGCAGATTCAAATCTTCCGCAATTCCATCCAAGATCAGCGGAACATAACAGGCTAAGATCAAAAGCACTAGTGCAACAGGACAAGAGACGACATAACGGACCTTTTCCCAAAGCGTCGTCTGGGACCGTTTCGCAAAATCCATATACTTTTTTAAAGCAAGGAAAATGGGGCTAATGACAAGGCCCCAAAATAAACTGATCAGAAACAAAAGTACGAATACAAGCACAGCCACATCCATAAAATACAAAAAAGCCCCTGGTTCATCACCAGAGGCTCTTTTAATCTTCTATGGAGTTAGAGACTACTCAGCGTCCATGTCGGCTTCGTCGATTTCAGCGTTGTGGTAAACGTCCTGAACGTCGTCGTGATCTTCGAACTTGTCGATGAGCTTGAGCAGCTTAACGGCGTCGTCGTGACCCAGCTTGACGGGATCGTTTGCAACATAGGTGATTTCAGCGCTCATCATTTCGATGCCAGCACCTTCGAGGGCGCGGGTAACAGCGTCGAATGCTTCCGGAGAAGTGGAAACTTCATGGATGCCATCTTCGGTGCTCATGTCGTCTGCACCAGCTTCCAGAACCAGGTCCATGACCTGATCTTCGCTGTACTTTTCTGCATCAATAACAATCATGCCCTTGTAGGTGAAAGCCCAGGTAACGGAACCGGTTTCGCCCATGGCACCGCCGTTCTTGTTGAAGATGTTGCGGATTTCAGCAACGGTACGGACCTTGTTGTCGGTCATGCACTGCACCATGATTGCAATGCCTGCGGGACCGCGACCTTCGTACAGCGGTTCGGTAACGTCGGCACCACCGTTAGCGCCAGTACCCTTGGCAATAGCACTTTCGATGTTCTTGGTGGGCAGGGACTGGGACTTGGACTTGATAATTGCAGCGCGGAGGCGGGGGTTTGCATCCGGGTTGCCGCCGCCCAGCTTAGCAGCGATAGAAATTTCCTTGATCAGCTTGTTCCAAGCCTTGGCGCGAGCAACGTCGGTCTTAGCTTTCTTGCGTTTGGTGGTGGCCCATTTGGAATGACCGGACATAAATTACCTCATATAGGTTTCAAAAGTTACGGCTCAAAAATAATTTTTTTTGCGTTGCTTGTCTTAAAAAAATGCACTTTCTATCAAATTTTTCCAACAAAAAAGCCTTCCTTTTGCAGAAGGCCTTTTTATGCTATGTATAGATAGGCAAAATTACTTTTGCTTCATCTTGCACTGGCGACGTTCCTTGACGGAGAGGCTAGGATCATCGCAATCCTGCTTCTTGGCTTTCTTTTCCGTCTTGGAGGATTTCTTCTTAGGAGCAGGTTCTTCCACTTCATCGACACGGCGACCGCGCTTGTTAATGGTACCGTCATCGCCAGAGAGCTTCTTGCCGCTCTTCTTGGGAGCGACTTCTTCCTCATCGGCTTCTACACGGCGGCCACGCTTGCTAATCGTGCCATCATCGTCGGAGAGTTTATGCTTTTTCTTTTTCTGGAGAGCTTCCAGCTTCTTCTTATCCATAGGATCGGCAGAAGCCTTGGTAATTGCCTTTTCGTACTTGCCGCCCCAGACATTACCCACCAGGGAGCCGGATTCCAGAGCATCCTTCAAGATACCCTTGGCCCATTCGTCATCCGCAGGAGGCAACAGCTTGAACTTCAGGTTACGAATGCGGGTAGGTTCTTCTTCGAAATAAAGCATCATGTCGAAGAAACCCACCTGGTATTCTTCACCATCGGAGCCAGCGGCTGTCGAGGGAATATAGGCGAGCACACCATAAAGTTCACCGTCGAAGAGGGCGGTAATCAGCACGTCACCGTCACCACCCGGAGCCTGGACTTCACCAGAAGCAACGAATGCCCACGGGGCTACATCCACCTTCATCTGGAACTTGTGGAAACCTTTGTCCGCCTTTTTCAGTTTCAGCAATGCGCCAGAGAAAGCCTGGAATTCAGGCTTGATGGAAGACTGGGCAGAGCAGATCACTGCAAAGGCCAACAGGAAAAAGGCAATTAACTTTTTCATAGGATTACTCCTTTAGAACAAACTTACTCCAACCACGCAAGGTCCTAGTTCTTGTAGAACAGGGCCTTTGCAGCTTCGAACATGGGGTCCTTTTCATCCGGATTGCGGCATTCGGTATAGATACGAACCTTGGGTTCGGTACCGGAGGGGCGCACCAGCATCCAGGAGTCATCCTCGAAAATAATCTTTACGCCGTCCAAAGTCAAGAGCTGCTTCACAGTCTTTTCGGTGTTACCCACCATAACCTTGGAGCCAACCTTGGCTGCTTCGGCAACAGCGTCGACCTTGGCCTTCAGCGGAGCACCCACCAGGGACTTGTCCACTTCGAAACCAGCGCGGCTGGGGTAGAAGCGGCCATATTCTTCGTACAGGGCATCCAGGTATTCACCCAGGTTCTTGCCAGTCTGTGCCATGATTTCAAGAGCGATGAGAAGACCGAACTGAGCATCCTTTTCCAGGGTGTTGTTGAGGCCGGAGATACCATCGGATTCTTCGAAGGCGACCAGAGCCTTGTCCTTAGCATTGCGAGACAACCAGGGGCGGAAGTTCTTGAAGCCCACCGGAGTTTCCATAACAGGAACGCCCAGCTTTTCTGCAATGATGTTCACGAAGTTGGAGGTTGCAACGGACTTAGCAACGACGCCCTGTTCCTTGCGCCAGGTTGCCATGTAGTGGAAAGCGATTGCACCGAACTGGTTCATATCGATTTCGCGGGTACCGTCGTAGAAGCGGATACGGTCACCATCCGGGTCAAAGATTGCACCCAGGCGGAACCAGGACTTGCTTTCGTCCAGGACCTTGCGAACCTTTTCCAGGTTCTTGGAGGACGGTTCCGGTGCGATGCCGCCGAACAGGCTGTCGTCTTCGTTACGAAGAGTGATGAGGCATTCCGGATTGTCGAGGAGAGCCGCCGGACGACGACGGGTGGAACCATGAACATGGTCGCAAACGAGAGTCAGACGACCCTGCTTGATGAAATCCTTGATGCGGGCAAACTTGATGGTGCCCTGCTTGACGAGGAATTCCTTATAGATCTTCAGGGAATCGATAATTTCCCAGTCAACCTTGGATACCGGTTCAAACTTCCAGGTAGCCATCATTTCGTTGGAGAGCTTGGTAATGACGTTGGTGATTTCCGGACCTGCAGGACCGCCGTCAGCCGGGTTGAACTTGATGCCGTTGTAGTGGCTGGGGTTGTGGCTGGGGGTCATGTTGATGGAGCAGGCAGCACCCAGCATTTCGATTGCAGCGGAAAATTCCGGAGTAGGCATTTCATTGCCGTAGTATACCTTGACACCAGCCTTGGCAAACTGGTCTGCAACAGCTTCGCAGAATTCGTGTCCCAGGAGACGGTTGTCGTGGCCAACCACAACACCACGCTTCTGAAGGTCAGCAAAGTCCTTCACGCCGAGAGCTTCGAACATAGCGGCATCGGCTTCCTTGTAGAGGCGGACGATGGCGGCGCCGACAACCTGCAGATTACGGAGGGTGAATTCAGAACCGATTTCGCCACGCCAGCCGGAGGTACCGAAGCTAACCTTAGCCGGTTCCTGGGAGGTAAGAGCGACCTGCTTCACCTGTTCCACCAGGGCCATGTCGGTAGCAGGGTTGAATTCGGGGGACTGGATCTTCTTCCAAATCTGTGTAATGTTTTCCATAAGGGTTCCTATGTTGATTGTTTTTAACGGTTCTAATTTACAAAATTTTCGTGGATTCCGATATTGTATAGAGGAACAAAGGGGTTTTATAATGACAGCGCAAATCCATGAACGGCTTATACTGAACGGCAAGTACACGACCATGGCTTGCAGCCCTGTCATTCTTAAAAAAGTAGGCGTGGTCACCCTCAGCAACAAAAAACTTAGAGCAGAAATCGCGGCGGGAAAGACATCCAATCTTGTAGGAACTTCTGTCTGTTGGAGAGGCTATATCGGCACTTGGGAAATCAAGGATAACATATTGTTCCTCAACAACTTAGAGGGCCGACACAAGCTAATCTCACCCACCCCTGTTTTTGCATCTTGGTTTACAGGGGAGCTAAAAATTCCCAAAGGACGCATGGTCCGTTATGCTCATGGAGGATTCCACTCCCTTTACAAGAAAGAGCTGTACATCCAAATCGAAAAAGGAAAAGTTATTGGGAAAAGAATTGTTCGTCACTCCGTAATTCTAAATCTTCTACGCCGGATAAAGATGTTTTTGTGTCATTTGTAGAAATAGCATTCGCTTATATCCGCTTTTTTATCTATTTTATAGCCATGCAAATTACTAAAGCTTCTCAACTTACTGGTGTTTTCCCCGCATTGTTCACCCCGCTGATGAACGATGATCCCAAGAACCTTCGCAACTCCATCGACTACAAGAAGATGGAAAAGATGATCGACGACCTCATCGCCTCTGGCGTCTCCGGCATTCTCCCGGTCGGCACCACCGGTCAGAGCGCCACCGTCTCCCACAAGCAGCACATGGACATCATCAAGTTCACTCTGGACTATGTTGATGGTCGCGTTCCCGTTATTGCCGGCGCAGGCTCTAACTGCACCCGCGAATCCGTGGAAATGATCGAGGAAGTGCTGAAGATTGCCGAAGTTCCCGTCCTCTGCGTAACAGGTTACTACAACAACCCGTCCCAGGAAGGCATCGAAAAGCATTTCCGCACCTTGAGCTCCGAAACCGGCGCCAAGATCATTATTTACAATGTTCCGGGCCGTACCGCTAGCTATGTCCACCCCGACACCTTGATCGCCCTTTCCGAAGACAAGAACATCATCGGTCTTAAGCAGGCTGTTGACTTCCGCATCGGCGAAAAATATCACGAAGATACTCTCCGCGTCATCAAGGAAACCAAGAACAACGACTTTGCCGTTCTCTCTGGCGAAGACGGTTTCTTCATCGACATGCTCGAAATGGGAGGCCAGGGCCTCATTACCGCTACCGGCAACATTCCCGAAGCAGCAAAGATTTTCTCTGACCTGTACAAGGCTTATGTCGCTGGTGACGCATCCAAGGCCAAGGACCTGCAGAGCGCAGTCCGCGACTATGTGGAAATCACCTTCTGCCGCAAGAATCCCATTCCTCTGGGAACCTTGTTCAACAGCCCGTTGTTCCAGCCCATGACCAGCGTGAAGGACACCGCCCGCGGTGAAGAAGCCGTGGAACGCATCATGAAGCTCATCAACGAAAAAGCAGAAAGCCTCAAGAAGTACCACGTTTAACGATTGATGATTGATGATGAATGATTGATAATTAAACATTTGGCGCCAAGGGCGCGATTATTAGAATCATCAATTCTCAATTATCAATTTTCAATCAAACCACAAGGAGATTTACAATGGCTAAGAATATCAAGTCCATTAGCGACGAAGTCTGCGACTACCTCAAGAAGCAGAAACTCCTCCCCATTCCCGTTCAGACCCTGAACGAAGAAGTTGAAGCCACCCGCTACTTCGGCGGCGACCTGAAGGAATTCATTGCTGCTGCAAAGACCCTGGGCGCAAAGTCCATCTTTGTTGAAACCCTGTACCTGGAAGACGACGAATTCTTCTACGACAGCGGCATGGACGATGAAGAATATCTTGAAACCTACGGCAACGATTGCTGCTGCGGTGGCGACTGCAAGTGCGGTTGCTGTGAAGACAAGAAGGCAGGCAAGAAGTCCAAGAAGGCCAAGGAAGAAGATGCCGAAGAAGACGGCGTTTGGCTGGAACCGGAAGATCTGGACGGCCTTGACCTGACCCTCCTGAAGCCGGAAATTGCAAAGTACATGGACCGCGTCGGCGAAAGCTGCGGCGTCCGCCTCACTGTTCCTGGCGTCGATCACCTGGAAGTGGAAATCTTTGCCGACTGGTATGACGAATTTGCCGAACTGGTTGATGAAGCCTCCGAAATCATCGAGGACGATCCCGTTGCCGCCCTGGAAGACATGCAGGCTGCCTTTGAAGCTGCTGAAAAGGAAGCTGAAGAAGCAGAAAAGGCTGCCAAGGCAGCCGACAAGGCAAAGGGCACAAAGAAGATCGCTGCTCATCCGCCGAAAAAGTCTAAGTAAGGCGAGTGTCGCGAGACCTCTCGCTCACTAACGAAACTTTAAAAAACGACCGGTTTACACCGGCCGTTTTTTTTCAACATTCATGGTAACGAAAAAGTCCCGGAATAAACCGGGACTTTTCAATTTGTTTTAAACATTTAAAGCAATTAAGTGTGGTACAACTTGCTGGTCTGATAATTCGGTTCAGAGGTCAAGTTCACACCCAGGCGGCGGAACACGCCCACATCAACCTGGGAGAGGATGACGCTGGCATGGACTTCGCAATGACGGAGTTCCGGAAGTTTTTCCAGAGCGATCTTTGCGTTGTAATCGGTGAGAGCGCAGACGGAGAGAGCCACCAGCACTTCGTCCATGTGGAGACGAGGATTGGTGTGGCCCAGCTGCTTGGTCTTCAGGTTCTGAATGGGTTCGATGACCATGGGAGAAAGCAGACGGACTTCGTCAGGAATGCCGGCCAGATGCTTGAGGGCATCCAGAAGCATTGCAGAGGAAGCGCCCAGCAAAGAGGAGGTCTTTGCAGAGATGATAGCGCCATCCTGAAGTTCGATAGCCACTGCGGGGCCGTTGGTTTCTTCGGCGCGCTTGAGAGCGGCAGCCACAACCGGACGGTCGGCGGTGCTAATGTGAGCCTGTTCCATGACCAGCTGCTGCTTGTAAACCTGATCCTGATCGGCGTTGCCCTTACGGACATCGCAGAGGGTGTTGTAGTAGCGGCGGATAATTTCCTGCTTGGCGGCTTCGCTAACGGCAGCATCGTCAACGATGCAGTTGCCGGCCATGTTCACGCCCATGTCGGTAGGGCTCTTGTACGGGGACTCGCCAAGGATGCGGGTGAACAGAGCGTTCAGCACGGGGAACACTTCAACATCACGGTTGTAGTTGATGGTGGTCTTGCCGTAGGCTTCCAGATGGAACGGGTCGATCATGTTCACGTCGTTCAAGTCGGCGGTAGCAGCTTCGTAAGCCAGGTTCACCGGATGCTTCAGAGGAATGTTCCAGATGGGGAACGTTTCGAACTTGGCATAGCCAGCCTTGACGCCGCGGGTATTTTCGTGATAAATCTGGGAAAGGCACACAGCCATCTTTCCACTTCCCGGACCAGGTGCCGTCACCACCACAAGTTCGCGGGAGGTTTCAACAAACTGATTCTTGCCGTAGCCGTCGTCGCTCACTACCAGAGGAATGTTGTTGGGGTAACCGGCGATGGGATAATGGCGGTAAACCTTCAGGCCCAGGCCTTCCAGTTTCTTCTGGTAGGCAAGTGCGCTGGGCTGGTCCTGCCAGCGGGTCAGCACCACGCTGCTCACATAAAGGCCGTAACCGCGGAAGGCGTCGATCAGACGAAGAACGTCCTGATCGTAGGTAATGCCCAGGTCGCCGCGGACCTTGTTCTTTTCGATATCGTTGGCGTTGACAGCGATAATGACTTCGGCCTTGTCCTTCAGCTTTTCAAGCATACGGATCTTGGAATCCGGAGCAAAGCCAGGCAGCACGCGGCTTGCGTGATGGTCATCGAACAGCTTGCCGCCAAATTCAAGGTAAAGTTTTCCGCCGAACTTTGCAATACGTTCGGCAATTTTCTCGGACTGCGTTCTCAGGTACGCGTCGTTATCAAATCCAACTTTGAACATACTCGCCTCATGTACGAAATTTATCGAACCAAAAATAGAAAAAAGGAGCCCATTGCATAAGAAGAATCACAAGAAAAAAAGACACAATCCATAGAAGATTGTGCCTTAAAAGCGGACCTTTACATAGAATAAAAAGTCAGTTACTTATGAGCAAAGCTTAATTATTTATCCACCACCAGCGTAGCCGATCCATAAGCCTTTACTGGACGACCAATTTCGTCATATTCCGTGGTGTAACGAACGTGGAAAGGTATTCGACTCGCAGTCAAGGGAATCACGCCCTCGATCGATTTCAACCCGTTGTCAATCTGACGCATCCAATCCCTATACATATCCGCATAATCTGCCGGGAACAATCCACTTTCGATAAGAGGTTCCGGGTAGTTGCGAATCAGGGGCGGCAAGCCCAGTTCCCTTTGACAGCGGAAACAAGGGCGCATCTCCTTGGTGGCAATGGTATATTCCCACAAGAACATATTGGCTTGTTCTACCGCGGCCTTAAAGTTTTCTTCTCGACGGACAAAATCCTGCTGAGTCTGTTTTTCAGAAGTAATGTTTCGAATCATTACGTAGAGCAGGCGACTTACCTTGCTTTCGCCAATCAGCTGGATGGAGCTACGAACACAAACTTTTTCTGTACCGCAACAATCCGAGGAGATATTTCGCCAGGTTTCACATTCCTGTTCTTCACGGGTTGAAGCAACCTTTTCAAGGGTTGCCTTATAAATTTCCTTGGAATCACCATCCAAAGTGTCGTAGGGCTTAATGGAAATGATATCTCTTTCGGACAAGTTCATTCCAAGTTCACGAACGTACTTCTGGTTTACTCGCAAAATATCTATGGAGCTGAAATCATTGTTCACTTCAATAATCGCAGCAGCCCCCACAAAATTGCTAAAGATGAGGGTTTCTATGGAAGTCGGGTTCCAGAAACGACCCGCATCAATAAACTGGTCGATATTCATCTGCGGAACCATGGTTCCTATAGATTTACCACTCAAAAGTTTTTCGTACTCAGTGGCCGGAATCGGTTTGGAATAAAGGAAACCTTGAATATAATCACAGCCCACACTCTTGAGGAAATCCGCCTGTTCAACCGTTTCAACGCCCTCGGCAATGACAGGCAATTTAAGCCACTTGGCCATGCGGACCACGGAACTCAAGATGGTTCCACCACGTTCGCTGCCGATAGCGCCCTCAATAAACTTCAAATCCAGCTTCAGGACATCAAATTCAATGTCCTTTAAAATGTTCAGGGAAGAATAGCCACTGCCGAAATCATCCATTTCAACAGTGTATCCCAAGTCGTGCAATTTCTTGATAGCAGAAACCACAACGTTTGCACCGGAAACAGCAGCTGTTTCGGTCAGTTCAACATGGATGAGTCGCGTGGGAACGCCATACTTCTGGCGAATAGCATCCAGACGGTCAATATAGTCTTCGCACAAGATATCATTGCGAGACATATTCACGGAAATTCTGGCAAGAGCCTTTCCACTATCAATACATTTCTTCAGGAAGTCACAGACACAGTCAAATACATACAAATCAAGAACGGGAATCAAGCCCATTTCTTCTAATGCGGGGACAAAGTCCGCCGGAGAAATAAAGCCATGTTTCGGAGAAATCCAGCGAACAAGAGCTTCCGCACCGATTAACGCACCTGTAGAGTGATTAAACTGTGGCTGGAAATAAACGGAAAACTCGCGATTTTCCACCGCGGTTTCGAAGGATTCTGAAATCTGCCTAAAATTCACCATAGGAGCACCTAATGACCATCCTCTCTTAACTTATACTAATTGTAAACGAAAAGATTACATAAAACAAAAAAAGGGGATTATATGGCACTGCGGCATATTCCAATATGGAACAAGTCGGGAGGTAAATTCTAAAAAAAGAAATGCAAAAAAGGACTCTTGCGAGTCCTTTACCTCCGGAGCCTTTTCCGCCTTCGCCATCTGCGTAAAGATTTCCATCCAGAGATCCTCGGACGTTTGCAGTCCAGAAGGCTTGTACTTTGTCAGGTCGTAGATAATATACCTCTTTTTATTATAGACTGGCAAGGCCCCCGACTTTCCCACGTCGCCTAGGCGAAACAGCGCCAGCTCCTCGCGGTAACTCTTGCAGAACGGGCCCCTGAAGCTGCAGATCCATATAGAATAAGTCTGCAGCATCAGATATGGATGGTCCTTGCGGTCCCTGGCGGGGCGAGACTTGTCAAAGGCGATCTTCGAGTTGATGGCCAACTGCGATGCGTACAGATCCACACGGCAGAGGAAGTCGTCGTGAGACGCTCTTTGCATTTCCAAATCTATGTAACGACCGTTCCCCAGCTTGGCGTGAATGTCGAAACGGACTTCCTCCTGTCCATTTTTTGACGTCAAGACAACCGCAGGCTTTCGCCGCACGATGGACTTGATGCGACGGCGGCCCCGCAACCGCAAGACCGTATTCAGGAAATGGATAAGAGTTTCGTCCTTTGAGAAAAGCTTCTTGAAAACCACATCGTAGGTGGGGTCGAAAAACTTCCGCTTCTTAAGTTTTGCAATTTGCTGCTGTACTCGCCTTCTTGAAATGTTCATACGTTCCTTAACACGCTCCGGCGGGCGGTAAATCCGACGGGTCACGGGGTTAAGCTGTAGAAAAAGGCCCGCGTTCACGGACTTGCTATATGCACGTATTTTTAGAAGATTTGTTCACAGCTTTTACAAAGTTTTACAAAGCAACGGAGCGATGCCGAAAAAAACAGGACTATGCAAAAACACCCCAAGATGATTTCCTGGGGTGTTTGCGAATTTAAAGTCAATAAAGAACCAAATGAATTACTTGACGAACGATACTTGATTCGTTGCGCTTTCCATTGCATAAATTTCGTCGATTCGCATTTTTCTAAAAAAATTTCACAGGAAGAACTTTCGCAGCACAGCTGCGTAGTTCTTCCTGTTTGTTACATGGCTTTGCTTCGCTAAGCCTTGGCTAGGCTTCCCACCTGCGGTGGATGCCTAGTTAGAGTCCTTGAGACAACGTACCGAGTTCCCATCTGACTTATCGTAGCTGCCGACGTACGCGCCGCCGTCGCTGATGTCCAAGCTGTAGGCGACGCCGCTAATGTGCTCCGCCGAAGACCAAAAGTAGGCGCCGAGGCCAAGGCCGCTGAACTTCTCGTAGCCGCTGCCGTAGCCGCCAGCAGGAAGCGCGGAAAAGCCGTATTTATCTTTTCCTTTTTTCCATTTTGATGACCGCAAAGCCTCGTTTTGTTCCTTACCAGAATCACCTACAAAACCAAGCAAGGTTTCAAATTCGCCCGCGCTAGGCAAATGCCACCCGGCAAGGCAAGCATCTTGTGCGGCATCCCAGGTGTAAAGACGACCATACTTTCTGCAGTTTGCGGGATCATTGTCGTAGCATACACTGCCTTGAGCATTGTAATTCAGGTTCTCGGCCATCCATTCCTGATTGCCAATTTTTACCGTCTTGTAGGTCTTTCCATCGCGGGAATCACGCATTGTCCCCGCCAAAGAAAAAACAGAAAGCAATCCTATGAGCATTATTATTTTTTTCATAATTTATTCAATTCTTGGTTTATTGTCGAAGACTAGATTCTACCAATTTCACGGGAATCACCACCAGGGGCAAACAATTCAAATGTAACCCCCAAAAAAAACACAAAGTCAAGTATTTTTTGAAGCTTCGCCATTTTTTTGATTTTCAACTGATTTAAAGAGAGAATAAAAATGAATTTAGTCAACAAAATACTTTGTCTACAATAACTGCGAGATCCCCCGTCAAGCGGGGGATGACAGGAAAGGTTTGTTCTGTGAGATCCTCGCTTTCGCGAGGATGACAAAATGATACGCGGGGGAAGACATGCTTTCGCGAGAACAGACGCAGGCCCCGAAAAAAAAGTCCCGCGTCGTAGAAACGAGCGAGACAAAGAATGAGAGGGCGTAGCGTACCTTTTGTACGTGAGCCCCCGAATGATGCCGTATCGCGAAGATTAGACAACGCGGGGTACAAAGATTGAATAAGCGAGGATTACTAGGCCGCAGGCCCCGAAGCCGTACATCTAGTACGGCGAGTGGGCCGAGAACGACGTAAGCCGAAGCTTAGACAACCTTTGTCATGCCGGACATGCGGGCGCGGAGCCATGCACCGATTTCTTCAACCGGGTGCTTACGGATGTTGGCATTAACCTTGATGAGTTCTTCGTTATCAACAGCGGTGGACTTGCCTTCGCCGAAGATAGCGCCGATGTCTTCCTTAGTGACTTCCTTAGCCATGAAGTCCTTCAGGAGAGGCACGCACTTGTTAGCGAACAGGTAGCAGCCGTATTCTGCGGTATCGGAGATCACGCGGTTCATTTCGAACAGCTTCTTACGAGCAATGAGGTTTGCAATGAGCGGAGTTTCGTGGAGGGATTCGTAGTAAGCGCTCATGGGCTTGATGCCGACGGAGCACATGGTTTCGAATGCCAGTTCCACACCGGCCTTGATCATAGCGACCATGAGGACGCCGCGGTCGAAGTATTCCTGTTCGGAGATAGCCTTATCGGTAGCAGCAACCTTTTCGAATTCCAGTTCGCCAGTAGCAGCGCGCCATGCCAGGAGGTCCTTGTCACCAGCTTCCCAGTCGATCATCATGGTAGAGGAGAACTTACCGGAGATGATGTTGTCCTGGTGTTCCTGGTAGAGGCCGCGCATGATGACCTTCATCTTTTCGGAGAGTTCGTTTGCACGAACCTTAGCCGGGTTGGAGAGACGGTCCATCATGTTGGTGATGCCACCGTGCTTCAGGGCTTCGGAAATGGTTTCCCAACCGTACTGGAGGAGCTTGGTTGCGTATGCCGGTTCAACACCGAATTCCTTGACCATCTTGTCGTAGCAGAGGATGGTACCGGTCTGGAGCATACCGCAGAGGATGGTCTGTTCGCCCATGAGGTCGGACTTCACTTCTGCAACGAAAGAGCTTTCGAGAACGCCCGGACGGTCGGCATGGAGACCAGCGGCGTAAGCCTTGGCATAGTCCCAACCCTTGCCTTCGGGGTCGTTTTCGGGGTGGACAGCGATCAAGCAGGGCATACCGAAACCGCGAACGTATTCAGAACGGACTTCGGAACCCGGACCCTTGGGAGCCACCATGATAACAGTGATGTCTTCACGGATCTGCTGGCCTTCTTCAACGATGTTGAAGCCATGGCTGTAGGAGAGAGCTGCGCCCTTCTTCATGAGCTTCATGACAGCGGGGATCACGTTGTGGTGCTGCTTATCCGGTGTGAGGTTGCAAACCAGGTCAGCAGTGGGGATCATTTCTTCGTAGGTACCGACGGCGAAACCGTTTTCGGTAGCGTTCTTCCAGGACTGACGCTTTTCAGCGATTGCTTCCGGACGGAGGGTGTAGGAAACATCCAGACCGCTATCACGCAGGTCGAGACCCTGATGGAGACCCTGAGCGCCGCAACCGACGAACACGATCTTCTTGCCCTTGAGGGCTTCTACACCGCGAGAAAATTCAGAAGAATCCATGAAACGGCAGTGGCCGATTTCTTCGAGCTGACGACGCAGCGGGATAGAATTGAAGTAATTGATACCCATGATTTTTAACCTCTTTTGAGTAGTAATTAAAGTTTTCGGCGAAAATATATAAAATCTATGGGCATTTGGACATCTATTGCTATCTTTGAGCCATATAAAAAAGGAGTTATTCATGCTTAAATACATCGATTTTGAACCTGACGCCCGTAAAGCCCTCGAAGATGGTACCGCCATCGTGGCCCTGGAATCAGCCGGTGCATTTGACGGAATCCCCTACCCCGAGAATCGTGACACCATCCAGACCCTGGCCAACAGGGTTCGCGAGCTGGGAGCCATTCCCGCCCACATCGTCATCAAGGACGGCCGCATCAAGGTGGGCCTCTCCGACGAGGAAATCGAGGAATTCGCCAAAAAGCAGGGCAAGCTGATCAAGGCCTCCCGCCGAGACATTCCCATGCTCATCGCCCAGAAGAAGGACGCCATTATGACCATCGCCGCCACCATGCTCATTGCAGACCTGGTGGGAATCAAGGTGGTTGCCGGCGGCGGTATCGGCGGTGTACACCGCGGTGCAGAAACCTCCATGGACATCTCCGCCGACCTGGAAGAACTGGCGGTCAGCAACGTGGTCTGCGTCTGCTCCGGCGCCAAGTCCATTCTGGACCTGGGCCTGACTCTGGAATACCTGGAAACCAAGAGCATTCCAGTCATTGGTTACGGCACCGACAAGCTGCCCGCCTACATGGCCCGTGAAAGCGACTTCAACGTAGACTACCGCGTAGACGACGTGGACACCATCGCCAAGGCCTTTGACGCCAAGATGGCCCTCAAGTTGGAAGGAGGCCTTCTGGTCACCAACCCCATTCCCGAGCAGTACGCCGTGAACGCAAGCGAAATGAACCGCGCCATCGAGAAGGCTGTGAAGGAAGCTGTTTGGGACGACATCAAGGGCAAGGCCATCACGCCTTACCTGCTGAAAAGCGTCAAGAACCAGATGGGCGCCGAAAGCGTAGAAGCCCAGAAGCACCTGCGTCTGAACAACGCGGAACTTGCCGCAAAAATCGCAAAGGCCCTACCCTAGAAGACCTAGCAGGAAAAGCAACAATATGATCCCGAGGCTTACCAGCGTCGGGATTTTTATTATTTCCATGAGAAGCATTTTAAGTCCCACAAACAAAAGGATAAAGGCAAGGGAATATTTCAGATGTTCAAACTTTCGAAGCATGGCGGCAACCGCAAAGTACAGGGAACGAAGTCCTAGAACCGCCATAATGTTGCTGGTAAAAACGATGAAGGGATCCTGGGTCACGGCAAAAATCGCCGGAATGGAATCCATGGCAAAAAGGACGTCCGAAAATTCGATGACCAGCAAGGCGACCAACAAGGGCGTCGCCATCCAACGTCCGTCCCTTCGATAAAGAAGCTTGTGCCCCCGAAGTTCCTGTGTTATGGGAATGAACCGTCCAATTCCATTGGCAAGGCGGCCCAGGTCTATTCCAGCGGCGCCGTGTTCCTTCTGGCGAAACATCCTAAGTGCGCTGATAACAAGGATTGCTCCAAACAGGTAGAAAACCCAATGAAAATAATGCAATAAGGCTGCACCGGAAAGAATGAAAACACCTCGCAAAAGTACAGCCCCCAGAATACCCCAGAACAGTACCCGATGCTGATACTGAGCGGGAATCCCGAAATAGGAAAAGATCGCAGCCATCACAAACACATTATCGATGGAAAGCGCTTTCTCGATGACATAGCCGGTTAAGTACTGAAGAGCAGCCTCTCCACCTGTCATCTGGTTTTCGGACGTTCCTCCCCAACCGTTTTCATATATAAGGTAGACCACGCCACAAAAGGCTAGGGAATACCCAATAGACACGCCAGTCCATACCAGGGACTCCCTTACCCCCATGGCCTTATCCGACTTATGAAAGACCCCCAGGTCCAGCACAAGCAGGATTATCACAAACACAAGGAAAAATATCCAGAACAACAGCATACCGAAATCTCGGTATGTCAAGCTACATAATCGCGGCTCTCAGATGAAAGGGGGTTCTCTGCAGAAAATTTTCTAGAAATCCCACCTGGAGCCTAGCTTCAATTTCAGCACATTGGTATGGGTGGAATACATATTCCTATAAGCCTTGGGCAAGCCGTACATCTTGTAGGAATCCTCTACCATCAGGTACAGTTCCGAAGGTCCGACATTCCAGCAAACCGATCCCGACAGGGAAACATTCAACCTTGAAATTTTTTCGTAGTCCGAATCAGGTCCATCCACGACAAGGCTGTAGAAAAGATTTGCCCGGGCATCCAGAGAAAATCCCCCGCGGAACCTATAGAGCGCCTTCAGCCTTAAGGATGGACCAAGCCATTTCGCCCAGTACTTGGTTGGTTCCACATTGATTCCGGAAAGAAGTTCCTGATAGCGTGCGACCCAGTTCAGGGAATCGATGACTGCAATGCTCCAGCCAAAGCATTCATCACCATAAAGTTCAAGGCACTGGTCAAAGGGATTTTTTTCAGGGCCAAACCATCCCTCGTTATCCAATTCCTTTTCGGCTGCATCCAGGGCGTCGTCGTAGGCTTTTGCATAGGCCTGATAGTCATAAACGGAATCCGCCTCGAACCGGAGCCCGGCCATTGCAGAAAAACTAAATCCATAAGTCGTATTTTTTCGCCAGGCGCCATAAAGGGAAACAGATGTCGGTCCGGTCTCGTCATTATAGATCCAGAGAACGGCCCCTACCCTATGCTTGTTCTGTTTGTAGAAGTCGTATTCCAGCCATGCATAAAAAGAAGAGCTTAGGTCTTCCTGCTGCAGGACATTTAGATCGATTCCCACATCGAGCAACAGATTTTCGGCAACAAGGCTATACTCCATACCCAGCGAGCCTTTCCAGTCATTCGTATCCAGGGCAGGCACGTCGTCGTTGTTGAAATTCATGTCCCCGAGCAGATTCAACCCAAAGGAATGAATCGCGTTTCCCCGGGAATAGTCCCCATAAATAGAGGCGGCGCCCTGGAAAACAGCCCCCAGTCCCACATCGGAACGGGACGCGGAATAGAGCACTCCCAGAGCACTCAACTCACCGAGAAAGCGAAACGACCAGGGACTTGCCAAGGTCTGACTTTCGGACGGGGTGATTTCATCGGATTTGCGATGATCTTCGGGAGCGATGCCTAGAGCGTCATAGTATTCATCCAGGATTTCGCTAATTTCATCGGTGTATTCGCCCCCGATGGACAACGCTTCCTCGAAGGACTTGATGGCAAGGGAAATATCGCCATCTTTTTCCGCCTGCATGGCACGGAAATAGGCCGCTTCCTGCGTTTCAGCAAGAAGCACCGCGGAGAGCAATAGGAGAACTATCGCAATCCTGCGCATTAATGTCTATGATGACCCCAGCCTTCGTCGGGAACCCTTTCGCCATCCCTGGGAGGAGGCGGTGGCGGCGGATTTTTCCCACGGGGTTCCTGCCATCCATAGAAAGGATCCCGTTCGCGAGGCTGCATATTTCTGGAAGGATCCCCTTCGACGCGAGGTTTTTCGTCCCGATTTCCGGAAACATCCTGACGGATAGCCTGCTTTTCGTTTGCAGAGCTATTGCGCAGGTCGGAGAGAATCTGGCGGCGGGCTTCCCGGCGTTCCGCACGCATTCTCTGCCATTCCTCATTATCTTTCGCGCTCAAATCCGGAGTTTCCCGGGAAATTTCGGATTTTTCAGCGGGGGTAGGGACAGATGATTCGGGACGCAGAGAAGACTGTCCTGCAAAGGTCATTGCAGCGACAAGCATTACCGATGTAAGTATTCTCTTTTTCATGTTCTACCTATTTGCAACTTTCGCAAATTTTCACTGCCATTGTTGCAATTTCCGTGCCAACTGTCCTTTCTGGCGCATTGCCGCCTAAATTTAGCGGTTCTTTCCTAAATATAACTAAAAAGCTTTTTTACGCCTCTGAAAAAACGGGAACATTTGCACCAGCGGAAACTTTTCTCCCGATTTTTCAGTTCTTGAAATCTTCCTTCTTCATGCCCAGGCGCTCCATAATTTCCCGAAGGACCTTACGGTCGATTCCAAGGATAGAGGCGGCCAATGTCAAGTTGGCGTTACTATCCCGCAAGGCCCTGGAGATTACATCCCGTTCCACCACTTCGCGGGCCTCCTTCAGGGTGCGGGGGGATTCCTTCGCCTGGGACTGCATGTCCTCCAGCCCAAGGTCCTTGGGTTGAATCACGCAATGAACCGCCTGGACCAGGGCCTTCTGGACTTTGTTTTCCAGCTCGCGGACATTGCCCGGCCAGTGGTAGGCCAGCAGGGCCTTTTCCGCATTGCGGCTCAGGTGATACTTGCCACGGCCATATTCGGCGCCATAGCGGGTTATGAACTCCTGGGCAAGAAGCACAACGTCCTGCCCCCGTTCACGAAGGGGCGGCAGGTGGAGAGGCATGACCTGGATTCTAAAATACAGATCCTCGCGGAACTTCTTTTCCTTGACAGCCTCTTCCAGATTTACATGGGTCGCACTGATGACACGGACATTAATGGGAATTTCCCGATTGTCGCCAACGCGGGTAATGTGCTTTTCCTGAAGGACACGCAGCAATTTCACCTGCATGTTCATGGGAAGCTCGCCAATTTCATCCAGGAAGATGGTTCCGCCATCGGCCTCCTCGAAAAAGCCCTTGCGGTTTTCGATAGCGCCGGTAAATGAACCCTTGGCATGACCAAAGAGCAGAGATTCCATCAGGTGCTCTGGGATTGCCCCGCAGTTCACCGCCACAAAGGGTTTATCTGCACGGGGGCTATGCTTGTGAATGTACTTGGCGAAGATTTCCTTTCCGCAGCCCGTCTCACCGCGGATCACCACCGGCAAGGGAAGTTCCGCAAGTTTGTCCGCAAGAGCGAGAAGTTCAGCCATGGCCTTGCTGGAATAGACGATGTTATCCTTACGGACCACGTTCTTCAACACGTCCAGGGATTCCTTATCGCGGATGCGGTCCAAGGCGGTAAAGGCGAACTTTTCGCAAACCGCGACAAAGGCATCGAACAGCTGGCTATCCTCTTCCGTAAAAGGTTCCACGCGGGCGGCACGCTGCAGATACAGGTAACCGGATTCAGAGTCCGGAGTCCGGAAGGGAGAAACCATAATGCTGGTGAGCTGATTCTGGACTATGGACTTGGAAAGGTCTGCGCTGTCATCGTCCAGCTGGTTCCATACAACGGCACGCCTTTCGTTTTTTGCCAGACGCACTGCAGAAATAGAAATGGAAACATTTTCTGGCTGACTAAAGTGCAGGGGCGACTCACCGTCAATTTCAAGAACGGCAGCATCGGCATGAAGAACATCCTTTGCAACTTCCAGAATCTTATTGAAAAGAGACTGGGGCTGGTCTTCATCCAGAAGGATCTTCACCACATCCAGCATTTTCTCGGTGGCAATCATGGATTCCGACTTCATGTTCACTCCTTTGACGGTATAGGCAAATCGTTCAGTAGTCTATTTACCGACAGCGAATCCGGAACCTGGTCTTCCGAAGGGGACGATTCCTCCATCAGGTCCATATTGAGGTCCCTTGACTTTCGCAGGATCAGCTCGCCAGTATCATCTACATCGGGAGTTTCCGTTCCAAGGACAATCAACAGGGCGATTACCGCGGCCAAAATCCCGACACCCCCTAAAACTGCATATTTTAGACGGTTTTTGCGGATTTTTGGTGAACTATTTTTGAAGGGCAGAGGGCTGCATTGAGGATTTTCCAATGCCAGCGAGAACTTTTGCCCCAATTTTTGAATTTGAGGTTCTAAAAGTCCCACCCATTTTTTTACAGAGGACGCCAAGGCGACTTCCCCGCCACCTATTTTTTCCAGGGCGATTTCCAGGAGTTCATCCAGTTCTTCCAGATCTTCCGCCCGCTCCTCGGGAATTTCCTGAAGTGTCTTCCGCCAAACCGGTTCCAGTGAAGAAATTTCCTCCGGCGAAAACCTCCCGGAAAGAAACAACTTTTCGGAAACTACGGTAAGATCCAGTTTTGAATTTTCTGCGGCAAAGTCATCGAAGTTTTGAGCCTGTACCAGATTTTCTCCAACGAGCCACCGATACAAAAGCATGCCCAAGCTGAAGATATCGCTTTTTTCATCGGCCGGTTTTCCCTGGAATCTTTCCGGGGCGGCAAAGGCGAGAGCACCCGGCCCAACAATACCCCAGTCAATCAGGACCGTCTGAAAATCCTGGGCGCTATCTGAAACCTTCCGGGAAAAGATAACATTGGCTGGATTCAGGTCACCGTGGGACACCCCTGCAGTCCTTGCCTTGCCAAGAGTGGCAACCAATTGGCGTAAAGCCTTCAGTGCAATTGCCACAGGCATTACCGAAATGGAATCGGAGGAAACGCCCTCTATAAAATCATAAAGCTGGTAAGGATGATTTTCACGAATACCGAACTCGCGAATCCTATAAATTCCGCAGTCCCTTATTTTTGAGACATTCTCCACCAGCGCTTCATTAAAAGGACCTTGAAACCACTTGAGGGTAAGCCTTTCACCATGACCTAGACAAAGTAAGTAGATGTCGGCCTCGCCTCCCTGATGCAGGCGTACACAGCCGGATACATCATCCAGCAGAGAATGGCGCTCGGATTCGCTCATAGTCTACCCGAATGCACCATGGCTTTCAGGGAATCTTCCGCCACCTTCGTCCAATATGAAAGGACTCGGTCCTGGGGCAAGGCTTCGTGGCCCATGGACCAGATATCCCAGGCGGATTCCACATCACCTTCATCCCAGTAAGTATTGCCCAAGTTCACATAGGCCGAAGCGAACTTCGGTTCCTTGGCCAGAATGTAGACAAAGAGCTTTCGGGCATCTTCCACCTGCCCCCGGTTATCCAGAATCAGCCCCTTTAAATTCAGGCTGAAAAAGTTAAGGCTATCCAGGGCAATGGAATGTTCCAGAAGGGACATGATGTTTGCCTTCTCATCTTTTGCGAGAGTGGCCCGGGCCAAGTAAAACAGGCTGTTGGAATAGTTTCCGTTAATGGACTGGCTGCTGTCTACCCTGGAAAGGATTTCGAATTCCTCCACGGTCCGTTCCCAAAGTTCATAGGTGGAACTCTTCAGCATCTCCCGTTCTTCGGCTACGGCATAATAGGCTAAGGCCAAACCATAGCGTGCATCCCTGTGTCCGGGATCTTCATCCAGAGCCTTGGAAAAATTCGCGATGGCCCGTTCGTAATCCCCAATGCGCAACGCGACATTACCTCTGTCGACATCTTCATCGACACAGGCCGCCATACACAAAAATATCAGAAGAAACAAAGCCTTCCAAACACTCTTCATGTTCCACAAGATAATATAAAATTTGACAAAAATAAACAAAAAAACGATAACATTTCAAGGAAAAGGACGACCTTCCAGAACACGGAATTTTTACAGAAAGACTTTTAAATGCACATTTGTGCACAAGAAGTTTACTATATTTGCGATCATGAATTTTGGTTTTTACGGCACCACCTGGTGGGGAAAAAAATGGCTAGAGAATCTGCTTAGTTCCGCAGATCCCAAAGTCATTGCCACAGGACTGCGCTACGCCCAAAAAGGCCAGGTTACCAAGCTGGACCTTATCGACAACCGGGTCATCTCGGAGATTCTCGGGCCTGCCGGAGGAAAGCACAATAATTACCTGGTGTTCCCAAAATTCGAAAAGGAGAAGGGCGAACTTTTCGCAAGCCTCCTAAAGCAACAGCCCTCCGATTTACTGGCGCTGTCCAATGGAGCGATGAACCTCTCCATAGAGCTTCTTCTCTCCAAAAGTGGGCTAGCCCTTTTCGATTCCATAGAACAGGTGAACCTGAATTGCGACTGCAAGGATTCCCTGCCCTGTAAGTATGTTGTGGCGACCCTGCTCAAAATCGCAGAAAAACTGGACGAAAATCCATTTGCACTTTTTAGACTGCATGGTCTCGATATAGAGTACCTAAAAGATTACAAGCCGGAACAGGCAGAAATCGAAGTTCCCAAAGAATCGGCCCTTGTCCGCTGCAAGGCCGCCGTTATCGAAAGCAACCTTAATGTCCCGCAACGGACGCCGGAGCTCGATGTCGAGCACTGGAACGACTACTCCAGTATTCTACCCGCCATGTTGCAAAATTTTCCAAAGTTCTGCCCTACGGGTAATTTTCGTAAAAGCTTTGCCGACGAACTGGAACGGTGCAGGCAGTACTATCTAGGGTTCAAGGACTTTGATGAATTTGCGGAAAAATACAAGGTCTATAACGCAAGCACCTTCCTGGTCGAGGGAGACTACCTCTGGCTAGTCCACAAAAATAACTGGAGTTGGAATTTTGTCCAGGCGAATAAAACCGGTAAGGTGGTCCAGCAGGCGCTTTCACCCAAGAACGCCATGGGCGCCCTTTGCACCTTGTGCGCCAGCAATTTTTCCTGGCATCATGTAAACTTACGCTACCTGCAGCGCCTCATGATGGCGGCGTTCTACCTCATTCGTACAGGAGCCATCTACCCCCAGGTTTTCTGGATCGGTCCGGAAACTGCCCAGATGCGCTGGCTCCCTGCGGAAATGCTACCCGACGTTCTCGCCATCGTGGCAGACCTCGAAAAGGCCGCACCGAAAAACATTGTCCAGACGGCACGGGAAGAGGAATTTTTCGAAGTCCTGGAACCGGCGGAACACATTCTCTCGCAGTTCATTGTGCAGATGATTGCCTTCTTCCGAAAGTACAATCCTGCAACCAGGCATTCGCCACACGAAAACCTCCTTTCCTTTTTCTTTGACTGCAAGTCTGGACGGCTAGCGAACAACGCACGCGCCATCCCTAGCAAGATCCAGCAGTGGTTCTCGGTCTATAGTACCCTGGACTTCAAGACTCCCCTCCTATTCAGCTGTTCCGAAGCGGGGGACGAAATCGCCCTAGAAATTTTTGTCATGGAAAACGGTGGGAGGACGCCCCTCTCCATACTTTTCGAGAATAACGACGCTAGATTACTTTCCGTTGTCAGCATCCTGAACGGCATTGCTGAATCCTTCAAGCCCATGAACACCTACATCGAGCAGAAGGCCGCAAATCCAATCCTCATGCACGGCAGCGACCTGCTGGATTTTCTGCAGGACAGCATGAAGAAACTGGAAATCTTCGGAATCCAGACGGAACTGCCACAATCGCTTCTTCATGTGGAAAAGCCCAAGGTTCTCATGCGACTTCAGGGAAGCATCGGCTTCGGCGCATTCAACGCCGAGGATTTGCTGGATTTCGACTGGGAAGTGGCCCTGGGCGACAACAAGATTCCTGCCGAAGAATTTTTGCAGTTGGCTGAACAGGCCGACGGAATGCTGAAATACAAGTCCACCTTCATCCAGATATCCCCCCAGGATCTGGAAGACCTGCGAAAGAAACTTGCCGGAAAATCCGACCCGGAAAACTTGACAGGTGAAGGGGATTTGTTTGGCGAAGCGCAAGGTGAAAACGCAGAAAAAGGGAACAAGGAAATTGACCCTGAAACGGGAGAAAATTCCTCAACCGAAGTCATGGATGTCGATCCAAGCATTGCAAAGCAGCAGGTTTCCCGCGAGGCCATGGTCCTGCAGGCAAAGCTGATCCAGGCATGCCTTACTGGCCAATGCGACAACATTCCCGTAGCATTGGATGACAGCGTAAAAAAACAGGTCGAAGAATGGCGCGGGGAATCGGAAGTGGAACTGCCCCAGGGTCTAAATGCAACTTTACGTCCCTACCAGCACCGTGGTTATTCCTGGATGTACAAGAACCTGCAAATGGGATTCGGGTGCATTCTCGCCGATGACATGGGCATGGGAAAGACCTTGCAGGTCATTTCTTTCCTGTTAAAGATGAAGCAGGAAAATAAGTTTGAAAATGGCAAGGCGCTGGTCGTCTTACCTGCAGGTCTCCTGGTCAACTGGCAAATGGAAATCAAGAAGTTTGCGCCGGAGCTAACATTCTTCGCCTACCACGGCGGTTCCCGCAACCTGGGTAAATTCAACTCCGATTTATTGCTAACCACCTACGCAACCTTCCGCAAGGACTACCGAAAGCTAAAGGATTTAACTTGGCAAGCAATTGTTATCGATGAAGCCCAGAACATAAAAAACGCAGACAGCGAACAGAGCAAGTTACTGCGATCCATGGATGCTCCCATGAAAATCGCCATGAGCGGCACCCCGGTAGAAAACCGTCTCATGGAATTCTGGACCATCATGGATTTTGCCAACCGCGGGCTGTTTCCCAGCGCTATGGAATTTAGGGAAAAGTTTGAAATCCCCATCCAGAAAAATAACGACCAGCACCAAGTCGAGGTTTTCAAGACTATTACAGCCCCCTTCATGCTGCGTCGTCTCAAGACGGACAAGGACATCATCAACGACCTTCCCGAAAAAATTATTCAGGATGAATATGCCGAGCTGACCAGCACCCAGGCGGCCCTTTACCAGTCTACCCTCCAGAAGTTCCTGGAACAGCTGGAAGAAGAAAAGATGTTGAGCGAAGCCGCTCATGATTCCCGAGCACTATTCAAGCGCAAGGGAATCATTCTCCAGATGATTCTCGCCCTAAAACAGATCTGCAACCATCCCAGGACTTTTCTGAAGGGAGTCGTTTCGGATAATGCAAGCGCAGAAAATTCCGCAGGTACAGAAAATAGTGTCAAAAAGATAAACCGTCTGGAATCAGGCAAGATGGAAATGCTTATGGCCCTGCTGGAATCCATCCAGGAAACGGGAGAAAAGACCTTGATCTTTACCCAGTTTGCCGAAATGGGGCACCTGCTAAATACAGCCATCGAGGAACGTCTCGGCCTAAGGGCCCATTTCTATCACGGAGGCTGTTCTCAAAGCCAGCGAACCCAGATAATCCGGGACTTCCAGGAAAATCCCGACTGCAAGGTACTTATCCTTTCCCTGAAGGCAGGCGGTACAGGTCTTAACCTAACCGCCGCTTCCCAGGTCATTCATTATGACTTGTGGTGGAACCCCGCCATCGAGGCCCAGGCAACAGACCGAGCCTTCCGAATAGGGCAAAAACGAAATGTACAGGTTCACCGATTTATTACCAAGGGAACTTTCGAAGAAAAAATAAACGCCCTCCTGGAAACCAAGAAGGCAATCGCGGAACTTACCGTAAGTGCAGGCGAAACCTGGCTTGCAGACATGGACAACCAGGAACTGAACGAAGTCTTCAGCCTAGAAAACAGCCTTGTCTAAAGTGGACTTTTTTAAACGGGCTTTTTACTCCGCCCAGTGGTTCCCATTATAATTGCGAGCCGTATCGGCATCCATGCCTATTTGACGAATTAAATCATCCAGACTTGCGAACTTCTGTTCTGGACGCAAGTAGGCCATCAAATCCAGCGTCAGGTGCTGGCCGTAAATATCCTCATTGAAATCCAGCAGGTAGGCCTCGATCGCCATGAAATGGGTTCCCGGCGTAGAAGGCTGAGTTCCGATGTTCAGGACGGAACGGAAAATGCGTCCATCAGCCAAACGGGCATTGGCCACATACACACCGCCCTTAGGCAGGAACTTGTATTTTTCCACCTGCAGGTTAGCTGTGGGGAATCCTAAAGTGCGGCCCATCCGCTTTCCAACCACCACGTTACCAGTCAGGCGATAGGGGCGTCCCAAATAAGTCTGGGCCCGCTCCACGTCGCCCATCTGCAAGGCGGTTCGCACAGCGGAGGAACTAATGCGTTCACCCTTGTGCAAGACAATGCTAAGCATCTGGGTGGAAAGTTCCGGGAAAGCCGCCGTAATAGTCTCGTAGTTGCCCTTGCCACCTGCGCCAAAATTATGGTCATGGCCAAAGAACATGGAGCTGACATTCAGTTTTTCAATAAGTTCCTTGCGGATAAACTCATCGAAGGGAAGGCACATCAGTTCACGGGTGAAGGGCAGCACCACGAAGTCGAGGCCAAGACTTTCTATAAAATCCCGTTTTTCTGCAGTGGTAGTCAGCAGCAGAGGATCGCCTGGACCGCGAAGAACATAATTGGAATGAGGTTCAAAGCTAATTACCGTGGGGCGCAGGTCGTTGGCTTCCGCAACCGCCTTCAAGGAACGGAACAGTGCCTGGTGGCCCAAGTGGCACCCATCAAAATTTCCCATGGTAACAGCACGCTTTACACTCATTTTTCGTTTCTCTTCAACAATTCTTTATCGACCTCGATCATTCGGTTCTTCACTCAGAATGACACATTCCTCAATCATCCGCAAAACATCACTGTTCACTGTTCACTATTCGTCTTCAGCTAGATAAATCTTCGGTCTAATGCGACCCGGTTCATAATGGCAAAAACTCAGGACTTCACCATTGAGGTTCGCTACAAAAACATTGCCTTCGGCGTCCACTCCTTCAATAGGAGTTTTCCAGGGCAGGTAATTTCCCTGACGGATTACAGCCACCTGTGAATCATCCAGGCGCACTACCGGGAACTCAAGAATCTGGTCCACCGGAATCAAATGCCCACGGGTCAGGTTTTCGCCACGCACCGCCTTATCCAAAGTCACATTACCAATACGATGACGCCGAATATGGGAGACGCAGCCGCAGGTTCCCAAAGCACGGGCGATGTCACGACCCAGGGCACGAATGTATGTACCCTTACTGCATTCGCAAATCAGGTCAAACGTGGCAATCGCCTTGCCGGAACAACCTTCCGTGGCATCGTTACTCACCACACCAGTCACCTTCAGCGAACTGATATTGATTTTACGGGCCTTCAGTTCAATATCGCGACCTCGCTCCATCAAGTCGCTGGCGCGGACTCCATTAATTTTCACTGCACAGTACTTGGGAGGCACCTGCTCGATGTCGCCGATGAACTGGGGAAGAACTGCCTCAAGATCCTGCAAACTAATTTGCGTTTGTGGATTGCTAGATTCTTCGACTTCGAACCTTTCGGTTCTACGCTCAGAATGACACTCTGAAAGTCCAGAGTCTAGAGACTCGTCTCTCGTCGTTCCTCTCTCGTCTGTCGCAATTACCTCACCATCCCATTCCAAAGTATCGGTCTGGTAACCTAAGTGAAGCCTAAAGCTATAGCACTTGTCCTTAGCTTCCACGAAAGGCAACAAACGGGTAACACGACCGGTGGCGGCAATAATCAGGCCGGAAGCGCGCAGGTCCAATGTTCCTGCGTGGCCAACCCGCTTCGTAGAAAAGACCCTTTTCAGAGGGAAAAGGGCCTTAAAAGAAGTTTCACCAGCAATCTTATCTAGTAAGACAAAGCCAGAATTGGACAATTAGAGTTCCCCTTTCTGCTTAAGGTCGGCAAGAATGCTTTCGATATGCATGGCGTGTTCCAGATTTTCATCCAGCACGAAATTCAGTTCCGGAATCTTGCGGATCTTCAGGGCCTTGCCGAGAACAGTGCGAATGTAACCTGCAGAGTTCTTGAGGCCAATAAGGGAATCCCGCTTTTCCTTGTCGGATCCCATGACGGAAACCATGATCTTCGCATAGCTCAGGTCATCGGTGATTTCCACACGGGTAATGCTTGCAAGGGAACTGACGCGAGGGTCCTTGAGACCCTTCTGCATCATCTTGGAGATTTCCTCGCGAAACTGTTCGTCCAGGCGATCGGTTCTACGACTCATTTAGTTTCCTTATAAAAGCGCCCTTACTAGGAAGGGCGCGATATGCGCCGGAGGCAACCCCTAGGGATTACCAGCGGCGCGGTTATTTTCTTAGGAAGCAGAATCCTCAGCGGCCTGCTTCTTTGCCTTTTCTTCGGCTTCCTCGCGGGCAACGTCCTTCAAGGTACGGGCAACAGAGACTTCCTTGAAGAAGATCAAGCTATCGCCTTCACGAATATCGTCGTAACCCTTAAGACCGATACCGCATTCAAAGCCGCGGGCAACGGACTTCACGTCGTCCTTCATACGCTTCAGAGACTGAACCACGGTAGTACCCAGTTCTACGCCGTTGCGGTATACGCGGACATGGCTTTCGCGGTCCACGGAACCATCGGTAACCATACAGCCGGCGATGAGACCGACCTTGGGAACCTTGAAGACCTGGCGGATTTCAGCTTCACCGCTGAGTTCTTCACGCAGCGTGGGCTTGAGGAGGCCTTCCACAGCATTGGTGATATCTTCGATACAGTCGTAAATCACGCGGTAGTTGCGGATTTCGATGCCTTCCTTCTGGGCCATTTCGCGAACAGCGAGAGAGGGCATCAGGTGGAAGGAAACGATGATAGCCTGTGCGGTTGTTGCAAGGAGGATATCGGATTCAGTGATGGTGCCAACACCCTTACGGATGATGTTCACGCGAACTTCCTTGTTGGTGAGCTTTTCGAGAGAAGCTGCGAGAGCTTCTGCAGAACCACCCACGTCAGCCTTGACGATGAGGTTGAGTTCAGAGAGCTTACCATCCTTCTTTTCGTTGAAGGTGTTTTCGAGAGAAACTGTCTTACGGGCGCGGAGATCGCGTTCACGGGCAGCCATACGGCGCTTGGAAGCGATTTCACGTGCGGACTTTTCATCTTCCACCACGATAAGGTCATCACCAGCCTGAGGAGTACCATCGAAGCCCAGGACCTGGCAAGGAGCGGAAGGAGGAACAGCCTTGAGCTGTTCACCGCGTTCGTTAAACATAGCACGGACACGACCTGCGTAAATACCGCAGACGAACGGGTCACCCACATGAAGGGTACCGTTCTGCACGAGAATCGTAGCCATGGAACCCTTACCCACGTCAAGTTTGGATTCAACCACGGCGCCACGGGCGTGTGCATCCGGGTTGGCCTTCAGTTCAAGAACTTCGGCTTCGAGAGCAAGAGTTTCCAGCAGTTCGTCCATACCCTGACCGGTGCGGGCAGAGACTTCGATACAGCTGGTCGTACCACCCCACTGTTCCACTTCAACACCGCGTTCAGCAAGCTGGGCACGGATCTTGTCGGGATTTGCAGTCGGGAGGTCAATCTTGGTAATAGCGACCACCATCGGAACCTTTTCGCGCTTGGCAAGTTCGATGGATTCAACAGTCTGGGGCATGACCATGGAGTCAGCAGCCACGACCAGAACGATAACGTCGGTCACCTGAGAACCACGGGCACGCATTGCGGAGAACGCTTCATGACCCGGAGTATCCAGGAAGGTAACCTTACCCTGGCTGGTGGAAACTTCGTATGCACCGATATGCTGGGTAATGCCGCCGGATTCGCCAGCCACAACGTGAGTCTTACGGATCCAGTCCAGGAGAGAAGTCTTACCATGGTCAACATGACCCATCACGGTAACCACCGGATGACGAGGCTGCAGGTTTTCTTCCTGTTCCTCTTCGACACCCAGGGCTTCTTCTTCGTATTCTTCCATCAGCTGGGCTTCGAAGCCAAATTCATCGGCAAGAAGCTGGATGGTTTCGAAGTCAAGGCGAGCGTTGATGGTCACCATCATGCCCATTTCCATGCACTTCGCAATGACGCGGGCAGGCATCTGTTCCATCAGGCCAGCAAGTTCACCCACAGTGATGAAGTCGGAAGTCTTCAGGATCTTCTTTTCGTCACCAGATTCACCTTCAGACTTTTCCTTACGGTAAACCTTCTTGACAGGCTTCTTGGAAAGGTCAGCCATCACGCGGGAAACGTTCTGACGAACTGCTTCCTGCTGCTGTTCCTTCTGCTGGTCACGATCCTTTCCGTTGTTACGACGGTTCTTGTCGTTCTGACCGTGACGACCGTTTTGCTGGCCGCCCTTGCCATTACCCTTGCCGTTCTGTCCACCGCCAAAACCACCCTGTGCGGCATTGGCGCTAGCATTGAAGGCGTCCTGCATGGAGGAGCCGGTAAAGCCGCTGGTGCGTCCAGTAAAGGTACGGCCACCATTGCTGTTATTGCGATCGCCACCAGGACCACCCTGACCCGGACGGCGATTACCGCCATTGCGGTTATCCTGGCCGTTGTTGTTCAGGCGACCAAAAGTTCCTGTATAGCCCTGCTGGTTGCCACCGTTCCCACGGGGACCGCCAGGACCGCGATGTCCATTGCCTCGGTTCTGCTGAGCCATCTGGCGAGACTTTTCAATACGGGCAAGAATCGCTGCATCGGGCTTGAAGACCTGAGCCTTCATGGGAGGCTGCTTCAGTTCCATGCCCGGAGTAACCATGGCAGGTTCCGCAGCGGAAGCCTTTGCTGCCGCAGGAGCTTCAACCTTTGCGGGAGCGACAGCCGGCTTGGGAGCCGGAGCGGCAGGCTTAACATCCGTAGTAGCTGCAGGGGCGGGCGTCGGAGCAGAAGCCTCGGGAGCCTTTGCCACAGCAGGAGCTTCCACCGGTGCAGAAGGTTTAGTTTCCACAGGCGCAACAGAAGCAGCCACGGTCTCGGGAGCCTTGACATTCACAGAGGTTTCTTCGACTTTGGGAGCTGCAGGAGCAGCCGGAACTGCCGGGGCAGCGGGCTTCACTGCGGCAGCAGGAGCCTTGGGTGCCTCCGCCTTTACAGTTGCAGCCTTTGCGGCACCCTTCTTAACAGTAACCGTAGCGCCCTTAATCAAGGTTGCCTTCAAGGTACGTCCGCCAGCTGCAGGAGCGGCCTTGGCCTTGCTCTCCGTTGCACTGGGAGCGTGGTCGGAAGAGGCCTTCTTCAGGTTTTTGTTACGGGCTTCAGCCTTAACGCGCTCTGCTTCGGCAGCGGCTTCAATCTTCGCATAGTCGGCTGCATCCACCTTGGACATGTGGGTACGTACGGTGACACCGGCATCACGAAGCAGCTTCATCACCAGGTCGACTTTTACGCCGTGAGTTTCAGCCCAGTCTGTAGGTTTAATTTGATTTTCATTTGCCATGAATTAGCCTATTCCAATATTCCTTGGTTCAAACCAGTTTTTTGCTTAGTGAGCCCTGCGAGCGTTGTTAGAATGACCGAGGTCTGCAGCAGAGGGGGTCATCACCTGAGCCTTGGCGTCGTCATCCTTTTCGGACCATTCCTTTTCGCCGAACACATCGAGATTGCGCTTAACAAGTTCAGCGGCAAGCTTCACGTTCTGGCCATTCTTGCCAATAGCGAGAGCCAGGTTTTCGTCGCTGATAATTACGACCGTACGAAGAGTTTCGGGGACGTGCATGAGCTTAACCACATTAGCGGGAGCAAGGGCACGCTGGATGAATACATCCAGATCCGGATTCCACTGAACGATATCGATACGTTCGTTACCCAGTTCGCGGACGATCGTCTGAACGCGTGCACCCTTCATGCCGACGCAAGCGCCAACGGGGTCAATCTTTTCGTCACGGGAATAGACGGCAATCTTTGCGCGGAAACCGGGTTCGCGGGCAACGCCCTTGATTTCAACGGTACCTTCATAAATTTCGGGAACTTCCTGACGGAACAGTTCCTTGAGGAAGTCGCCATTGGCGCGGGACAGAATCACCTGAGCACCATTCTTGGAGGATTCATCCACACGGGCGATCACAGCCTTGATGGAGTTACCCTGAGCCCAGCGTTCACGACTAATCTGTTCACGGGGAGGAATCATGGCTTCGGTCTTGCCGAGACGCACGATGATGTTACGCTGTTCCAGACGGATCACTTCACCGCTGATCATGGAGCCGATACGGCTACGATAGGTGTCCATGATTCTCTGGCGTTCTGCATCACGGATCTGCTGGTTCAAGAGCTGCTTTGCGGTCTGGATAGCCTGACGGCCAAATGCTGCGATAGGAATTTCCATTTCCAGGCGGTCACCGGCCTGAGCATCTTCGTTGAAGTCACGAGCTTCTTCAACCAGCATATAGCCCTTGTCCAGTTCTTCCACTTCGGCAGCAGTCATGTCGGGGTCATAGTCGGGATAGTCATCCACAACGTCCACGCGAAGGAACACATGGACTTCGTTGGTTTCCATATCGAAGTCCACCTCGATCTTCTTTTCAATATGCAGGTACTTACGAGCTGCAGTAATGAGAGCTTCCTTCAGGGCGTTGAGCACTGCGGAGTCATCCATGTCCTTAGCTTCGACAACACCCTTCAGCACTTCGAGCAAATTAACTTTCGGTTCGTTTTTCATACCATGACCTTCTTTTAGATTTGTACATCCACTTTTGCCACAAGCACTTCGTCACGAGGAATGACTTCTTCTTCCTTCTTCCCCTTGAGTGCCAGGGTTAAATTCTTTTCGTCCACTTCAATCAGCTTACCCACCACAGGCTTACCGGCAGGGCGAGTCACACGAATGAAGCGACCCTTGTTTCTGATGAAGTCCGCGTCCGACTTGAGGGGGCGGTCCAACCCCGGGGAGGACACTTCCAGAGTGTATGCCCCTTCGATAATTTCAGGATCCAGGTCCAAGGCATCGGACAGATGACGGCTCACGGCGGAACAGTCATCGATGGTTACGCCCTCGGGCTTATCAATGTAAAGGCGAAGCGTCTTGCGCTTTCCTGCGCGGAACATATCCTGTTCCACCAAGGTGACGCCCACAGCTTCGCAAGCCTGAGCGATCAGCGAATCCAACTTTTCGTTAGCCAAATAGACCTCTTATATAAAAATTGCCGTCCGCTAACGGATGCCACTTGCCAGGTTCCAGGCAGAGCGATATCCACGGACAGTCTTAAACCAACACAAATAGAGAAAAAAAAAGGAGTGCGGGCAACACTCCTCAGTTAAACCAGAGGCATTTTCAGACCAATATTTCGATAGGTTCATCTATTTTTCGGACTTTCTTACCCGATCGTGAACCAAAATCCAGTCATTCAAGGTCAAAAGGGTATCCAATAAGGAGGTCATCTTCTGGGCAACAGCTCGATAGACAAAGCCACCCTTCGAATTCCTGTAGGGATTCTCCGATTCTTCCCTATCAAAGATGTTTTCATTTTCTTCTCTATCGTACTCCCTGAAAATCATGGGGTCCGATTCTCCAGATGCATCCGCAATAATCCGGTACATATCGTTGCTCAAGGCCATCTTTCCGGAATGGGCACCAATAGCAAAGGAACCATGCCACTGATTACCATCATCATCCCGAAGGCAATTGACCCATCGTCCCGATCCAATCCTGAAAAGATTGTGACCCATGAAGGAATTGGGGGCATCCACCCGAGCAAGCGCAAGGATGGTCGGCGCCACATCACTCTGGCTGGCCGCCTCGTAAATCAGGTTGGCCTGAGCCCCGCTGGGAGACACCAGAGTATCACCACGATGCTTGATTCCTGGACCGTTCACCACAAAGGGAATCCAGGTCACATTGGAATAGGCGTCGCTACCGATGGCAGAAACTCCATGCTCCCCTTGCGGGAAACCATGGTCCCCAAGAATAATGACATAAGTATTCCTGAACCAGGGTTCGCTAGATAGTTTATTCAAAAAACGACCCATCTGGGCGTCCGCCCAATGCATGGTCCAGCGCATCCGTTCCGCCTGAGGCAAGGCCTTTGCGGAATCGGGCATGCCCGGCACCAGATTGAAGGGATAGTGATTACTGCGGGTAATCATGGATGCAATGAAAGGCTTATTCTCGCTAGCGGCCGCAGGAGCAAGGCTATCCTTGATGAAGGCCGCCGTCACATCGAAGAAGGTGGAATCGTCTTCGTACTGGCGGTCGTAATGGGTGCGGTCATACCACTTCTGGAACCACACGGAAAGGTTGTCCCAGGCAGGGTCCGCAGCAGCAAAGAAATGAGCCTTGTAGCCCGCATCCCGCAAAATGGAAGCAAAGCTGGGCGCATCAATGTAGGTCAGCTCCGACGCAGTCTGCTTAAAGCGATGGGGCGTAAAACCAAAGTGAGTAGAAAGTACGCCACCTACAGTGGGAACACCGCTGGCGTAGAAGCGGACACAGGCAATCCCTTCGCGGGACAGGGAATCCAACACGGGAGTAGCGCTTTCACGGAGTTTGCGATTATCTCCATCCTTCACGTAACCGGACTTATGAAATCCGTCCAGATATCCAACATCCAGACCCCGCTGGGATTCCATGAAGATTACCAGGAAGTTGGGACGTACTGTGTCGCCACTTGCAGAATCCACCGTTGCAGGAATGAAGGAAATTTCCACCGCAGTATCCTTACGCACGCGGTACATCGGATAGTTGTCATCGGGATACTCGTAGAGGTTTGCGTTATCCCCTTCCACTTCCGCCCAGACCCTGCGGGCAGTTTCCGTCGCCGCCTTCAGGTAGGCGGGATCCATCTCCCCCTCACCCGCAATGAGATTCACAATATCCCGGGCAAAGATACTTACCACCGGTTCCAGCTTGCGCATGCGGTTTCCGCCGGTCCAGATCTTCTTCAGGAAAAGTTCCGAAGCGCCAAAGAACGCAATGCAGCCAATAAGCCAGGCCTTCAGGAGACCTCCCCTGAAATTTTTCGCCTTGAACCGACCGATAAAAAACTTTCTCAGGAAAATCGCACCAGGTACAATTCCCAAAAGCAAGAACCACTGCAGGTAAGGTACGGACTGGTCCGCCGCCACATAGTCGAACAGCATGGTCAGGGAAGACGTGTCCTTATAGGTATCTAGCAGGGAAATGGAAAAGTGAGTTCCCAGAAAGCGGCAGAATTCATGGTCCAGCAAGGTGAAAGGCAAAAGGACACTCTGCAATACCAGCAGGACAGGATTTACAAACTTGCGAACCCTGGAAGCAACAGGCAGGAAAAGGGCCAGAAGCAAAAACAGGGTGGAAAATTCAAGAATCCACACAAAGTCGATACAGATGGCATGAAAGATATACCAGTCCGGTTTTGCCACATAGGGAATGCCGTAAGGATTATCCCTAAAGAGAAGGACCACACGCAAAATCACATGCACGAGCCAAAATGCCAAAACCGTCGAAAGGACTTTAAATGTGTCCTTAAACCGCTTTTGTGTATCCAGTAAATTTTCCATAGGAGAAAAAATAGTTATCTTATGGGGCAATATGACATATGTACTTTTAATTCTCGCTACCTTGGCAGGTCTTGCCCTCTGTTTCTATTTCTGCCGCAAGAATGTTCTTGTAATCCGCGAAAAGAACAAGAACGAGCCCAAAGCCTACAAGCGCAAGCTGAACTATGTCTTTACCGGCCTCTGGTACGGTTACCTGACTGTATTCTTCATTGGACTTACAATCAATAATCTTTTTTAGAAAGTTCACACCGGAACTTCCAAAAACAAAAAAGAAAGGCGGGCTCGGACCCGCTCTTTTTTTAAAGACTTCTGCCCTGGGACCTAAGCCAGCGTTCATAGAGGAACAGGGCGATAAAGTTCTTTCCATCAATAAACTGGTGGGCCGCCTCCTCGTAGGGCAACACCTCCGTGCGAATCCATTCGATTTCCTCGGTATATTTCTGGTCCTTGCCATTCATGGCATCCAGCTGTTCACGGGTCACTTCACGTTCAATAGCGTAAAGGCGGATACGCTCGTCCAGAAGGCCACAGCTACCTGCAAAACCAGGCGTGGCGCCCTTATACCAGAAGTCCATCAGGTCGATCAGTTCCGAATCGTCCGCTTCAATCTGAGCTTCTTCTTCCAGTTCCGAAAGAGCCACCTTGCGGTAGTCGCCCGTCCAGTCCAGGATTCCTGCAGGAATTTCAAGGGAAGCCTGTTCAGAAATTGCGAAACGGGGCTGCCGCACCAGCAGCAGGTAAGGTTTACCCTCGCAGCGTAACACCACCAGAACTCCTACGGCATTTCCGCGAACAAGCACGATACCATGGACAGGGCGGCCATCGGGAAGTGTAGCCGTAGCCTCCAGCTTGATAAACAGGGGCTGACGACCTTTCAGCAAGAAATCCGCCGAAGCAAAGTGAACCTTTTTCACAATGAAATTTTTCTGGGATGCTTCCAACCATTCCCTATAAATTCGGGAGTTCAAAAGAATCTCGCGATCCGCTTCCGCGATTTCTGCAGCGTAGGTATATTCAATCATAAGGTATCCTTTACCATAAGCGATTCCGGAGCAACAGCCGCATCCTTCCACTTTCGGATCAGACTATCAACCACCGTTACAGAATCATTGTCCAAGACCATCCTGCCGTTCGACAGATTATAAATTATCCAGTTCCTTTCCGAAGAAGGACCGCAGTATATTTCATTTTCGGAAGGTATCATCTGCTGACGCACAATGCGCACCTTGGTCCCTACAAAAAGCGGCGCATGACTAAAGGAATTATAGGTCACGCAGTCCGGAATCTTTTCCAGGAAGTAGGTACTGTAATGCCAAATCGTATCGGGCCGCTCCTGCAAGGCACCCAATGCCGCAGAGTCATTTTCCCACTTGGAATTGATGCAGTAGACCGAATCGGAATCGGCACAGGCATAATGGATAGGCACCAGATTCGTATCGTCAATATCCCAGGTCATGGGATACAGGGTATCCGCTACGACAGACTTGCACATATCCACCCGATGGGTGCAATTCGCTTCCATAGTCCGCCAGTAGAACGTCCGGGGAGTCAAGGAATCCAGCACCCGCAAGATCGTGGGAATTTCCCTGGAGCCCTTCTTTTCCCTTGTACGCAACGGATAGTTGGCAGCAACCCCGAAGGAAGAATCCAGATAGATGTTGAAGGTATCCGTCCGGAATGTTCCCCGACGGACAAGGATCGTATCCAGGACGGAATCCACATCGTTTTTCACCTTGATCGTAGAAACCGAGCTTCCTACGGTTTCGCTCATCAAAATCTTGATAACCGTATCCGGCCTGTAATAGGGAGCTGCGCAATCCTCTCCCGAAGTCTTGATCTGGATAACAGGTTCGATCCAGAGAACAGAATCCTCACGACGATAGTTCAGGTCGATGGAGCGGAGGGCACAATTGGAAAATGACCAGATTTGCCCCATGGAAAGATAGAGCGTATCCTGGGCAAGATGGATCAGACTGTTCGAATCCAGGCTCGCCGAAAGAAAGAAACCCGTGCCCTCGAATTCCGTATTTTCATTGGAAACGCTTAACGGTCCGTCCGAATCCTTTTCACAGCCAACAAACACTGCAGCAAACAAAAGGACAGCAAGCAGGGCAACCTTCACCGGAGTCAGGACAAGTATCTTTTGAAATTTCATAAGGCTACTCCATTAAGGCAAAGACATCCTACTGTCTAGAAGTCTAGCTACATTATCCAGAAACGCGTCTATCTCCTTCCTGGATACAGGATAGGCATCCTCGTAGAAGTTCTTCCAGCGGACAAAGCGCCCGTTCTCCCGGACGGAAAGGTAGAACACGGAACTGTCCAGAGGGGCTAGCTTCCCGATGGGCACATCCACCTGCACGGAATCCCCCACGGAAAGAGACTCGTTACGCATTCCCATTCCCGAAGTCCTGCTGGAGATGTTATTGCCGTGGCTGATTTCTGCAAAATAGCCAAGAGAATCCTTACCGATATCCAGGATATGTCCAGGAAGAATCGCATAGACAGGAGCTTCCCCGAGACCGCGGAATACATCGGCGGCAATAAGGGATTCCTGGCCTTCAAAGTCAAATCCGTCCGTAATGGGTAGTGCAGACCATTCCAGAGGCACGTGAGGGCAGATTCCCGGAAAGCGGCAACCATCATCCCTTGCACTAAACGATGCGGCAGCATCCGATGCAGATTCAACAGCCCTTCGAATCCAGACAAAGCTGGAATCGGGGCGCCTCATGTGAAGATATTCATTGCGATACTCGTCTCGGCTAAAGACCATGAGCGGATCGGAAAAGTCCCTCACGTGCGCCATCCAGGAAATTTCCATGTATGAGGTTTTCCGCAAGGAGGCTAGATATCTCAGAAAGGGATCCGGAAGCAGGAGGGAATCCTGATTCACCTCGTTAACATTCCAGGTACATTGAACCAGACTATCCGAAAGAATCCGGGGCGATCCGCCAGCCATGGAACAATGCGTTTCCCAGGTATCCTCGATTTTCTCGGGTTCATTTCCGGGAAGGGGCAGTGCATCGGCAATTTTTGAGGGAAGCCCGGAAAAATACACCGCAACGGCAGCAAGGGCAACCAAAAGCAACCTGAGCAGAGGAAACTTATGTTGAGGATTTATGGGTTTTCGCTTACCCTTATATTCTCGAAACTCGACGGCCATCGATTACTTGATGTAGAAGAAAGCCAAGGTGGCACCCACCGCAATCAGAAGAAGGAGAATCACCACGATGACCGTTCGGGCGGAGGACGGTTCTTCATCAAAGGGAACATCCAGACCCTTCTTCTTGTCCTTGTCATCCTTCACGATAGCGTTAAAGCTCTTGGTGAAGCGGCGGTGAGGACCTGTAGAACGGCCAACAGGAGCAGCGGTCGTAGTTTCATCCACTGCAGTCGCTGCAGAGGGAACATTCTGGGAAGCTACCGCGGCAGGCATTTCCGGTTCCACCGTAGGAGCAGGAGCCTGCGCATGAAGGGAGAAGGACATCATGTCCTCTTCCGATGCAAAAATTTTCAGTTTCTTATTCAGCCCGGCTTTCTTAAGACCGTCAACAATGATGTTATTGTTGGTCAACAGGGCAAACATGCCCCCCCGGTTTGACATTTCTTCATGAAACTGGAGATAGGCGTTATAGGCGTCACTGTAAACAAAGTCCAGCCCCGTAAGGTCTACGGCGAGAAACTTTTCATCGGCCTTTTTTTCAAGAAGATCGCGAACATCCTTTTTGAACTGTTCAGCATCAAAGGCCCCGATAGGATTTAGCGGGGCAGACATCAAGTCAAAAATTCCAACTTCACGATAATTCTTCAATTCAGCCATATGACGAAATATAACTTAAAAAAACAGAAAGGGGAAAGAATCGAAAAAACAATTTCCGTCCAAAGGAACCCTATTCCAGCACTTCGTCATCTTCCTCGATGATTATTCCCGGAGACGGCTGGACGGACGGTTCCTCTGCAATATTTTCGCCAGGCTGTTCTTCTGTATACAGAGATTCTTCAGGAGCAATGGTTTCAGATTCTGGAGCGGCCTTCCCCATCGATTCCGGAGCGGTTTCCTCCTCCGGTTCTTCCGTCAGCACGGTCCGAGCAGGTACGTAAGCTTCGGGAGTGCCTTCCTTAGGTTTCCTTGCAAAGAGGTAGGGGCTGACACTTACACTCAGGCGATGTACCGGCGAAAGCACCGGATGGGATTCAAAGGCATAGTCCACCTTCAGGAACTTGGCGATTACAAGGCCAGCTCCGGCAGTCACGCTCTGAAAAGTGGTAAAGCTGCTTAGGCCAACCCGAAGGGAAAGACCGAAATCAAAATTCAGTTCCACGCCGCCACGACCGCCGGAAAGCCAATCCAGGGGATTTTCCCAGATGCGCTTTCCATCCTTCGTGTCCATGTCAAAATCCATATTGCGGGATTCCTGATGGAAAAGTCCCGCACCCTGCCAGTAGAAGCCCAAGTTTCCATACAGGTACTTTACCGGCAGGGAATAGCTGGCCGCCAAATAAACTTCCGGGGAAGAATATTCAAATTCACCGGACTCCCAGGATGTCGCAGAGGAAGTCCAGCCCTTCAGAAGACCAGATACGTAAAGACGATCCACCACCCGGTAGCGAAGTCCCGCATCACCGCGGAAACCAAAGCCGCTCTGGTCCATGTCCCTATAGATTCCGTGGAAGGATACGCCCAGATCCAGACGGTCCGTCAGACGGCGACCGAAGGATACGGAAAACACGTAATCCGCAATGGAAAGGGTATTGTAGTTCGACCCCTCGGGAAGAGGCTCCCCCTCCTTGATGTAGGGAATATCATTCACGCCGAAACGGCCAAAGGAAACGCCCAGTCCCTGACCCGGTCCTAAAGGCAGGACCGCAGAGGCAAAGTCATAACGGGAATCCTCGTAGTATTCCGTATGGGAAAGGCTGATCCAGCCGTAGTTTACATTCGCCAGCTGGTAGGGATTGGAAAGAAGCCCCAGGTAGTCCCCGTCCACCGCCATAGTGGCAGAGCCTAACGCGGCAGAACGGGCGCCCGGTTCCGTATTGAAGGTCTCGTTGGCACCCACCACACGGTCCATGGCAAGGGAACTGACAGAGAGCAAAAGAAAAGCCATTCCGAAAAAAGCGCCAAAGGCATTTAGTCCCGGAGAACTAAAAGTTTTCGCTGCGATACACTTTTTTTTACCCATTGCCATATCTTGACATCTAAGATAGATTATTTTTGATGACGAATTCAGGGGAACCTTTTCCAAATGAACCTTTCCGAATACATCCAGCAGTTTCTTGTATACCTCACGGCCCAGCGGCGGTTCTCCCCCCGCACCGTAGAAACCTACAAAAAATCATTGACCAAATTTTTGGACTTTCTGGATAAGGATTGCAGCAAAACAAAAGGCGATCCAGAGCAAGTCCGCGATTTTCCCCTGGAAAGCTTCAGCGAGGCGAACGTGAAAGGCTTCGTCTGGAACATGAAAATCCAGCAAAAGCTAGCCCCCACCAGCATCGGGGAACATCTGGCGGCCCTTAAAAGTTTCGGGAAATACCTGGTCCGTTCCTTCGTCGTCCAGAGCAATCCTGCGGGGAACATTCCCATGCCCAAGCGCCCCAAGCGGTTGGTCTCCTTCCTTGGCCAGAAAGACCTTAGCGAGGAAAAGTTCGATAAAATCGAGAGTACCACCCTGCCCCAATCCCGAGCCCGTCTCCTGCTGGAACTGATCTACGGGTCAGGCCTTCGAATTTCTGAATGCCAGGGGCTCCACTGGAACCAGATTCAGGAATCCGAACACCTGGTGCGGGTCATCGGTAAAGGCAACAAGGAACGCATCGTCCCCGTTACAGAAGCGCTGCTCCAGCGCATCGGTGAATTCAAGCAGTTGCAGATAGAGGCTGGCCACACGCCAAGCTCTACGGGGCTAGTCTTTCTCAGTGACGAGGGAAAGCCCTTCAGCATCCGCACCCTCCGAAACGACATCCACGACCTTCTGCGGGAAATCGGCTGGGAAGGGAAAGCTAGCCCCCACGTACTTCGCCACAGCTTCGCCACCCACCTGCTGGAAAACGGCGCCGAAATCATGAGCGTCAAGGAAATGCTAGGCCACGAAAGCATCTCCACCACACAGGTGTACACCCACGTCAGCGCCGAGCGCCTGCGGGAAGCCTTCAAGAAAACCCACCCCAGAGCATAATTCAAAAAGATCTGTAGACCTATCGAACCATAAAAAAAAGATAGTCCCGTGCGAATCTTCTTCGCACGGGACTTCTTCTTTCATACAAGATTGAAGTTACTGGTCGAAATTAATCCTTGACACAACGAACGGGATAGCTGTATAATGATTTTGAATCTGTTGAGATGGATACATCTGAACGCGTATTCAGCCTAGTATAATATGCTGCATTCGAGGTAGATTCTTCGGAGGTCCAATATCCCACGTTCTTTTGCATTCCGTAAAAATCATTTTTATCGTTATCATAATAACCAACAGGCTCTGCATGAAATCCGTAATAGTCCTTTCCATGATAACAAATCGTCACACTACCTACGCTCGAATTCCAACAGCTTGTTGAACGCAACATTTCTCCTGCACTCGATGTTCCGCCTACTGCAGAAAACAGAGTATTCCAATCGTTTCTATTAGGCAAATGCCATCCTGAAGGGCAAACGCCTTGAACTGTTGAACTACTCGAAGATCCTGCTGTACAAGTTTTTCCATCACCACAGCCTTTTGATTTTGTAGAAAAAACACCTGCACTGTCCATCGCTGCAGACCACTTATACATACGGCTAGAGTTGAGTTTATAATTTTTAGCGGTACCTTTATTGTAATCATAATCCAAATCCTCTGCCAACCAAACCTGATTCCCTATAACAATAGTATTATATGTTTTTCCATCGCGAGAATCCTTCATTGTAGAATAGGTATACTTGCCATATGTGTTACTACTACCCATACACATATATGGTTGTCCGCCGTCCCAGACAAACCTACGGTTAATCTCTGGGGTACACATTTCCCAATCACGGCGATTTTCCACATCGTTTAATATATTCCCATCCCTAGAACAAAAACCAGAGCCGTCTTTTGTCACAGTATAGCCAACATCATCCACACCACAAACGCCATTTGCATATTCATACGACGAAATTACGCCCCAATACGCCCTTTTAAAACCATCAACACTACAACGGAAATATAAAGCAACTCTGTCTCCGCCATATCGAAGTGTAACAGAAGCTCGCTCGCCAAGGTTCACATCAGCAGAGCAAACCTTTTCTAAATAATATGTTGCAGAATCAATAGAATTCCACTGGTTGGAGGCACAACGATAATAGTATCCATCTTCACTCTCAACATACTGTTCTTCTGTTCCGCACAAACCAAATTCCTTTTCAGGACTTGACGCTTTTCTCCAAGCCTCGTTTTCACAGATATAAGTGACACGAGAATCAGGATCAATTCCACGATCCCCCGTTCTATTCTTGGTACAGAAGCCAAACAAGCCAACTAGATTACTCACCTTAGTCCATCCACTGTTCAAACAGACGTAATAAGATCCTGATGAAGTTTCCTTCTTAAACACAGTACTGTCAGGGTTAGAGCAATAACCATGTTCACTTTCAACACTTGAGGCACCACGCCATTTTCCACCTTCACAAACATAATACGTCTTGGAAACCAAATCACGTACAACAGTCTGCTTGTTCTTATCAGTGCAAAAACCAATATGACCAATCGTATCACTCACCGCAGTCCAACCTTTATCAAGACAAACATAATACTTGCCATCAGACTTCAATTGATTGAACTTGGTTGAATCCGCAGTAGCACAATACCCAAATTCAGCTTCTACATCAGAAGCACCTCGCCAAGAACCATCAACGCACATGTAGTAATCCTTGGATTCTAAATTCTGAGCAACAGTCCTCTGATTCTTATCCGTGCAGAATCCCAAATGACCTACAGTATCATCCACTGCGGTCCAGCCATCTTTCAGGCAAACATAGTACTTACCATCAGATTCAAATTTATTGAACTTAGTAGAATCAGCTTTAGAGCAATATCCAAATTCAGCTTCAACATCAGTTGCTTCACGCCAAGAAGCTTCTACGCAAACGTAGCTATTTCCATCAGCTTCAGTTTTCACAACAGAATACTGATTTTCAACATTACAATCCTTTAATTCAAATTCAACAGCATTCAGCTCGATCCACTGTTTGTCCTTACACAAGAAGAAGTTCTCATCTACAGACTTGTATTCTCCATTGCGAGCTTCGGAACATTCCTTAAGCTCATATTGGGTACTAGTGATTTCTCTCCATACACCGTCCTTACAGGTGTAGAACTTTTCACTTTCACTTTTCTTATAAGCCCCCTCTGTTTTTGCAACGCAAAGTCCCAGTTCCGTATCCAGGGCCGTAGACTTATGCCAACGGTTACTGGTACAAGCAAAGCCAGCTTTATAGCTTGCGCTCAGTTTGTTTGCATTTTTCTCGATGGACTCTTCTTTTTCAGAAGTACAATCAGGCAGCCCATAATTTTCAACCCAATAAGTATAAAGCATCTTGTCAAAAGCAGGAACCTTTTCATTCACAGCCTTCACATTTTTCATGATGGAAGCAAATCCATCAATAGAATCTGCCTGACTCAGGAAATCTGCAATTTCAGCTTGAAGAGTATCGCTAATTGAGCCCGTCACAGCAAAGGATTCAGACAGTTCCTCCATACGGTTATTGAACTTGGAGGGAGAAAGATCTCCTAGCAAAGCGATCGACGCGAAATAAAGACCAACAGTTTCTGCATCCTTTCCCATCAAGGTCAATTCTGTTGCAGAAACGGAATCTGACTTAACACCGAGGGCAGACAAAATTTCTTTAGTAGCACGTTTCTTTGCAGCGGGAACATTATACTTTTCGTTCTGCACAAGGTAAAGAGCTCGAGCCTTTTCCAATTCGGTAAGCACATTCACATTGACCTTAACAGTATCCTTGTCGCTCAAGTCCACAAGGGCTCCCAAAGTGGTCTTTGTGCCAGAAGTTTTCTTACCGGTCATTTCATTCATGAAAAAACCGTTCGCTTCGACAATCGCGTACTGATTTTCAAGGGTTACACCTGCAATGCTGAAAGACCCAGCATCATCGGATATCTTTCCTTTGAAGGTATTCTTCGTTTTTCCAAAAGCACTGTCCAAGCCATAGATCGTCACTGCGCCATCTTTTGCATAAGGGCCTTTTTCAGCAACACCCATTACCGTTACAGAGTCCACTTTCTGGACTTCCACGGCTGCAGTATCCTTTTCGTCGGTCTTTTCGCTAGAACTACTTTTTTCATCATCAGACACAGAAGAGGATGACTTGCCTTGTTCGTCAATGTCTTCTGCATCGATTTCACTCCAGCCGTCGCTGGTACATTCGTAGTAGGTGTCTTCATCGGCGACATAGGCAAACTCGCCGTAATGGCTCTTGGTGCAATGGACCATGTCCTCGGCGGTTTCGTATTCGGGAATGTTCCCGGATGTGTTATTGGAATTTCCTGAATTGGAGGAATCGTCACCGCAAGCGGCCAAAAGAGCCGCCACCGACGCTACAGTCATTGCTGGAGCAAAAAATTTCAAGAGTTTCATACTTTCTCCGTTATAATTTTACACAATAAATATAACAAAATCGTAACAAACACAGGAAGCATTTCCCGAAACGTATCACCTCAATAAAAAAAACGAGCCTTTCGACCCGTCTTTTCACCCTAGCCCCTAAATCCTAGATTCTACTCTCTAATCCTGCAGGAAGAACTGCACGTTGGTCACCACGCGGACATTCTTGATGTAGGGAGTGTTCCCGTCGCGGTCCTCAATGGAGAACTGGCCCTGGGAAGCCGTCTTGATTTTACCCAGGTTACTCTGGGAATCCTTTGCGAACTTTTCAGCCACTTCCCGAGCGTTCTTGGTCGCTTCCTCGATCATGGCGGGCTTAATCTTGTTTAGCCCCGTAAAAGAATAGATAGTCTGATAACGGTAGTCATTGGAAGCCACCATGATTCCCTGTTCAAACAGGTCACCCTGCTTTGCGATAACGGCACGGACCGCATCCACATTGGAAGAGGAAACTGTCACCACGCCAGTTGAAGTATAGCGATAGTTACGTTTGGTGTTTCCGTAATATTCACTTTCCATATCCACAATTTCGGGCGTACCGATGGAGATGTCAGACTTGGCAATTCCATTTTTCACCAGGAAATTCTGTAGATGCTTCATTTTGCCCTGAGTTGCAACATAGAGGGAAGAAACATCATCGCCCACCAACTTAAAGGCAATAGGCCAAATCACATGGTCCGCAGGCACCTCCTGCTCGGCAAGTCCGCGTACAAACACGACACGGTCCCGATCCTTCACATTAATCATGGCGAAGTAGAAAAACGCACCTACCCCGAGAATGGCAAGGGCAAGAATAATCGATTCAAGAATTCTAGAACGCATCATCATCTCCTTCTTTTGATGTATTTCTATGACATAAATTTAAACTCATCTGACACCAAGTGTCACCCATTTTTTGCTATCTATAGCCCTATATGGCCGAAAAAACTTTACTCTTGCTCGATTCCTACGCGTTAGCGTTTCGCATGTTCTACGCCTACAGCCAAAACCCGCTAAGAAATAGCCAAGGCGAAGAAGTTTCCATGATGCATGGCTACTGGGGCGCTGTCCTCAGGATTCTTGCAAAGCACAAGCCCACCCATTTCGCCATCGCCCGAGACGTGGCACACACAAAGACTTTCCGCCATGAACTATATCCGGATTACAAGGCCAATCGCGGCCCCATGCCCGAGGAAATGGCCGCCCAGATGCCACTCCTTGGCGAAAGCCTTGCCGCAAGCGGCATTCCCCTTTTGGCAGAACCCGGCTACGAAGCGGACGATGTCATGGCAAGTACTGCTGTCGCCGCCGTGGAAGCTGGTTTTGACCATGTCCTGATTATCAGCAAGGATAAGGACATGAGCCAGATCGTGAACGAAAAGATTCACCTGTTCCATCTGGAAAAAGGCGCCGACGGAATCGATTTCGGCCCGGAACAGGTTGTTGAAAAATACGGTCTCCCTCCCGAAAAGATTCGCGACTACCTTGCTCTCATGGGTGACGCCAGCGATAACGTTCCCGGCGTTCCCAAAGTTGGCCCCAAGACCGCCATCCAGTTGCTGGAAGAATACGGCGACATGGATAACATTTACGCCAACATCGACAACATCAAGAAAAAAGGCCTCCACGACAACCTTGCCAATAACAAGGAGCAGGCATTCCTTAGCCGCGAACTGGTAACGCTCCAGACCAAGCGGGCCTTTAGCGGGAACCTGGACGCACTGGAATACACTGGCATTCATGTGGATGTACTTGCATCCATGTTCAAGGAACACGAGATCAACAGCCTCTTGAGACTGCTGGAAAACATCCCCAGCAAGACCGGCTTTGTAAAATCCGTTGAAGATGAAGATGCAGCGCAGGATGACACTGCCGAAAACCAAAGTCCCGTAGAAAGGGCCGACTTCGATCTACCCAAGGACATTCCGCCCACCTACATCTGCGTAGATTCTGTAGAAGTTTTCGAGCAGATGAAAGCTGAATTTTCTATGGCAACCTACATCGGGGTAGATACAGAAACAGATGGGCTTGACCCCATGCGCTGTACATTGGTCGGTCTATGCCTAGCCGCAGCCAAAAACAACGAATCCGAATTCAAAGTCAACAAGGGTTACTACATCCCCTTGAACCATTCCGACGAAATCGGTTTCCCCTTACCTATTACCTCTGGCGGAAACTTCGACACCAACCTGGTGAAGCAATGGTTCGTGGAGATTTTCTGCGCAGCTCACACATTCGTTTTCCACAATGCAAAATTCGACCTGCACGTCTTGGCTCGCGCCTTCGGCTTGACTGTAGCACAAATCGAGCAGGCAAATATCGTCGACACCTTGATAGCAGCCTGGATGCTTAGCCCCGGCGAAAACGGTTTGGGGCTTGATAACCAGGTCATGCAGAAACTGCAGCACGAGATGATTCCCATCGAGAATCTTATTGGCCGCGGCAAAAACCAGATTACCTTCGACCGCACCCGCATTCCTGAAGCAACGGAATATGGCGCGGAAGACGCCGTCTACACCTTACGCTTGTGGGCTCCCCTGCAAAAGCAGTTGCAGAAATACGATTACGAAAAATATTTCTACCAGCAGGAAATGCCACTGTTGAAAGTTCTTTACCAGATGGAGACCGTAGGCATCGCCGTCGACGTCCCCACCCTCAAGCATCTGGAGCATGAACTGGAACGTCGCATCGCAAATCTTGAAAAGGAAATCTGCGACATGGCGGGGACGGAATTCAACATCGGAAGCCCCAAGCAGCTGGCTGAAGTCATGTTCGATACCCTGGGAATGCGCCAGGTGAAAAAGCGCAGTACCGACGCCGCCGTTCTTGAAGAACTTTTCTACGAAACAGCAAGTCCCTTCATCGCCTCCATTCTTGAATACCGCGAACTGAAGAAGATGCAGAGCACCTACATCAGCGTGCTCCCCACTCTGGTCAATCCCGAGACCAAGCGAATCCATACCAGCTTTATCCAGTGGGGTACCGCGACGGGGCGCTTGAGTAGCCGCGACCCCAACCTGCAGAACATTCCCGTCCGTAGCGACCTGGGCAAGAAGATTCGCGCAGCCTTTGTTCCCCAGGATCCGGCAAATGTGATTCTTGCGGTGGACTACTCCCAGATTGAATTGCGTATGCTAGCACACCTCAGCGGGGACGAAGCTTTGATCGATTCCTACAAGAACGAAATCGACATTCACGCCCGTACCGCAGCAGCCATTTACGGAGTCCCGCTGGAAAGCGTTACCAGCGATATGCGTCGCGATGCCAAGGTGGTGAACTTCGGCGTACTTTACGGCATGACCGCCTTCCGCCTAAGCCGCGACCTGAAGATTCCCATGAGCCAGGCGAAAGATTTCATTACCGGCTACTTCGACATGTACCAGGGTGTCCAGATGTTTATCGACAGCACCAAGGCTAGCGCCCACCGCGACGGTTATGTAGAAACCCTTTCCGGTCGCCGTCGCTACATCGCGGGAATTGACAGTTCCGACCGTATGGAAAGCCAGATGGCAGAGCGCATGGCGGTAAACACTCCCGTCCAGGGCAGTGCCGCCGACCTGATCAAGATTGCCATGATCCGCATCCAGAAAAAAATAAACGAAGAGCATCTCCCCTTAAGGATGATGCTCCAGGTTCACGATGAACTTGTCTTCGAATGTCCCCGCGACCGCATTGACGAACTTTCCGCCATGGTAAAGTCCGAAATGGAAAATGCAATGAAACTGCAGGTTCCGCTAGTCGCAAGCGTGGGCTTTGGCGAAAACTGGCTTATCGCACACTAATTACTCGGAAAGATTTTCATCATCGGCGGGAATGCCGTCATCCATGTTTTCACAGATGGGTGCCGTGGGATCCTCGGTGCATTCGTCCTTAGTGGCGTTAGAACTGCTTCCACAGGCGACGAGGGAAAGAACAGCGAGCAGGAGCGACGCTCCGATAAATTTGCGAATCATTTGAGCCTCCGGTTTTTACATAAACAATATAAAAACAAGAAACGCCCGTCAACCGACGGACGTTTCTCTTAAGCTTTTTGAAAGACTTAATATCAGAAACGATATTACTTCTTCTTAGCAGCAGCCTTCTTGGCGGGAGCCTTCTTAGCAGCCGGCTTTGCAGCGGCCTTGGGAGCAGCCTTGGCAGCAGCAGGAGCCTTCTTAGCAGCAGCCTTCGGGGCAACGGAGGACTTCAGAGCTGCACCAGCCTTGAAGGAAACAGTCTTGGAAGCCTTGATCTTGATCTTTTCGCCGGTCAGAGGATTGCGGCCTTCACGAGCAGCGCGTTCCTTAACAGCAAAAGTACCGAAACCGATGAGCTGAACGTTGCCGTCCTTCTTAACACCAGCAGCGATTGCGTCAAGCACAGCGTCAAGTGCGCGGCCTGCAGCAGCCTTGGATTCAATGCCAGCTTCCTTGTTAGCGAGGATAGCGTCAATCAGTTCTTGCTTGTTCATTATGAACTCCTTGAGTTAGGTTAAATTTCAATGGTTATATTATACCTTTTTTTTTGTTGATTAGCTGATTATAAGATAATTTTTTCAAAAAAAATGCTTATAAATCAAGGGTTCGGGAGTATTTTCCCGTCTTAAGCCCCGCCAATCTCGGATCTTTGCTGGATTTTCTTGAAATAGACCAGGCAAATACAGGTAAAGGGAATGGCAACAATCAAGCCCAAGAAGCCCAGCAGTTTTCCCCAGATAGACAGGGAAAGAAGGATTCCCACCGGAGGCAAGTTCATGGAAGAACCCACAATCTTTGGCACAAGGAACAAGTCCTGAATGACCTGGACAATGGCATAGATGGCAAGGACAATAAGGGCAACCTCCCAGAAAGGCATTCCTGTATCCAGCGCATACACAACCGCCAGCAGGAGGGCCACAGGAATAGTAACAAGCTGCAAATAGGGAACCATATTCAGCGCACCCGATACAAGTCCAAAGGCAATCCCCATAGGAAGCCCGATAATTGCAAATCCTGTGGCATAAAGGATTCCAACGCTCAGGGCGACCAGAGACTGGGCTCTAAAATAGTTGCCCATAAACTTGTCAACATCCTTCCCAAAGCCCTTGATTCCCTGGGTGAATCGACGAGGCACCATTTCCACGACGGCCTTTCGGATTTTCGGCATATCCAACATGCTGAAAACCAAATACAAAAGAACAAGGAACAACCCGGAAAACCACATGATAAAGCGAGAGCCCTTGGAAAGAAAGCCCATTGCGCTGGGCAGGACCTTTTCGGCAACAGACTGAGCCACATGCCAGGCATCAGCACCCTTCAAGGTCGACGCTATGGAATTCCAGGAAATATTTTTCTGCAGTTCACCCAACATTTCCTTTGGCAGCAAGCCGTTGACACGGTTCTTCCAGGAGTCATCGCTAAAAATTCTGGGAACGAGCTCTCCTAGACGTTGGGCTTCCTGGACAACCATAGGTACCAGGAACCAAAAAAGGCCAGCCACAATGGATAGCCCAGCCAGAAGAACGATAGCAATGGCTATAATGCGATGTTTTACCACCTTCTGCAGGCGGCCGACCAACGGATCCAGTATATACGCCAGCATAAACGCGGTAAAGAATGGAGTCAGAACATCTTTCAGGTAGTAGAGAACTCCAAGAAGAACCACGGCTCCCAGAGCAAAGCCCGTAACCTTCATGAACCGGTCTATTGTCCAAATTCTAGTCAGCTTCATTTTTCTCCCTTACGACGATATTCCTTCCGATTTTTATGAGCCGGAATGTCCCGACCAGAGCTTTATGGAATTTACCCTAATCTGGTCCGGGATTCCGCGAAGGGCGCCTTCCCCATTTAGGATTGCGACAAAAACGCCCCGTTCAAAGTAGGAAAGATAGTCATCATTTTCCAGACCTACCATAGAAAGCCACCACTCCGGCGTCCTGAATTCCGTCAGGGCCATTTTTGTAACGCCATTCGCAGGGACGGTCTTGACCTGAGGACGATAACTCAAGTAGTTCCCCGCAACGCTATACACCGGATCGTTATTGTAAATTCTGATTTCTACTGTACGAAGCCGTTCCGCAGAAACATCCACCGCAATGGAATCGTATTTTGAGAAGTCAAAAAAATCTGCGGCCGGTTTATGCCGCACGGAAAGGAGATTCACCCCCATACCTGCATAGGCATAGGCAACACCGGAACGGACATTAATGTCAGCCACAACAGCCTGCGACTGCAAACTGATTTCACTAGTCGACGCCCCACCTATTGCGGAATCCGTCAAGGCAAAAACTTCATAGACTTCGGTCGGAAGAATAACCTGTTCCCGATAGGAGTTTTCCGATCTTAGGAAAAAGAGAACAATGGCAACCACCGCAAGGAAAAGGATCGCAACAACAGCTATGAGTCTTTTCATTTTCATCGGCTACTTGTCCTCAGACTTTGGATGGCGCAAGCCTATTGCAGCAACAACCACAAGGATAATCGCAATCATCGCCAGACCGAAATAGAGATTGCTGACTCCGGAAACCGATATGTCGCGAATATTCAACGAATACCTTTTCCCTCTAGGCTGGTTCCAGCCAGATGTAATTTCCAGACGAGCCGTGGTTTCCAGGAAACGTCGGCCTCCTGACGATTCCTTTCCGTATTTTTCAGTCCAGAAGTCCGGCGTATAGAAATCATCCATGGCAACAGCAATTCTCTGACGGCCATCCGACAGGGGTACTTCCTTCAGAAGTAATCTGAACGATTGCCATTCATCCAGCTTTGTAATATCGGAATCAAAAGTCCATATCTTGAGAAGAATTTCACTGGTACCGTAAGCTTCTATATCCAAAATGACGGAATCCACAAAGTTCCACTTTCGGAAATTTTCCTTTTTTACATCGGATAGACTGAAAACAATCCCACACCAGGCGCCCTTAGAAGTATCTGCGCCGAGAGTGCAGCTAAAATTCAATGCAGAACTATCCACGGAAGATTCTATCTGGGAGCTTCCTCCGTCCGTCTGATCGTCATAAACGAGAACATCCTCCCCCTGTATCAGGGGGAATACATTTTCTTCAAAACGCTTTTGCGGTATAACGAAATAAACGCCAAGAATAATCGCAACCGCAAGTCCAAGGATCGTGTAGGTCTTAGCCATTATTTTCTTCTGGCTCTATATACTTTTTCAGGTTCAGGTCGTACTGTACAAAATCCAGGGGATCCTCTTCGGGCTGCTTTTCGCCCATCAGCTTATTGACAAAGGAGTCAAACCACTTGATAAAAAAGAAGTGGTGTTTTGCCTGTTTTGTTTCGGGCTGCTGGAAGGGATTTTCCAGGGTATGCTTCAGCAACTTCATAAACACGGAAGGCGGCATATGGTACATCCTACAGCAGGTTGTAATCTTGCCGTCAAAACCATAGTCAGGAAGTTTTCCATCCACAAGGGGCTCACCATGATCAATACAGCAGGGATTATCGCAAACGGGATCCTGCACATTCATGCGCTTCAGGGCGGCAAGCCACAGTTCACGGGACTTGTCCGTCAAATCCCCACGGAAAGCCATGGTCTGGTCGCAGGGAAAAAATACGGAATGGCACTTGGGGCAAATACGCAGCTGCAAGTGGTGCAGATTGACCTCAGCCACTTCGGCCTTACAAAATGAACAATTACTCATGGAAAGCAATATAGTATAATCTATTTAGGGGCTAGGGGCTAGGGGATGACGCAAAGGGGGCTACCGCCCCCTCTGAACTCCCCCACAAAACGACCTCGCTTCACGGGCAGCGCCCGTTTGCTCCGTCCTTTTGTGTTTGAGGGGCGCTAAAGCACCTCCTCAAAGGAATCCGGTTTGTTCAACGGGTTTGCTGTTCACTCTTCACTATTCATTGTTCATTGTTCACTCTCAAACCACTAATTACTATATTTCCCATCATGGCAAAAGTAGTACAGATTACCTCCGAAAATTTTGAAACTGAAATTGTACAGCCCTCCGAAAATCGAGCAGTTGCGGTCCTCTTCTCTTCTGCAGAATATCCCGACTGTGCAGGCTATTCCCAGCTCATGGGTCAGCTATCCACCAGCATGGATTTCACTCTAGGCGTTGTCAGCTGCGACGACCGCGCCAACATGCAGCTCATCCAGGCATTCCGGGTACGCTCCGTCCCCGAAGTCCATATCGTGGACAAGGGCCAGATTGCAGACGTCATTGCAGGCGTTCTCCCCGAAGAAGACCTTAAGAAGCGTCTGGAAAAGTTCTATGTCTCCGACGAAAACCGCTTCATGACTGCACTGGAAGAAGCCATCGCCCAGAAAAATTACGATGAGGCACTTCCCATGCTGAACGACGCCCTTCAGCAGAAGCCCGAGGACAAGGCTCTCATGCTCCTGTGGGCAAAGGCAAGTCTTGGTATGGGCGATTCCGAAAAGGCAAAGGAAATCCTCAAGAAGTTTAATGAAGCCGACGACCAGTACAAGGAAGCCAAGTCCCTGCTGGAATTGATGGATTTCCACGCCGAAGCCGCCAAGAAGGATGTCCAGGGCAAGGAAGCTATCGTGTACCAGCAGGCCTGCGTTCTTGCAGCAAGCGAACAGTTCGAGGACGCCCTCCAGGCATTCCTTAACTTGTATGTAGAAGCCCCGGAATGGAACGACGGTGCCGCCAAGAAGGCAATGCTCACCTTGTTCGGAGTCCTGGGCCCCAAGCACGAACTGACCTGGAAGTACCGCGCCAAGCTGAACACCATCATGTTTATCTAGAGGGTCCAGGTGCGAGATCGCATCCTACGGATGCTTTGAAAAGCCCGAACAAACACCTCTAGCGCCAAAGGCGCGCCCTCATACCTACAAGGGAGCCAAGAGCGACCGATCTCATGCCACTCTTTTCCCCCGCAAATCCTAACCACTAGCCACTAACCACTAACCACTTTTTTTATATTCTCTAGCGTATTTTATTGAATTAATACACACGGGGCTATGCCCCATAGGATGACACATGAAAAAGATCAAATTCCAGGACACCTCCTTCCGTGACGGTTTCCAGTCTATTTTCGGTGCCCGCGTGTTCGCTAAGGACTTTATGCCGGCTGTTGAAGCAGCTTGCCACGCAGGTATCACCCACTTTGAAGCAGGTGGCGGCGCCCGTTTCCAGGCCCTCTACCAGAACTGCGGCGAAGACGCATTCGACATGATGGACGAATTCCGCCGCGTTGTTGGCCCCAAGGCTCGTCTGCAGACCCTGGCCCGCGGCATTAACGTGGTGGCTCTGGCTCCCCAGCCCCGCGACATGATCAAGCTCCACGCTGACATGTTCAAGAAGCACGGCATGACCCGTATCCGTAACTTCGACGCTCTGAACGACGTGAACAACCTGATCTACTCCGGTAAGTGCATTACCGACGCCGGTCTGGAACACGAAGTCGTCGTTACCATGATGGAACTTCCTCCGGGATGCTCTGGTGCACACGACCCCGAATTCTACGAACGCATTTTGAAGAACATCCTGGACGCAGGTGTTCCCTTCGCTTCCGTTTGCTTCAAGGACGCATCCGGTACCGCAAACCCCCGCAAGGTTTACGAAACCTTCAAGCGCGCTCGTAAGCTTCTCGGCGACGACGTTGAACTGCGCATCCACAGCCATGACACCTGCGGTACTGGTGTGGCTCAGTACACCGCCGCTATCGAAGGTGGCGCTGATGGCGTTGACCTGGCTCGCAAGCCCCTTTCTGGTGGTACTTCCCAGCCGGACCTCTTCTCCATGTTCCACGCTCTCAAGGGCACCGACTACAAGCTGGCTCTCGGCGAAGACGGTATCGTTGACGATCACATCAAGGAACTCATGGACGCAAACAACGTTGCAGTTGAATGCCTCAAGGACTACAACTTCCCGCCCGAAGCTCGTCAGATCTCTCCGGACGTGATCTTCAGCCCCATGCCGGGTGGCGCACTTACCGCCAACACCCTCATGATGCGCGAAACCAAGACCTTCCACCTGTACGACAAGGTGATCAAGAACATGAGCGAATGCGTGGCTCGCGGTGGCTTTGCCTCTTCCGTGACCCCGGTTTCTCAGTTCTACTTCCAGCAGGCCTACATGAACACCATCAACGAAAACGCTGGTCGTGATCGTTGGTTCAAGATGACTGAAGGCTACGGCAAGATGCTCCTTGGCTACCAGGGTAAGACTCCGTGCGAACCGGATCCTGAACTGGTGAAGATCGCAGCAGACCAGTTCAAGATGGAACCGTTCTCTGTGGCTCATCCGGGCGTTCAGTGCGCAGAAGAAATTCTGGAACCGGGTATTCCGGCTGCAAAGAAGCAGCTTGAAGAAAACGGTCTTCCGGTTAACGATGAAAACATCTTCATCGTCGGCTGCTTGCAGACCAAGGCTGGCAACAAGGGCATCGAATTCCTCAAGGGTAACCGTCACATTGGCGTTCCCAAGAAGGACCCGAATGCAGCTCCTGCAGTAGACACCAAGAACATGAAGGCTGGTCAGGCTTC
>JAKSIH010000008.1 GCA_024398935.1 Fibrobacter sp. | reverse complement strand
CATGCCCAAGCGCAACAACGAGCTGTGGAGTTTTTTCCCGGTCCATAAGATTCCAAATGTTCTGAATACTCAGGAAGTGTCCGCAAGTACTTTTGAAAACGAGACGGACATTGCCGCCCTTTTGCCTATTGCAAAAGCAGCTCCTGTCATGAAGAAGGATTTTGCCGCAGGCGAAACCGAAATGGGCCTCATCAAGAGCCGCGACGACTTCGGCCACAGCATTTTCAACATCGGGAAAAACGCCAAGGTTTCCCTGGAAATTCTGGACAACAAGGTGGAGCACGAAATTGCTGCCGAGCGCTTCGACATTAACGTGGAAGAAGGCGCCGAGCTGGAAATCTTCTTTGCCAACCCCGCAAACGAATTGCCCCTGCAGTTCCGCCATTTTGTAATCAAGCAGGCCGCCAATTCTACGGTTCACTTTTCAAACATCCTGCAGGACGCAGGTATCGGCCGCATTAGCATTGACGTGGACCTAAATGGCGAAGGCGCCAACTTCGATTACCGTTCTCTCAGCGTGTTGAAGGGTTCCGCAAGCAAGCACCAACGCCTGACCATCCGCCATAACGCTCCTAACACCATTAGCTCGCAGTTCGCCCGCAACCTGCTGGACGAACATTCTTACGTCAGCTACGACGGCAGCGTCATCGTGGGTAACGGATGCAGCCAGGTGAACTCCAGCCAGCTGGTAAATTCCATCCTCCTGGGTGACGAATCCAGCGTTTCCGTAAAGCCGGTGCTGAAGATCTATCACGACGACGTGGAATGTACCCACGGCAACACCTGCGGTGAGCTTGACGCCGACCAGATGTTCTACCTGACCAGCCGCGGCATCCCCGCCGAAACCGCCAAGAAGATGCTCATGAAGTCCTTCGCCAAGGAGCTGTTCCTGCCCCTGAACGACGGCCCCGCCAAGAAACGTCTGCTGCAGGTTTTGGCAAGCTTGTAAGACATCACCGAGGCAGCCGAGGTGGGCGTTAGTCCTGACTACCCCTTTAGGCAATTAAGCGGGACTACAAAAACGCCATCAGGACGCTTATAGGCGGCTCCCGTTGCCGTAAGAACCATTTTGAAAGCCAGGTTCTTGTCGTCAACAATTTGTTCTAGCTTGTTCAAATTGCGAGCACCTTCTTCGATAAGTTTTTCGCCGCCTAATTTGATTTCTATGGCAGCCCACTTACCCTTTGGCGTGTGGACAACAGCGTCGCATTCAAGTCCGTTGCTATCGCGATAATGTTTTACCGTGCCATCAAACAAACTGGAATAAATAGACAAATCGCGAACAGCCAAATCTTCAAAAAATAATCCAAAAGTATTCAAGTCTTGTAACAAATCATCCGGGGAAATTCCCAATGCTTGGCACGCAATGGAGGTGTCCACAAAATGCCTTGTAGCCGTAGTGCGAACAGTAGCCTTGCTACGCAAGTTGGGATTCCAAGCATCAATATCTTCCAGAATGTAAAGATCCTTAAGGGCATCGCAATAATCGTCGAACGTTTTAGCATCCATTGTTCGGTTATTGTTCTCTACAACATCGGCTATGAGAGTCTTGCAGCTGGCCTCGGTAGATATATTCCGCGCATAGCTCCGCAAGATCATGCGCATAACCTCGGGTTTCTTATTTCTAAACTTTTGATTTTCGCTAGTATCAAAGTTGAACAGTCCATTGTAATAGTTGGCGGTAACATCCAAGGCAACGTCGCGATCCGTTTGTAATGACAATGGCCATCCTCCGCGACATGTCAAAAACGCAATGTCCCTTAAGGACTTTTCCTTATTTTCATCGAACACTTTTGCAGTCCCAGCAAACAAGTCCTGCAAAGATACAGTCCCCTTTGAATCTCCAGATTCAAACAGCGACATTGGACGCATTTTTAACGTGACAATACGCCCTGCCCCTGAGTGATGGATATTGGTCTTGTCCGCAGGAGTGGAGCTTCCGGTTAAAATGAACTGTCCAAAAGCAGGATTCTCGTCAATCCAAGCTCGGGCTTCATCCCATATTTCGGGAACAGTCTGCCACTCATCGATAAGCCTAGGAGTTTCCCCCACAAGGGTATTTCGGGGTTCCATTTTCGCCAAATTAATGGCCGCCGAAGTATTCAGTTTGGCCACACTTTTTGCAAAAATCGATGACGTCGTGGTTTTCCCGCAGAATTTGGGTCCAGCAACAAGCACAACCCCACAAGATTTCAACTTGCGGCGGATGGATTCTTCGATGTAGCGACTGTAATACTGAGCCATAAAACATCCTATTTTCGATAATTTTATGAGAAATATATAAAATTCCTAAATTTACAGCAATAAAATTCCCAATATTGTAGCATTTTTGCTCCCATAATTATAGAATTTCAAAAAAAGGACAAAAAATTACCCCAAGGGATTGACCCCTGGGGCGATTGTTTAAAGGCTTTGCTTCGCTAAGCCTTGGCTAGGCTTTTCACCGACCGTGGATGCCTAGCAACGAACCGAGTAGCCGTAGCCTTACCGAGCAAGAATGCAACGGGTTTCTTCTACTACTTCATAAGGAATATCCATATTTTCATCATCATACACAAGGGTATCACCTTCATCACTTATATCTACATAAAGTTTTCCGGCAAATAGATCAAAGAAGCCTTCTTTACATTTAAATGATGCAACAGTGAAAACATCCTCTTGCGATCCAGCGCCATAAGAATGTTTATTGCAATCAGCCCCAAAGCCAAATAAATCTACCCCAGACCAAGAAATGCTTGTTCCAGAGCCGCTTTCCCAGCCGTAACCAAAAGTCATGCCTTTCTTGCAAAGAGAGAATGCACCGTTATTATTGGTCTCGGCATTTGTATAATCCAGAAGTTCCTTAAAATCTTCGACTGAAGGATTTCTATAACCAGCAGGGCATTTGCCAAACTTCACATTTTTTTTCATCCAGGTTTGATTGCCAATAACAACATCGCCTTTGTTATTTTTCTTTGTTTTTACGGAAACATGTTCCATTGGCTTGGGTATGTTCCAGCGAGTTGCAAATTCTCTAGAAACAGTGTCGTTTTCCAAAACTTCTCTTGAGGCCACACAGCGTACAGAGAGAGCATTGTCCTTGTTTGTTTTTGCAACATTCTTTTTCCCATCAACACTCATATAAAAACGAATTGCATCCTTACTTCCATCAGGTTCAGACCCCCATAAAAACAATCCTTTTCCTTGATCATGAAATTCACCATTGAACCAGCGAGAACCGGCAAGATTTGCATGGAACTTGTCGGAACCATTTTTTTCTAAATAATTTTTTAGAATATTGAAATCATTTTCAGAAGGTAAATGGAACGGCGCTGGGCAAAGATTTTTAGTTTCTTTATATGTATAGAGTGCACCATATTTCTTGCAGTTTCGTTTATCGTTATCATAACAATACGATTTTGCTTCAGCAGGTTTCAATGCACCAAGAGTCCATAGTTGGTCACCTAACAAAATCACGCCAACAGAGGATTCACACGGATTACCATCGTCGTCACAATCGATTACAACATCACGGTAAGAACCTTGCAACTCAATAGAAAAGGCGAAAGTCGCCAAAGCAAAAGCCGCCACCAACATTTTAGTTTTCATTTTTTTCCTTTATTTTTCGACTTGAATTACATCCGGATTGAATAAATAAAAAGATTCATTTTTCAAGAAACAAATGTAAAATAAAAACAAGCAATGTCAATTGTTTTTTTAAACTTCAGCATTCTTTTTCATACACCATACTCAAGACACGCTCATTTCCTCATATTGGGGATAGAAATCAACCAGAACCACATTTGATTTTTTGCATGATCTTTGCCGTTTCTTTTATAGGGAAGTACAGAGATTTCTTGCATATATCCGCTTTTTTCTGATTTTCCCTCATTTTGACATTCCACTGACATAAAATCTTTATACATTGGTAGTATGAAATTTGTAACTAAGATTCTTGTGTTTTTGGCGGTACTTGCCGCGTTTTCATTTGCCGGCCCCACTAAGCTAGATTCTTCGCTCCTTGCTGCGCAATCCGCTCAGAATGACAAGCGTATTGTCGAGGCTGCGCAATCCGCTCAGAATGACACGGGGGTAGCGTCCGCGGTCATTGCAACGGATTCCAAGAAGCATGCCGTCTGGATCAAGCTGGAAGGGGATGTCACTTCGGGCATGTACAACTTCTGCGCCCGCGCCATTGGAGATGCGATCAAGCAGAATCCGGACTACATCGTTTTCGAAATCAACACCTTTGGCGGTGAGCTGAACGCGGCCTTCGACATCGTGGACACCATCATGGCGGTGAAGGGTCCCACCACCGTAGCCCTCGTGAAAAAGAAAGCCATTAGCGCCGGTTCCCTCATCGCACTTTCCTGCAACAAGCTTTACATGATGGAATCCACCACCATCGGGGACTGCGCCCCCATCTTGCAACGGGCAAACGGATCCCCGGAAATTGTAGGCGAAAAGGTCCAATCCCCCCTTCGCGCAAAGTTCCGCAATCTCGCCCAGAAAAACGGTTACCCGGAACTGCTGACCTCCGCATTTGTCACTCCCGAAATGGAAATTCTTGAACTGACGACCGTCCTTGACTCCGGAAAGCCTGGCCAAAGGGATTCTGTTCTTATCATTGAAGGCGCCAAGTTCGAAAAATTTTCCGAAAGCGACAAGAAATTCTGGGGGACGCCCAAAGTTCTGGTCCGTGCGGGTGAATTGCTGACCATGACCGAAGTGGAAGCGAAGAACTTGGGATTTTCCAAGGGAACCGTGAAGGACCGTCAGGATTTCGAAACGGCACTCTCCATAGAATCCAGGAACGAGGTCGAAACAACCACTGGTGAAAGCATCGCAAATACAATAGCGGGCTTTAGCGGAATCCTTCTCATTTTGGGTTTCGGCGCACTCTACTTTGAATTCAAGACGCCCGGCTTTGGATTTTTCGGTATTGCCGGTATCATTCTGATTGGCATCGTTTTCCTCGGACAGTTCGCCCCAAAACTTGACGGTTACCTGCCCGCCATATTCCTCATTGCAGGCATAGCCCTCTTCCTGGTAGAAATCTTCGTAATGCCAGGGACCTTCCTTTTTGGCGTGGGAGGTATCGCCTGCATGATTATAGCACTTGCACTAAGCTATTCTCCCAGCGAAACTTCGGAAACGGTCAAGGAAGCTGGAGAAGCGGCTAAGGGTGTTTTTGACGTAACACCCTGGTTACGGGGCCTGTTCAACACACTAACCTGCGCAGCCATCGCTCTTTTAATACCAATTCTCGGCAGCAAGTATATCGTACCCAGACTTCCCGAAGGGTGGACCCCCATGCTAAAGACAGACCTGCAAACTGCGTCCTCCCCCACAGAAGCTGTTCAGGAAATTCACATTGGTGACCTGGGCACGGCAAGGACCTTCCTGCGACCTGTCGGCCAAGCCCAGTTTACCATGTCCGACGGTAGCACCCGACTGCTGGATGTCCAGACCCGCGGGGAAATCATCGAGGCAGAACAAAAAATTAAGGTTGACGCCATACAGGAAGGTCATATCTTTGTTAGCGTCGCAAAAACAATTAGTTAAACACGGAGATAAAAATGAATAATCCCATTCTTTTGGGCGGTATTATCGTTGCCGCTATCGTAGTTCTTATCCTGCTGGTTTTCATCGGCAAGTTCTTCAGCCTCTGGCTTCAGGCTTTATTCTCCAAGGCTGGAGTCAGCATTTTCCAGCTGGTGGGTATGCGACTTCGTAAGGTGCCGCCCCAGGTGATCGTTGAAGCACGAATTCTGAGCTGCAAGGCAGGCCTCCCGGTGGACACCAACCTGCTAGAAGCACATTTCCTCTCCCGCGGTAATGTACTCCGCGTAATCCAGGCCCTCATCGCCGCCAACAAGGCAAACATCAAGCTGGACTTCAAGGAAGCCGCAGCCATCGACCTTGCTGGCCGTAACGTTCTGGAAGCCGTGCAGATGTCCGTGAACCCCAAGGTCATTACCACTCCTAAGGTTTCCGCAGTGGCTCTTGACGGTATTCAGCTTCACGCCGTGACCCGTATTACCGTCCGCGCCAGCATCCAGAAGCTGGTGGGCGGTGCTGGCGAAGAAACCGTCATCGCCCGTGTCGGCGAAGGCATTGTGTCTTCCATCGGTTCTGCACAGAGCCACAAGGAAGTTCTCGAAAACCCCAACATGATTTCCAAGAAGGTGCTGGCGTCCGGCCTCGACGCAGGTACCGCATTCGAAATTCTTTCCATCGATATTGCCGACGTGGACGTGGGTCAGAACATCGGCGCCATCCTTGAAACCGACCGTGCCGAAGCTGACAAGAAGATTGCTCAGGCCAAGGCAGAAGAACGCCGCGCCATGGCATTCGCCGCCGAACAGGAAATGAAGGCCAAGGTCATGGAAATGAAGGCAAAGCTGGTGGAAGCCGAAGCCCAGATTCCTATGGCAATGGCAACCGCCCTTCGCGACGGAAAGCTTGGCGTCATGGACTACTACAACATGAAGAACATCGAAGCCGACACCCAGATGCGTAAGGAAATCGGTTCCGCTCCCGAAGCAAAATAACACGAAGTGGACTAAACTCAACTAGAATGGTCTAACATGAAAAGTTTACTGATTCTTCTAGTGATTTATGTCGTAGGAGCGATCGCCCAGAAGGTCAAGAACAGCAAGCTGGAGAAGGAGCAGCAGGCCAGGCGGCAGGCGCCCCCTCCAGAGCAGTCTGGACCGACAGGCAAAAATCGCAACCTGCAAGACTTAATTCGCCAGTTCGAAAACGCCCAGCAGCAGGCTGCCCAAGGGAGCGTGGAGCCACCGGTTTCCCCTCTCGGACGGGAAGAGCTGGAGGACTACTGCCAGGAAGATTCCGAAAACGACCTGCCAACAGTGGATTTTGCCGATCCCAGCCGAATTACCTTCAGGGAAATCGCTGAATCGGTCATCCAGTGGGAAGAGGTCAGCACGGAATACCTGATGGAAGCTTTCGGCTTCTCCGAAAAGACTGCCAGGCAGGTGCTTGCGGACCTACAGGCGCATCATATTGTGGGTCGCGATATGGGAGAAGGGTTCTGCGACCTTCTGGTACACGACAAGACCGAACTGGACAATCTCTTCAAGCGAGAACAGCGCGAAGCGGAAGAACGAAAAGCAGCACAAGCTCAGGACGCAGCCCTCAAGGCCCGTCGGGAAGCAGAAGCAGCCCACCAGCAGGAATTGGCCCAGCTGGAAGAGCGAGCCCGCAAAGCCCGCGAACAGGCCGGTCAAATCAATGACGGAATGTCGGAACTGGGCAGTCCCTGCCTCGCCAGCGGTGACCATCGCACCCATTCCCGCAGCTTTGACAAGGCTGAGATTCGTCGCGGCTTCGTCTGGGCAAAGGTTCTGGACGAGCCCCGCTTTAAAAAGAAGTGGAATGCCCGAGTTCGATAATCTGCGGTAGTTTTTGAGACATTTTACCTTCGGGTTTGACAAAAGGCGCTCCATTAGGGAGCGCCTTTCCAATTTTTTCACCAGCGATTGCCTTAAGCAAGTTTGATCAAGGCAATTACATCCATCCGCGGTCAGATGTACCAGAAATACCGCGAATCTTAAGATCGAAGTCATCCTTGTTGGTGGCGGCATTCATAGCCACTTCCAGGGAAATCTGCTCCGTCTCGTAAAGTTTCAGGAGAGCCTGGTCAAAGGTCTGGCTGCGGTACTGCATGTGACCATCGGCAATAGCCTGTTCAATCAGGTCGTTCTTGTCCTTGTCCTGGATATACTCGCGGATTGCACCGGAGTTGACCAGAATTTCGGCGGCAGGCACACGGCCCTTGCCATCCTTTGTGGGCAAAAGACGGAGGGAAATAATACCGGCGAGGACTTCGCCCAAAAGCAGACGAATTTCTTCGTGCTGGTGCGGCGGATACATGGAAAGCACGCGGTGAATCGTTTCGGTCGCGTTCGTGGTATGGATGGTAGCAAACACCATGTGGCCCGTATCAGCAGCAGTCATGGCGATCTGCATGGTTTCTAGGTCTCGAATTTCGCCCACCAGCAAGACGTCTGGATCCTGGCGGAGTGCTGCACGCAGGGCATTTGCATAGGATAAGGTATCCACACCGATTTCACGCTGGGATATAATGGCCTTGTTATCGCGATACAAGTATTCAATCGGGTCTTCTACGGTAATAATGTTCACCGCTTCCATCTGGTTAATGTAATCCAGCATGGAAGCAAGCGTGGTGGACTTACCGGAACCCGTAGTACCGGTCACCAGGATGAGACCGCGCTTGGTCAAGGCCAGGTCGCGGACAATATCCGGCAAGTGCAGTTCTTCGAAGGGAGGAATCTTCGCCTTGATATGACGGATAACGATAGCGATGGTACCGCGCTGACGGAACACGTTCACACGGAATCGTCCCATATCGCGGGCGCCCACGGCGAAGTCGCATTCCTTATTGGCTTCAAAGCGTTGTTTCTGTTCCCTGTTCATAATGTCATCCAGGAAGGAATCCATCATCAAGGCATCAACTCGAATGTCAAACAGTTTCTGCAAGCCACCGTTAATTCGGTAAACCGGAGGTACTCCCACACGAATGTGCAGGTCGGACGCCTTATGGTTCACCATTTCACGAAGAAGTTGCTCGATGCGCAGAGTCTTCTGCGGCTGCTGTTCAGCCATTACCCATTACCTCCAAACTTTTCCCTGTAGATTTTTTCAACTTCAGCATAGCGCTTGGCAATTTCCTCGTTGTCGGGCTCCTTCTGAGCCAAGTCACTGTAAATTTCCAAGGCCTTACCATAAAGTCCCTGGTCAAAGTAGATTTCAGCCAAAGTCCTTGTGTTGAGGCTATCATCGATATCCTGGGCTCCACGGTTCAGCGGAGCATCCGGATTGTTGATGAGACCTGCAGAAACTTCATCGTCGGAATCGCCGGACATCAGGAAGTCAACACCGCTGTTAGAAGGCTTATCCTCGCCCAAGGACAAGGAATCGTCATCCATATCAAAGAGGCCCTTAAAGGCACCGGAAACCTCGGATTCCAGAGAATCCACACCGTTCATGGCAGGTGCTTCCTGAATATTTTCCTGGTTTTCTGCAGGAGCACTCATGGCATCCAGGGCACTGAACAAGCCGCTAGAAGAATTTTCATCCAGGTTCAGGCTATCATCACTACCGAATAGAGCGCTAAAGGACTTATCCAGATCGGATTCCAGCTTATCGGCAGGAGCGTCTTCTGTCACGACTTCGTCTGTCAGGGCGGAGTCCGTTACATTGTCTTCAACGGAAGCAACCGGGTTCAAATCCGGAAGGTCCAGATCATCATCCTGGTCGCCAAACATGGATGCAAAGGCGCCTCCCATCTCCTGAGCCAGGTCGGAGGATTCAGGCTTTACCGCAGACGGCAGTTCCAATTCCGATTCAGCCAGATCAACCTGTTCGGCTAAAGTGCTGCTATCCTCAACTGCAGGAGCGGCGGAAGCTTCTTCATTTTTTTCAACCGGCAGGTCATCGTCGTCGCCAAAGAGGGAATCAAAGGCGTTATCCACACTAAAGCCATTGTCTGCAGCAGGAGCTTCAGGTTCTGCTGTAGCAGGTTCATCATCCAGGACGAAATCCATGGCAGAGGAGATTGCCGGGGCTACCGGAGTTTCTACCTCGGAAACAAAGGTATTTGCGGACACTGCATCATCTGCAATTTCATTTTCCGCAGGAAGTTCCAGGGAATCCTCTGCAGGCTGTTCCAAAGTATCTTCTGCAGACATTTCGAATGCGGATTCCTCAACGGGCAATTCCAGGGAATCCTCTGCAGGGAGTTCCAACGATTCTTCGGAAGGAAGCTCAAGAGTTTCTTCGGGAGCTGGCTGCGGCTTTTCTTCGGGAAGTTCATCTTCCGAACCGAAGATTGAATCAAAGGCTGTATCTACACCAAAAGAATCCTTGGGTGCCATGGGGGCATCTTCTGCAGGAAGTTCCAGGGAATCTTCTGCGGGCAGTTCCAAAGTATCTTCAGTGGACTTCTCGAATGCGGATTCCTCAACGGACAATTCCAAGGAATCCTCTGCAGGCAGTTCCAACGATTCTTCAGAAGGAAGCTCAAGAGTTTCTTCGGAAGCAGGCTGCGGCTTTTCTTCGGGAAGTTCGTCTTCGCCGAAGATATCGTCAAAGGCACTATTTACGGTCTGGGGTTCATCCGCGGACTGCGGAACGACCTCTGCAGACTTTTCGAAAACGGAATCTTCTGCGGACAGTTCAAAAGTATCTTCAGCGGATTTTTCAAATGCGGATTCCTCAATGGGCAATTCCAGGGAATCCTCTGCAGGGAGCTCCAACGATTCTTCGGAAGGAAGCTCAAGAGTTTCTTCGGGAGCAGGCTGCGGCTTTTCTTCGGGAAGTTCGTCTTCACCGAAGATATCGTCAAAGGCACTATTTACGGTCTGAGGTTCATCCGCGGACTGCGGAACAGCTTCTGCAGACTTTTCGAAAACAGATTCAGTCTCAATCTTCTCCACCGGGCTTTCATCAAGGAAGGTGAAGTCATCGGATGCAACCGGTTCTGCAGGCTGCTGAGGCAATTCCTCGGGAAGTTCATCTTCACCGAAGATATCGTCAAAGGCATTGTCCACACTCATGGGCTTGTCTTCAACCGGAGCAGCAGGCTTGGTCTGGGGCAATTCCTCGGGAAGTTCGTCTTCACCGAAGATATCGTCGAAGGCGTTATCCACGCTCATGGGCTTGTCTTCACCAGCACTGGAACCTCCAAAAATGGAGGAGGCATTTACGGAGGCGCTTATGTCATCTACGCCAAAGCCGTTATCCAAAGCCGAACCGGCATCAGCAGTTTCAGTTGGTTCCAGGTCATCCTCGAGACCAAAGAAGTCTGACATAGCAGAATTCACATCGGTGCTGGAAATGTTCTCATCGACCGGGAATTCCTCCACAGGTTTTTCCTCTGTGGAACTTCCTGCAATTTCGGCCATGGTCGCATCGAGAGCTTCGGTAAGATTATCCATCATGGAATCTTCTTCAGCATCGTTGTTCGGAAGCATGGCGGCCAGAGCAGCAAAGGGATCGTCTGCAACAGACTCTTCAGACAAGCCTTCCAGGGAACCAAATTCACTAGCCGGGGCACTCTGCTGATCGGCAGAAAGTTCCTCGAAGGCACTAGAGCTAAAGGGGTTCGACGAGACAGCACCGTCTTCGTCATCCAGAGAAATTCCGACGGAACTCATGGAAGATTTTTCAAAGAGACCCTGGTCTTCCTGAGCCGGTTCTGCAGTGATTTCTGTACCGGAAATTTCATCCTGCAATGTAGAATCTTCATCATCCAGGGAGCCGAAGGCGTCACCGAAGGCCTTTTCAAAGGAGTTTTCTACGGAGGAATTTTCATCGTCCTTGAAGAGGTCGCCCGAAGAAAGTTCCTGGGCATTTTCGCCCATGGCTGCTGCATTTTCAGCTTCCAGTTCTTCCAGAGTCTTGACATTTTCAGGGACAACACCTTCGGAACCAGACATTTCAGGCATGCTGAAATCTTCTTCCGTGAGGTTCAGGTCGACGGCGGCATCGGCGGCAACAGCGGCTGCACCCATATCCACCACGTCATACTCATCCTTCCAGAAGTTGTTCAGCGGATCCATATCGTGGTAGCGACGGAAGCAGAGATTTCTCTCGTGAATCTTGCCCAGCTTATCAAAGGCGTCGCCCATGATTTTCTGACCTGCCAGGCTAAAGGGATCCTTCACCAGAATGTTTTCGCACTGGGTCACACATTCTTCAAATTTTTCCTGCTGGAACAGAATCTTGGCGCGGACGATCATTGCAGCCACGTCATGGGGATACAAGGTCAGGCCACCATTGACTCTCTGGAGAGCACCATCCAGATCACCAGCGGCGCGTTCCAGGTCAGCAAGCCAGGCAAAAATTTCGGACTTGCTGTTCTTCTTACCAACGGACTTTTTGAGAGATTCCAACGTTACCGTCATAATTACTCCTAACTAGAGCATAATAGCTTCGTCTGCCAAAAGGACAGGAATACCTTCACGTACGATATAGGCCCTAGAGCCATCTTCGGAGACAAGGACTTCGGTCAGCTTTTCTGTAATCTTTTCGCCAGCCACGTTTTTAAGTGTACCGGCGACAATAGCACTGTTCAAGGAGGCCACGCATTCTTCAGAAGCAGGCTTGAGAGCGCCCCTGGTCTCGGGGCAGCACAGGATATCCAAAAACTTAGAGTCTAACATAATGCCTTTTTAGCTAAAATCACTACTAAGGCAAAGATAACTTATTTTGGGACAAAAACTTACGTCAGTGGAGATATTTCAGGTTTACAAGGGCAAAATTGCCGTCTTTGCCATCACCGACCAGCAAAAACACCCTTAAACCCAGCTTATCCAGCCAGTTCATGTCAAAGGGTTCGTGGTAGCCGGAGGCATTGGACACCACCAGAAGTTCGCGACAGCCGGTACGATTGCAGATGGATTCCATCTGGTCCATGGATCCCAAAAGATGCTGAAGGTTTCCCTCGGAAACCAGCTTCGGTTCGGTACTGACACAGCCCAGGATTTCGATACCCGGAATCACATTGTAACGGTCAAACCAATTGTCCAGAGAGTCTTCGGAACCGCCCAGAAGAATGGAACGGTGACGTTTCTTGGCAAAGATCCGGTAGAAATAGTTTATCCAAAACGCCACGCGGCGCCAGGCCTTGAGGGCAAAGGGGATGAACAGAATGGAAACACCAACGATAATCGCCCAGGGTTTGTCATAAGCCATCATGGGATTCTGAAAACCAGCAAATATCTGAGGCTGCTGCGTAACAAGGCGGTATCCAATATAACACCCCACGGAAAGCAAGTTCAACGGCAAAAGGTGACGGATAAAACGATCCCCCTTAAGACTGCCACTAGCATATTCCCCACGGAAAGTCAGGAAAACAATATTGACTATGGCCACTATAGCTACAAGCCACCAGTTTTCAAACAACCTGCCATCAAATATGGAATGCTGTAAAAGCGCATGGACAGGTTCCGGACAGCTATGGGTCCCATCGTCAAAACACGCATAATCCAGCACAACTTCATGTTCTGACCTAAAAGCAATCAGAGCCCACAATGCCACCACGCCCAAATCCAGGAAGATTTTCCAGAACTTTGGAATCAGGCGGGAGAACATTCCCACAAAGGCTGCAAACAGAATGCCCAAGGTCACAAAGATGGTCGGTACAAAGTACAGATCCTTGTGCTTCTTCACGAAGATGATCATGGCCTTGTAGAAGTCCACATAGGATTTCCAGCGACGAGTCTTGCAGCTCTGCCCCTTGAAATGCAGAATATTGGTTGTCGGAGTGTAATAGTTCTTGAAGCCAGCCACCTTGGCACGGAAACAAAGGTCCAAATCTTCGCCGTACATGAAGAAGTCTTCGTCAAAACCCTTCAGCTGTTCGTACAAATCATGGCGCATGCAGAAGAAGGAACCACTAACGGCATCCACTTCGGTAACTTCGTCAGGATCGGCGTAGGTCATGTTGTAGGAAGCGAACAGTTTGCTCTTGGGGAACAAGGCGGCCAGACCCACAGTCTTGGAAATTGCGGAGAACATGGTGGGGAAAGAACGGCGGCAGGCTAGCTGCAGAGAACCATCTTCATTCAGGATGCGGCTACCCACAGTACCCGACTCAGGATGTTCCTGGATAAAATCAAGGACCTGACGCAGGGAATCCCTGGAAACGATCGTGTCTGGATTCACAAAGAACAGGAAAGGCTTTGTAGCCTGCTTTACAGCAAGATTACAGCCCTTTCCAAAGCCCAGATTTTCCTTGGAATCAATCCACTTGACCTCCGGGAAATGAGCCTTGATTTCTTCGGTAATGGGTTCCGCAGATCCATTGTCAAGAACAATGACTTCGCTATCAATATTTTCGCTAGCATCCCGCAAGGACTTTAGACACGCAGGAATAAAGTCGCAGGAATTATAGGCGACAATAATGACGGAACAGGAATAGACCTTGGAATCCATGAATACTCCGAAAGGTTATGCCAAGCCCAGACGCAGCTTAAGCACAAGGAAGAACGCTTCGGAAATGATGCCGCCGCTCATCTTGGAAGTACCGCGGGTACGATCCGTAAAGACAATGGGAATTTCCTTTACCGTAAGCCCCTTCTTCCAAATCTTGAAGGTGGTCTCAATCTGGAAACAGTAACCATCGCTCTTCATCCTGTTCAGGTTAAGAGCCTGCAGAGCCTTGCGGCTATAGCACTTGAAGCCACCGGTAGCATCACTGATGGGAAGGCCCGTCACCAAACGGGTATAGACATTAGCTCCATAGCTCAGAATCAGGCGCTTCAGGTCCCAGTTCACCACGCTAATGCGATTATGCTGGTAGCGACTGCCCAGTACAAGTTCAGCGCCGTTTTCTGCGGCATCCAGGAAGCGGGTCAAATCCGTCGGGGAATGGCTAAAGTCGGCATCCATCTCGAATACCCGTTCATAATCCCGTTCAAGAGCCCACTTGAAGCCGGTCACATAAGCGGTGCCAAGCCCCATCTTTCCCTTGCGGCGAATCAGATGGATTCTCGGGTTCTTTTCCGTTTCCGCCTGGACCATATCGCCAGTTCCATCGGGGGATCCATCATCCACCACCAGGATTTCAAGGCAGTCATCCTGCTTCAGAATTTCGGCCATGATCAGAAGGATATTTTCCTTTTCGTTATAGGTCGGAATAATAACTAAGCTTTTAGGGTACGCCATATCAATTCTCCAGTTCCCAAATTACTTTTCGGAGGGGTCTCCGATTACTTCTGCCAGCGGGTAGGTTTTCTTCTTGTTTCCGTTCATCATTTCACCCAGGAGGCCTAGGGAGAAGAACTGAACACCCATAATCAGGGCGAAACCTCCGGCAAGAAGCAGAGGACGCACATGAAGTGCCCCCAGCTGGATCCATTCATAGGCGAAGTAACCCGTAACGCCAAGCCCAACTAATATACAAATCAAGCCGAGCAAACCAAAGAAATGTAGAGGTTTTGTAGCAAAACTTCTCAAGAACATCAGGGAAAGGAGGTCCAGGAAGCCGGAAACCAGGCGAGACACCCCATATTTGGACACCCCGTGGACGCGGGCACGGTGAGCCACCGGCATCTCGGTAATGCGGAAACCCTGCCACTTGGCCATCACGGGGATAAAGCGATGGAAATCCCCGTACAGGTCGATGAAGCGAATCACGGACCGGCGGTAGGCCTTGATGCCACAGTTAAAGTCGTGAAGACGCTTTCCGCAAACCATGGAAACAGTCAGGTTGAACAGCTTGGAAGGCCAAGTCTTGTGCCAGGGATCCAGACGGCGGATTTTCCAGCCGGAAACCAGGTCGTAGCCTTCCTCAAGAATCTTGATCATCTTGGGGATTTCGAGAGGGTCATCCTGAAGGTCGCCATCCAAGGTTGCAACATACTTGCCAGTCGCCTTGGAAAAGCCGAAGGCAAGTCCAGCAGCCTTACCGCAGTTGAACTGGAAGCGGTAGGCCCTGGTGAAAGGATACTCCTTTGCCAGTCCCTCGATTACTTCCCAGGTGTTGTCGCGACTACCATCATCAATGATAATCACTTCATACTGAAATCCAGTGGGTTCAATAGCGGCAACGATTTCCTTAAACAGGTCCGGAAGATTTTCGCTTTCTTCCTTAACCGGAATGACCAAACTCAAATCCATTAGAAGCCTCTTTTATTTTGCAGCGGCAACGGTTGCGCTATCGGCTGTTGCAGAAGAATCCTCCGCAGAAGATTCAGGAACGGTCGGAGCCGGATCTTCCACGGGGAGAGGTTCATCAGACATAGCCTCGAGCTGACGCTTTGCCATTTCTAGACGGGCGCGAGCGCCTTCTTCAAAGGCAGGAACTTTCTCCAGGCCCTTTTCAACGGCGGCAAGGCCATTCTTTTTCTGACCGGCAGACTGGTAAAGTGCAGCAGCGGCCCAGTAGTTGCGCCATTCTTCCTCAAACTGGGTCATGCCCATTTCCAGGAACTTACCGGCAAAGGCGGCAAGGCTATCCACCTTGTTTCGGCTTTCCACGGTAAAGGGGCGTTCCCTGCGAATGGTCTCGATCTTGTCGCGAGCGTCAAAGGAGAGCTGCAGGTACAGGGAAATATAGCTGGAAAGGAGACGTTCCGTTTCATCATTGATGTAGGCGGTTCCGTCACCCAGACCGCGGAACTTGAAGGTGGTATTCACAGCGGGATGCTTGAAGGTGGAATCCAGCAATGCGGCAGTATAGGCGGCATCGAAAGCGTTGCGCTTGGGTTCCAGGTCTCCCTTGATGAAGTGATAGACCATACCTTCCTGGACCAGGTACTTTTCAAGGCCCATGAAATTGTTCTGTCCGACGGTAGTAGACATTTCAATCGGTCTATCCATATTGTTCAGGGCAAGGTCAATCACAAGCTTATTCTGGGTCATCATCATGGAGGCGCGACTACGTTCAGCCCAATCCAGGAATGCATCCCAGACCTGATAATGGACCTTGAACTGCAGAAGCTTTGTAGAATCTTCAGCGGAGAGCTGCTTACCTTCCATGGACTCGATACGGTCCTTCAGGCCGGGCAAGCGCTGAGAAGCCCTGTTAACCCAGGTATTGATAGAATGTTCTGGATTATGAGCGCTTTCGCTAGTCAATTCCATATCCTTCTTGATACCCTTGCAGCGGCCTTTCTTCACGCAGGGTTCAGAATCCCTGTGATAGCTCAACTTGAGAATAGGCTCGTTAGTCAGCATCTGCTCAATATACCAGTCCGTATTGCCCAAGGACAGATTCACCACGCGAACATCCTTACGGATACCGGCAACTTCCTGGGCAAACCACAACGGGAAGGTGTCATTATCGCCGTTGGTAAAGAGAATGGCGTTGGGACGGCAGCTATTCAGCAGGTTGTATGCGTAATCCCAGGGAACCCAGAGGCCGGAACGGTCATGTTCCTTGTAGTTGGAAACGCAGGGAATGAGGAAGGAAAGAATCGCAAGCAAGGCTGCCGCAGGAATTGCCATAGGGCTGCTTGAACGCTTGAGGGCAAGAAGAAGCACAAGAATACCGGCACCCACGCCATAAATCAGGCTCATGAAGATAAATGCAGGTGTGTAGAAGTAATCTCGTTCACGAACTTCCAGATGTACCGTTTCCGGGAACGGAGCACGGAAACCCTTTTGTGCAAACCCCTGTTCGATTTTCTTCCAGTTCTGCCAGGCAGGAACTTTTTCGTAGTTCTGCTTTTCCTTAATCAGTTTTTCAAGATTTTCGGCATTACCGCTAGCGCGCTTAGCCTCGATCTTGTATTCCAGGGATTCTATTTTCTGGCGCAGGTCGATAATATCGTTCGCAGCAGGTACGGGAACCCTAAGTCCTAATTGAATGCTGTAATCGGAAATCATCTTGGTCCAATAAGCCTCATCAGCCTTCTTGTCCATACGAGTTCCGTCTGCAAAGTTAATGTAGAACAGAAGTCCCAGGGAGCAAAGAGCATACAGGGCGGAAATGAAAAGTCCCATCTTGGAATTGCGTTTCCAGACGAAAACACAAACGGCAACGATCAGACCATTGAGGATCAGGAACCACAGAAGCTGGGGCACAGTCTGGTCACCCATCTTGCTCATCTGGGTGGGGAACTTGATGCCAAAGCGTTCCAGGGGCTGGTTATCCGACGCCTCGAAAGCGTACACACCATTACCGTAGGAAACCTCACCCACCTTGAAAGGCAGGTACTGGGCAATCTGGTAACCACCGTAACCCATGTGCGGGAAAGAAAGGAACTGGTGAGCCAGGCTACCGCGACGGTAGAACGCACGGTCAATCATGCTTTCGGAGCCGTACTGCTTACGCATGACAAAATCGTTGAACTGTTTCCAGTTTTCGGACTTTGTCAGGTTACCCAGTTGCAGGTTACCCTGTTCATCGCGAATGTTGAATTCCGGATTGTTTTCGTCAATGACCGGGTTCAGTTCGGAACGGATGGGAATATAAAGGTGAGTGCTATAGCCGATCAGCGCAAATACGGAGAACGCCAAGGAAAGGCGAATGGAACGCATCCATTTTTTAGGGATAGCATTGATAAAGGAAAGAATTCCAAGAACGACGATACAGCCAAAGGTGAGTTTCAGGAAAGAATCCACCATATAAATCACGGAGCACAGCAAGGTACCGGTGATCCAGATAGGAATGCGTTCAAGAATTTTCCTGGGCTGGGCAATCAGAAGGAGCGCAAATACCGCAGGAACGGTAAGCATAGTGTAAAGGTGTGCGCCGACACCGAGGAACGCGATATAGCAGATGAAGATCAGGATGCGATCACTGGAGGCTTCGTTACGATGCTTATACCAGACCAGTCCCATGTAGGAGACCAGCATGAGAATGAACATGGCGATGCCATAAACTTCGGCTTCCACGGCATTGAACCAGAACGTGTCGGAGAAAGTCAGAAGGAAACCGGAAACCAGTGTTGCAGTACCGAGAACAATCGTACGGCTTTTTGCGGACAGCTTATCTGCAAGACGGCTAATAAGGCCAACACTATTGGTCTTTGCAGAATCGATGACAATAGCCAGAAGTTCCCAGGCAAAGAGGGCAGTCACATAGACTGTTGCTGCAGAACTTACCACGGAAATGTAGTTCACGCGCTTGGCGATTTCTTCCACAAATGGCAGCAAGACAATTACTGCACGGGCAAAGAAGACAAAGAACGGGGTTCCAGGAGGATGAGGAATACCCAGCGTATTGGCGCAGGCGACAAATTCACCACAGTCCCAGAAGGAAACCGTAGGGGCCATCGTCATAAAATAGACGATTAGAGCAACAAGGGCTGTAATACCCGCAAATATATGTTTGTTTTTCTTGTCGTTCTTCATTATTTGGACTCCTTGGTACCAGGAATGACAATCCCCTTCTTCTGCATAAATCCAGTGAGAATGCCGTTCACAAAGGCATCGGAAGAATCAGTACTGAACTTTGCTGCAATCTGAACCGCTTCAGAAATAGCCACCTTCATGGGAACATCAGGAATGTAGGACAGTTCAACCATAGCGATGAAAAGAACCAGACGGTCAATACGGGCAATGCGGTCCAGTTCCCAGTGAATTGCACTTTCCTTCAGGGAATCTTCCAATTCAGTCTTGTGTTCCTGGATTAAGTCAACCAACTTCATGCCGTATTTTTTCTGTGCTTCCGGGAAGGGCTTCACGTCCTGGTCCGGCAGCGCAGCAATAACACCAGGCAAAGCCTGGCCTACGGTCTGTCCGGTAATTTCCATGGCGTACAGCAACTGCATTGCAAATACGCGGGCGGGTCTAAAACTTACTTGTGCCATAAAACTTTATTCTCGTTCTTCTAAGTTTCAGTTTATCAATTAAATCTGCTTGTAGAGGTTTGCCATTTCTACGGCGGTAGAGGCCCAGCTGCAACCCAGGTTGCCAGCCTTGAGGCCTGCGCGGTTCATAGCCTGGTCCACAGTGTCGGTGGTAAGGATTCCAAGAATCATGGGAACCTTGCCTTCGGCAGCGATGCCAGCAATACCGCTGGTGGAGTTGTTCACCACCACATCGTAATGGCCGGTTTCACCGCGAATAACGGCACCAAGAGCCATGACAGCATCAAACTTTCCGGAGTCCACCATACGGCGGCAGATGCCCGGCAGTTCAAAGGCGCCAGGAACATGAGCCACGGTGATGTCCTTTTCGTCTACACCAAGAATGGCCAACTGACGGAGAGCGCCTTCCAGCAACTTGTCCGTTACGATTTCGTTAAAGCGGGCCACGGCGATTGCCACCTTGAGGCCAGTACCATTGAGAGAATTCTTCAGTTCGTTCATAATCTATCCTTAAGCCTCGTCCAACTTCAGGTCGTGGCCCATCTTTTCTTTCTTGGTGCGAAGGTAGAAACGGTTAACATTGTTGGGCTTGATTTCGATAGGAACTCGTTCCACGATTTCAAGACCGTAGGCGGAAATGCCGCTGATCTTACTGGGGTTGTTGGTCAGAAGGCGCATCTGTCGGACACCCAGGTCGGCCAAAATCTGTGCGCCGGTACCATACTGGCGCAGGTCAGACTTGAAGCCCAGCTTTATGTTGGCTTCCACCGTATCCAGGCCCTTTTCCTGCAGTTCGTAAGCGCGGAGCTTGTTGCAGAGGCCAATGCCACGGCCTTCCTGACCGCGGAGATAAAGAAGCACGCCACCGTGTTCGCCAATAAACTTCATGGACGCTTCCAACTGCTCACCGCAGTCGCAGCGCATGCTGCCAAAAATATCGCCAGTCAAGCATTCGCTATGGACGCGGACATACACCGGCTTAGAGAAGTCCGGATTGCCAGCCACCCAGGCCACATGCTCTACCCCATCGGTAGAACTGCGGTAGGCGTAAGCCTTGAATTCGCCATACTTGGTAGGAACGTTGGGAGCAGCCACACGCTGCACCAGCTTTTCGTTCTTCAGACGGTAGGCAATCAGGTCGTGAATGGAAATAATCTTCAGGCCGAACTTCTTGGAGACTTCCTCCAGCTGGGGCATGCGGGCCATAGTGCCGTCTTCATTCATGATTTCGATGAGGGCGGCTGCAGGGCGAAGTCCAGCCAGCTTTGCCAGGTCCACGGCAGCTTCCGTGTGGCCTGCGCGGCGAAGGACGCCTTCGTCCTGGGCGTACAGCGGGGAAATATGACCCGGACGGCCAAAATCGCTGGGCTTGGATGCAGGATCGGAAAGAGCCAAAATGGTAGCGGCACGGTCGTGGGCAGAAACTCCTGTGGTACAGCCTTCAATCTTATCCACCATGATGGTGAACGGGGTGCCGAGAATAGAAGTGTTTTCGGCGGTCTGGCGGGTCAAATTCAGTTCATGACAACGGTTGATGGGCAGCGGGCAGCAAAGAACGCCGCGGCCTTCGTGGAGCATGAAGTTCACCTTTTCCGGTGTAATCTTCTCGGCGGCAATTATAAAGTCGCCTTCGTTTTCACGATCTTCGTCATCTACAACGATAAGGAATTTACCGGCCTTGAAATCCTCAAGGGCTTCTTCGATTGTACTAAGCAAGGTCACGCTCCTTCAAATAATTCTCGATATATTTGCCAAGCATGTCTACTTCAACATTTACAATAGTGCCGGGCACCCAGTTACGCAAATTGGTTCTGGCGAGGGTTTCTGGAATAATGCACACGCGGATGGAATCCTCGAACTTTTCGGCAACCGTAAGGGAAATACCGTTGAGGGACACGGAACCGCGGCGAATCACATAGCGGCGCAGGTCCTTGGGAAGTTCCAAGTCCACTTCCACGCCGGTTTCGCGGTTGGCGACGGCCAATACCTTTACGGAAGTATCCACATGGCCCATGACAAAATGTCCGCCCATGAAGGAATCCGCACGGCAAGCCTTTTCCAGATTCACAAGTTTACCCGGTTCAGCCTGCTTAAAGGAGGTGTTTTCCACCGTCTGGTGCATCAGGCAGAAGGTAGCCTCGTCGTCGGTGCAACTTTCGATAGAAAGGCAGACGCCATCATTGGCCACGCTATCGCCCAAATGGCAACCCTTAAAGAATCCGGGTGCTGATAAGCGCATGGTAAGGGCATCCCCTCTCGTTTCAAGAGAAAGGATGGTTCCCGTACTTTGAATAATACCTGTAAACATACGGGGGCAAATTTAGAAAAATTTGCGTAAGGCAAATAAAACGGTTTCATTTATGAAACCACTTTTGAGCCTAGCAAATTGCGCCTATGCGCCAAAGGCGAGTGCCGCGAAAAATATGCTTGCTTATTTTTCATGGTTGAGCCGTACTAAATGCACACGAAGTGTGCCATTTAGAAAATTATGAATTACGAGAGGGATGCGGGCTGAAAACAGGCTATTTTTGAGGATTTTGGGAGGGTATCCTCATAAAAATTAGACAAAGCTAATTTATTGATTACTGAAGCTCATTTACAACCGGTGTTTTGTATTTAACCGGGATAAAAAACGGTAAGCACATCAGGGCCCACCATAAAGGATTCCTTGGCAATGAGTTTTTCCGGAATAGCGGGAAAATCCAAGGTCTTGGCCACAGAGCCTTCGTCAATGAAGGAGGCCAGAGCGTCTTCGATGGTATGGTCCGTGGAACGCCAAAGATCCAGGCGGTTCCAAAGAGGCTTTTGCGCCGAGGTCGCGATGGCGTCGGCAGGGACTGCGGCAAACAATTGCTTGGCAAGGCCAGCACCGGGCTCCACCATGAGACGGTGCATACCGCGAGCTGATAAGTCATCAATCATCATCGTCCAGTTTTCTGCAAAGGAGGTGCCGGACAGCAGGACGACTTCGCAGGATGAAAACGCTAGATTCTCGCTTTCGCGAGAATGACACTGTGGTTGTGAGTCGCGGGAATGACACTGCGACTGGAGATCGCGAGAATGACACTGTGGCTGTGGAACGCAGGAGAAAACAAGAGTCTTTTTTTCTGAAATGAAATCGCTAGATTCCCGATCAAGTCGGGGATGACTTGTGGAAATGGTTTCAGGATTATACGGAGCGAACACCTTCAGCCTAGCAACTTCCTCAGCAGAAAATTCGTGATGGCCGGCCCATACGATTTTTACGGGATCGTTTCCGGCAGCATTGCGAACGTTCAGGGAGGGATTGTCTGCGAGAACAGTTCCTGCACCAACGAGGATTGCGTCGCTGATGGCGCGAAGCTCGTGATTCCAGCAGTTGGCGCCCTCCCCTGTGATTTTCATGGGCTTATGGGAGCCATCGGGCAAAACATACCCCATGGAGCCTTCGTCGGTAATGGCGCTCTTGACTTCAACAAAGGTTCGCTTGTTGCGGACGAAGTAATCGTAGGCTTCGAAGTAACGTTCGATGTCGTGGAAGACCATACGGCCTTCGGCGACGGCGGTTTTCGAGGGGGATGCTAGATCCCCGCCTTCGCGGGGATGACATGCGGAGAGGTCGCGGGGATGGCGTGCAGAGTATGCTAGATCCCCGCCTTCGCGGGGATGACATGCGGAGAGGTCGCGGGGATGACATGCAGTGTTGTCGCGGGGATGGCGTGATAGGAAATTGCATTCGCCACCACAGTTGTCATCATCCCAACCGTCTTCTATTTCAGCAGCGATGCAGGCGTCCACGCCTTCGTAGACTTCAATACCGGCCTCTTCCAGAATCTTGCGACTGTTCCCGCGGACAACGGGATTGGGGTCGCCGTGGGCGTAAAAGACTTTTGCGATTCCCGCGTCGATGATGGCCTTGGTGCAGGGGGGCGTGCGGCCATAATGGCAGCAGGGTTCCAGCGTCACATAGATGGCCGCGCCGCGGGCGAGCTCGCCCGCGTCACGCAGCGCCATGACCTCGGCGTGGGCAGATCCAGGGCGCTGCGTACGCCCCTTCCCCACGACAATCCCGTCCTTAACCACAACGGCACCTACCGCCGGATTAGGGCGGCTCAACCCGATGGAAAAGACGGACTCCCTAAGAGCCATCTCCATGTAGTTTTGGTTTTCAGAAGTCACGATCTGCAAGGCCCACTATCGGTCTGTTATCTCTTGGGATAAGCCAGGAATCCGCCAGCAACATTATAGACGCGTTCAAAACCATTCTTCTGGAGTAGATTGGTAGCGGCTTCGCTACGACGACCGGAACGGCAATAAACCAGCAGGTCCCTGTCCTTTGGAAGCTCGTTCAGGCGATGCTTGATTTCGTCCAGGGGAATATTGACAGAGTTCATCACATATCCCTGGCTCAGTTCGTCGGGATAGCGGACATCCACATACAGGCCGCCAGCCTGAGCCAATTCCTCGGCCTTCGCCCAGTCGATTGTGCGAATTTCCGCCTTGGCATATTCACCCATCTTCTTTTCTGCAACAGAGGCTGCAGCCGGAGTAGCGGCCTGGGGAGCGGCAGGAGCCACTGCGGGCGCGTTAGAAGCGTTGGGAGCAACATCCTTGGACTTCTCCCCTTCACAGGCAGAAAGGGCTAAAGCAAAGCATACTAGGGATAGAAACTTCTTTTTCATAGTAACTCCATTTCTTTTTTCATCATCTGTTCAAAATCGCTTTTCAGGGTATAGCTGTAGCTAATCAAAATCTTGTTCACTATGTTATCCTGCTCCACTGGTGTCACATTTATGCTAGAGGCAATTCCTTCAGCATCCAGCAGGCCCCGCCAGGAAACAGGACGCCCTGATTCAAACACCTTCATGCAGAGATCCGTAAAGATATTTGCAAAGCCCATCTTGAACACGGTCTTGGCATCCTTCCCGATGAAGAAAGCTCCGTTGGAAGCGCCGTGTTCCAAGGCGAAAGTCTGGTTGCATCCCTGAATTCTAAAGTCACGGTCTACGCAGAAAATACCTAGTTCCGGGAAGCTGAACGCGGAAGACAGCAAGGCATCCTTCGCCTCCTCATTGAAAGTCGACGATTCCATGAGCACATCCATCCGTCGTGCAGTTCCGTTAATTTTCAGGCGGGCATTTTCGTCATTGATTACCTTGCACCGGAAAGAATACCATATCAGCTTGCTGTTCTCTCCATAAATTCGAACCTTGAAGGAACGGTGTTCATCGTGGTCGTGCCCCGTCGCCCTAAAATCAACAATCCTCGAGTTGACCGTATCGGCGAAAAACTTGAAATCCACCTTGGGAAGGATTGTATGGATATCCTGCACACCGACAGATCTCGGCACCACGCGGCCTTCATCATCCGACATAGGAGTAAGAATGGAAAACTGGCGATTTTCCACATCAAGGCTCCAGAGGAAATCTCCTGTACCCTGCAAGAGCATATCCATATTCTTCTGGATGGTGTCCCGCTGGCTTCTGGATTCCACATCAAGAGTCATGTTCTTTATCAGGTAGACCGAATGGCTCTCCGCCCCCGTTTTCTGCATGACAGCCCTCAGGCCATACCATAGGACGCCTTCTTCACTATTATAGGAAAAGACAAAGGGAATATCCGGATAGGCGTCCAGCCCTCGGATATAGTCATTAAAACGATTCAGGTCCGAAATGGAAAGAATGTTTTCAAAGCTCTGGTTCTGCGCCAGCTGCCTATAGAGCGGATCGTCAATATGCTTGGGCATCAAGTCCAGAAGAATCCCGTCCTTGGACATGATTACGATAAATTCGTTCAAGTCCCTGGAAAAGCCTGCATAAACATCCTGACGGGAACGCAAATCCCGGTACAGCAGAATCGAGATGACAAATGCCACCAGGACTACAAAAAGGGAAAACAGAATCCCCGCAAGTGCACCAGTCGAAATAAACATAGGATATAGCGTTACTCCGCCTACAAGATAGTCATTTTTTCAATCCTTTTTTGCAGACCAAGCCCAATCCAGCCCGTTTTTCCCGATGCAGGACCATAATGGGAATCCACAGAAAAACCACCCAGCGAAACAGACAGGGCAAGGGAAACTCCAAAATCGGGAAACGCATAGCTAGTCCTTACTTCCAGCCATTTCCACTTCACGGAACTCCCCACCAGAAGACTCCCGTCATTCCATTCCAGGAAGGCCCTTCCCCAGTCCCTTACCCACACGCCTCCACCCACAATCCAGTTCCCCGTATTTTTTCCCGGCAACCAGCCCGAAACGGCCACTCCCCAATAGGTTCGGTCCCCGATATAAGTTCCTCCCATTTTCAGTCTATGCCTGTACCATTGGTCCTCTCCCGGAATCCACTCCATGGAAAAGCCATAACCCAAGCCCACCAGAAGAAACTTCAGGTCATAGGATATATCCATTTCGGAGTAAGACTGCATATATAGGGAATCCAGCCCATGGAGAGAGCTGAAAAATGCAAAACGGCTTTCCTTCCAGCGAAATTCACCTCCTCCGCTACAGGAATACTCCTCCACATCCCTCGCCAGAAAACAGGCGACATATATGGAAGGATTACTGCGCCTTGCAGGTGTGGACAAGAATCCACCCGCACCGGAAACATCCAGATTTCCAGAAGAAGGCTGGACAAAGACCACGGGCGAATCGACGGCAAAAGCCGCTCCCCACAGAAACAGAACGCAAAGAATCACCTTCATGGATCACGGCCTCACTAAAATTCCAATCAGCGTTTCCGCCTTTCCCTCCGCTATAGACACATAGGCGACGCCTACATCCAGGGAATCCGTAGGTATTTTCATCCATGTGGACTGATTCGCTGGCACAGTCGTTTTCCAGCGGACCCTCCCCATGGAATCCAGCAACTTCAGGGGAATCTGGGATTCACATTCTACAAGCACCAGCAGGGACGACCTGCCTTTCTGCACAACCCGCGAGGAGATTTTATATGAAAATTTCTTTTTCCGAAGGGTTTCGTTGCGATTGCCCTGGTAGCCCGGCGTATTTTCCGGACGCCCCGTCAGGGGATTGAGACCCGAAGGGCATGTCACGAGAGTCTTGTCCCAGTAGGCGGAATCCAGCACCTTGTCGCCATAGCAGATGCCCAAGGACCCGCCGGAATTGTTCAGGTAGCCAAGGGGCGTCTGAAAAAGTTTCACGTCCCGAAAGCCCAGATAGTTCCGCAGCCCCGCCGTATCCTTGGTGAACACCAGGGATCCGTCACTTTCCAGGAAGCCGCTCCATGGACCGCCCCGGTCGCAGAACCGGATCTTATCAAGGGGCAGGAGGGCTTCGGACCTGTTATAGACTTCCACCCACTCCGGTTCCGGTTCGTTTGGACAGTGATGGATTTCAGAAAGGACCAGGGGGGACTTCCCTGGCATAAAAATCAGCGTATCCAGCGAATCGTTAAACGCCACCTCGTCGGGAGAAACCCGCCCGCGAATCCAGATCGCCTCCCCCGCAACTGAATCCAGGGTAAAACCCCGACGGACAAGAACGGAATCACTCCGGCCCTTACCGCTATACAAGTCCTGCAAGTCGTATTTCAGCCAGGTGGAGTCACATCCCGACAGGACAAACCGCAGGGACCACGCACCCTTCCCGAGAAACTCCGCATCCAACCTCTCGATGCCGCAGTCTGACACCCCTTCCTCGTAAAATGGATTCCCAAACCCGAAGGAGGGTTCCGCCAGAATCCACTCGTCGGAAAATTTCACCCTCTGGAAACTTTTACCCGCCTTAGGTACGGCAAGCGTTACCGAATCCCTGCAGGAGCCGGCTTCCAGCACCCAGGAAATCTCCCGCGAGTTTGGCAGGGAAATTCCTCCCAGCAACCCGCAGGCGGTCCCTGTTTTCGGGCAATAGGCGGAATCGTGAACCAGGACAAGGCGTTCCACCCGGGGGTAAGGCACTTTCAGGGATTTCTTCCCGTCGGCAAGGACCGAAATACTTTCAGGGGCGAAAACGTTCCCCACCTCGTTCTTTTCCAGGCGAATCTCGACAAATTCCCCCTGCTGGTCGGGAACATCCGTCGGGTCCGGGAAAAATTCCACAAACCGCGGGCAGGCCCAGGCATCATCTGCGGAAAATGCAAGAATCAACATAAAAAGACACCGCAGGACATATCCTGCGATCAAGACTGCCCCATGGGCACTTCCATTATATATCTGCAATTCACACCCTCGAGGGTGTTATCCGTCCTTAGCCGGAACCTGCCGGCGCCATTTTCTCGGACGGGCGCTCAACGGACAAGGCACTCAGGCCACCAGCGCAAAGGCTAGTCCACCGAGTGGTCGTTGGGCAAAATATAGGCAAGCGGGTTCACAGGGGAATTGTTCACCCAAACCTCGTAATGGAGGTGAGGTCCGGTGGAACGTCCGGTGTTTCCCATATAACCAATAAGCTGGTAACGCTTCACAAACTCACCCGTATGAAGCACAGACATCATCATATGTCCATAGCGGGTCTTGATACCGTTACCATGATCCAGAACCACATAGTTACCGAACGAACTGCTAAACTGGGACATTTCGGTAACACCGTCGGCAGGGGCAAAAATCGGGGTCCAGCGATCGTTGGCGATATCCATGCCCTGGTGCATCTTGCCCACTTCGCCAGTCACCGGATGGACGCGGGGACCAAAGGGAGATGCGTAACGCCCCGTAGTGGGTGCAATAGAAGGCAGGTAACGCCACTGGGCGAGTTTCTGCTCCATGTAGTTGTTCAGATTGCGGAAGGAGGCGTCGCTATTGGAAAGCTTGCCCTGAATGCGCAGGGACGCGTCCTTTAGGCCAGCGACCTTTTCAAAAACCGGGGAAATCTTACGCTGCAGGAGATCTTCCGGAGAGATTTCGCCACCCGTACCCATTTCACGGGAGGTTTCCTCCTGTGCAGGCAGGCCAAAACGGGCATAAAGCATATTCTCGGCCTTAAAGAAATCAGTTGTCACGCCATTCAGATACTCCAGGGTATTCTGAACGCTAGCCACTTCCTTTTCCAGCTTCTGACGTTCCTTTAGCTGCAGGCCCAGGATACCGTCATAGACCGTAGTGAAAGCCATCTGGACAACGAAAAGAAGAACGCCGACAGCAATGACGAGTCGCAGGACCGGCCAAGCGGAAAACAGGAACGCAGGCAAGTGCAGCGTCACCGACTTGGACGAATTCTGGAAATGCATTGTGGTCTTGACAAAATTCACGGGGGGCAAAATAAAAAAAACGTAACATTTTGGCAAAGAGAAAAAAGGGGCTAAAATAAGGGGTGCAGGGCAAAAACGCAGAAAAGCGAACAGGTGCAAAGTCATAACTCATTGTCAATCAACAAGTTACGAGAGCGGCGGAAGAAATGTAAAATTTTAAGATTTTTTCAAAAAATTTTATAAAAAAACGATTTTTGGGAGATTTTTCCCAAAAATCGCAGTCAGCAACAGGTTATCTGTCATTGAGATAGGGTCATGACCCACAAAAAGCGGCGATCTATACCGGGTTGTCGATATCCAAAAACTTCGCAGGGATTTTCAGCTCTTCCCGGATCTTTTCCGCCAGGGCTCGCACGCCAAAAACTTCCGTGCGGTGATGGCCGCAATTTATCAGGTTAAAGCCCAGTTCCTCGCAGGTGATGGGAACGGCCTCCTTGATTTCGCCGGTAATAAAGGCGTCCGCCCCAAGGGCGATGGCCTCCTCGATACCGCTGGCACCAGAACCGCTACAAATGGCCACCTTCCTGATGGTCTCGGAACCGTACATCAGACGGTTTTGAATCCCGTGAGGAAATGCTATTTCAGCCTGGGCCAGAAACTCTTCCCGAGATTTAGGCAGAGAGAACTCCCCAATCCAGCCTACAAACTTTTCCCCTTCGGGTAAAAATCCCTGGAGGTTCGAAAGATTCATAGCTTTGGCAATTAGTGCGTTATTGCCAATTTCAGGATGACCATCCAGCGGCAGGTGAAAACCATAAAGGGAAATGCCGTGCTGCATCAGGCGACGCATCCGTTCGCCGAACTTTCCCACAAGGACACGGTCTTCCCCCTTCCAGAAACCGTTGGGATGGTGGACAATAATGCAGTCCGCCTTTTCCTCGATAGCGGAGTCAATCAGGCGGTCCCGGAAAGAGACCCCCGTTAAGACTTTCGTCACCTTGTCGCTTGCCTCGACGCAAAGACCGTCGGTGCAATAGTCATGAAATGCCTGCGGAGTCAGCAGGTCGTTTAGCCAGGTAGAAAATTGTTTTAGTTCCATAATCGGTCTAAAAATAACAATATTTCTTAGCATCCCCCGGAAGCAGGTCAGGTGTTGTAAAGCCCTACAACGCAATGTTACTCTGGACTATTCCCAATGGGAGTATTTGAATCTATCTTATAGTCACAAAACCAAACATCCCATACACCAAATAATGACGTTCCCTTGGGGGGAGCGTCATTATTTTTTTGAGGAACAGGCTACAAAGCGCAATTTCGAGGGCGTTGTAAAACCCTACAACGCAATGTTTCTTTGGACTATTCCCAACTGGAGTATTTGAATCTATCTTATAGTCACAAAACCAAACATCCCATACACCAAATAATGACGCGCCCTTGGGGGGAGCGTCATTATTTTTTTACCTGAAAAAGATTTTTTGAACTTTTTTCATTTTTTTTGACCTGCACCCTTTACAAGATTAAATGATTAATCTATCTTTGAGCCCGTTCCGATAAGGACCAAGCGGTCGTGGTGGAATTGGTAGACACGCTAGCTTGAGGTGCTAGTGGGAGCGATCCCATGACAGTTCAAGTCTGTCCGACCGCAGTAGAAAAGGCTCAGTGAAAACTGAGCCTTTTCTCTTTGTTTCTATGGGTCCATCCACCGGCGACTCCGGCTGTGATTCAACTAGAATAACCTCAAACAAAATAAAATCTAAAAACACTCTTTGAAAAAATCTCCCGACGTTTCCATCGGGAGACTTCATGTTATCTCGGGGCAAGCGCCCCAAACTTTCGCAGGTTTACGCCAGCAAATTCACGCAAGAACTAGCGGGCGGTGTTCACCATCATCTTCTGGGAGCCGCCTACCTGCTTGAGCATGTAGACACCCTTGCTGAAGCCGGCTTCGTTCAAGGCGCGGACGGTCTTCTTGCCGAAGACATCCACATAGCCCAGCTGGTGTCCCTGAAGGTCAAAGACTCTGAACACGTTCTTGCCGGAAACCTGCAGATTCAGGCTAGAGCCGATGGCATCCTTATCGCCAGAACCGACTTCTTCACCAGGCAGCGGAGCATCGTCCTTGGCGTTTTCACCAGCCACGAAGTTGATGTAGTCGATGTCAAACCAGTCGGCGGTGGCGGTAAAGCGAAGGATGTGTTCGCCCTTGGTCAGGTTCACGGCAGCGGAAACCTTGTTGTAGTCATCAAAGTTCTGCTCGGCACCTTCTTCCTTCTTGGCAGGAGGAACAGCGATATCCTCGGTAATGTCCTTACCGTCCATGGAAAGCTTGAAGCTGGAGCCACCGTCGGATGCCACTGCGGCAAACATAGTGTAAGTGCCGGTTTCAGCAACGTTCACGGTGTATTCCAGCCATTCGCCCTTCTGGATGTAGCCTACAACCACGCGGTTGTTGGACTTCTTGTAAAGATCCACTGCGGGAGCGTCTTCCTTACGGTAGTCGCTGTCACCGTGGTTTTCGGCGTCGTTATCGCTAAAGGACTCGATGTCGCTACCGCGGCCAGTGCCCGGAATGTCGAAGTTTTCCATCTGGATTGTGCCAGGAATTGCCCAGGCCTTGCCACCGAAGGGAGCCTGCGGGGTGGGAGGCGTAGTACCGCTACCTTCGAAGCCCCAGGCCTTGATGGCCATGGTAGAATCCTGAGAACCCTTGAACACCAGGAACAGCTGCTCCACAATGCCCTTAAGGCCCGTCACATCGCACTTGTTTTCCGCAAAGGTATTCTTGGAACCGGTATTCTTGAGTTCGCAGGTTCCAGCCAGCGTTCCCGTTGCAGAACCGGTATGGATTTCGATCTTATTGCCTGCGGCGGCACTTGCAGCCTCTACAACGAAGCCTGTCGCTGCAGTACCAAAATCTACGCCGGAGACCCGAATCCAGGATTCCCTGGTGGAAAGCGGAAGCAGGTAAGACTCAGACACCTTGCCCGGAGCCCAGTCGGAGCGGCTGCGGATGCCCTTCTGCTTGGAGCTGGTAAGAGCCGGATACCAATCGTAGGGATCGAAGTTTTCAATCTGCTTAGGACCTTCAACAGTAAAGGTCAGGCTGTTCATGGAGCCATCGGCGGCGTAGGTAAATTCATCCACGCTGACGCTACGATGGAACGCCGGTTCCGGATTTGGCTTGCCATCATCTGCAGGGATTTTTTCTAGACCGTCATAACCCGTAGAAATACGGCGATCATGATAGACCACATACCAATGGCCCTTGAATTCAGCAATACCGTGGTGGTTATTGTTGTTGGCATTGATGTTCTTGCCACCGATATTTGGGTTGCCCATGAAGATTCCCTTGTAGGTATAGGGACCCATGGGGCTCTTGGACATACCGTATGCGATGCGCAAGTCTGCGGTACTGTAAGACAGGTAGTAGTTGTCCTTGTACTTATGGATGTAGGAAGCTTCCATGGCCTTGGGACCACCAATTTTCAGGTGAGTCTTGGAGCCCGTATCGAAGCCCTTCATATCCTTGTTCAGCTTGTAGATATTGAAAATATCATTATTGTCGTTGGCTGCAGGACGCTGATCGCTGCTACCGCCACCGAACGTGAAGTAGCCCTGACCATCGGTATCGAAGAAGATTGCCGGATCGAAACACCAGCCGATGTTATCGCAGTTGTCGATACCGCCGCCCCAGTTGTTGATCAATTTCTTGTTACCAGTAACCGGGTTAGTCCAGGGGCCGGCAATGCTGTCGGCACCGATAAGGCCGATACCGCCGCCACCGCCATCGGGGAACACAATGTAAAGCCTACCGTCGTTGGGATTCTTGGCAATGCCAGAAGCCCAGATATCGCCAATGCCGTTTACCTTGCGGGCATCGTAAATGATACCGAAGTCGGTCCAGTTCTGCATATCCCTGGAACGGAAACCGTAGAGTGCCTTGATGTCGTAACCATTGGCGTTATAGACAGCCGGATCGTCGGAGTCGGTGATGATATAGAAGTATTCATCATCGGCGGCGGCACCCGGGTCAGCCAGATAATGATATGTGGAAATAGGGTTATAAGCAAAAGCGGGTAAAGCCAGAACGCCAAAGCCACACAGGGCTTTCAGCGCCATTTTTTTTGCCTTTGTAAAATTCATATAATCTCCTTTTCGCCCAAAAGGCATAATTTAACCCTCATAAACTACCCTCTTATGAGGGTAAACGACATACCCCGAATAGACATGCTATGGACAAATTGACAATGAAGCGGGCCCAAAACACATAAAAAAGAAGAAGATCCCAAATACGGAATCTTCTTTTCTCAGAAGGAATATATTGCGATTTTACGTAAATTTTTAAAGTTTTTAAAATTTATAGAGAGCCTTCACACCCGCCATGAAGACGGGATCAAAAAATTCGTCTCCATGCCATTGGGTCTGGATATCCCCAAACACATCCAGCGAGAAACTAGGCGTAAAATTGATGAACGAGCCAACATTGGCCACAGCCGCAAAGTGCCCCGTATGGGGCTTCGTATGTCGGCCATCGCTCCATGTAATCCGGCCTAATTCCATAGCAAAAACAGCCCTTACATGAGGCACAAACATTTCATCCACCAAAAAGTCTGCTTCGGCATCAGCATTTAAACTCCAAGGAGGAGTAATTTTGTCATTACCGTACGTTTCGATACCCAGGCTCAATCCAGATCCGAAATTAACTATCCCGAACATCTGAGAATACTGAGTTCCAAAACGGAAACGGAAATGTTCATCATCTCCCACAAGGGTTTCATTTCCCACAGGGAAAACTACATCTAGGAAACCACTGAATTTGGGCAGAAACTGATATTTCGCCATGGCAGTTAGGTTTCCTATTCCGTCAGCAAAGCTATAGAAGTTACCATCCCCGTCAAATTCGTAAGGCTGATACGGAAGGGTTAATGCCAATTCCAGATTTTTTATCACCGAATAGCGAACCCCCACGGAAAAGGTTCCGTAGCCGCCTTCATCCAGCCATGTGTTGACATAAGTAATTCTTGCCTCGCCCTTACCCGCTTCCTGAACAGGGAAAAGATCCCAAGAAGCAAAAGATGCGGAAACAGCACAAACAGCCGCCACTGCGACATTCTTAATCATAACCTAACCTCCAAAATGTGAATCAAACGAGAGAAGAAAAGTCTTCTATTTGTTTGCGCCGCCAAATATACAAAACAGAAAAAGAAAAAACTAACAATACTGGACTTTTGCTATCTTTGGAACGTATGAATCGTTTTGAATTGCTAAAGACCTCCAAGAAGTCCAAGGCCCGCCTGGGCGTGCTCCATACGGATCACGGGGACATTCACACTCCAATTTTTATGCCCGTGGGTACCGAAGCTACCGTCAAGGCGGTGACTCCCGCCCAGCTGAAGGACCTGAAGGCAGAAATCATTCTGGCAAATACATATCACCTGTACCTGCGTCCCACCACCCCGAAAATTGCTGCAGCAGGCGGCATCCACAAGTTCATGAGCTGGGACCGTCCTGTTTTGACCGACAGCGGCGGATTTCAGGTGTGGAGCCTGAAGGATTTGCGCAAGATCAAGCCCGAAGGTGTGGAATTCAGAAGCATTCTGGACGGTTCAAAGCACTTTTTCAGCCCGGAAACCGTCATGAGAGCCCAGCGCGAGATCGGCGCGGACATCATTATGGCCTTCGACGAGTGCACTCCCTACCCCAGCACGGAGAAGGAAGCGGAACATAGCCTGAACTTCACCCTGAAATGGACGAAGGAAGCCATGGACTGGCTGAAGGCCAATCCGGAAATTCACGGTTACGAGCAGAAGTTCTTCGGAATCGTCCAGGGAGGCATGCACAAACACCTGAGAAAGCAGGCAATTGAACGTATTGCCGAGCTGGAACCGGACGGATTCGCCATGGGCGGCCTCTCCGTAGGCGAACCCACGGAAACCATGTACGAAATTGCGGATTTCTGCACCGACTACCTGCCCAAGGACCACGCCCGCTACGTGATGGGTGTGGGCACCTCATGGAACCTGCTGGAATTGATCGGCCGCGGAGTGGACATGTGCGACTGCGTGATGCCAACCCGCAACGCACGAAACGGCATGCTGTTCACCAGCGAAGGCGTCTTGCGCTACAAGGCAGCCCGCCACGCCGAAGAATACGACAAGCCCGTGGACCCTAACTGCGATTGCTACTGCTGCCGTAACTTCAGCCGCGCCTACCTGCGCCACCTGCACCACGCCGGCGAAAGTCTGGGATTCACCCTGGCAAGCATTCACAATCTGCACTTCTACCTGCACCTGATGCAGGAGGCCAAGGATCATATCGCCGCGGACAATTTCGAGGAATGGTCCAAGGCAAAGATCGAAGTGTTGCAGCGTGATTTACAGTAGCTATTTCAGCGGACACCTGCGAAATTACCTATAAAGCCAGCGTTTTCCTCAAAATTATATGTAAAATTTTATGTTGTTCTAAACATTCAGACTTAAAACAAGTATTCCAAGCGGAAAAAACGGATGTTTTTCCGCTTTTTTCATCCCAAAGCATCGCTTTTTCGCCCACCACCAATTAATTTATTCATAATTTTACCTATAAAAATTCTTTTTTATTCAAATTTATATGTAAACCGCGACATAAAACATAGGATCACATGCAAGACGCCCAAAATGCGCATAAATTCTATTCGCGGATTTTTACGCACCCTGAAAATTTCTATATTGCGCCGCGTAAAATGTAAAACCCCGAAACGAATGTTTCTCAGCTAATTGGTATTATCTTATGCAGGATATCGAAGCATTGGATCAGGCCGCAAAGGCCGAACTGGAACGCATCGCAGCCCTCCCGACCGTCGGTCTGAAGGACAAGATGAGCATCCCGCCCCAGCGCGGAGCAACCCTCCCCCACAGGGAGTACCGCACCACCATGGACGAGAGCACCAGCACCCTGACCATGGCTCAGGCCCGCCTGGAAGCCTCCCGCTGCATGAACTGCAAGAAGCCGTTCTGTACTGCAGCCTGCCCCATCGGCATGCCCATCCCCCAGTACCTGGAACTGCTGGCCGGTGGCAATGTGGAAGCCGCCGTGAAGATGATCCGCGGAACATCCCTTTTGCCCGCTATCTGCAGCCGAGTCTGCCCCCACGAAAAGCAGTGCCAGTCCAGCTGCGCCATGGGCCGTTCCCTGAAGGATATGAACAAGGGCATCCACATGGGTGAAACCGAACGTTTCTGCATCGACTACGAACGAGAACACATGGGCGGCAAGCCCGTTCCCGAAATCGCAGCCTCCACCGGCAAGAAGATTGCAGTGGTCGGCTCCGGTCCTTCCGGTTTTGCAGCCGCTGTAGACCTCCGCACCCTGGGTCACGATGTTACAATTTTCGAAGCATACGACCAGCTGGGTGGCGTACTCCGCTACGGCATCCCCCAGTTCCGTCTCCCCAAGGATATCGTCGACTACGAATACAGTATCCTTCCCAAGATGGGCATCGAAGTGAAGACTGGCGTTACCGTCGGTAAGGATGTAACCATCGAAGAACTGTTCAAGCAGGGATATGACGCCGTGTTTATGGGCAACGGTGCAGGCCAGGCCATGAAGACCGGCACCAAGGGCGAAGACCTGAAGTGCGTCTACACCGCCGAAGAATACCTGAAGAAGGGCAACCGCGGCGAAGCAATCGAATCCGGCAAGAACGTGGTGGTTGTCGGTGGCGGCAACGTGGCCATGGACGCATGCCGCATGGCATTCCGCCTGGGCGCAGAAACTGTCCACTGCGTCTACCGTCGCACCGTCAACGAAATGCCCGCCTGCAAGGCTGAACTTTGCGAAATCCTGAACGAAGGCGTTTTCATCAAGGAACTGCGTAACCCTGCCGAATTCATCGCCGACGAAAACGGTCGCGTGGCAAAGGCCATTCTCGACAAGTTCAAGCTGGGCGAACCCGACGAAAAGGGCCGTCCCCGTCCGGTAAAGATCGAAGGCGAAACTGAAGAAATCGCCTGCGACACTGTGGTTCTCGCCATCGGCAGCCGCGTCTCCGACGAAATCAAGAACACCACCGCCGGCCTGGAGACCAACAAGAACGGCACCTACATCGTAAAGGCCGAAGGTTCCTTCGAGACTACCGTCAAGAACGTCTTTACCGCTGGTGATGCCAAGCACGGTCCTCTCACTGTCGTTATGGCAATGAAGACTGGTCGCGACGCCGCTGTGGAAATTCACAAGGCACTCATGGGCTAAAGCCCGATTATGATGCGGCCCAGTCCCGCACAACATTAAAGAAAGGTTTTCTTTTTCTCAGGAAATTTTTCTACCGCTTTCACAGCATAGACATAGAAGTCCGTTTCGGCAAGAATGTCTCCATCCTGAAGATCACAGTCCAGTCGAATATCCAGTTCAACTCCATCACGAGCGACTCTCATGAAGGTCTTGTCCCCCAGTTCCTTATTTTCAAAAAGGACGTCAATAACCTTCTTGTAAGTTCCGTGATGGGTCGTTCCCAGGATTTCGGTACAAAGCATAAATATTCCTTAGTGATTTTTTAACGCCGTTTGCTCTTGCTAAAACCGCCTGCGCCGCCTCCACTGGAAGGTGCGCCAGGGGATGACTTTCTCGTGTAATTTCCAAAGCCGGAATTGCCGTTATCTTCCTGATATTCAGAAGAACCGCTACGACGCTTAGAAGGTTGAGAAATACCCGATGAAGGAACCGGGCTACTGGATTGATTCCAGACATCTTCCTCGTTTTCCGCAGATTTCTTTGAGCTATTCCCGGCAGACGCAGCAAAGGAATCCTTGACAGGAACGCTCTTGTGACCAACGGGAGCCTGGACGGGACGAGTTGATTCTGTGTGGTTTTCACGTCCAAACACACCGCCCTCACGTCGGGCCGGAGGCGTAATCCTATTCCACTTGGATTCTGCAACGGGAGCCGCAGAAGGCCGTTTTGCGCTATGAACAGGTTCTAGACGACGCGGAGGCGGATTATAACGACGAGGATGATGAGGTATGGGACGACGGTGATACCAGCGATAATCTCGGACATACATAAAATGGGAATCCCATTCAAACCAGCAGGAACCCCACCCCCACTCGCCATACCAGGAACCAAGCCAGGCATAGTGATGATAACGGATTGCAGGATAATCAGCAAAGACATAAAAAACAACGCGGGGATTGTATACAGGAACATAAACATATTCCGTACGAACCGGTTCTATCACAATAGAAGTACCCTTTTCCACTCGGACCTGTTCATCCGTTCTCAACTGTCCATGATCGTAGGCGGCGTTACGCAAGCGTTGAACAGCATCCATCACATCGTCTTTCTGGACGGAAACTGCATCACCAAGTTGATCGGACCAGGTTCTATACTTGGCCATTGTAGCAAGAACCGTCGGAAAAGGAATCAAGGCCTGCACGCTGGGATCATAGGGTAAATTTGCCCGTTCCATCTCCCGGGCAAGATCTTCTCCACTCAGGTTCTTATGAGCCTGAGCCCATTCATTTGCGCCGGGAATCTGTTCCCCATAGGTGGATGCCGCAAGGACATGAACCAGCAAGGGATCCGGATACAACGCAATTGTAGAAACAAGGGTATCCAATTCGCTGGAGCTAAAATTTTCTGCAGCCCTGGCAGAGACAGGTAAAAGAAGGAAAATGGCAACTAACAGCCAAGTCCATCTAGAAGAACAACCCTTTTGAGCCAATTTCATCATAAGCCCTCCTATTTTAGCTAATCTACTAATCATTTAGTTTAACGACCATAGAATTTGGTTGCGAAAAGGGGCATATTGTTGTAAAATGCAACAACACGTAAATGCATTTTAACACACCCTTTCGAATTCCACCTTATAAATTATCTTCAGGATGTGTTAAATAGGAGGGAATCATGGGTTGGAGAACCAAGATTCTGTTTATGGGTGGCCTTGTGGCGCTTGTTGCCACAAGTTCTTTGGCTCAAACTTACGACTTGCCCATCATTTTTGTGGATACGAAACAGAAATGTTTGGACAAGAATGTCAGCGAAAAGATACCGGCAACTATGAGGGTACTGGACAATGCAACGAATTCTGTTGCAGACAGCGCCAAGGGCAAACTTTACGATATCGGCATCAAGGTAAGAGGACAGTCTTCGGCACTTTTCCCGAAGCCTGGTTACAGCGTAGAGGTTCGGGACTCTATAGGCGAAGGCATCGACGTCGGAATGCTAGGCCTTCCTCCTTCTGATGACTGGGTATTTCATGGTCCCTATGTGGACAAGTCCATGCTGAGAAATTCCCTGGCCCATTGGCTATTTAGACAGGCTGGCCGCTATAGTCCTCGCACTATGCACTTTGATTTATACATCAATGGCGATTACCGAGGCGTCTATGTATTGATTGAAAAAATCAAGCGAGGCAAGTACCGCGTCGACATTTCCAAGCTTAAGGAAGAAGATGTTGAAGGCGACGATGTTACCGGCGGCTACATCTGGGCATTCGACAAGACCGGCACAAATACTGGTGGCGCAGGCAGTGGCAGTGTCAACAACGAGGGATTTAGTACTTCCGATGGTTTAAATGTCATTCTTCATTATCCCAAAAAAGAAAATATTCAAAGTGCGCAAGAAGAATATCTGAAAAAATATTTGAACGATCTTGAAGGATTGTTCAAGAACGGGAAAAACGGCAACGGCTACGAGAATTATGTTGATGTTGGTTCCGCCGTGGATTACGTGCTCCATGAAGAAATCACCAACAATGCGGATTCCTACTGGTGCAGTTTCTTTTTGCATAAGCCCAAGGATAGCAAGGGCGGTAAGGTAACTCTAGGACCTCCCTGGGACTTTAATCTAGCCATGAGTAACGGTACTCAACCCGAAGGTCAAAACAACAATGGGGGCTGGGGCGGAGGCTTTGGCGGATTTGGCGGCATGGGCGGAGGCTTTGGAAGCTCGGGAACCACCGGCTGGCAAATCGAAAACAGCAGCAAGCTGATTGCCGACGGAAATGGCGGCGGTGGTATGTGGGGCGGATTTGGCGGCTTCGGAGGTAGTTCTCTGAAAGCACCCCGCTGGCTTACCAGCATGTGGAAAGATCCGTCATACCAAAGCGAGTTGAAAAAACGCTGGGCAGAATTACGCAGTGGAGTATGGCACTCCAAGACTATGGACGCCTACTTGGATTCCATGAAGGTATACTTGAAGAACGCTGCCGATAGAAACTTCAAGCGTTGGCCCAATCTGGGTAAAGCAAGTGGCCAGAATGACGTTGATCCGCAGCCAATGAAGTTCTGCAACCAGTCCGGTGGCGGAGGCATGGGCATGGCCATGGGCGGTTACAATGCAACGACATGGGACGGCGAAGTGGAACACCTTCGCACGAAAATGAAGGAACGCATGGCATGGATGGATCAACAGCTGGGCTTTACGGAGCCGGCCAATCCTATCGTGACAGAGCCTGTAATTCATATTCCCACCATTGAGGAAAAGAAAGATTCTATTGTCCCCCCTACGATGCGAGTCGTGGACTACACAAGGCTCTCCCCCACCAATTACTTTACAGTAAATGGTAACAACCTGGAGATACAAACTGACATAGGCGGAACTTTCGCTATTGTCGACTTGAAGGGAGTCGTGCTGTTTAGAGCCAAGATCAAAATGGGAACGACCTCCATGAAGATTCCAGAAAAGGCAATGAGCACCCATTGGATTGCAACTCTCAACGGGAAGATGCTTAATCGATAAACTTTCACTCCATAAAAAAAGGTCTCGTCAAATGACGAGGCCTTTTTATATCTAGCAAATACCTTCAAGTACGCGCTGTCATTCTGCGTGTAGCACGAATGACCGCACGTCCTTTAGAGGTGAACGATTCGTGCTACCCTTATTTGGAAGGATTGAAGGAATCCTTCAGACCCACGGTGCGGTTGAACACCAGGTGGCCCGGCTTGGAATCGTCGGAATCCAGGCAGAAGTAGCCGAGACGCAGGAATTGGAAGCGGTCTTCCATCTTGGCGTCAGCCAGGCTGGGTTCCAGCTTGGCCTGCTTCACGACCATGGATTCAGGATTCAGGTAGCTGTGCCAATCTTCGCCATCGGGAACATCGGACGGGTCTTCCAGTGTGAACAAATTATCGATGAGGCGAACTTCGGCGTCCACAGCGTGAGCGGCGCTCACCCAGTGAATGGTGCCCTTTACCTTGCGGCCATCGGGAGATTCGCCACCCTTGGACAGCGGGTCGTATTCGCAGTGGATAACGGTCACCTTGCCGTCGGCATCCTTTTCGACGCTCTTGCAGGTAACGAAGTAGGCGCCCTTCAGACGGACTTCGCCTTCCGGCTTCAGGCGGAAGTACTTCTTGGGAGGTTCTTCCATGAAGTCTTCGGCTTCGATGTACAGTTCCTTGGAGAACGGTACCATGCGGGTGCCAGCGTTAGGATCGTTGGGGTTGTTTTCCACTTCCACCATTTCCACCTTGCCGTCTTCCCAGTTGTCGATAACAACCTTCACCGGGTCGATGACTGCCATGGCACGCTTGGCGCTCTGGTTCAGTTCTTCGCGGATGCAGAAGTAAAGCAGGTTCACGTCCACCATGGATTCAGCCTTGGACACGCCAATGCGGCTGCAGAATTCGCGGATGGAGCTGGGGGTAAAGCCACGACGACGGAAGCCGCAGACCGTGGGCATACGGGGGTCGTTCCAGCCAAGAACAGCCTTGGTTTCCACCAGTTCAAGAAGCTTACGCTTACTCATCATGGTGTAGGTCAGGTTCAGGCGGGAGAATTCAATCTGCTGGGGGCGGTTTTCCAGGCCCAGTTCAATGAGGAACCAATCGTACAGCGGGCGATGGGCTTCAAATTCCAAAGTACAGATGGAGTGGGTAATGCCTTCGATCCAGTCACTGATGGGGTGAGCGAAGTCGTACATGGGGTAGATGCACCACTTGTCGCCAGTGCGGTGATGAGTGCAGTGCTTGGTACGGTAGATCACCGGGTCGCGCATGTTCATGTTGGGGCTAGAAAGATCCACCTTTGCGCGGAGGCACTTTTCGCCATCGGCATACTTGCCGTCACGCATTTCGCGGAACAGCTTCATATTTTCTTCAACGCTACGGTCGCGGTACGGAGACGGCTTGGAAGGCTTGCCGGCGTCGTTACCACGGTATTCCTGCATTTCGTCACGGGTCAGGTCTTCAACGTAGGCCTTGCCCATTTCGATCATCTTTTCTGCGAAGGCATAAATCTGATCGTAGTAGTCAGAAGCAAAGAATTCTTCCTTCCACTGGAAGCCCAGCCACTTCACGTCTTCGCGGATGGAATCCACGTACTCCACGTCTTCCTTGGTGGGGTTGGTGTCGTCGAAGCGGAGGTTGGTGAAACCGCCAAACTTCTGGGCGGTACCGAAGTTCAGGCAAATGGACTTGGCATGGCCGATGTGGATGTAGCCGTTCGGTTCCGGAGGGAAACGGGTCAGCACCTTGTTGCGCTTGCCGGTCTGCAAGTCGTTGACGATAATGTCTTGAATAAAATTCGAAGATTCAGGAATGTCCATAGTTTAACCTTTTAGGTTTTTGCCATAATATTTACGCTAGGAATTATAGAAAAATGAATTCCACTAAAGCAATCTCTTAACCAATATTTCTGGTTTAGGGGCTAGGGGCTAGAATCTAGAGGCTAGGGCAGAAGGATGCAAGAGCCTGCAATTTCGAGGTGGTTTCGTCTTTAAATAGCCCGAAAGAATATTCCTGAAAACACTAACCACTAATCACTAGTTTAGGGGCTAGGGCGTTTTTAGGGTCTAGAGACTAGGATCTAGAGGCTAGGGCTGCAGGATGCAGGAGCCTGCAATTTCAGGTGGTTACATCTTTAAATAGCCCGAAAGAATATTCCTGAAAACACTAACCACTAGCCACTAATCACTAGTTTAGAGGCTAGGGTCTAGGATCTAGAGGCTAGGGCAGAAGGATGCAAGTGCTTGCAATTTCAGGTGGTTTCGTCTTTAAATAGCCCGAAAGAATATTCCTGAAAACACTAACCACTAGCCACTAATCACTAGTTTAGGGACTAGGACCGGAATCTAGGAGCTAGGAGTTTGAGGTACGCTTCGCTTGAGGCATGAGGTCGGAGCTTCGCTCCTAGAGGTTCATTAGAGGCTAGGGCGTTTTTAGGGTCTAGGGGCAAGAATCTAGAGGCTAGGGCTGCAGGATGCAGGAGCCTGCAATTTCAGGTGAGTTTCGTCTTTAAATTTCCCTGCGGAATATTCCCGAAAACTCTGACCACTAACCACTAGCCACTAACCACTAATCACTTTTCATTGTTCCACAGCCAGGTGCTGAGGTAGCGTTCGCCGGTATCGGGAAGTAACGCCACGATGCGCTTGCCCTTGAATTCAGGACGCTTAGCCACGGTAAGTGCGCATTCCAATGCAGCACCAGAGGAAATGCCCACGAAAATTCCTTCTTCGGCCGCGGCGGCACGGGCTGCAGTTCCCGCCTTTTCGGTGCTGGTCAGGTACACTTCGTCAACTACCTTGGGGTCATAAATCTTGGGGATAAAGTTTGCGCCGATGCCCTGAATCTTGTGGGGGCCGGAAACGCCCTTGCTAATCATAGGAGAATCGTCCGGTTCGATGGCGATTACATACAAATTAGGATTCTTTTCCTTCAGGTATTTTGCAGTGCCGCTGACGGTTCCGCCGGTGCCTGCGGTCGCAATAAACACATCCACCTTGCCCTCGGTATCACGCCAGATCTCGGGGCCCGTGGTCTTGTAGTGAGCAGCCGGATTTGCAGGATTTTCGAACTGCTGCGGGATGAAGCTTCCCGGATTTGCTGCGGCAATCTCATTTGCCTTCTCGATGCAGCCCGCCATGCCCTTGGCTCCTTCGGTCAATACAACTTCTGCACCCAGGGACTTCAAAAGCATGCGGCGTTCCATACTCATGGAATCCGGCATGGTCAGCACCACCTTGTAGCCCTTCACTGCACCGACATAAGCCAAGCCCACGCCGGTGTTTCCGCTGGTGGGTTCGATAATCAAAGCGCCGGGCTTCAGCTTGCCTTCCTTCTCGGCAGTTTCAATCATCTCGAGAGCCACACGGTCCTTGGCGCTACCCAGAGGATTGAACATTTCAAGCTTTACATAAACTTCTGCGTCACCCTTGTTTAGCTTATTGATGCGTACAAGGGGTGTATTACCAATGGTTTCGAGAATGCTGTTGTAGAGAGACATTATAAAATCCTTTTTTTGAGTCTAAACAAAATAGCAAGGTTTTGGAGTTTTTCGTGTACCAAATTCTTGTTTTTTGTAAAATAAAAGGCCAGGAACAGAACATAACGAATATCAGGAAAAAGAAAATAAGCTACATTATAATTGGATAGATATAATGTGAGACTGACCCATGGAAAGCGCAAAGAAGATCATTAACCTGTTTTTGAAAGGTAGCTATAGCGAAAACGAGCTTAAGGCAGAACTGTATAAGGCCGGTGTTGCAGCCTTAGAGGAAGGCTGGACCTTCATGGACGCCAGTTTCCAGCTTGGCGGTAAAGCCCGCGACGACGGAATGGATGGTGACGAAGTCGAACAGATTCTCCGTCGTGCCTTCTCTGCAGAAAAAAGAGCTGAAAGAGATGAGGAACCGGCTACGCCTCAGACAGTTCAGCCCGCAGCACCAGTTGCACAGACCCAATCCATGGAAGCAGTGGCTGCCCCCCAAACGGTAGCCATGCCCATTATCAATCCCCTTTCCGCAGGGATGATTTCCATGGAGCAGATGCTCGCACTCGGTCTGGACACCCAGTCCCTGGAACTGTTACAGAATTTCAAGATTGACCCGGAAGCGCTTTCTATTCCATGGCCTGCAGCGGATTGGCGTAAAGATCTTGCAAAATTGCTAGAAGCCACTTTTGAAAACGACGAGACCATCGCTTTCAAAATTTCAAACACTCCCAACAGTACAGAAGAACTTGTCGAGAACATCGTCGGTCAGGATGATGCCATCAAGAAGATCATGAAGGGACTTGACAGTCCCGAAGGTGCCCTCCTTTGCATCAACGCCGTTAAGGGCGGTGCCGAAGCTACTGACGAAAGCTGGCACTACCGTTATGTGGTCGTGGACAACCCCAAAATGTCCCTGGCAAAACAGCTTGCCTATTACAAGGCGCTAAACCTCCCCTGTGCGGCCCTGGTTAACACCGGCGCTAACTCCGTGCAAGCATGGGTCAAGATTTTCGCCAACGACGAAGATGAATACAAGGAACGTGTTGACTTCCTCTTTAACACATTGGATTCCCAGGGCTTTAAGGTTGACGCCTCCAACCGCAATCCCCACATGATGGTCCGTATGCCTGGCGTACTTCGCGGCGGCAAGCAGCAGTACCTTATCGGCCTGGAACAGGGCGCCAAGAACTTCAAGGAATGGCAGGAATGGGTTGAGTATTCCCTGGATGGAAAGCCACTCATCGAACTTGCAAGCGACAGCGAAGAAGCACCCAAAAAGGATTCCACCATTGTGGAAAACATGTTACGTGCAGGGGAATTTTTCCTCTTTACCGCTCCCCCAAAAAGCGGAAAGTCCATGGCACTCATGGATCTCGGGCTATCCATCTGCTACGGCGAGGATTGGTTCGGCAATTCGACAAGCTCTAACGATGTCCTGTTCATCAACTTTGAACTGACAAAGTCCGTATTCCTAAACCGTCTCCATCTCCTCGGGGCAAAGCGGGACCTGAACGCAAGTACACCAAAATTCGGTTTCCTGAATCTTCGCGGTACGGCCCTTTCCCCCATAGAAACAGCCCAGCTTATCGCCAAGCGAATTCAAGGTGCAAAGAAACTGGAAAATCACGACTACAAGGTTGTTGTAATCGACCCCATTTCTGCAGTTCTGCACAATCCCAAGTCCACGCGACTGAACGGCGCCCCGCATCAAATCCTGATGCAGATGATAGACACCATCATTGCCCTGACCGGCTGTGCGGTGGTCTCCAGTTGCAACCTGGACGAGTACCCGTACCTGGAATCCCGAGCAGATTCGGTCATCAAGCTCGAACCCGTGGAAGGATGCCTTAATATGTACCAGATCAACGGAAACTTTAGAGAATTTCCTAAGATGCTGGCAAAGGAATGTTCCTGGATCTATCCAAGGTTCTATGTATAATTTTAGACAAGCAAGATACTATGTATAAGCCCCAGAAGAAAACTTTTAATCGCGATAACACCAGAAAGCCTTTTTCCAGAAATGAAGGTCGTAGAAGCGTTCCACAGGGGCGTTTCGAAGTAAAGGCCACAACGGCAGAGTCGATTCCACAGGCCGTTCCAGCCTTAGAAGACCTGAAGCAACAACTGACTGCATGGGTTGCCAACGAAAAGATTCCAGGAAAGATCCAGGCATGGTTTACCGCCGACGCTTCCCCGGAAAATTCCGACTGGCGAATTATCAAGACTATTCGGGGAGAGCACGAGCATCTGTCCATCGAATCTCCTACAAAGGAGATGTCGGCTCCGGATATCGTCGCACGAGTCCTTGAACAACTCAAGAAGGACCATCTCCATATATTCAAGAAGGCCTTGAGGCAAATCTGGTTTCGTGCCATTGGCGACGGACGTTTCGCGATGCTAGTCCAGGTCAACCTGAAAGGAAGAAATTCCGCCCATGGTTACAAGACCTTTATCGACTTCCTGGAAAGGAATTGTCCAGAAATAGCCAGTTGCCACCATATACAGTGTACTCCCGACGGACTGTTCGATCCTGCAGGGACTATCTCCATGAAGGTAGAAGCCAGAGCCGCCTTTGGCAGCGACTTCATGCCCATTGGGAATAGCGGACTTCTAATGCATGTCATGGACTGGTCTCCGAGAATCAAGGATGTCTGGTACGGCCTTCCGAAAAGGATCGAGACTGCTATACACCCCAACCGCGAAGACTGTTTTTTTGAATTCTACTCCGGCTCCAGTTTCGTAAGCGCATCCCTTGCCGGCTTATTTAAGAGAGTTGATTCTCTTGACTGCAGGGAATTCGCAATGCTATCGTCCAAGGCAAACGCACGAAATGCGGTCAGCGAGAATATGAAGTTCCACAGGGGCCACGCCGATGCCGAATTTTTCAACAAGTTCTTTAACAAGGCGGAAAACGAAGGTCGCTGGACCTTCTATCTGAACCTTCCTGGCGAAGAGACCCTGGCCTCTGGCGTAGAACTGGCTATTGCACAGGCTAGACCTGAACGAATTCTTATCCAGACCAGAAGCCTGGAAACAGCCTCCAAGGAAATCAAGCGACTGAGAAACGAAGGGTACATGCTCCGAAAGATGATTCCGCTATATCTAGAACCGGGTAGCGGTCATTTCGAAGTACTATACCTCTTTGTTCCCGACCGCGCCGGTATTTTAGGCCAAAATCCAGCTACGCGAGCAAGATCCCGAAATGTACAGCGTCCTAAAGAACGGGTTTTTGAACAAAAAACAGCAAATAAGCCTGTATTTATGCAGGATGTCCCCACTTTCAAGCAGAGAAAAGGTTAAATTTCTCTATATCAGTCAACAAGTTAGGGTTAACTATGCGTTTATTGAAGAGTGCTTCCATTTGCCTCGGCATTACAGCCTTGATTGCCTCCGCCTACATCATCAAGGAAGGCGATACCCTTTGGGATTTGAGCGATGAATTCCTCCATGACCCCTTTGCCTGGCCCGATCTCTGGGAAAATAACCGTCACATCCAGGATCCCCACTGGATTTATCCTGGCGATTCCCTGTATCTCGGCGATAGCACCCGCGAAGAAACTATTCTTCAGATTGATCCCGAAAAGAAGAAATTCCCCTGCGATGCCGCAGTGGCAGACTCAAACCTGCCCAAGGGAATAACCTCTGCCGGTTGCGACGAAGGTGACTCCAGAAATACGGAATTTGAATCCATGCTGGGAAATCTTCGCGACAAGGACAAAAAGAACCCTAGGAAGAAAAACGAGGAAACTGCATATTACTTCAAGCAGCGCTCCGCCCCCAAGGCTTTCAACGGCTATTACCAGGTTCTCGCTCCCGAAATTTACACCATGGACTCACTGAAAAAGGATGAGCGCTTCTTCTCCATCCGTTCCGGGGAGAAAAAGGAACCCCTCATCCACATTCCGGAAAGCGAAGTAATTGTCGGTATTGGCAAGAAAACGGATAGCAATATCAAGAAAGGCGATCTTGTTGAAATTCTAGAAGCAAAGGCAATTGAAGTTCCTACCGGCAACGGAAACAACTTTGAAAAGTTTGCCCTTTTGCGCATTTCCGGTATTGCAAAGATTATGGCAATTGGAGACACCCTCTCCAGGGCACAAGTGGTCCAGAGTTTCCGGGAAATCCGTATAAACCAGTCCAAGGCAAGGCTTAAGAAAGCGGCAGAACCGATCAATGTGACCGGCTATACGACCTCCCCCAGCGCAAAGGCCGATACCCTGGCCGCCATCAGCTATGCCATGGACCCCATGCTGATCATCGGCGCTTACGCCTATGTCCTGATCAACAAGGGATCCGCACAGGGATATTCTTCCGGCGACGCCGTGGCAATCTGGGATATCGACGATTCCGATCCCAGCATTCCGCCTCGCCTTCTCGGACGCGGACTCATCGCACGAGCCACCGAAAATGAAGCCGCCGTGCTCATTCGCGAAATTTATTCCAATAACCGCCGTATCGAGGTCGGACACAGGGTTTCCGTGACCCATCACGCTAACGTGGTTAAGTAAATTTCCGGGTAGCCGTGAAGGTTTCCAAAAACAACCTGCTGTTCATTCTTTTGTTTGCGGGGGGCATCATCTTGCCCACCGCAATTTTGTCGTTCTTGAGCTTTAGGAACATCCAGAACGAAATGTTCCTGGCGCAAAAGAATTTCACAGAAAACCGACAGGCATTCCAAAACGAACTGGAAGATGCCATCGCAAATGAGCAGAGCAAGATTTTTAACGAAGTCAAGACCGCCTCCCTTTTTCTGTATGAACAGCCCCAACACCTTCTGGACTTTGGAAACGAAACAGAGTTCAAATCTGTAGACGGAATTGATGCCATATTCCTATTCAACAAGGGGCAGTTGGTTTACCCGGATATATTCTCCAAACATTATTACAAGTCTTCGGGATTTTCCTCCATTAGGCCCACCGCCGATACCAAGAAACTTTACCAGGTAGAAAAAAACAACAGCCAGGATCCTAGACTTCCTAAAGCCTACATGAACCGGGTCCAGCGGGGAATGCGGCTAGTCCCCTTCTTTTTCGACAATCGGGACGACCAGATTCAAAGCATTCTTGGACTAATCCGCTTCTACTACAAAGCAAAAAATTACAACGAGGCTCTGGACCTGTTAAGAATTCTTGAACAGGCGCCACACCAGCAAGGCTATCTGACGGCAGACCTGACGCGTTCAGCAAATCTGTTGCATTTTGACATCCTGGTCGAACAGAAAAAGCACAAGGAGGCCCAGGAATACTGCCTCTCGGTGCTAAAGGCATTTCTTGAAGAAACCGATGTGGACGACATCTCCTCGTCAAAGTTTTTCTTTGAATCTGCATTTACCCAGATTCTCTCCTTCGAGAACCTCCCCCAGGATAAACGTGAGGCATTCTGGAACCTGCGGGAGAATTTCAATAGACAGCTGGGGTACATGGACATTTTCTCCAAAAACCAGAATTTCTTTCAGGAAGTTATTGAAGATCCCGTCACAAACAAGGATGGAATATCCTTTAGCCAGAACGACGAAACCATTTTGTTAAAGATGGCCTATCCCTTCCTATCCGGAGATCAGCAGGTCATTGCAAAAATTGACCGGGATGCATTCAAGGCAAGGATTCTCGGTAAGATAAAGTCTGTTGCCAAAAGCTGGAAAGGGGTGCCTTTTGTCATTGTTGAAAAGAACGACCAGGTTCTTCTCGGGCAACGATCGGACAGTTCCAGCGTCATAAACCAGATTCAGATTAGCGAAGTTCTGAACTGGGAACTGACTCTCTACGAAAAGGACATGCAGGATATCCGAAAAGAAACTAGACAGCGCATGTTCCTTATGTACGGGCTTATGCTATTTGCCCTCATTACAGTTGTCTTTGGTTCATTCTTCATGTTCCGCTTTATCAACCAGGAAAGAAAGCTTCTTTCCATGAAGGCGAACTTTCTTTCCAGCGTCTCTCACGAACTAAAGACCCCTTTGACATCCATCAAGATGTTTTCCGAAATGATGGCCCGCGGGCGAGTTCAAAAAGTTGAAAAGGTACAGGAATACTCAGGGCTAATCGGGAAAGAAGCAACCCGTCTTGAAAATCTCATTGGAGCAATTCTCAACTACACCCGCATGGAGCACGGTTCCGAAGCATTTAAGTGGGAACGCCTCGATTTTACCATCTGCGCCCAAAAGGTCTTTGATGCAGTCCAGAACATAGCCATCGAAAAAGGTCTGGAAATTACAGCATCCTTTGAGCCGGGGTGCTATGTCATGGGAGATTATACAGCACTGTATAGTCTGGCCCAGAACCTAATCGAGAATGCTATCAAATACACGAATGCGCCTGGCGAAATCACGGTCAGGACATTGAACAAGGACAACCAGGTTGTGTTTGCGGTAACAGACACCGGTGTAGGAATTGACAGTTCCGAGCAAAAAAATATATTTAATGATTTCTATAGAGTCGGTGATGAAATGACCCGAAGCACAAAGGGGTCCGGACTGGGGCTGGCCATTGTGAAACGAGTCGCTGAAACGCACCGCGCAACCATATCCCTGGTCAGTAAGTTAGGAAAAGGATCCACTTTCACAGTACGATTCAAGAGGGCGGAGTAACATGCAATACAAAATTTTAATCGTAGAAGACGAAGAGATTATCCGTTTAGGCCTACAGGATAATTTTGAACTGGAAAACTACATTGTGGAAACCGCCTGTGACGGAGAAGAAGCAATCCAGAAAGTGGATAGCTTTGAGCCCCACCTGATTCTTCTGGACCTGATGATCCCAAAGAAAAGTGGCTTTGAAGTCTGTCGTTACATCCGCAACAAGCATCCAGAAACATTTATCATCATGCTTACCGCGAAGACTGAAGAGGCAAGTAAGGTTGCAGGACTTGAAATTGGTGCTGATGACTATGTAACCAAGCCATTCTCCATCCTGGAACTTCTCGCTCGGGTCAAGGCATTTCTGAGAAGGCTGGAAACGCCCAAAGCCTCTGAGTCCGAATCCGGTCCGGACGCCATCGATTTTCTGGATATCCATGTGGACTTCAAGAAATACACCGCTTCGAAGGGAGGTGTCCCCCTAGATCTTACTGCACGAGAATACCAGACTCTCAAGTATTTCTGGATACACCGTAGTGAAGTCATTATGCGAGAAGACATGCTTCGCGATATCTGGGGCTACACGGAAGACAGCATGCCGTCTACCCGAGTTGTCGACAACCACATTGTGGTCCTTCGCAAGAAACTGTCCGACGACCAGTCCAAGATTATTCATTCCGTAAGAGGAGCCGGATACAAGTTCGATGTTTAGCGCAAAGGACATTGCTGCAAGAGCGGTCCATCAAGCACTCGCCTACTTGATGGTCGTGCTGCTTTTATCCGCTACAGCATTTGCCGAGAAGATGGAATCCACCATTCAGGAAGCCATCTATCTTTTCGAGATGAAGGGAGATTTTTCCGGGGCGGTCAGTCTCCTTGAAAAGGTCGCCCAGAACGGGGACGAGAACGACAAGGGAAAGGCATTCTTTTATCTTGGAAAAATTCAGGAACTGGCAGACAACCAGCAATCGGCAAACTCTTACTACAGACAAAGCCTGTCCTCGGCAGACGAAACGGATCTCGCCTACTGGCTTGCTGAACGGGAAGCCATGACCAGCAAGCAACCGGAACAGCTTTTACAAAAGCCTTTACAGTTGCAAGCCCCCATCAAGAAAATCTTTGGAAAGAGCCCCACATACCTGCTACTCAACAACGGTTCCATACAGAAATTAACTTCCTCGGAGCTTCAGAATATTTCTGCAGCCATCCCCCTGGAAGCGGAAATTTATCAAATAAGTCCTTTAGGCATCTGGTACAAGAACGCAAGCGACGATAGCCTCCTTTTTAAATCATTTCACTCCGGCAAGCAAAATCGAAGCTATTCCGTTTCTAGAATTGTCGGATTTTTCGAACAGGACGGACAAGTGATTGTCCAGGAAGGTACAGAACTGTCCCTCATCGACAAGAAAGGAAAAAAGACCTCAATTCCGGAGAAGTACAACAACTGTTCAATAGAAGGTTTCTACAGCGTTCTAAAAGGCTATGTCCTTAACTGTCCGGACAACGCCCTCCATATCATTTCTTCAGAGACCGGCGATGACATCAAGGAAATCTATCTCTATGACAATATCACAAAAGTCCTGATAAACAAGTCCTTTATATATCTGCTTTCCGGAAACAGCCTTTACGGATTCAACTTAAAAATATCCGTCAACCCTCTATGGAAAGCCTATGTAGGAAGTGTCGAAAGCATCCTGTCCTTCGAAAACAGCATTGCTGTGCTAGAGTCCTCCGGTAGGCTCTCCCTGTTTGACAGGGCAACCGGTTTCGTCAAGGCATCGGTTTTAACCGAGGCAAGCATCGTAAGCCCGCTGGCCAAGGGTACCCTGGGGCTATTCTCCGAAGAAGGTTCCATCATTTCCGTAGACACACTGCTTCGACCGCTTTGGACATTCAATTTCACCAAACCTATAGAAAAAGAGCCTATCCTTACCGACGAATCCATTTATCTGGACTTCGGCAGCAATAGACTACAGGCAATATCATCCCGCTATTACGGGAAGAAGCCTATCCAGTCCAAAATTTTTGTCCAGAAAGCAAAAGAACTGGTCGAAAGCGAAGAATGGGATTCACTCTCGGTCCTGCTGGACACTCTTTTCAGGGTAGAACCCGGAAACGCAGAAGGGTGGTTTTTCAAGGCTATTTACCTGGAGAACAAGGATGCCAGCGAAAAACAAAAACTGCAAGCCTGGTCAGAAGCGGTACGACTTTCCTCCAGCAATCCCCAAACATCAGCCCTAATCCTTAGCCAATACGGAAAGGCGATTGGAGCAAAAATTGTAAGCCAGCTCCCCATTTCCCCAAAAACAAAGTACCCGCGTTTCTTTGGTAACCGGAAGAACCTTTTTACTCTTGATCCTGCGGCAGAACAGCTGTTCTGCATAAACCCGGAAAATGGTGAGATACGCTGGAAGAGAAATGTGGGAACATTGGATAACAGTCCTGTCATCGATAGCGACGAAAGCCTTCTCGCCATCGCGACAAAGTACAGTTTATCCCTTCTCGAACTTAACAAGATGACCCCATCCCTGAATTTACAGCTGCCGGGAAAGGCCTTTAGCGTCAAGGTGCACGAAGATGCTGTTTATGTGGTAACCTGGAACGGCTTCCTGCTGAAAGTCGGTCGTAACGAAAGTAAGATTCTCTGGTCTCGCAAGATATTCTCGACACCCTTCCTCATGGCCAAAAACAGAGAAAGCCTATACCTCTGCAACCTGGAAGGAAACCTCCTTATTGCAGATGACAATTCCGGAAAAATCAGGGAAGGTACTTCCAAGCGAATTTCAAACAACATATCGCACATGGAACTTGCAGATTCTACCCTATTCTTTGCGACAACGAACAACAAAATTTTAATTCACAACCTGAACCATCCCGACAACAGTCCTCTTCAGGTATTAACCGACTCCCCTGTCGCCTCCATGCAGGTCGTCTCACAGAAAAATGAGCCTAAGCTCCTGGTCAACCTGGCGAACCAGGCAATCCTGCTCTTTTCGGAAGCAGGCGCCCCCCTATGGAAATTCCAGGGCAAGAATTCCGTTTTTTCGAGACCCTTTGTCAAGAACGAGTCTATCTGGATAGAACAAGGTGCAGAAATAGTTTCTATAGGGCTGAAGGATGGAAAAATTCAGAAGCACTATAACATTCCCGGCGGATCAGGAACACCTTTCGTGGCCAACAATATCCTTTTCACCGCGTCACCAAAACGGATTCTTTACGGATTTGCCCTATAAAATCCGTTTAAGAACCATTTTTTACGTCTTTTTGGGGTGTGTAAACTATTTTTGGGTGTTCTTTTTTACAAAAACTCACTAAATTTCTTACAGATATACCACTTTGGATCGGAAGATGAGAAAAATTTTGAACTTTACATCCGTTTTCGCCAAGAGCGCAATTACCGTGGCACTCGCCATGGCAGTCATTGCCTGCGAAGACGAAACTAAAGACACCGCCGAAGAGCTCAATCCGGATTACCCCCGTAACGAAACGCTCTATGTCGGAGGCTTTGACTGGGCACCGCCGTCCACCTTCAACCCGCTGGACTACGACCCTAACTTCCCCATCGACGGTAACATCCGACTGATGTACGAATCCCTGCTTACATATAACCAGCTCAACGGAAAGCTGGAACCGATGCTTGCAGACAGCTACACCCAGGACGAGAAATCCATTACCGTTCACCTGGACCCCCGTGCAAAGTGGAACAACGGAAGTCCGGTGACAGTGGAAGACGTAATCTACACCTTCCAGATTGACTCCCTGCTCCCCACGGCTCGTCATGGAAACTGGAACGTGCTGAGCAAGGTTACTGCAGACAAGGACAACAACATCACTTTCCACTACGGCAAGAACAAGAATCCTCTCATTTTGCTCAATGCCATTGCGGAGACGTCTATCCTGCCGAAATCGGTTTTTGAGCCACTGGTCCAGGGGGCGAAGTCCGGTAAGTCTTACGACATGTCCAAGATTACCGAATTTAAGAATGACTCCCTGCCCATCGTATCAGGCCCCTACAACATCAAGACATACTCCCCGGACCAGATTGTCCTGGAGCGAAACGAAAATTACTGGGGAAATGTAAGACACGAAGGCAAGAAACCCGCACCTCGCTTCATTATCCACTCCCTGTACAACGGAAACAACCACTTCAACAGTGCTATGACCAAGGGTAACCTGGATATTTCTTCCGTGTTCCTACCCCGCATTTGGGAAAAGTCCAGGGACAGCATCCGTGCATGGAGCAGAAACGAGCCCTACCACCAGCCCGGGTCTATCACCACCCTATTTATCGCCCACCAGAGCGCACCCTTCAATGATGTGGCATTCCGCAGGGCGCTCGCCCACGCCATTAACTTCGACAAGATCAAGTCGAGAGCAATATCCAACTACTCTCCAGCCATGCAGCCTGGCTTTATCCTTCCCTTCGGAACTGAATCCAAGTATTTCTCCAAGGAAGATGCAGAAGCTATCGGCTACAGCTACAATATCAAAAAGGCAAAGGAAATCCTGACTGCAGCGGGCTATAGCTGGGACAATGCAGGAAAGCTCCTGGACAAGAAGGGCTCTCCCGTTCGCAATTTCTCCATTGAATGCCCCCAGGGCTGGACCGACTGGGAAGACGCAATCAAGGTTGTGGTGGAATCCTTCAGGGAAATCGGCCTTTCTGCCGAAGAGAAGTTTGTAGATTACAGCGCCTGGGAAAAGGACCTCCGTCTTGGCACCTTTGACCTCTCCATGAAGACCCAGACAGCGGAACTTTCCGCAGCAGCTCCCTGGGGACGCTTTGAACAGGTCATGGGATCCGCAGCCTTCAAGCCTGTCGGAGAAGAGACTTTCGCAAATCAGGGTCGCTATAAGAATGCGGACGCAAACAAACTAATCGAAAAGATTACGACCCTGACCGATGAAAACGAAAAGATTGCAACCTATAGAGCGCTGAACAAGATTTTCATGGAAACCATTCCGGTTCTCCCCGTGATGTACCGCCCCACTCAGTACTATCAGTTCTCCACCAAGCACTGGACGAACTTCCCCACCGAGGAAAACCCCTATGCCCCGCCCCAAAGTCTGGTGGTCGCAGCAGGCGTAAAGGCTCTGTGGGAAATCAAGCCGTCCAAGTAATGTCAATTTTTGAAAAAACGTCCCTAACAGGGGCGTTTTTTTGTTCTTTTTACATTTAATTATCTATTTTTACCCTCGATTGAAATATCGGAGGAAACGATGGGAAAAACTCGTTTTATTTTGCCTAATGCATTTACCAGCATGAACTTCCTACTGGGTGTGTTCGCCATTTGCTGGGTAACCGGGGCCTTCAGCTCCTTTACACAGGCGGACTCCATCCGCATGGGGTCCTACTTTATCGTCCTGTGCGTTCTCCTGGATAAGCTAGACGGTTTTGCAGCCCGACTTGTTAACGCCAGTTCCGAGTTCGGAGCCCAGTTCGATAGCCTTGCAGACCTGATTGCATTTGGTCTTGCACCGGCATTTACCGTATTTTTCTGCTATAAGAACGCCGCCCCGGAATGGTTTGCCAAGAACGCCGTCCTGCTGATCGTTGTGTTCTCCATCTATGTCCTGTGCGCAGCAATGCGACTCGCCAAGTACAACGCCTGCGACTCCGACACCTACCATCATCATTTTTCCGGCCTGCCCTCTACATTCGCAGGCGCAATTAACGCAATCCTTATCGCATTCCTTTGCACCAAGGGAATCTTCAACGACCCGAGCAGCAAGCTGATTTTTGTACCCGTATTCGTGATGCTGGTTACCGGCCTTCTTATGGTAAGTCCGCTGTTCCTTCCCAAGCTCCAGCCCCGCAAGAACAAGGCATTCAACCTGTTCCAGGCAGCTTTGATTCTCGTGACCTATGTTTCCGGGTTCATGTTCGTCTCCCCCGATGTTCCCTTCATTACCGAATTCCTGCTGATCCTCATGGCAAGCTACCTGACCATTGGATTTACCATCGGATTAATCCAGCGCAAGAAGATCATCGAAGAAGCGATGGCAGAACAGAAGAAGTAAAAACCTGTTCCAGACAAAATTGAAAAAAACCGGTGTCAGTCCATTCTCTGACACCGGGATTTTTTTTCACTTCTATAATCTGGAAAGAAATTCTATGAAAGGGATTCCGTATCGGTCAAAAAGAGCTTCCAGGGAGAGTCGCGGCAATTCCAGGGTGACGCACTCCAGAGAGCGTTCCTTGCACCAGGTACCAAAACTTCCTGGCGTAGGATAGCCTATATCGGGAAGCCAGGAAAGATTGAAGGTTTCGCATAGGGAATCCACCAGAGGAGTCTTTTTAGGAGCATCGACACAGCCAATGGGAGCATGCATGGATACCACACTTTCCGGCGTCAGCCGATCTATGAGGCATAGCAGGGACATTGTTTCCGGTTCAGGAACCAACTGGGGAGACAATGCTGAAAAGGAAGGGCCCATAGACAGGTCCATCACCCGCCCCGCAGAAAGAGCCGTATCCCGAGGCGCCTCCAGGATAGAGCGGGAATAGACACAGCCCTCCTTCCAGTTGGATGTAGGAAAATTCCGGTTCAGGTCTACACCATTGAAATTTCCCCGGGTACCGAGAGTCATACCATCGGGATTGGCACAAAGGATAAAGGCTGTATTCTCGAAAGGTTCCGCAAAAGCCCGAAGGCAGCGACTTAGCAGGAAAGTGGTTTCCGGCTCTTCGCCGTGAATTCCAGCCATGACAAGTAACTTGCATTTGCCTCTACAGGGAATGTAGCGAAGGGGATCGCCTAAAACGGTACGACCGTATTCCTCCAGAGGGAGACGAAAAATTCCGCGGGTCTTTTCATCCAGATTCATTGCAGGCCTAAATAAAGTATGGATAGATGTAGTCTCTAGCTAACGATTCGAGATTGTCCAGAAGCGCCGACTTGCAGGCAATCTCCGTTTTCTCGTAAATTCGTCGAAGTCCTTCCAGGGAGAAGTTCTCCAAATATTTTCTGGAAGTCGGCAAATGGGCAATATGCCATTTTTCCGGTTGGATTTTTCCGCGACCGGGAACGAATACCCGGCTAAATCCAAAGGACTCTCCACCATCTATCAGTTCCGAGAGATGTTGATGGAACGACAGGAACATTCCGTCACATTCAGCAGGCGTAAGTTGTACCTCATAGCCTTCAGGACAGGCTTTCCCGTCAACCACATCCAGGTCCGTACCTAGATGATGGCGACTGGCCCCGGGAAGGGCGGACCAGGTAAGGATAGCATACATCAGCTGTTCCTCATCCTCCGGACATTCCATGGGGTTCCCTGCGGCGTCCAGAAGTTTTAGCTGGCCGGAAGCTTTTCGATTCCAGATGCTGAGCTGACGTTCAAAATTACGGTAGGCGGATTCTAGCTGTAGCCTAAACCCATCCCTTTCCAGGAGTTTCGTTAATTTGTCGTAATCTTCAAGAATTTCCTTATCGACAAAGTAACCGTTTACATTCACAAAATCGCTCGATTCCGGATTGCGGAGACCAAAGCAAATCTCGCTAAAATTCATTGAATGGTCCCTCCCATTTTTTCAATAAGGTCCATCCACTGCCTTGTGGTAGCCTTTTTCTTTCGGCTGGTTAGGGAGACGGATTTTTTTGAGCCGTTCTTCAGGTTTGCAGCAGTTCCCGTAATTGCTATGGATAAAGGAGAAGGATTGGCGTGAGTCCAGGCAATGGCCAGTGCATCGGATGCGTCCAGAGGCAAATCCCCACCCGAAATTCCAAGTTGTGCAAAAATCATGGAAGCAACCTGTTCCTTTGCCGCAGCGCCGTTACCCGTAACAGCCTGTTTCACCACCTTGGGAGGATACTCGTTATAGGAAAGTCCTCGCTTGCGACAGGCAACCAGAATGGCCCCGCGAATATGTCCAAGAACCAGGGCGCTCTTTGCATTCTTTGCAAAAAACACGCCTTCCATACTCAAGGCATGGGGTCTATAGCGGTCCAGAAGTTCCTCCAGTCTGGAAATAATATGAAGCAGGCGGTCTTCCAGGGCGTTTGCCGCAGGCGCATGAATGGTTCCATACTCCAGAACTTTCAGGCTAGAACCGTTTTTTTCTAAAAATGCGTACCCCGTAGTAATAGAACCGGGGTCAATTCCAAGAATGATCATATCCAAAAAATTAAAAAAATCTAGATTTCCGGTAGAAAAAAGCGAGGCAGCATTATGCTTATTGATCAAGAACACGCAGGCATCATTATGCGCACCAAGACCCATCCCCGCCAGCTGGGGGTGCCCCTTTCCCGTTGGGGCAGAAACCTCATCGCGTGTTGTCCGTTCCACTCTCCCGAAGAAACATCCTTGTTCTTCTACGACGCCCTGGGATACTGGCGCTACCGCTGCCTACAGTGCGGAAGCGAAGGTGATCTGGTAGAATTCGTAATGCGCAGCCGCTTTAACGGTCTTGACGAACAGGCTGCCCGCGCAGAGGCCGTAGACTTTCTGGGTACCTTGGACCAGGAAAGAGACTCTCAGCAGGATGAGCACCCGTGGATCAAGGAAGTGGGCGGAGAAAAGACCCGAGTCCTGGAAAACTTTGTCCGCTACTGCCACTGGGCAGCCTGCAAGAGTCCGTCTTCCGCAGAGTTTCTAGCCTCCCGCGGCTGGAGCATCGGTCAGGCCCAGCTCTATGGTATCGGCTACTACAGCGGCGACCCGGAACCCTTTGTCAGCTACTGCATGATGTCCGGCATCGAGCGTCATCAGATCAGTTTCTACCTGGATAACCTGGAAGCCTACCACGAGCCCCGCATTACCATTCCGGCACGAAATTCAAAAGGGCTGATCCATTCCGTCTACGGAAGGCTTATTGACGAGGCCGATGGTCCCAACACCTACGTTTCCTATGCCTCCGGCCCCGCAGACATTCCCTTCAACATGCAGCTGGACAATACCAAGCCCGTAATCGTGGAAGGTTTCTTCGATGCCCTGACTTCGGACTTGTCTGGCATTCCCGGTGTTGTTTCCACCTTATACCAGGAACTGACTTTAAGCCACCTGTACAAGCTAAAGGCCTGCGGCGCAGAGTCCGTCACGGTGATTCTCCGTCGTGAACAGGACCGCAGAGAACAGGAATTCCGCATCCAGAAGTACCTGAAGATGGCCGAGGAACTGAACCTGAAGTTCAAGTCTATCGTGCTGCCCAAGGGAGAAACGGTGGACCAGGTTGTCCGTAAGAAAGGTGCAGACCAGCTACTTGCCCTGGTGGAAAAAACTGAAGTGGATACAGTCCACACCCACCGCCGTTCCATGCTTCTCCAGGACATTAAGGAAAACTTCGACACGGCCATGGGATGTCCTCCGGACGTGAGCGTCGGCTACTCCTTGAATACCTTCCCCAAGCTGACCCAGGAAATAGACGGCATCCAGTCTGGCTGCTTCTATGTATCTTCCAAGCCCTTCGGCCTGAAGACCACCCTGCTTTCCAGCCTCGCGCTGGATCTGGTCCAGAGCAACCCCAACCTGAAATTGATCTACATCGCCCTGGAAACACCCCGTCGCCAGATTTTTGACCGGCTGGTGGCCATGCTCATTGGCGAATCCGTCCTGACGGTCCGTAAGCAGAGCGAAGACGAAGGTGTGAACCAGAAGATTCTGGAAGCCACCCGCGAGCTTATGTCCTATGTTCGCAGCAACCGTCTGGAAATCTGGGAAGACTCTCCCCTCTTCGACAACGTGGAACTTCTTTCTACACTGAAGGAGGAAGTGAAGGAGCATCCGAACCTGGTTGTGGTGATTGACGGCATTGACCACCTGAAGGTATCCGACCATGCGGAACTGTCCGACATCTACGACCGTCGCGCCTCCGTAATCCTGGATCTCTACAAGGCATTGGACATTCCGTTCTTCCTGGGCGGCGAACTGATCGATTCCGAAGAAGGACTTATCGGACCTCGCGCCTACCTGAGGGATTCCGATGCCATCTACTGGCTGGAATCCAAGGGTGGAAACCTGTTCCTGAATGTGGACTCCAAGCGTCTGGGCAGCAACCATCTGTACCAGGGTAACCTGACCATCGACCCGCTGTCCAACAGGATGCAGGAAGAACCCTAATCCGACAACAGCAAGAGTCCATGTTCACGATTGTTGATTTCAATAATTTCTGGAGTCCATCCGGTGGTGGCGTCCGTCGCTACCACCTGCAGAAGATGGACTTTTATCAGAGGCAGAACGAAGTTCTCTCTGTTTTCGTGATGCCTGATTCCAGAACATTTACAGAAAAGAAAAGCGACAACCTGATTATCGAGCACGTGAAGGCTTTCCGCTTTCCCGGCAACTGGGAATACCGTTTCATCTGGAAGCAGTCCCAGATCCAGCCCGTACTTAGGAAATATCGTCCCGACATCATCGAAGTGGGCTCCCCCTACATATTGCCCACCGTTGTAAGGATGGCGGCAAAGAAGATTGTACCGAAGGCAGCCCTTCTCAGTTTCTGGCATGCAGACTTTCCCATCACCTATGTAGAGAGACCTGTTGCAAACAAGACAAACAAACTAGTCGGCGAATTTTGCCGCGATGCAGCGTTCTGGTACGCCCGTCAGGAATTCCGAGGATACGACGGCATCCAGGTTTCCTGCAAGGAAGTCATGAACCGACTGGAAAGAAAAGGCTTGCCAAAGTCCCACTGGATTCCCCTAGGTTGCGACATCCAGATGTTCAATCCCGGCAAGCGAGACGAAACCCTGGTCCAACAGCTAAAGGACGGCAATCCGGATCGTCTGACCATCTTCTTCCCCCATCGGTTCTGCGAGGAGAAAGGCATTGAGCTAGTTCTCGGGGCATACGACATTCTCAGCGAGAAGCTGAATTGCGAGCCAGCCCTTGTACTGGCAGGAACCGGTCCAAGCCTTCCGCAAGTAAAGGAAGCCGTGGCCAGGCACCCCCATATCCAGTATGTCGGCTTCATTAATTCAGCCGATGAAATGGCCCGCTATTATTCCAGCGTCGATCTAGGCCTGGCTCTTTCCGGATGGGAAACATTCGGTCTTTCCATTCTAGAAAGCATGGCCTGCGGAAACGCCCAGGTGGGGGCTGCCACTGGAGCCGCGGCGGAACATGTCCGGGAATCGGAAGCGGGCACCATCTTGGGGAAACGGACTCCTAAAAGTCTTGCAGACGCCATTATAGATCTTTATCATTCCAACCTGCAGCAAAAAAAGTTGAATGCGAGAGCCTATGCTGAAAAGTTCAGCTGGGACGATTGCTTCAGACGCCAGTTGGAACTTTACAAACAAATCGCAAATAAGAAGAGGAACAAATGATCCGTCATATCGTTTATTGGAAGCTGAAGGCAGAAGCAGAAGGCGCAACTGCTAAGGAAAATGGTCAGAAGATGGTGGACGCCTTCCATGCCCTGGAAGGCAAGATTCCCGGTCTCGTAAGCATCGAGTCCGGTCTCAACTTCAACAAGGCAGAACTGGGCAACGGAGACATCGAATTCGACATTGCGCTGGACACTACATTCCGCACCAAGGAAGCCCTGGATGTATACCAGAATCACCCGGAACACCAGGCAATCGTTTCCTTCGTAAAGAAGGTCGTTACCGAACGTCGCGCCGTTGATTTTGAATTCTAGTATTTTGGTTTTCTGATTTATGATTCCCAACCGTCTCATCTTCATCTGGCTAGGTCCTAAGTTCCCCTGGAGCGGAGGCCTCGCCATTCGCTCCGCTTACAATATCCAGAAGCCAACCTCTATCTGGCTGGTTCACGAAGGTTTAAGGCAGGATGGCGATGGCTGGGAACTTATCAAGGATATTCCCGGACTGGAAGTCATACCTGTCAGCGACAGCCACTTTGAAGGACTGGGAGACGACGGCCTTTGCGGAAAGCTATTCCACACCTTGACCGCTCCTGCCAGTAGGGCAAACCTACTGCGTCTGGCGCTGCTATTCAAGTATGGCGGAGTCTATCTGGACACGGACATCATTATGGTGAAACCCTTCGAACAGCTTATGGAACAGAAAGGTTTTGTAGGAACAGAACCTGTAGCCTTACCCGCAAGCCTTTTCGGAAGCATCAATCCGTTCCGCTGGATATTCTGCGGATTGCAGTTCGCCTTCCGAGAATTCTGCGCCAGGGTTCCTCGAGGCTACGGTCTCTTCCGTGCATTTGAAGGTCTCTTCTCCGCAGCGGTAAACAACGCCGTTATCGGTTCGGAACCGGGAAACGAAACCATTACCAAGGCTTTCGAATTCATCAAGACCATGCCCGAAGAAGAACGCCTGAAACGATTCCGTCTAGGCACCCGACTTCTGCAGAATGTTACCAGGAACAAGAGTAGCGATTCCATGCAGGTAGTGCCTGCGCCCTATTTCTACCCCCTCGGTCCAGAAATCAGCGCCCACTGGTTTAAAAAGAACACCCACAGGCGCCTAAATAGGCTTCTTCGCCCGGAAACCTGCGTCGTGCACTGGTACAATTCCGTGGAAGGCAGATTTCTCAAGACTAAACTATCCAGACAGTGGGTGGAAGACCATCCCGATACAGCATTCTCGGAGCTATCCCGTTTGACCCTAAACGAGAAGACCTAACCCCGTTCTCAACGATTTTTTCTATATTTTCCCATATGGTTCAATTTAGTCAAACTTCATGGCAGGAGTATTCTTTGGCAAACGTGCTGGAGACTATCCGTTTTGCGCCCATGAATCTGACCATCGGCAAAAGCCCCGTCATTCACTACACCCTGCCCAAGACTCTGGAGGCAGGAGAAATCGTAAAGTATGTCGTGATGGTTGGCTTCAAGAAAATTTCATGGACAGGCATTATCGCAGCCTCTACCGAAAGCAAGGTTACCGTCCGTCTTAACGAAGGTCCCTTCCGTGGTTTTAATGCGGTACACCAGTTCGTTTCCGAAGGGAACCTGACCACCTGTTACGACAAGTTCTCCTTCCAGGGTTTTAATGTTTTCCCGGAAGAAACCTTCGCCGAAATTATGGACAAGGCAAGCATTGTCTATGCGATTCCGAGCCGCAAGGCCGCACGCGAAATCTATATGGCCGTTGAAGCCAAGAAACAGACTCAAAGTTTTGAATCCCTGGACAACGCCGCCACTGCCGGTTAAGCCATGTACAAATCACTTGAACAGGCACTGCTGGATTTAGAAAAGGCAGGCATGCTTAAGCGTGTCCATCAGGAAGTGGATCCTGATCTGGAAATGGCAGAAATAGCCCGTCAGACCTTTGAAGCGGGTGGTCCGGCGCTTCTTTTCGAGAAGGTCAAGGGAAGCCCCTTCAGGGCTGCCTGTAACATTTTCGGAACCCAGGAACGACTCGACTTTCTTTTTAGAAAAAGCCTAAAAGGCACAAAGACCGCAGTTCTTTTCAAGTCAAACCCTGTAGAATTCTTCAAGCACCCCAATCCGTTCAAGCTTCTGACTGCAGCAAAGGCGGGCATTTGCGCTCTGCCCTGCAGGAGCGGTTCCATTCAGGATTTTAGGGAATGCAATCTTCAGGACCTGCCCCAGATCAAGAGTTGGCCCCTGGATGGAGGTGCCTTTGTAACACTTCCCCAGGTCGCTACCCGTCCCGGCGAAAAGTCAAGCATCATGACCACCAACTTGGGCATGTACCGCATTCAGATGTCAGGCAACAGCTATGTTCCAGGAAAGGAATGCGGACTTCACTACCAGATTAAGCGGGACATCGCAAGGCACCATCGCAAGGCCATCGAAGAAGGCCGCCCCCTGAAGGTCAGCATCTTTATCGGAGGCCCGCCATCCCACACGGTGGCTGCGGTCATGCCTATGCCCGAGAATCTTTCTGAACTGGTCTTTGCAGGAATGCTGGGAGGCAGGCGATTCCGTTATTTTATCCACAACGGTTATCTGGTTTCCACTGATGCGGACTTCTGCATTCTTGGAGAGATCGCTCCGGAATTAAAGCCCGAAGGTCCTTTCGGGGATCACATCGGCTATTACTCCGACAGACACGATTTTCCTTACCTCAAGGTAAAGAAAGTTCTCTGCAGGAAGAACGCCATCTACCCCTTTACGGTTGTGGGAAGACCGCCCCAGGAAGACACTCTCTTCGGGAGCTTTATCCACCAGATTACCAAGCCCATGGTGCCTGCATCCATCCCGGGGCTACACTCCATCCACGCCGTTGATGCGGCGGGAGTCCACCCCCTTTGCCTCGCCCTGGCAAACGAGCGCTTTTTGCCCTACGCAAAGCCTGAAGACCGGGAACCCATGGAACTGCTGAAGACGGCCAACGCCCTTCTTGGGTTCAACCAGGCAAGTTTAAGCAAGTACCTTCTGATTGCAGCGAAAGAAGACGAAAAAGATTGCGGAAAAAGAATCGACGTAAACAACGTGCCCGATTTTTTCGGTCATGTGCTGGAGCGTATTAATTTCAAACGGGATCTTCATTTTCAGACCGCAACAACCATCGACACCCTGGATTACACAGGAAGCAGCCTGAACCATGGTTCCAAACTGATTATGGCTGCGGCAGGAATCAAGCGCAGGGAGCTGCGAAAGAATGCAGAAGACTTAAGTTCCCTAAATCTCCCTGCAGAATTTGGTACTGCCGAAAAGGGAATTTTCATGCCCATGAAGGGCGTCCTCGTTATAGAGACAGAAGCCTTTGACGAAGGCAAGCGTCCCTCCCTTATGGAAAACCTTGAGAAGGCACTTTCCCAATGGGCCTTCAGGGAGAACTATCCCTGGATTACCCTCATCGACAGAAGACCTCTCCTGGATCATACCCTGAAGGGATACAAACTGGATGACTTTCTCTGGCTTACCTTTACCCGCTCAGACCCGGCTCAAGACATATTCGGCTACCGCAGTTCCATCAGCAACAAGCACTGGGGGACTGAAGCGCCCCTGATTGTGGACGCCCGCGTCAAGCCCCATCACATGAAGGCCTTAACCCTTCCCGACGAAATTCGTGAACGGGCCCGCAAGATCCTTTCCGATGAAAACATTCTGAAGGGGTAGCGGATGTTTTCCAGAATACACGGTTCCTTTTCAGCCATTCTAACCTTAACCCTCCTGTTCCTCGTTTCCCAGAGCTTTTCAAGGAATACATGCGGGACAGACCGGCTCTTTCAAAATATAAGAGCATACCGGGAAAATCCTGAACTGGAAAAAAAAGCATTGGCAAGGGCCACCATCCCCTGCCCTGCAGAAAGTTTCTACGACACCGTCTATTCAAAAAAAACCGAACATTTCCAGATTTTCTACACCATTTCCGGCCCGAACCAGACTACAGAGGAATTCATTGACTCTGTTGCCTCCAGCGCGGAATTTGCCTACAAGATTTATGCAACTCAGCTGGGAATGCTTCCACCCCTAGGCTCCTCCAGGGCTTTCCATTATCAGCAGGAGGTAGAAGCAGGCCTCTACCCCATCGAGGTCATAGACATCGACCAGATGAGAGGAACCCAGTTCTACCTGGGAGGCAAGTGCCACGGCTGTTACGGCCTAATGATTCCCGACGACGACGATCCTTCGAAAAGCGAACTTTTTATGGACAACGATTTCCGCTATACGCCGGAATACAACGCCACGAAGGACACCCTCATGGTGGGTGGAAAAAAGTGTATTTACGACATAGCGGACCAGGAACTGATGAACGAGGCTCACGGTTACTCCTACGCCGATCAATGGGAAAAGGGAATCCGCGTCACCGCTTTCCACGAACTTTATCATGCAGTACAAATCCGCTACCTGGACATGACTTCCTACATGACTTTCTGGTTTGAAGCATCTGCTTCGGGAATGGAAGAAATTCTCGCTCCGGAAATAGACGACTACTTCGCCTACCTTCCCCTGATGTCACAATCCGTAGGGACACCCCTAGACAACATGATACAGGATTACGGAGCAGGGATTTTTCTTCTGTACCTGCATAACCATGTGGAAAAAAATTTTGACAAGCTTATCTGGGAATCGTTCGCAAAGGAGCCCAACAAGATTCTGAATGTCCACCTGGATAAAATTGCAAGAAAGAAAAACCTTTCCATGGATTCCATCTTCCACGATTTTTCAACAAGGCTTGCTTTTTCTGGCAAGAGGTCAGGCTTTGTTGATTCTACGGAATGGATTGACGACGACGAAAAGGACTGGCCGGAATTTCTGCACATTACCATTGATGACAACAGGCAGTTCACGCCGCACCTCCAGAATTTTGCATACCAGTATTATGCCTACGGAAGGCCCTCCGTTGAAAATTTTACAGGAAGGGTTTCTGTTGCATCCTATCGCGGCGAAACCGCGGAAATTGTTTCCGTCACCTCGTCCAATGCAGCGGACTCCCTGTATATTGCCTTGAGCGGCAATCCGAGCGTTGATTCCATCAGCTGGATATTCAGTCGTTTTGGAGAAAATACGCTGCCAACCATCATCAAGGACTCGACCCTACGCGCCTACCCTGTTCCATGGCGAAGGGGAGACCTCTGCTTTACACCACTTCCACTAGGGAAAAAATTCCTGGAAATCAGGAATCGCCGCGGAGACCTCGTTACCCGAGAAAAATACGAAGCAGCCACCCACTGCATAAACGAGGACCGCGTAAAAAAATTACTGACCCCCGGAGTATACCGATTTAGGGCGGGATCCAGGGGCAAGACTCAGGATTTTATCGTAATCTACTAGGGAAGTTCCTGCACAAGCAACGTTCTTCGTATTACAGCCAGCTGAAAATGTTGTTCGCATTTTCAAGAGCGGGCAGGACAGAAGAAGCGGCAGGTTTATCCGAATTTTTCAGAATGGACTTGCAGGCTTCTGCAAACAAGGCGTGGCCATTTGCATAATGGTTATCCAGACGGCGCTTGGCGTAATCCTCTGCCGAATGATTGTGAATCATGAAGGCCCAGTCCGAAGACTGGAACAGCATCAGTTCCCGTTCCATCTGCTTGACATAGCGAGTCAGGAGCCTGAAAGACTTGAGAGACGGATCCATACGATCCTGAACCGATTTCAGGTGCTGGATCATTGCCCTCAGACGATAGGACTGAGGATAGTACTGGTCCGTTTCGCCATTAATCCACACAGAGCCAAAACCACCTTCACCCCAGCTGGAGAACGCAGGCTCGTGAGCCTCGGGATCCGCAGAAGACATCATCACATCATCGGCACCGGCAAACTCTATTACATTGGACATGGCGCCCCGTTCGAGCATGGCTTCCAGGAACAGGGGGCCTTCAAACCACCAATGTCCAAAAAGTTCTGCGTCGTAAGGACAAAGCATGCATGCCTTGTTACCATCCATATTGACCAGCAATTCAGAGATTGTTGTCTCGCGGTTCACCACAAAGAGGTGAGCATGATCGCTGGCTAGGCGCATGGCGTTCCAGGGACGATAAATTTCCTTGTTCTCGGAACCCGTAATGCGATGATACTTGAAGCCAGAATCAATGGGAGTATCCCCAGAGAAGAAATACTCACCCAAGTAATCGCGAGGCCGTTCCTTGGAAATATCCTTGAAGAATTCGCGATACTCGGGATGGCCAGGATAGCCGGTACGGCGACTCCAGACTTCCATGGAACTCTTCTGCTCGCGTCCCATGCAGTACAAGCCCTGCTTGGTACGAAGAGGCGTAAATACACCATACTTCGGCGTAGGATTGGCAAGCAACACTCCGTGAGTTTCCAGGAAGAAATACTGTATTCCAAATTCCGCCAGATACTTGTCCAGACCCGTGAAATAGCCGCATTCCGGCAGCCACACACCCTTGGGCCTGCGACCAAAGACCCGTTCAAAGCAACGAACCGTTACATCCAGCTGCATACGGATGGAATCCGGATCGCTCTGGTATGCAGGCAGGAACGGATGGGTTCCGACACAAGTCAGTAAATTCAGCTTTCCCGCCTTTTCCAGGGCGAGAAACTCTCCCAGCAGGTCATGATGAATTCTATTTTCCCAGGTATCGATAAGAGTATGCTGACGGCCACGGTAAAACTGGGATACGGATTCCAGTTCCGTCCCGCGATTCTTTTCCACCTCCTTCTCGATCAGGTCCAGCTGACGATTCAAATGCTCCGAGAACTTGTCCATCAGGTTTTCATCGGAAAGCATTTCAATGAGAGGCGGAGATACGCTTAAATTCAGAGTCCCCGGTACACCTTTTTCCAGCAGGCGACGCATAGCCTGTACCAAAGGCAAGTACGTTTCCGCAATAGCCTCGAACAGCCAGTTTTCTTCAAAAAAGCGGGCATGTTCAGGATGGCGCACAAACGGCAGGTGCGCGTGCATAAGGAAAAGGATTTTACCAGGAGCCATACTAATTAACAATTAATAACTTCGTTATTGTTGATAACCGGCTCGGAAATGCCCATGCAAGCATGGTCGCTTCACTCGCCTTAGTTATCAATTAATGATTGATAATTGATGATTGATAATTGAAAAAAACTGACAATGGGGTGATTAAGTTAGGCGGCAACGCCGCGATTATAACTAATCATCCATTGTCAATCTTCAATCGTCAATCTTACTCGGTGCGCTTTACTACAATGGGAACGATGGTTGTGGGGAAATCGCCATCCTTGTCTGTAGCAAAGACAGGAATCACCTTGGTGCAATCCGGAAGGTCTTCTTCAAAGCTGAAGGTGCCATCCGGATTTAGTGGGAAGTCTTCCCCACGAACCTGAAGGTGGGCGTCGGGACGGGTACCACCGTAAACGATGAGACGGGTCTTCACCCACAGGAAGAAATCCTTACCGTAGTTCACGGAATCCTTGGAAGATTCGATAGCGTTTCCACCCATAGCCTGGAGTGCAGCGCTGGAAAGGGCTCCGGAGAACATGGATTCGGAAGAGCTGCCAAAGCCACCATTTGCACCCAAGCTGTTGAGCCAGGATTCTGCAGTCTGGCTGGAGAAACCGGAACTCATGAAATTACCCAGGGTATTTCCACCCAAGGAAGCCTTTGCAAAAGCGTCATCGGCGGCAGGTGCTGCAGCGTTCTTGTCGAACACGGCTACAGGGGCAGACTGGACAATAGGCATAAAGCTCTTGCCCTGAACAGCACCAAGGACAGCAACCACAGCCTTGCCGGCGGTGTTTTCCACATACCAGCTACGAGCATCGGCAGGAACTTCCACATCGCGGAACTTCTGCTTTTTCTTGCTGCGCTGGATGGTCAAGTCGGAAGCGACATCGAACAGGCGGAGCACCAGCTTTTTCTTGCCCTTCTTAGCCTGCTTTACTCGATTTTCGGAAACTTCCCAAAAAGCGTGCATCCAGTTGGGATCCTTCTGCATGAGAACCAAGTATTCAGCATCAAAGGACTGCGCCATGGAAGAAGCCTCTTCGGAAGGTATCTTCGGGGAAACCTTCGCTGCAACCGGCTTTTCCTCAACAGCTTCTTCCACCTTGGCAGAAGCCTTGGACTTGGAAGCGGCCTTTGCCGTCTTTGACGCAGCCTTAGAAGTTGCGGACTTCTTTGCAACGGTCTTCTTTTCTACAGAAGCGGAAGCCTTTGCAGTAGCCTTGGTCTCCTTGACCTTGGTTTCCTTTTCTGCATTTTTCTTTGCAGGCTTTTCGGCAACGGGCTTGGCTTCCTTATCGGACTTTGCCACCGCGGCCTTGGTTTCCTTGACTGCCTTGGCCTCTCCCTTAGGGGCCTTAGCGACCTTTGTCACTTTCTTTTCAGTTTCTTTCTTAGCTGCCATTTTTTCAGCCTCCTTCATAAACACAATTACCTACGGCTCTGTCCCCAGGATCCAATCCCGGTAAGCCCAATACGAATAGCGAAGAAAGCTTCATCCCATTCACTATTTGTATCTGCAAATCTCATGCCACCTTGCAAGGCAAGGTCCACCGTCGTACCCTTTCGACCTAGGGGGAACCCGGCACCGATAGAACCGCCAAACTCATTGACTCCATCAATATACCAGTCCCTATACCAGGCACCGACTCGATAATTTATCTGTTTCCAGTAGGGGTCATAGAATAGACCGCTACCATCGCACTGGTAACCAAGGGACGCCATGAAATCACCCTGGGTCCTTGTTTCCTTTTCCATGTTCCAGCTGCCCGCCATGTTTTCGATATCGCTATCCCAGGCACGCCAGGTCAAATCCATCATTACATTATGTTTCTTCTTAAATCGATAGTTTACACCTGTTGCAAACATCGCGGGAACATCGATCAGCCTCGTATTTTTCGTAGGGGCAAGGGAATCCACCTCGCTTATACGGAAATTGTACTTCAGATCATTCTGGAGCGTATAACCCGTGGTATAGGAGAAATAGTAGGACGCTTCACGACCGCGATACTGCAGGGCGAAAGTGTAGTACATAGGGTGATCCTTAATTTCCCAGGTACCCTCCACATAATCGGTCAGGGAATAATCCGCGACACCCCAGACATCCGATGAATCCAGTCCATCCAGATTCTTTTTCAGGGTTAGGCTACGGCTAATGCTTCCGAGGACATAGTGTCCGGAAACACCCAGGGAGAACGACCTCAGGTAGGGCAGGCGAAGGGCATAGGTCGGTACCAGTTCGTAAACGCTGCCTGCATACTCCAGCTTCGCATCCGATTCCTCGGTTTCCTGGTTGAAGGAGGAGGCATAGTGCTGCCACAAGGAAAGCCCCATGGCACCAAAATCACCCATGGGGAAAGACAGGTTGAAGGACGGAAGAGTAATTCCCACCGAGGAGAAATCATCATGATTGCCCGACACCAAGTCCATCTCTATCAGGAAATTCAGGTTGAACACAACCTTCTGGTCAAAAGCAAGACGGGCAGGATTCGTTACCGCAACGCCTTCGGCATCACCGGTCTTTGCGCCACCGGCAAAGCCACGGCCAGCGGCAGAGGCAGTCCCACCCAGGACATGTTCTTCACCAAGGGCATCAAGGCCGATGGTAGAGCCAAAGGAAAGAGCGGAGGCTACAGCAACTAAACCAAGGAACTTTTTCATTACTTATCCTCCTCCTTGAAAGCCCGCTTGGACGCAAGCCAAAGTTTTAATGTCATGGAACTTTCCAGCACAGAAGAGAAGTCATAACGAGCATAGTCAGAGTTGTCAAGACGAAGTCTTACCGTGTCCCGTCGATCCGTAATGTAGCTCATGTATGTGGTATCCTTTTCCTGCAGGAAGGGGAAACCGAGACGCATCATAAACTTGAGCCCGCGGTCATCACTTGCACGGTTGATGAAATCACGAAGTCCCATCGTTAGCTGAACCTTGAGGGAATCCCCGTCGTGGAAGACTAGATTCTGGTGTCCCACATCCAGGATTTCCTCGTTGTTCAGACGATAACTCTCCATCTTGCGGGTAACGCCATCGGCACTGTCCACAAAAGATCCGACAACTACCTGGATAGGCAGTCCAAGTTCGCTGAAGCCCTTGGAATCGTCGCGGGCCATGGTCAGCTCCGCAAGGACCACATTCTGGCGAACATCGAATTCTTCCTTTTCACTCACCGGGAAATCCTCACCGTAAAATTCAGAGAGGGCCTTCATGATGGCTTCCTGCGGAATTTCCACGACCAAGGAATCAAAAACTCCGCCATGAAGAATCAGGCATTCCTTGCAATCTTCCTCGTTATGAACGATGCTTGCCATGCGGGAGGGAGCAAACGGCAGGTACTTGGAACTTGCATACATGGAAAGATAGGGAGGTTCGTCTGCACCAGCACCATAGAATCGGTACAGTCGGGAAGCCTTGGGAGCGGAAATTTTCAGCTGGAGACGGGTGTGACGTTCAGTCTCCTTCAATTCCTTCAGCAAGGCTTCGGGCAAATCCACGCGGACAGATGAATCCAGTTTGCTAAGAGAAACCTTGAGAGTGGTATCCACTACAGATACATCACTCCAGTCCTCCAGAGATTCATACCAAATGGAGTCCGTAATGTTGGACAGGCTATCCTTGAATTTGTTCTTGCGACCATGATCCAGAATCCAGCTAATCTGAATATCCAGTTCCTCTTCAACCTCAAGGGAATCCTTGGGGAATTCCTTATCGGTGTAGAAATCCTTCTGCAGGGCCAGCAGGAGATATACGCTTGCGGAATCATCTGCCTTAAACTTCTTGAGGAAATTCGTATCGGCCGTAAAGAAAAAATCAAACACCATATCGTGAGATAAGTTGGCGACATGCCCCAGAACAGCGCGATAATTCGCAGATCGGGGAAGCGTGTCCATGAACACTTCCGCAGAAGCGGCCTTCAGGTCGCCAATTGTCAAGGTTTGAACCTTATAGCTGGTGGGCATGCCCTTTTCTTCCATCCAGCTATCAAGTCCGTTCTCGCTGGACTCAAACAGGCAGGACGTTAAAACCAACGCCAGCACAAGCAAAAAAACAAATCTTTTCTTTTTCACTCAGAACTCCCGAGTCGTTTTTGTAAATTCCTCTAAAATATAGAAAGTTTGACAAAACAAAAATAGACGGAATTCTTCAGCCAGGTTCATTTTAGGACTTGTTAGCCCATACTAACATCGTAAAAAGAGAATCGCATATAAAAATAGAAACAGCATAAAAACCCCTCATCAAAACAACAAACCCGTTCAGAATCATTCCATTTTTTTCTAACTTTACGCCGTAAAAATTTTAGAGGAAGCTATGACTCAGTTTAACGCTCATTTTAGAAATATCAACGGCGACGATACCTACCCGGTAACCGACGTCATTTACCGTTCCAAGGTAGACAACAGCCTCCTGGAAGTGGAACACGACCGCAAGGCACTGGCCGAACGCAGCCCCGAAGAATGGAAGAAGCTTTTTGCCGAACGCCGCATGAGCTTTGAACCGGCCGACCAGAGCGGTATCTGGAGCAAGCGCGAAATGGTTCTCCCCGATATGCCGGTGGAAGACATCGTGACCATGCGCGAAGGTTGGAGCCCGCTTTTTGATGCAGCTCCCATCGCCAAGGAACTGGGCATTAAGAGCCTCAAGGTAAAGCTTTGCGGCAACTCTCACACCGGTTCCTTCAAGGATCTGGGCATGACCGTTCTCGTAAGCCAGGTGAACCACATCATCAAGAAGAACATTCACCCGATCGATGCCGTTGCTTGCGCTTCCACCGGTGATACTTCTGCAGCACTTTCCGCTTACTGCGCCAAGGCTGGCATTCCGTCTATCGTGTTCCTGCCCGCAGGCAAGACCAGCGTCGCCCAGCTGATCCAGCCCATCTCCAACGGCAGCATCGTTCTGGCTCTGGACACCGACTTCGATGGTTGCATGAAGATCGTTCAGGAAGTCACCAAGGACAATCGCATTTATCTCGCCAACTCCATGAACAGCCTCCGCGTGGAAGGTCAGAAGACCATCTCTCCGGAAATCTGCCAGGAAATGGGTTGGAAGGTTCCCGACACCGTGATCATTCCGGGCGGCAACCTGGGTAACGTTTCCGCTCTCGCCAAGGGCTTCGAAGACTGCAAGGCCATGGGTCTCATTGACCGCATTCCTCGCATTATCGTGGCTCAGGCCGAAAACGCAAACCCCTTCTACCAGGCCTACGAACGTGGCTTCGACCAGCTGGTTCCCATGCAGGCTAAGAAGACCCTCGCTTCCGCCATCCAGATCGGTAACCCCGTCAGCTACCCCAAGGCAGTACGCGCCATCCAGAAGACAAACGGCATGGTGGTGAGCGTTTCCGAAGAAGAACTGGCAAACGCAGCACACCGCGGCGACCGCATCGGTCTCTACTGCTGCCCCCACACCGGCGTGGCCCTTGGCGCTCTCGAAAAGCTCTGCGCCGCAGGCAAGATCGACAAGGACGAAGACGTGGTGGTCATCAGCACCGCTCATGGTCTGAAGTTCACCGAATTCAAGGTGGGCTACCACGAGCAGAAGCTGGAAGGCATCCAGAGCAAGTACGCCAACCCCATCTTCAAGGCTCCCGCCGAAATCGGCCCCGTCATGGATATCCTGAAGAAAGAGATGGCTGCTAGAAAACGCTAGTTTTCGAAAGCCATTGGCGCGGTCGAAGGTCGCGCAAATGCTTTTAAGAAAGCGCTAAAAATCGCGAGAGTCCCTCACTGGACGTCATTCCCGCGAAGGCGGAAATCTAGCATCAAAACTGAAAAGACCTCGACTCGCAAGAGCCGAGGTCTCTTTTTTAGCGCTTATTCTCCATGAATAAGTGCCAAGTTGTATCGAGAGAACCTCCATTGGTTCTTCTCATTTTATCACTCCTTTGGCAAGCAATTCAACTTACGCTTTTCATAATTTACAGAGAACAAATAATTGCCTGCATACAAAAAGGAATTTTTATAAACTATACCAGGAGCATAGTTTAAAGGCAAACAATCTATTTCCGTATTCCACAAAGAATCTGTTACGCCAAGTTCAGTCCTAAAAAAGTATCCAGCCAAAGACCTTTCATAGTAAGAAATAATAGTATCCTTCTCAAGTAATCCTACACAATACTTAACACCTTCGTGCATCCACAAATCAGAACAGCCTTCTGCAAATTCATCCAGCTTTTTAAATCCAGTAATTTCTTTATTCTCAACATCAACAATAGCATACGCACATTCAGCATTTCCACCCACAAGTCGCCATTTTCCTTCACCCCACGGACGAATGGCCTTAACATTCTCGTTTGCATAGCATCCAGACCACAGAAAAGCGCCTAATTTTTCGTACCCTTTACCTAGAGTCCATTTATAAAACTTGCTATCCTTCTTATTGAACTCCACAATCGTAGAATCGTCAACCAAGTCATAGACATCTACAACGTACTTATCGTCAATTTTGCTGCTTTTCCAAACATTTTCCTCTGTGTAGAAATTGTTCACAACAATTCGAGTTCCTTTTTCCCGGGTAGAACAATCCGCGCCAAGAGGCTTATGTTCGCAGGTCTCCTCCCTTTTTTCTACCACATACACAGCAAGAGAATCACCTGAATACCCAATCAAACGAGGCCAAGACACATCTTCGACATCTTCTCTCCAACAACCCCACATGCCTACACAAGCAAGTGTAACCAAAGCGAAGACAACCGTCTTTATGAAATCAAATTCTCTAAACACACAACACCTCTTCAATCACAAATATACTTGTTTTTATTTTACCCGGTTACTGAACCGGATTTTCTTTTATGTCCTTTTCAAAATTGAAACAGAAAATAACGTTGGCAACAGTAGGAGGCTTTCCGAATAGTCCCGCTAATGCCGAGATTGCGAAGCGGGCAAGGCCAAGACGTCAACATTCTAGAGACATCTTGAACACCCCTGCTATCGCGGGCGAGCGAAGCAAGACCGCAGATGCGTCCCGACGTTTATAATCAAGGTAATGCCGTGCGAAGCACGGCAACCTCGACTTGGCTGACGTTCTAAAAAGACTTGTTCGCAAGCTGAGTGTCGCGACCGTGCTTGCACGGGCATGACCGAAGCGCAGAACAAGCTTGTTTTGGAGGGGTTCGGCCATTTGGGCCCTTAGTCTTGTTAAAGACTAACCCGCAAGGCGAGCGAAGCGAAAATGAGCTTGCTCATTTTCATTTCCGAGCCGAGGGTTAGCTTTATTTTCTGGGCCTCGAGCCCAGAAAATAAAGAAAGGGCCCTCAGACGAGGACCCTTTCCTAAGAAGGAGAAAAATATGAGCGGTATGTGGAACCTTGAACTTACCAGGAGGGGAGCAATGATAGAGTTGTTTGAGGATTTACCCTTCTACCGTTCACATTTATAAATATATCATTCTTTAGGTCAAGCGAAACTACCAATTATCTTATTTTTACTTACTTATTTTTATTAAGTCAACAAACAATTGTTCATTTCTTTTTCTGCGGGGGCCTCCCGCGATTTTACTCTTCCCTAAAGATAATCTTGCTCTTCGGAACAAAGCGGAAACCGCCGCGACGATGGCGTTCAATTTCAAAGAACTTCTTGACGCCTTCGGTTGGTCTTTCCGGATCGTCAGAACCGTTGATATGAGCAATCACGCGGTTCAGGCGGCTTTCGAAATTGGGACGCAGAGGATCCATGCAGATGGAAGGATCGCGCTTAAATTCACGATTTTCGTATTCTTCACGACCGGTTGCGGAATATTCGCGGAGAAGATTTCTTAAAATGCGAGCAGGAACATTTCTCATCAGGTGCTTGTTGTTCACCGAGATGGAATCGTCGCTCTTGTAGTAAACGATGGTCACGGAATCATTCAGGGCTTCCAGAAGCTGGTTCTGGGCCTTCTGGATCGGTTCCCACGCGTCAAATTCCTGCTTGACGACAGCGCTCATGAGCTTGTTGAACGGCTCCGGAGCAACGACATTGGCCGTGTAGTCGAAATAGACTAGGCTAGCCGGTGCGCCATAGAAACAGCCCTTATGAATCAGGATTGCGCCGGACTTTTCATCAACAACATCTTCCAGAGCAAGGATACAGGCCATCTTCTTTTCGGCCTCAATATCCCATTCAAGACCGTACTCGGACAGGCAGTCGCCGAAAGTTGCATAACGACCAACCTGACGGCCGCCAACATAGATAAATCCATCTTCTCGCATTTCAGCACTGAGACGATTTTCCAAAGCTTCGATAAAGGAGGTCTGGGTAGCCTTAAATTCAATATGTTCGTATGCGGGAGTGCTCAGGAGAATCGGTCCAATCTGCATAAAACCGATGATCCAGCGCATAGGGTTAGTGACCAGCACGCCCGGAGAATCGAAACGGAACGTGAAAAACTCCTTACGGTTGCCATTTTCCAAATCACGACGCAGGAACCTAGAGTTACTCAGCAGAGGGTAACGCTTGGGAATGATATCCAGGCAGAGCTGACGGACATCTTCGGTAGCGTAGAACTGGGAAACATAAGGAAGATAGGAACGGAGGACGCTACGTGCCGGAACCGCCTCGAAAGCAGCGCAACGATCAATAATGCGCTGGACGAAGGTATCGGGATTTTCACCACGGTCGTAAAGCCAGTTCACGACGCAGTTCATAACCAGACGATGAGCGCTCTCGTCCACAACAGAATCTTCGAAATAGAGATCGTTCAACAGCTTAATGTTGAACCTGGAATCCCGTTTTACCAGGGTGAGGATATCCTTTACTGGATAAGAAATCAGCAATTCGATGTGAGTTAATTGCAGAAACAGATTTGATAACACGATAACACCTCAACAAAACATCTGGTGGTCCTAACCAACCAGCACCCCTAAAAATAATAAAAATAAACAAAAGAAACAATTAAATGGCTATATTTTCACTATGAAAACAGCAGAAATCCATGTTTTATCAGATGAAATCATTAATAAGATTGCCGCAGGCGAAGTCATAGAGCGTCCGGCATCTGCTGTAAAGGAACTCATCGAGAACGCAATTGATGCCGGCGCCACTCGTATACAGGTCGCAATAGAGCAGGGCGGAAAGAAAAAAATCCAGGTCACCGATAACGGGAAAGGCATGGGGGCAGCAGACCTTGACCTCTGCTACCTTCGCCATACAACATCCAAGCTGGCAAGCGCAGACGACCTGTTCCACCTGCAGACAAACGGGTTCCGAGGCGAAGCTGTTGCCTCTATTGCCGCGGTTTCCAGGCTTACCATCACCAGCGCAACCGAAGATGGAGAAAGCGGCAGGCTCATCATTCATGGCGGTAAAGTCATTGAGAAACAGGACATTCAGGCAAGCCGCGGAACAACATTTCTCGTAGAAGATCTGTTCTACAACACCCCTGTCCGTAGAACTTTTTTAAGTAGTGAAACCGCAGAGGGAACCCGCATTTTTGACATGGTCCTAAAGACCGCCATCGCCCATCCGGAGATCCGTTTTGACTACAAAGTCAACGACAAAACCGTATTTACTGGCGTTCCAGGCGAACTCCGCAGCAGACTAGCCGAAACAATTGGTTCCAAAATTTCCAAGGCTTTGCTTCCTGTCGACTACACAGAAGCAGGAATTCATGTGTGGGGCTACATCTCCCCCACCACAGAAACCAACGGAAAAAGGAACCACCAATTTCTCTACATCAGGAACCGCCCCATCGAAAGTAAGATGGTCAGCCGCGCGGTAACCCAGTCCTACGAGCCCTACGGAGCCCAGTGCAAGCCCGTTTCCGTACTGTTCCTGGATATGCCCGACATGGAATTCGATGTGAATGTCCATCCTGCAAAACGGGAAGTTCGCTTCGCCAACGGCAACCTGATTTTCACAGTGGTTCTCCACGCAATCCGAGAAACTTTTAGGGCTGATCTAGAAGGCAAATCTAATTTCATCAACTTAGCCGACGAGGAAACTTCCTGCCTGAGCGATGTAAAGCCGACGCAAGGTTACAACCCTTTTGAAACTTTTGCACCGCCTGCCCCTAGTTTTGCACCGCCTGCCGTTCCTGCAGAAAACAAGCTTACCGCAGCAGAGTCCGACAGCCCTTCCGTAAAGGTTCCACCCCCCGATATTTCCAGAAATAGCTGGAGTATTCCCGCAAGGGCAACCAAAAACAGGCCCATTGACGACCTGGCACAGGACCTCTTTAGCCAGCCGGAAGCAGGCAAGATTATATCCCTGGAAAACGAGCAGGATAGACAGCCGAAACCGCAAGCTCCCGCCTGGAACCCGCCTACCTTTTTCCAGATTGCAAAGACTTACATTGCAGGGGAAGATGTTAACGGGCTGTTAGTCATCGACCAGCATGCGGCACATTCCCGAGTTCTCTACGAGCAGGCTCTGGAAACCTTACGGAACGGATCTTCCCTGGACAGCCAGGAATTGCTTTTCCCGGAACTGCTGGACTTAACCAAGATCGAAGCGGATGTCCTAAACTCCGTCAAGGGTAATTTTGAACAGCTGGGTTTCTTTATCGAGCACTTTGGTGGAGAGACTTACCAGATTCGAGCCATTCCCAGTGCACTCCCCCTGTCCCGCGCCATCAAGGCCGTCCGAGACTTCCTCGATAGCATCGGAACCGACGGGAACGACACCGGAGACATGGTAAAAGTGCAGGACATCATCGCCAAAGCCTGGGCAAAGTCCAACGCCTACCAGGCAGGCGACACCCTGAAGTCCGAAGAAATGGCAACGCTAGTTGGCCAACTCATGATTACCGAGGAGCCCTTGAAATCACCCTACGGACACCCCACCCTATTACGGTTGACCCTTGAGGAACTGAGCAAGAAATTCAGACATTAACTGTTCTGAACTTATTCCAGTCTGAAGTTTTTGTCGAAGCAAATCCACATCGTTTTTTTCTAGAGGTCTCCTGTAGTTTTTCAGGAGACTTTCTCGTATGCGGTCTTTTAGTTTTTCTGCATTCCCAGGTGCAATGTATTCAGAAAAGAGGTCCTTTCCCAGAATCAAATTGGGCAAGGAAAACCATTTCGTCTTTATGAGGCGCCGCCCCATAGCATAGGTCAAGAAATCCGGTTTTGTGCAAACTACAGTGTTACAATCCGCAAGGGCTAATTCCAGAGTAACCGTTCCCGGAGATGAAAGCGCAAGGGAAGAATCACTGAAAAAACGAAGCCGTTCCTGAATATTTTGAGGAGCTACCATCACCTGCAAATTCTTTGGCAAGGAATTTTCCCTTTGTTTCTGGAGATAACCGTCAATATCGGTTTTCAGCTCCGCACGAGAGGCCACCACCACAATTTCAGTCGTCGGGAAAGCATCTTTTACCAGATTCAGAAAAAGCGGAAGGTTTCTGAAGGTCTGGCTTTTTCTGCTACCCGGAAACAGAAGGATTCTCCCCTTCCGATCTGGGGAAAGACATTCACCTACACCAGCCTTTTTGGTAGCTGTAACTAAGGGGTGTTCCATTCGAAGAATGTTGCACCCGTTTTTTTCGTAGGGAGATTCCTCGAAGTCAAAAAAAAGAGCCAGCCGATTTGTGGGATGAGACAGTCTTTTTGCACGTTTCGGTTTCCAGGCCCAGGCCTGAGGTGGAGCCACATACAGCACAGGCTTTCCCAACCGGTTTGCAAGAGCCGTAAGTTTCATGTTAAAGCCAGGATAATCAATGGCCACAAGCCCTTTGCAACGAGAATTTTCCAGCGCATTTTTTAATGTGCCAAAGCACTTCCGGAGACGGAAATACCGAGGAAAAACATCTCCAAAGCCAGATACGGGAAGTTCTTCAAAATTCACTAGAATTTTTAGCCCCGCCGATTCCATTTTTTTTCCGCCGGAACCCCAAAAATCAAAAATGTCTCCTGCAATTTTTCGCGCAGCGAAAACCAGAGACTTCCCTAGGGAATCTCCGGAATCCTCTCCCGCACAAAAAAGAATGTAAGGCTTATCGCTTGTCACGATTGGAAACCCACACGTTGGAAGCTCCCAGATCGTTGCGCAACCCGTTGATCAATTCAGGGGTATACATCACCTTATGCTTTTTCAAGCTCATCACATGAATAAATCCGGAATCCGATTCGATATGGCAAACTAGGGTGCAGCCCAGTCCAGGTTCAAAGGGGGCATTACAGTCCAGAAGAGCCTGCAGGCGTTCCATGAAGGAATCGTCGATCATGTTGGAATAGATAGACATGTGAATGTGGGTAACCATGTCGGAACGAACTCGGTCCAGTTGGATAATTTCGGAAACAACCAGCTGGATTTCCTCGCTATCGCGCTTGCGCTCCAGAGAGCCCTTGACCAGAACCTGGTCATCCTGGGAGACCGTGTCACGAAGTTTTTCCCACACATCCTTCTTCAGGAAGATTTCAATTTCCCCGTGGAAATCCTGAATCATGCCCACGCCAATGTTATCGCCACGCTTTGTTTCGATGGAGCGGATTTTTGTAATGACACCGCCTACAATGACCATATCATCCACGTGGCTGGACAGTTCCTCCTGCGCAAGGCTGCAAGTGGTAAAGCCCTTTAGCTCGGGGCGGAAAGCATCCAGAGGATGTCCCGAAAGGAACAGGCCCAGAATGTCCTTTTCCTTTCCAAGCATTTCCATGGTAGTCCATTCTTCCGCCTCTTCCAGAACTTCTGCAGCGGAATCAAGAGCGGGAGCGGCACCAACCATATCAAAGAGGGACATCTGTCCGCGATCCTTGTCTTCCTGACAACGGGAGGCAACGGTGAGGGCCTTGTCTACGGAGGCCATCAAGGCAGCACGACTTCCCGGGAATTCATCCAGGGCACCTGCCATGACAAGGCTTTCAACAAAGCGTTTGTTCATGGGAGCACGCTTTTCCTTCTGTTCACCCTGGTATTCTGCCACACGCTTGGTAAAGTCAAAAAGATCCTTAAACTTACCACGACGATCTCGTTCCGCAACAATATCTTCCACAACGCCAAGACCCACGCCTCGAATGCCTGCAAGACCAAACAGAATCTTCTTGTCCTTAGTCGCGGTAAACACACCCATGGACGCATTGATGTTCGGGGAAAGTACTGGAATATTCAGGCGCTTACATTCCAGAATGATGGTCACAATATCTTCGGTCTTTCCCATCTTGGAAGTCATGGAAGCAGCCATGTACTCCGGGCCATAATGAGTCTTCAGATAGGCGGTCTGGTATGCCACATAAGCATAAGCTGCAGCATGGCTCTTGTTAAACGCATAGCCGCAGAACGGAAGCACCGCATCCCACACCTTCTGGATTACGGCATGATCGTAACCTCGCGCTTCACACTTGGCAAAGAATTCCGGAGTCAGCTTTTCCATCTTTTCCGGCATCTTCTTTGCCATGATACGGCGGATATTATCAGCGCCACCCAGAGAGTAGCCGCCCAGGATCTGGGCGAGCTTCATCACCTGTTCCTGGTACACAATCACGCCATAGGTTTCGCCCAGAACTTCTTCCAGGTCCGGGTGATAGCAGTCAATTTCTTCTTGACCAAGCTTACGGGCAATGAAGTGAGGAATCTGGTCAATAGGTCCCGGACGGTACAGGGCGTTCATTGCAATCAGGTCACCAATACGGTTCGGCTTCAGTTCTCGCAGGTACTTCTGCATACCCGGAGATTCGAACTGGAACACCGTGGTGGTCATCCCCTTACTCAAGAGTCCGAAGGTTTCTTCGTCATCCAGGGGGATATGGGCCATATCCACTTCGATACCGCGGTTCTTTTTCACCATGTTCACAGTATCTTGAATGATGGACAAGTTGATGAGGCCAAGGAAGTCCATTTTCAGAAGGCCGATGTCTTCTGCATAGTGCTTATCGTACATCACCACCGGAGTATCTTCCGGAGCGGCTCGATAAAGCGGGGCCAGGTTATAAATGGGCGTCGGGGTAATCACCACGCCGCAGGCATGCACTCCTGTCTGACGGGGCAAATCTTCCAGCGTAAGGGCAATTTCCCAAAGATTCTGGTACATCGCCCTGGAATTGATTCTTGCCTGAAGCGGTTCCGGACTATAGCCGTCTTCCAGATTATTGCCCTTCTTGTCCTTGCCGGTCCAGGCCTGCTTCAAGCTGAAGTTTAATGTACGCTGCGGGAACAGCTTGGTGATCGCCTTGGCATCCTGAGGGGGAATTCCAAGAACACGGGCAACGTCCGTAATCACGGCCTTGGACTTGAGCATACCGTAGGTAATAATCTGGCCTACGCACTCCTTGCCGTACTTTTGAGTCACATAGTCAATCACTCGACCACGGTCTCGGTCTGCAAAGTCCGTATCGATATCCGGCATGGACACGCGTTCCGGATTCAGGAATCGTTCAAAGAGCAAGTCAAACTTTAACGGGTCAATGTCCGTAATACCGATAATGTAGGTAACAAGAGAACCTGCAGCAGAGCCACGCCCCGGACCCACGGGAATACCGTTGTTACGGGCCCAGTTAATAAAGTCCCACACAATGAGCAGGTAACCGGCAACATTCATGTTTCGGATACAGTTCAGTTCCTTGTACATGCGCTTGCCAACATCCGTCTCGTGCTCAGGGAACTTAAAGTTCTCTTCGGGGAATCGCCACTTCAGGAATCCGTTACAGAGGTGAATGATGTAAATATCGGAATCGGAGCCAGGCTTGCACCAGCGATGTACAGCCTTCTCCAGGGCCTTGTTATCGTTTTCATCAAACAGTTCCGGTGCGGCAAGACGATCTATTTCAGCCTTGTCCTCATCCGTAAGGGCGTCCGCCTCAATTCCTCGTTCCTCGCAAATCTTGGCCTGAATCTTTTTCTTCTTATCCTTGACAACACCTTTTATTTCACGTTCACGGATTACAGGATATTCAGCCTCGTACTCCGCCGCCATAATGGCCTTGATTTTCTGATATTCTTCACCAGCAAGAAAATCTTCAGGGATCTTAAAGCGGGGCCAGAATTCATCACCGATACCCGTCTTGACGGTATAGTTGCAGCGATCAGCAATTTTAACCGTATTTTCGATTGCACCGGGAATATGGCCGAACTTGTCAACCATTTCCTTTTCGGAACGGAAATAGAACCCCTCTGTAGGGAAACGTTTGTCCACGTAACCGTTAATCGTTTCCTTCACTGCAATACAGCGCAGGATCTTATGTGCCTGGGCATCTTCCTTCTTGATGTAGTGAACATCGCCAACGGCAACAATTTCGCGTCCCAGTTCATTTGCCAGCTGGACATTAAAATCATTGACCCGACCTTGCAGCGGAACATCGTTATCACAAACGGAAATATACAGATGATCGTGATCGAAGATCTTATCCAGCCGTTCCATGTACTCACGGGCAATGGAATTTCGTCCGGCGGCAACACTTTGACCATATTTGCTAAAGAAATCACCTGCAATGGCAATAATGCCTTCCTTAAACTGGGCCACCGTTTCCAGAGGTACGGAAGGAATTTCTGCCCATCGTTCTCCATCCTCGTAACGGTAGCTCACGATACGCAGCAGGTTATAGTAGCCCGCCTCGTTTTCTACCAGAAGGGTCAGGCGTTCATAGGTAATAGGATCCTTGCTACTTGCGCTGGGAGTATCGATATAGACATGGCAACCGTACACCGTCTTAAGGGGAGGAAGGCCCTTCTCCTTACGCTTCTTGTTGAGGCCCTGACCACGGGTCTGGAATTCAAGAATACCAAACATTGCTCCATGGTCCGTAAGAGCAATTGCAGGCGCATTGTCATCGGCGGCAGCCGCTAAAATATCGTCAAGGCGGGCTGAAGCCTGCAATACAGAAAATTCGGAATGAGTCTGAAGGTGTACAAAAGCCATATCTACAATTTACAAATTTCTGAAAAAGGTGATTTTCCTCAAGGAATATCATCTCTTGATTTCACTCTGTCCAATTTTTTCACTTTTGAGGACAGAAAAAAGTTGTCAGGCTTTTATTTCGTTGACTTATAACGAGATAGGACAACTGCACCCTGGGCAGCCTGGAACAGCATGGGAATATACCCGATCAGGGCGGCCGCCAAAACTGTATCTGCAGGAATCCCAAGCAAGCCCGTAAAAAGACTAACATTCAGGTTTTCCCGAAGGCCTATTCCATTAATGGAAATGGGCAACATCGTGATCGTAATGGTAATGGTCATGAACACGGTTATCGTGGCAAGATCCACCGGCACGCCTACTGCCTGGAAGTAGGAATAATGAATAACAATGGAAGATATTTGCAGCCAGACGGAATCTAGGCCTGACATGAAAAAAGCCTTTTTATGACCACGATAAACGGAAAACGCATTTTGTAACTTCTGCAAAAAAGGAATTCGTCTGGTCAGGCCTTCTGGAAGCTTTATCTTATCTGAGAAAAGCCCCCCTATAATAATCAAGACGCAAAGAAGGGCCACCCCGCAAACAGCTCCCGTATACGCCACGGGAATGTCCAATCGGGTAATGACGAAAGGAAGCGTGGCAAAGAAGCAGATGAACATGGCAATAAGCCCCATCACACGAGAGATTGCGACCGCCGCCACGGAGTTTGCGGTATTCCCAAATTTTTTTCCGAAGGCTATCGTCTTGACCGCATCGCCTCCAAAACCGCTTGGCAGCAAGTTATTGAAAAAATAGCCTAGGGCGATGTATGCATAAAATGTCCTGAAAGGAATTGCCTTGCCATCGTCCAACAGCAGGCCCCGCCAACGGTTCGCCTGGACCATCATGCTAAAAACAGTACACAGCAGGATGACGCCAACCCACGGGAGCGCCGTAGAAGTCCAATGACTGCTAACTTCTCCGAAGGGTACCTTATAGAAGATATAGATGAGACCGCCTAAGCTGATGGCGACTTTCAAAAAAGTCGAAAGGATTTTCTTCAACTTGGCATTCATCTTCAACTCTTACTTCTCGGCACAAAGTTCTTCGGCAATTTTACGAATCTGTCTGGAGCATTCTTCCCAGGAAAAGTGACTGACCCAGGCCGCAATTTCAGAATCCTGCTTGCCCTTGAGGTCAATGGACTGTTCCAGGGCGCGGGCGATGCTTTCCGGGTTTTTCGGGTCGAAGTAAGTAGCCAACTTGCCCCCCACTTCGGGCATGGAGGAAGTATTGGAGCAGGCGACCGGCGTCCCGCAGGCAAAAGCCTCTACAATTGGCAAGCCGAAACCTTCGTACAGCGAAGGCAACACAAAGAGATCCGCCAGATTGTAGAAGTTTACTAGGTCTTCCTGGGAAACCATACCGGCGCGAATCAGCAAGTGGTCAATTCCCAACTCCGATTCAATCGTCTGGGTGGTTCGACCATCAAAAGCCTTACCCACCATGACAATTCTGCAGTCCTCGCGGCCCGTCATCTGGGCAAAGCCCCTCAAAAGGCCGTTCAGATTCTTATGGGGTAGCAGGTTTCCTACATACAAAATAATTTTCTTATCCCTAGGAATCTCAAATTTTTCGTAGAGATATTCAAACTCGGACCTGGACTTCTTTACAAATTCCTTGCCTACACCTAAAGTCACCACATGAATCTTCTCTGGATTAACCTTGTAAAAGCGCAACAAGTCCCGCTTGGTGCTTTCGGAAACCACCACAATGCGGTTCGCGCGCTTACAGACAAACCAGAAAATGAACTTGAAATACCAGTGGACCAGCTTCATGGGCAAAAACTGAGGATACACCAGATGGGTCAGGTCATGAACCGTCGCAATCATTTTCCCGCGATAAAACAGCGGGACATTGCAGTGAGGTACATGAAGTATATCAGGGTGTTTTTTCTTCAGTTTCCCATAAGGAAATTTCAGCTGTTCCTTATAGCCATAAATACTGCTGATAAAAGGGATCAGCGCAGGAACGGCATTCTGGTAAACCTTAAGTTCTTCAGGATTTCCCAGAGCAATGTCATAGCCCACATCTTTGAGCCAATGCTGAATACAAGTCCCTATGCCGGACTTGTTCACCATTCGGGCGTCAATCGCAATTTTAGGCTTTGAACTCATCGCCTAAAAGATAATTTTTTTCAAAGTTTCTAAATTTGCACTGATTTTAATAGAGGCGTGAATAAGGCGAAGTTCATTTTTCTGGAATCCGTCCTTGGGCGCGTCAAAAAAGGAATAAAAAATGAAAGTTTCTTTAAGTTGGCTGAAGCGTCATGTGGATCTGCCGGAAT
>JAKSIH010000076.1 GCA_024398935.1 Fibrobacter sp. | reverse complement strand
TCGTTCCGTCGCGATAGAGGTTGAAAGCGGTGGTGGGCGCATCTGTACCCAAAAGACGCCAGCTCACCAGCATACCGTTACCCACGTTGGCCGAAACTAGGCCGCGGTTAAGATTTTCCATCTGGCGGGCGGCAGCATTTGCCTGAGTTGCCAGGCCAAGACCCAAACCGAAGGCCAAGGAGGCCTTCACCAATCCAAATCCCATAAACACACTCCTTTTTTTGGGGATTTTCCCCCGTTTTTTAACATCCTAACCAAAATATATATCTTTTTTTGAATTATAGTACAGATTGTAGTAAAAATTTACATAGTCCGTAGACAACGCCTGTAAAAGTCCAATTAGACTCACCTTTTATCAGCAGATTTCCTTTTTTTTCTAAATTTGGCTCACTATGCCAGATTGGTTTAAAAATTTTTCCTGGGAACGGATTTTTGACAACCTTGCCGAAAAATCTCCTAGCCCCATCAAAGTTGCGGTAACTGCCGGCAAGTCTTTCCTGTACTACCACGGACTCACCCGTGCAGCAGCCCTGACCTATACCACCTTCCTTGCGGTGGTCCCCCTTCTGATTATGCTGACTTCCATCACCATCGCCGTTGGCCTTGGTGGCTTCATGTCCGACTATATCCCCCACATTTTCGACGTTCTACAGTTGGACTGGCCCACTGATCCCCTGGTGGAAGTCATCAAGAACGCAGAAAATATTCCCATTGGCAAATTGGGCTTTATCGGCGCGGTAGGTCTTTTTGTAACCTTCATCCTTGCATTCGGAAGCCTGGAATCAAACTTCAACGTCGTGTGGGAAAACAAGATTTCCAGAACGCTCATCCGTCAGATCGAGATTTACACCCCCTTCTTTCTCATCGTGGCAGGTGTCATCGGCCTCTATGCAGGATTTGTAAAGCATCTACAGAACGTGCTTGCGATAATCGTGGTGGACGGGCTCCATTTTTCACCCGATGTAATCGCCTCTCTGATCAACGTCTTCTGGAACCTGACCTTCCAGGGGGTGGCAATGCTATTCATCTTCTTGATGCTTTACGCACTCCCCTTTAGGACAAAGGGAACGAAACCGTATACAAAGAAAAAGCTGCTTCTGTCCTCCCTCGGAGTAACAGTCCTTGCATGGGTCTGTATTACCATTTATGTAAAAATTCTGATGTTGATCCAGACGACGCTTGTTACCAGGATGTCCATTTTCTACGGATCGCTGGCCTTTATCCCCCTACTGCTATTGCTGGTCTTTGGTATATGGACGATTATTCTTTGCGGGAATAGCCTAGTATGGACCATCTGTTACTGGCCCGAAGCGGGAAGACGAATCTGGAACTGGAAAGGAGGCTCCTCGAACCTATGATGTCCAAAAAATTTGCAACAGCTCTCGCACTTGCACTGGGTTTAAGCACCGCTGCAAATGCAGAACTCCGTTCTGCATCCTTCACCCCGGAAGAGCCCAGGAATGATGGATGGTCCGCCTTTTTGGGAATTGGCGGAGGAAACGCCCTCATCGCCCGGGACGGTACCATCTTTGCAAACCTGCGAATCGGTATCGAATGGAATTCCTGGCTTGCCACTGGCGTATTCGCCACGTTTATCCTGGATGATGTCCTGAATCCCCATGTGGATTCTCCACAGATGGTTAACTACAACGCCTATGGTGCCGTCGTAGAATTTACACCGTTCCGCAAGAACCTGTTCTCCATATCCATTCCCGTGGAAATTGCCGGCGGCGTCATGAATGCCATGGACCGTGGAGAAAAAGCCTTTTCCCCTGAAGACTACTTCTTCATGACGGACGCCTCTGTTCAGTTCAACTACCGCATCACCAAGATGCTGGAAGTTTCTATCGGTGGCGGCTATAGGATTTTTGCTGGCATCGAAGAAAACAACCTGGATAACGGGGACTTCAGCACACCCTTTGGGGAACTGAGATTCACCATCAAAGAGTAAATGACGCAAGGGGCTCCGCCCCCTGGACCCCCGAAAAAAGAACTACGCTATCACAGGCAGAGCCTGTTCAGCTTGTTCTTTTTTGTTTGAGGGGAAGCGAAGCTTCCTCCTCAAAGAAAACGGAGCTTGTTTACCTTGCCCTTTTTGTTTGAGGGGCGCTAAAGCGCCTCCTCAAAAAGTGGAGTTTGGTTGTCTGGTTCTTTTTGTTTGAAGGGAAGCGAAGCTTCCTCCTCAAAAAGTGGAGCTTGCTTGTCTGGTTCTTTTTTGTTTGAAGGGAAGGGAAGCGAAGTTTCCTCCTCAAAGAAAGCGGAGCTTGCCTTGTTCTTTTTTGCTTGAAGGGCGCAGAAGCGCCACCTCGGAAAATTAAAGTTTTTGTTGGGATATTTATGGATATGATTTCTCTTCGCGGATGTAGGCTACACAACCTGAAGAATGTGGACGCCCAGTTCCCGTTGGGAAAGATTACCGTCGTATGCGGTCCGTCGGGCTGTGGCAAGTCCACCCTGGTCTTGGACACTTTGCACGGGGAGTCGAAGCGGCGTTACCTTGAGACATTGTCGCCATTCGCCTGCGAACTGCTGGGCGGGCGCAGGAACATTCCCCTGGACAGTGCCGAAGGTTTATCCGCAAGTCTCGCCATTGGACCTAGCCATGGTGAAGCTCCCGCCAAGGCTTACGCATTGAGTATTTCTGAATGCGACAGCGCATTACGCACCTTGTTCGCCGCATTTGCAAAGCCCGCCTGCCCTGTTTGCGGCAAGCCCATGGAAAGCGTGAGCCGCGAAGAAATCATTAGGCAGATCGCCAGCAGGTCCGAAGGAACCAAACTGCAGTTTTTGGCTAGAGTGAGCACGGGTCGTGAGGATGTCGCAGAAGGCAAGGACGCCGCGGGTAAGCCGCAGGTGGCCGATGGAGGCAAGAGCGCCGCGGGTAAGTCGCTGATAACCGATGGAGGCAAGAGCGCCGCGGGTAAGCCGCAGATGGCCGATGGAAGCAAGAGTGCCGCGGGTAAGAAAAGCGCCGGCCAGTCGCTGGACAAGTTATCCGCCGTATTCTTGGCACAGGGGTACACCCGCGCCATCGCCGACGGAGTGGTTTATTCCCTGGCCGACTTGACCGACGCAGAAAAGGAAATCCGTCCCAAGGAATTTTTCATCGTGGTGGACCGTGTCATTGTCCGCGAAAATACACGAACCCGAATCGCCGAAGCCGTAGATGGGGTTTTGAGGCTGACCCATTCGCACTTGACGCTGGACGAGAACGGCACACGAGTCGAATTCAGTACCGTTCCCTGCTGCAAGGAACACGGCACCGTATCAAGCGCGGAAGATTCTGCGGGCGGTTCCGTCGCCGCTCCCTCAGGCAAGTTCGTCGCTGACTCCTCAGGCAAGTTCGTCGCCAAGGCGCTGGAAGCCGCAGACTTCTCGCCCTACAACAGAAAGACCGCCTGCCCCTGCTGTGGCGGAACCGGCATCAAGGAAAATACGGGTAACGATGCTGCGGACGAAACCAACGAGGAGTGTCCGGAGTGCGGTGGCCTGCGATTGAAGAAAAGCCTGCTGAACGCCACCATCGAGGGCGTTACCTGGGCCGAGATTTTGAACACGCCTTTCTCCCTGCTGGAGAAAAAAGTCCGCGGCCTCTTCGAGGGACGCATCAAGCAAAACCTGCTCCCTACCCTAAATAGTCTGCTGGACCGCATCGAGGCGATTAACGAACTGGACATCGGCTACCTGACGGCAGGCCGCTCCGGCACGACCTTGTCCGGCGGCGAAATGCAGCGTCTGCGATTGGCCAGCCTTTCTACCGGCCACCTGAACGGACTTTTAATTGCGTTGGATGAACCGGCCAGCGGCCTCCACCATACGGATGTGGACGCCCTCTGGAACGTGCTGAAAAAAGTCCAGTCTCGAGGCAACACCCTGGTTTTGATCGAACACAATCCCGGCATTATCGCAAAGGCGGACTGGATCATTGAAATGGGCCCCGGCGCCGGTGAAAAAGGCGGCGAAGTGCTGTTCATGGGCCCCGCTGCAGAAGTCTTAAAGAACCCCGCCTCCCCCACGGGAAATTGGATCCGGTTATTAGACGAGAGACGAAAGGGGCAAGGTTCCAAGCGCCCCTCCCCGTGTCATCCTGAGCGACCCTCCCCGTGTCATCCTGAGCGGAGCGCAGCGAAGTCGAAGGATCTAGCAATCTCTGTCAAGGATTTCGCCCTCTTCGACATGAAATCCGTTTCCGCCGATTTTCCCCTGAAGAAATTCAGCGTCATCACCGGCCAAAGCGGTAGCGGAAAATCCACCCTCATGTTCAAGAATCTGGCTGTCCGCGCAAAGGCAGGTGAATTCGCCTCCCTCGGCATCGACGCCCTGTCCATCCTTTCCACAGGTGATTTCCACGGGAACCGTCGCAGCACCGTCCTCAGCGCCATCAACATGGGGAACCTGCTGCGAGACCTGTTCGCCACGCTTCCCGAAAGTAAAGTCCGTGGTTACGCCGCCGGCAAATTCGCAACCCACGCTGCAGGCGGCCGCTGCGAAAACTGCAAGGGCGAAGGCGTCATCCTGGACCCCTCCGGCTACGAAGAAACGGAATGCCCCGTATGCCTGGGCAAGCGCTTCCGCGACGAAGTTCTTGAAATTCGATTCAAGAGTCTTTCCATCGCCGACATCCTAGACATGGAAATTGGCAACGCCTACAAGCTTTTCGCCAACATGAAGCCTTTCGCCGACAAGCTGAAACCTCTGGTGGATACTGGTTTGGACTACCTGCGCTTAGGACAATCCACCGCCCACATGTCCGGCGGTGAACGAGCCCGTTTACGTTTGTCTATCGCCCTGGCCCGCGCAAAAGCACCCAACACACTTTTCTTATTTGACGAACCTGCCCGCGGCCTCCATCAGGTAGACATCCAGCACCTGCTGGAGTTGATCAAAGGTCTCACCGAGGCCGGCCACACCGTCGTAGCCATCGAACATGCCCAGGATTTTGTGAACGCTGCCGATTATGTGGTGGAATTGAGCAGATAACTAAGCCAAAACAATCGGCAAATCAGTCTCGCGCCCAATTCAAAAAAAAACAAAAGGGCGATAGCCACGACAGAAAGTTCGCTTTCAGGCATGGCCGAGCTGTTTTTTTGCAGGAACAAAAAGGAACCCGCCGGCATAGCCGGCGGTTCTTCATTTGCGGGCCCTGCCCTA
>JAKSIH010000075.1 GCA_024398935.1 Fibrobacter sp. | reverse complement strand
ACGATGTGGTTTCCCAGCTGGAACATTATTTTTATGAGTTGTTCCGCCTTAGCCGTCCCGATTGCCCCATGGTGGCGGTGATTGTTTACAACGGCGAAATCAAGTGGAACCCGCTGAAAGCGAAGCTTTACGCCAAGTACCCGGATTACTTCCACGACATCGGCTATCCCTTCAAAATCGAGATGATCAATGTGGGAAAAGAGGTGGGCGACATCGACTTCAGCAAGCTGAATCCTTATGTGTCGCTGGCCCTTGTTGCCATGAAATTCGTGTTCAATGCCGAAAAGTACAGGCCGCTGATGGACAAGGCCATGGCGTATTTCCTCGATCCGAAAAATAAAATAGACAGTAGTTTCATTCAGGAAGTTTTTCTATACTTAGGGAAGGAAACATCTTCGGAATACAGGGAGGCAATCATGGACCGTCCAGAAATCATGGCAGAACGCAAGCGCAACGGATTCGTGTCTGTAGCCGATGTACTCCGTGCCGAGGCCGAGGAGGAATTCCTTCAGGAAAAGCTAGCTTCCGCTCGGGAAATGCTTCAGGATGGCGATTCCGTTGAAAAGGTTTGTCGAATCCTGAAACTTCCGAAAGAACAGGTCTGCGCTCTTAAACTGTAATTTGTGCGCAATAAGAAAAACAGCCCAGGCGAAATGCCGAGGCTGTTTCTTTATTGCTAGATCCTCGAACAGGTCGAGGATGACAAGTTGGATGGTCAAGGATGACAAACGCAGAATTATTTCTTGAAGTACCCAGCAACCTCGTCGTGGATGAGTCCGTTGGAAGCAAAGCTGGTGTAGCCTTCGTAAATGGGGGCTGTGGGCTTGCCGTTTGCGTCGAAGAGTTTCGTTTCGCCGTTCAGCAGGCTGAACTTGCCGCCTGCCTCAGAGAACAGCAGCGGGTACGGGGCGATGTCCCAGAGGGAAACCACGGGGTCAATCATCAGTTCGGCACGGCCTGTGGCAACCAGGTAGTATCCGTAGCAGTCTCCCCAACCGCGGTGGAGGCGTGCGGCGCGACGGACGGCGGCGTACTGCTCGCCATAGCCTGCAGTTTCCATGGTGTTGACGGTGCCGCTCAAGACAAGGGCGTCGGACAGTTTGTCCACCGGGGAGCATTTGGAAACGCGGCAATCCTGGGCGCTGCTGCCGAGGAAAGCTCCGCCATCTTTCACTGCCCATACGGCGGTGTTCATGGCAGGAATGCGAATCAAGCTTGCGATAGCTTCGCCGTGGCGGTACAGTGCAATCAAGGTTCCGAACAGCGGGACGCCGTGGATGAATGCCTTGGTGCCGTCGATGGGGTCGATGACCCACTGGTATTCTGCGTCGGGACTTTCAATTCCGAATTCTTCGCCAATGACGCCGAAGCCCGGAGTTTCCTTGGCCCAGAATTCGCGGCAAAGTTCTTCGGTACTCTTGTCGGCGATGGTGACGGGAGTCTTGTCTGCCTTCCATTCCACGCCCACGTCATTCTGGAAATACTTCAGGATGTTCCCCTGAGCAAGTTCAGCAGCCTTCAAGGCGATGTTCAATAAATCAATGTTTTCGGATGTAGCCATAATAGAGATTAGAAATTAGAGACTAGAAACTAGAGATTGGAGGTTTAAGGGGACAGGGTGCAGGGTATAGGGGGCAGGGGATAGGGGTAGAGATTAGAATCTAGAGATTAGGGGGTCGGGATGGTTCTGCTTGAAAAATAAGAATGTTATTGCCTTGAAATCGTATACGCTTGCATCCTGCTGCCCTAGCCCCTAGAACCTAGCCCCTAGCCCCTAATTTCTCTACTTTACCCACTTGCTGACCAGTTCCATCAAGAACTTGTTTTCTTCTGCCTTACCCAGAGTAATGCGCACGTGTTCCGGCAGGCCAAAGCTGGTGAGGCCGCGGATAATCATGCCCCGTTCTTCCAGGAACTGCACCATTTCCTTGGCCTTTTCGCCGATGTGGACGCAGATGAAGTTGCCCTGAGTGGGGAGAACCTTGAAACCGAGGCCTTCGAAGAAGGGCTTCAGTACCTTGATGCCGTCGGCATTCAGCTGACGTGTGCGTTCCACGTGGTCCTTGTCGCTGAGGGCGGCAATGGCTGCAGCCTGAGCGGCCAGGTTGATGTCGAAAGGCGGCTTGATCTTCCACATGGCCTTGATGACCTGTTCGCTGGAAATGGCGTAGCCCAGGCGGATACCTGCCAGACCGTAGATCTTGCTGAAGGTGCGGTTGATGAGCAGGTTGGGGTACTTCGCGATCATTTCGAACATGCGAGGGTAATCTTCAGCGGTGGCGAATTCTGCGTAGGCTTCGTCCAGGAACACCATCACGTTGGAGGGAACCTTGCTCAAAAAATCTTCAAGTTCTGCGCCTGTGTAGTAAACTCCGGTAGGGTTGTTGGGGCTGCAGATAAAGGCCACGCGGGTCTTTTCGTTGATGGCTGCGGCCAGCTTGTTCAAGTCGGTTTTCTGGTCGCCTTCACCAACGCCAATGAAATCGGCACCGTTGGAAAGGGTGGTAAACTTGTAGACGCTAAAGGTGGGAGTGATGCCCACGCAGTTGTCACCCTGACGGATAAATGCCTTACCCACCATGTCAATGATTTCGTCGGAGCCGTTACCCAGCACCAGCTGGTTGGTCTTTACGCCGTAGAATTCTGCCAAGGCGTTAATCAAGGTGGGAGCGTCACCGCGAGGATACAGATGCAAGGTGTCCACGATCTTCAGGTAGGCTTCCTTGGCCTTGGGGGAGGGGCCGAGGGGGTTTTCGTTGGAAGCTAGCTTTACCACATCGGTAAGGCCGTACTTGGCACGAATTTCGTCCATGGACTTGCCGGGGACGTAGTCAGAAAGCTTAGATAATTCTGGACGTGGTTCAATCATGATAACCTCTTTAATTACAGCCCAAATTTAGTTAACTTTGCACTATGAAGTTCTCCTGCAAATTGATTTTCGCCCTAGTGGCCTTGCTGTCGGTCAACGTGTTCGCCCTAGACCGCATCTGGGACATGCGTTTTACCTACGGCCCTGACCCGAGGCAGGCGCCGAAGTTTGCTGCGGGTGTTGGCCTGCGTACGGACTTTAGCGACCAGGTGGTCATTCCCGTAAACCTGGTTGGGAACCTGGTGGCAGACTGGGACATTGGCGTCAAGGTGGACGTCTATACTTACAACAAGTTGGAAAACGTGATTGCATCCGTGGACTTCGGCGGTCGCTACCGTTTTAAGCCTGGTTCCTACATTCAGCTGGATGGTTACTTTGGTCTAAATCGAAACGATAAGAGCGCCGTTGTCTTTACCTACGGGATGGAACACTACATTGCAAAAAATTTCTCCAACTCCTATGAGGTTCGCGGTGGCTTTCTGGAAGGGGTGACCGACAAGGATGGCTTTGCCAAGTTCGCCGTGGGCATGACGCCCACCCTCCATTTTGGCAGATCCGTGCTTTGCATGATCGAGATTACTTCCTCCGGAAGTGTGGGCCATGTAAATGACGACTTCATGATTGACATTATCCCGAAACTGGAAGTGGGGGTTGGGGGAGCCCGAGTCCGCGTGGACTTTGATGTGGGAATCCTCCAGGAAAAGAACAACAAGCAGAAGGGCGTTGGACTCTATGTCCTGATGGGCCTTTAACGGCAGAAACGGTAGTGAATTTATGTTCAACGGGCCTTGTGCCCGTTTTTTTTTGACATGTCAGGCCTGAAATGCCGAAAAAAAGAAAAAACCAACCCTTTTTACCCTCATTTTCCCCCTAATTTCACTTCCTACCTCCTACTTCCTACTTCCTACTTTCCTATATTTTGCCTCAACGTCATTTCACCTTGGTATTCCCGACCAGTTAAATTCCACTGGGAGTGCATGAAGAATACTCGGGTGCAAACGTGTAAATCAGTAAAACAAACAAACCAAAAGGAACAGGTAGTAAAATGGCTACTATTACTAAAGAAAAGGCTGCAGAAATCACCGCTAAGTTTGGCGCAAACGAAAAGGACACCGGTAACGTCCGCGTTCAGATCGCTCTCTTGACCGAAAAGATCAAGAACCTCACTGAACATGCCAAGCAGCACAAGAAGGACCACCACTCCCTGCGTGGTCTGTCCATGATGGTTGCAAAGCGCAAGAACCTCCTCAAGTACTACGGCGAAAAGGACATCGTCGCTCAGCGCGCTCTCATCAAGGAACTCGGTCTCCGCGGCTAATACAACTGGAGATTTAAACTATGTCTATTGACGCATACCAGGCCAAGTACGGCAAGATGCTCGATCCGAAGGAAGAGTCCGTTACTCTTCCCGACGGCCGTGTACTCACGTTCGAAACTGGCAGACTGGCAAAGCAGGCTCGCGGTTCTGCTGTTGCCAAGATGGGTGATGCCTTCCTCCTTTCCACCGTCTGCTATGGCGAAGAAAAGGATGGAGACTTCTTCCCTCTGACTGTCGAATATCGCGAAAAGTCTTACGCTGCTGGTCGCCTTCCGGGTGGCTACAGCAAGCGCGAACCGGGTCGCCCCTCCGACGAAGAAATCCTCTCCGCTCGTATCATCGACCGCCCGATCCGCCCGATGTTCCCTGAAAACTTCACTCGTGAAGTCCAGGTCATCGTCCAGGTTCTCTCTGCCGACAAGTCCTTTGCTCCGGACGTTCTCGGTGTTAGCGCCGCATCTCTTTCCATCGGCCTTTCCGAACTCCCGTTCGAACAGCAGGTTGCAGCAGTGCGCGTTGCTGTCGTCGACGGTCAGAACATCGTGATGCCGACTTACGACCAGCTCGCTGTGGCCGATCTTGACCTGGTGGTCGCCGGTACAGAAGACTCTGTCTGCATGGTCGAAGGTGGTGCTTACGAAGTTTCCGAAGACACCATGATTGGCGCAATCCTCGCCGGTCACGAAGTCATCAAGGAAATGTGCAAGGCCCAGCAGAAGTTGGTGGAACGTTGCGCAAAGCCCAAGATGGAACTGAAGCCCCAGCATGTGGGCGAAGAACACGAAAAGCTCCTCGCTACCGTTAAGGAAGTCGTTTGGGAAGAACTGAACAAGGACGTTCATTCCAACATGGTGAAGACCGACTTCTATCCGGCAATGGCAGACCTCTGCAAGCGCATGCTTGAAGATGAACGCATTACCGCTATTACCGGTGCTGGCGACGAAGCTGACGCTAAGCTCGTTGCCGATGCAAAGGCTATCTTCAGCGATTACGAACGCACCGCAATGCGCGAAATGATCCTGAACGAACATGTTCGTCTCGACGGCCGTACCACTACCGAAGTCCGCCCCATCGAAATCGAAATGGGCGTGCTTCCCCGTGCTCACGGTTCCGCTATCTTCCAGCGCGGTGAAACCCAGGGTCTCGTGATCTGTACTCTCGGCACCAAGGCTGACGAACAGCGCTACGAAAGCTTGCAGGGCGAAGGCTCCAAGAGCTACATGCTTCATTACAACTTCCCGCCGTACTCCGTCGGTGAATGCAAGAAGCTTGGCCTTTCCCGCCGTGAAATCGGTCACGGTCACTTGGCCGAACGCTCTCTCGCAGCAGTTCTTCCGCTGCCCGAAGACTTCCCCTATACCATCCGCGTTTGCTCTGAAATCGAAGAATCCAACGGTTCTTCTTCCATGGCTTCCGTTTGCGGTGGCTGCCTTTCCTTGATGGACGCTGGCGTTCCTATCAAGGCTCCGGTTGCTGGTATCGCAATGGGCCTCATCTCCGAAAAGGGTTCCGTGAAGGAAGGCGGCAAGATCGAAATCTTGTCCGACATTACCGGCACTGAAGACCACCTCGGCGATATGGACTTCAAGGTGACTGGTACCGCCGAAGGTATCACCGCCTTCCAGATGGATATCAAGATCCGCGGTATCACTCCGGAACTCATGCGCCAGGCTCTCGAACAGGCCAAGCAGGGTCGTCTCCACATCCTGAACAAGATGACTACCCTCGGTCTCGCAGAACCTCGCCCCAAGGTTTCCGAAAAGGCTCCCACCATGCTCAAGATGAAGGTGCCCACCAACAAGATCCGTGACGTTATCGGTTCTGGTGGCTC
>JAKSIH010000074.1 GCA_024398935.1 Fibrobacter sp. | reverse complement strand
TGCGGGAACGGCAAGAATGCCGAAACTATACGGGAGATGAATTAGACCACCTTCAGTGGGAACACAGGACCTTTGCATACAACTAAACTTTCCATCCATTTCGACATTACATTCGTAACCATCGAAATAGCCTGTATCTAAGGACATGTCTGCGCGGGGATACAGGAATCGATAAATGGTCTGGCGAGTAGAGTCCTCCGTATCTTCACGCAACCAGACGAAGCTGCTGGATGAATTCGCTACAGGCTCAAGGTTCGATGACGACGAAAGGGCCACACTGCTACTGGATTCTTCGACTTCGGCGGAGCCTTCGCTCAGAATGACGCTAGAGGAACTGCCGGAACCCTCATCCGTAGTGCTGGAGCCATTATCGCCTCCGCAGGCAACTAGTGTCAACGCGACAATAAACATTGCAGCAAATTTTTTCAAACCATTTCGCACATTTCTTTGATCATTCACTTTCATCGTTTTTACCTTAACAAACACAGTATTTCAATCGGGCAACCACCCTACTGAATGGGTCCATCCTTCACGCAGCGGGCGTAATATCTGTATTTGGATTCCTTGGGCTGAATACCTCTATGATATGTAAATTTCTGCGAACTCGCATAATCCATAGGGAGATATTCAATTCCAAATACCACAGCGCTGTCCGCACCATATTCGGTAGAGCTCCACCAATTCACAAATCCTCCAAACCTCTCAACCAAATTCATGGGATATTCATTCGCTCTTACACCACGCAAAGTATCCAGCATGGATTTCCATTCTTTATCTGAGGGAATTCGCCATCCTTTCGGGCAGAAATTTTCATCCATGACTTCATTCCAAAAATACCTGGAAGAGTCCGTTTTGAAATTTTCGCTCATCCAGTAAAGGCCCGCTATTTTCAGGGCACGAAATTCACGGTTATCGGAGGAATCCACTAGGACCAACTCGTTCAGTTTCCAACTTGCAGAATCGCAGATGTACTCGTATATTTCGCCGGCTTTGACTTCACCGTTGTTTTCGGCCTTACACAACCCATATTCTTTTTCAACATCCATAGGCAAGCGCCAATCACCTCTATCGCAAACATACATGGAGCCATCGGCACTATCCGTTATTGAACGATAATCAGAGCTGTCACATTCCAAGCCGTAGGTAGCCACTTGAAGTGCCGAGGCAGAGACCCAATTTATTTCGCTGTAATAACCAGGTCTTCTATCAGTGCATATAAAATATCTTGGCGATTCACTTAGGGAATCCTGGTTGCGTTTCACGACGTTTTCGAAATCCCTGTTGCATGGCCCAACACCGAAGTCATCCTGCCAAAATTTATAAATCGTCTCCCTGAACTTTACCCACGAAATTTTAAAATTAGAGTAAGGTTTCTCATTAAGGTAAAACATTTTTAGTGGTGACGGCATAATAACATCATCATCCAAATAATCAAAGGACATTTCGTAGGCGCAATCGGCAAACGATGTCGTCATATCCCCGAAATTACCATCGGCCTTATAGATTGCCAAAAGGGAATCAACCTTTGCAGAATCATGGACACAATAGTAAGCCATTGCGGAAATTGCCTCAAGCCCCGACTCGCCTAATTCAGACGAACAGGAACCCACCACACTACTACTGGATTCTTCGCTGCCGCTCAGAATGACGTTAGAGGAACTGCTAGATTCCCGGTCGGAGCCGGGAATGACGCTGGAGGAACTGCTGGCCCCTTCGTCCGTAGCGCTGGAGCCGTTATCGCCTCCGCAGGCCACGAACATGACTGCTGCGATAGACAACATCGCTAGATTCTTCCACATAGTGGATAAGAATTGTAGGAAACTAAAGTTTCGACAATTCTTTATCGCTACGCTCAGAATGACGCGGGATGATTCGCTCAGAATGACACTCGGAAAAGAATTTTTCATATGTTCTCCTAATTTATTCCCTTTTCTAAAAATATAGTCAAAAACACATATTGTCTCTGTCCGTTCCAAACAATGGGCTGCCACGGAATTGTCTTGACAAAGCTTCTTGATGTTTTAGCATAATTATGCTAAATTAAGTATTAGCCATTCAAAGGAGGCACTCATGAAAAACATTCGCCCTGTTTCCGATTTGCGTAACAATTTCGCCGAAATTTCGCGTCAAGTTCACGAATCAGACGAACCCGTGATCCTTACAAAAAATGGCTACGGCGACATGGTCGTGCTCAGCATGGAAGCCTTTGAAAACTTGGCTTTCCAGTGCGAAATTTTGAATAAACTACAGGAAGCCGAACGGGAGGCGGAAATAACCAAGAAGCGCTACTCCACAAAAAACGTCCTTAACGAAATCAAGGCCATGTTCTAGGAATACCATGTACTCCATTGAATACTTACCCCTGGCCCTGAACGACCTAAAGGAAATCGCAAGGTACATCGCAGAAGTTTTCGGCAGTCCGCAAACGGCAATAAAGGTCGTTACGGAAATAACCGACAACCTGGAAAAAGTTCAAGAGTTTCCATATTCCGCAACATTGTTTACACCGTTAAAACCACTTTCTCACGAATATCGTCAATTGGTGGTAAGCAGCTATTCCGTCTTTTACTGGGTTACTGACGCGACCCAGACAATCACAGTCGCACGAGTCCTTCACAACAGAAGAAATTCAGGCGATCACCTAAACGACAACAAAGCGAAAGAATACCGTTAGAAAATGGGAATACTCGTTTGAAGAGTGTATTTCTTTAGCTTCCCGCCCCCGCCCGAGTCCAAAGATTTCCGATCCTAAAAATCACATTTTTCTTACAAACAAATATTGTAATACGGTTTGTGAAAAAGCAGAACATTTTTTGACCGTTTTTTGGATGTTTTTGAGTTCGCGGAAGTCCCCTCCTACCTTGCGAGGCAGGGCAAAAAAAACTAAATTGCGGCAGGTTTGCCGCATTTAGCTCGCCTCGGTCATGTCAACAAATTCTTTGTTGCCGCGACGCTCGGCTTATGCTAAATTTGACCCTCGGTTTAAACAAATTTTTCAACAGGACACGAAAAATGAACTACAATCCTCTCGCAGTTGCCTTGAACGCCGAACTTTCCGCAAACGGCTGCAAGGTCCTCGATATGCTCTCTGAACAGGGCAAGGCCATTTTCTTCCCCCGCAAGGGTATTCTTGGCCAGGGTGCCGAAGCCAAGGGCTCCGACATCAACGCTACCATCGGTACTGCTCTCGAAGACGACGGCAGCCCCCTGGTTCTGGATTGCGTTCTCAAGTCCCTGAATCTCCCCAAGCAGTCCTTCCTCTACGCCCCCAGCTTCGGTAATCCGGACCTGCGCAAGGCCTGGAAGGAACAGGTCATCAAGAAGAACCCGAGCCTCGCCTCCAAGAACTTCTCCAACCCGGTGGTCACCTGCGCTCTGACCCACGCTATCAGCTGCGCCGGTTACATGTTCCTGGACGCTGGTGACGAAGTGATCATTCCGGACCTGTACTGGGACAACTACGAACTGGTTTTCGAAAACGCCCGCGGCGCAAAGATCAAGACTTTCAACACCTTCAAGAACGGCGGTTTTGATACTGAAGCCCTGAAGGTAGCCCTTGCAGCTGGCAAGAGCGACAAGAAGGTTGTTCTCCTGAACTTCCCCAACAACCCCACCGGCTATACCGCTACCGAAACCGAAGCTGTTGAAATCGCAAAGATCCTTACCGAATGCGCAGCTGCCGGCAACAAGGTTGTGGCCCTCATGGACGACGCTTACTTCGGCCTGGTTTACGAAGATGGCGTTACCCGCGAATCCCTCTTTACAAAGATTGTAGACGCACACGAAAACCTGCTGGCTGTAAAGCTGGACGGCCCCACCAAGGAAGACTACGTATGGGGCTTCCGCGTTGGTTTCATGAGCTTTGGCTTCAAGGGTGCAACTGAAGCCCAGCTGAAGGCTCTGGAAGACAAGGCCGCCGGTACCGTCCGTGGCAACATCTCTAACGGTCCGTCCATCAGCCAGAAGATTCTTCTCGCCGCCTACCAGTCTGCCGAATACGCCGACCAGAAGGCTGAAAAGTACGCTACCCTCAAGAAGCGCTACGACATCATCAAGGATATCCTCGCTTCCCATCCGGAATACGCAGAATCCTTCGAAGCCATGCCCTTCAACAGCGGTTACTTCATGTGCGTCAAGCCCAAGGGCGTGGATGCCGAAGAACTCCGCCAGAAGCTCATCAAGGATTACAGCACCGGCACCATCATGCTGAGTGGCCTTATCCGTCTGGCCTTCTCCGCAGTGCCTACCGAAAAGCTGGGCAAGCTCTTCGACAACATCTACAAGGCTGTCAAGGACCTGCAGAAGTAAGATAAGTGATTAGTGATTGGTGGTTAGTGGTTAGTTTTTTTTGCAAAGTAAAACCACAAAGCCACTGGCACTTGGCACATTTTTTGCATATTTCCTGATAAGAATTAACTCAGTAGGTTCGGGTGCAGCACCCTTTTGAAAACTGTCTACTAACCACTGCCTACTGTTTACTAATTAACTGGAGGATCAATGTCCGATAACGCAATACTGAACTACGGCGGAAAGAGTTTCGAGCTCCCCGTCTGCGAAGGTACTGAGAACGAACACGGTCTCGACATTTCCAAGCTCCGCAAGGAATCTGGACTTGTTACGCTGGATTACGGCTACCTGAACACCGGTAGCACCAAGAGCTCCATCACCTACGTGAATGGTGAACAGGGCATCTTGCGCTATCGCGGTTACGCCATCGAAGACTTGGCTGAAAAGGCCACCTTCCCCGAAACCGCATGGCTCCTGATCTATGGCGAACTGCCCACCCAGCAGCAGCTTACCCATTTCCGTACGCTGCTTACCGAGAACGCACTCCTCCACGAAAACCTGCTGAGTTTCTTCCGTCAGATGCCGCCCAATGCTCATCCGATGGGTATTTTGAGTTCCATCGTGAACGCCGTGGGTTTGTTCACCCCCCGCTTCTACGACGACGAAAACATCGCCAGCGCTTTCGAACTCACAACCGCAGGCTTGATTTCCAAGATCCGCACCATTGCAGCCTTCTCCTACAAGGCAAGCATCGGTGAACCGTTTGTGTATCCGGAAGCAGAACGCAGCTACTGCAGTAACTTCCTGAACATGATGTTCAGCAGTAAGGCCCGTCCTTACCACCCTGATCCGATTATGGAAAAGGCCCTGAACACCTTGCTCATCGTTCACGCCGACCACGAACAGAACTGTTCTACTTCTACCGTCCGTATGGTGGGCAGCTCCCAGGCAAACCTTTACGCTTCTATCTGCGCAGGCATTTGTGCTCTGTGGGGTCCGCTCCACGGTGGTGCAAACCAGGCTGTGCTCGAAACATTGCTCCGCATCCAGCAGAGCGGCATGACCATCGATCAGGTCATGGCAAAGGCCAAGGACAAGAACGACCCCTTCCGTCTCTCTGGTTTCGGTCATCGCGTTTACAAGAGCTACGACCCCCGCGCCAAGGTACTGAAGAAGCTCATGTACCAGGTCTTCGAACGCGAACACGTTCAGGACCCGCTGCTTGACATCGCCCTGAAGCTTGAAGAAGCAGCCCTGAAGGACGACTACTTTATCGCCCGTAAGCTCTACCCCAACGTGGACTTCTACTCCGGTATTCTTTACCGCGCCATGGGCATTCCCACCGAGATGCTGACCGTGATGTTCGCTATCGGCCGTCTGCCCGGCTGGATCGCCCACTGGAAGGAAATGCACGACGACCCCAACTCCAAGATCAACCGTCCTCGCCAGATTTACACCGGCGAAAACCTGAGACCTTGGGTGGACCGCGACAAGCGCTAATTTTGAAAGCGCGGGAACACCCCGCAAGAAAAGCCTCACGGAAATCCGTGAGGCTTTCTCGTTTATTTTCAGACGAAATAATCTGCGCTGTCCTCGCAAACAGATTATTCCAAATCCGTTATCTCAAGCGGCGCAACCCCTTTGGCATGGGCACCTCGGTGCCGTCTTCCTGCAAGAGGAAAATGTTGTCCAGGCTGATGTAGCCCACGCCGCTATGGCGGGCGCGGAAATTGATGGTCTTGATCTTTGTCGGATCCAGTTGGGGAATGGTCTTGCCCCAACCTTCCTGGCTCATGTTTTCCCAAATGAGGGTGT
>JAKSIH010000073.1 GCA_024398935.1 Fibrobacter sp. | reverse complement strand
TGGACTGCAGAATTTCGCGGCTTACGTTCAGCGGCAAGTCTTCGGATTCCACCACACCGCGGACAAAGCGGAGCCAAGGCGGCAAAAGATCCTTGCAGTCGTCCATGATGAAGGTCTTCTTCACATAGAGCTTCAGACCATGCAAGGCGTCGTTCTGCCAAATGTTGTAGGGAGCCTTGGAAGGAATGTACAGCAAGCTCCAGAATTCCAGAGAACCTTCGGCATGATTGTGACTCCAGCAGGCAGGTTCGCCACCGTCGTGGCAAATCACGTTGTAGAACTCCTTGTACTCTTCTTCCTTCACATCCTTTTCGGACTGGCGCCAGAGAGCGGTTTTGTCGTTGAGGCGTTCTTCGTCCTTGACTTCCAATTCGCCCTTGTCGTTCTTAGTGGGCTCCGGATGGAAGTAGATGCCGTAGTTTACGAAACCGCTGTACTTCTTGATGACATCCTTGATGCGCCATTCGCTGGTGAAGTCCTCAGAATCCTCGTCGTCCTTCAGGTACAGGGTAATCTTGGTACCCACTTCGTTGCGGGGGCATTCGGAAATTTCAAATTCGCCGGTACCTTCAGAAGCCCACAGGTAACCCTGGGTTTCGCCAGCCTTGAGGGTCAGGACTTCAACCTTCTTTGCCACCATGAAGATGGAGTAGAAGCCCACACCGAACTGACCGATAAGATCGACGCTTGCCTTGTCGGCGTCCTTCAGGTTCTTGATGAAATTCTTGGTGCCAGAACGGGCGATGGTACCCAGGCAGTTGATCAAGTCTTCCTTGTTCATGCCGATACCGTTATCGGTAATGGTCAGCTTCTTCTGATCCTTGTTCACATCGATATCGATGCGGAGCTGGGTGCCCTGGGGCAGCAAATCTGCGTTAGAGAGAGAAAGGAAACGACGCTTGTCCAATGCGTCAGCAGCATTGGAAACCAGTTCGCGGAGGAAGATTTCCTTGTTGCTATAAAGAGAGTTGATCATGAGGTTCAGCATGTCGCGAACTTCGGTCTGGAACTCCATTTTTTCAGTTGCCATTTTATATCTCCTGTTAGGTCGCGCTTCGCGCTTTCAGCACGCTTCGCTTTGAGGTATGAGGTCGTTCCCCCTACGGGGTCACTTTGAGGAGTGAGGCAAGAGGAACGCCATTCTGTTCATTTTTATACAATTTCGCGGTTGCCAATGTTTCACTTTGAAACAAACAACAGCCTTTCTTTTGTTTTCGTAGGCATAATTGCAAGAACCGTGCCAAAGTTCACCTAAACTTCACCATATCCGCCAACTGAACAAAGTAATCGTTGGTCCAAATATCTAGCGACTTGGGGTCCTTTACAAAAGGCAAAACATCGGCCTTTACCATCTTAATATCGGTGGTCGCCAATTTTTCCTTAAGCATTTTGGAAAAAAGTTCCTTATCCATATCTATCTTGGAAAACTCGTTGCACCTTGTTTGAAAATGAGAGAAATCCAGGGCAATGCCCTTTCTGACATACCACTCAAAATCATACCAGTCACGGCCCTTGACGCGCTGCTTCCAATTTCTAAAAATCAAGGCATGCATCTTGCCTGCAAAAAGGCAAGGTAGCGTAAAGCAACGGGTCGCAAAGGAGAAGGGCATCAGCGAAATCCTTGATTCCGTTTCGAAATTCAAAGGAGGATCCGTATCAACTTCAATCTTAATCTTGATACTTTTTGTTGACTTGAACTTCAAATCATAAACCGAAGTATCTTCCTTCAAGAAAGCTGATTCAACCTTTCCAAAATTCTTCTTTTGCTTTTTTGCAATTACAACATCGAGCCCGGCAGACTTGAATTCATTTATTATGCTAGGGAAATAATCTTCAAAACGGAAACTTTCATCCTTATTCACCAAGGAAAAATCCATATCTTCACTAAATCGTTCCAGCCTGTGAAATATGCGAAGACAAGTTCCTCCATAGAAGGCTGCTTTTTCAAAAAAGCCTCCGCGTTGCAATCCAGCTAGTGCAATCTGTTGCATGACTTCGTACTCGGCGTTACGGCGGTCATTTTCAGAATTAATTGCATAGCCCTGAACCATCTGTTCAAAAATTGTCATTCAAGCATCCTCCTTAACAAATCCACATCCTGCTTCTTTTTGCAGCAGGTTAAAACCTGATTGATTACAGAAACATCCATCTTGAAGAAAGCATCCATATCCAGTCGCAAATCGGATTCCAAAAATTCGTACATGGCACTTTTAAAACGCGGATGAAGATTGGGAGTGCTCACAATCAGGTCACATAAAGCCTTTTCCGGAGAAGCCATCAAAAAGCCGTAACCATCCTTGACCTCAACATTCAAGCCAATGGAATAGTACTCTGGAGTGGCCTGCGTGTACAAGAAATTTGCCAACGAGTTTTCAAAATAGCGGGAATGTTTCAAGGTCATGGACTTTACCTGATACACTCGCTCCGGAATAAGTCCGTAATATGCAAGGGCCGTTTCCATAGAAACATAGGACGGACCATAGATATGATTCGCAACCAGATTCAAATCTATCAGAACCCCGCTGACTTCGGGAGCGACCACATACAGTCCCTTTTTAAGGCGAATCAGTTCGCCGCTCTTTTCGAGAGCGGACAATTTGCCATTCAGCGCCTTATGCTCGGGAAAGCACCCCTCCAGCGTAGCGACATCCACAGGAATATTTTTGAAGTTTTTCAAATCCATACTGACTTTCTGCATTAAATATAGTCAATTTCAGTACAGAAAATCAAATATTTTTTAATTTTCTGTACGAATTTTGACCATTATCATTTTTTATCAAAAAAAGACCGCCATTCGTGGCAGCCTTTGTTGCTTGATTTTTTGCTAGATCCTCGCCTGCGCGAGGATGACCTGTCGGGGTATCGCTAGATCCTCGCCTGCGCGAGGATGACTTGCCGGGGGGCGCCCTATTACTTAATAAAAATCAGGCCCAGGATACCAGCCACCCACAGGTAGTAGCTGAAGTAGTGGAACTTGCCCTTCTGCACGAAGGCCATAAGCCACTTCAGGGCGATGATGCCGAAGATGAAGGCAACAACCATGCCCACCAGAAGTTCCGGGGTAAAGCCAGATGCATCGGCGCAGGCCAAGGCCTTTTCGGGCTTTTCGATGGCGTAGCGTGCAACGGTTTCAGGGTCCTGGCACTTGATCCACTTGATGCAATCCAGGAGGGCGGCGCCACCGACGGCGGGGATGCTCATGAGGAAGCTGAATTCGCCGGCGTACTTGCGGTTAACGCCCAAAAAGATCATGCCACTGATGGTAGAACCGCTACGGCTGATGCCCGGGATACAGGCGATGCCCTGTACCACGCCCGTCACCAGCGCACGCCACCAGTTCATCTTGACGCCTTCGCATTCAGGATGCTTGCTACCGGTCTTACCCCACTGGGAGACGAACAGCAAGGTGGCAGTAAACAGCATGGCGCAGCACACGGCCTTGGGGTTTTCAAACAGGCTTTCAAGAGGTTTCTTAAAGCCAATACCGATAATGGCTGTAGGAATGGAAGCCAAAATGATGTAGCCAGCCTCCTTCAGCTGGACCGGATCGCGACGGATGCAGCCAACGATCATATCCGCAAGTTTCTTGCGGAACACGACAAAAATGGCAAGGAGCGTTCCCGCATGGAGCATGATGTCAAAGAACATTCCCGCTTCCTTCATGTTCAGGAGCTTTTCGCCAAGAACCAGGTGTCCGGAGCTGGAAATGGGGAGAAATTCTGCGAGGCCCTGCAACAGGCCTAAAATAATGGATTCAATCATGGATTCAAATATAACAAATCCATCTACTTTTTATTATCTTGATAAATATGGCGAACAAATTTTTACTTTGCTTTCACGACTACAGTGTCTGGAATTTTAAAAAAGTCACTCCAATCCTGTACAAGTTAAGAGATTTAGCGGGAGGCCCCTTTAGCGTCCTCGTCATACCCGACACCTCCGCAGCCAACAAATCTTTGGTGCAGGAATTTCGCGAAACACTGTGGAAATTGCATGACGAAGGTTTCGAACTAGCCCTTCACGGATACAGACACAGGGCAAAACTCAGCCCGGATCGCAGTTATCGCGGACTTTTCGAGATGAAGTTAACCAATGGCGAGGCGGAATTTTCCGGTCTCTGCAAGCACAAATCCAAAAAACTTCTAAAGCAGGCCATCTCCGCCTGGGACACACTGCTCAACAGCGAAAGACCCGATTACAGGCGAATTCATCCAGCGGCTTTTATTCCTCCCACTTGGTACGGCAATCCGAGCCTTCCAAATCAGGTAAGAAAAGCCAACATGCATTACGAGTCCAGATTCGCCCTAACCCCCATTATCGGCTACCCGCTGCTGTCCCCCGTAGTCAGTTTCGCGGGCATTCCTAGAGCTGCAGAAAAAATTGCGTTCCTTTTCGGACGACTGATGCTGAAAACTCCATTTGGCTATCCGCGAATAGCGCTTCATCCTAGTGATTTTCCTAGACTGAAAAAGCCCATCCAGGAACTTATCAAAAAGGCCCGGTCCAGCGGGAAAATCATGTTCTACAGAGACATTTAGCTTTCTGCAATAAAAGACAAGGGACTCCACTGACGGAGTTCCTTTTTTTTGCATTGTCTATACGAGCAAAAACCTGCAGCCTTTCGGCCACAGGTTTTTGTTCTCGATTATTTTAAGGAGCGAATTTTCGAGAGTTTTTAATTACTTTGCTACAGAAATTTTCTGTATGCGGTTGCCAGACTTCAGCATGTAAACGCCAGACTTCTGGAACTTTGCCATGAGTGCATCGCGGATAGAAGAACCGTTTGTAACATCTACGCGACCCAGGAACTTACCCTGCATGTCAAAGACCTGATAGGTCTTGCCAGCGGCAGAGAAGAGCATGTCCGCATAGATTGCGTCCGGGCCAGGAACCACCTCGGAGGAAGAGGAACCCGGATTAACCTCGACAGGATTTTCAGAGGAAGAAGAACCCGGTTCAGCAGTGGTGAAGACCAGCTTGACATCACTAATCTTGACGGCACCAGTTGCTTGTCCCAAATTGAAGGCAAACTGAGCGGCATCATCAGAAGCTTCTTCCATAGCAAAGATGAATGTGTATTCCTTTTCCGTAGTGGTGATGTCAAACACCTTAGTGGCGTATGCACCCCAGGGGTCTACGGATTGCTGGAAAGAAACTTCGATCTCGCGAGCTACGTCAGCGCTAGCCTTAAAGGACAACTTGTACTTCATGCCCTTATCAAGAGCCACATTGTACTGAACAAGCTGCGGCTGGTAAGTTTCTTTACCAATAGTGGTAACGTCAACCGTAGCAGTGCCGCCAGCAACAGAAGTCTTTGCAGCAGAGCCACCCCAGTTTGTACCCTGACCCAGGAACCAAGAAGATGCACCGTTGCTTGTAGAAATCACGCTGCTGCTAGAGAAATCACCATCCTTAAGAAGGTTCACTGTGGTTTCGCCAACCAATTCAAACTTGGCGACCACATACTTTTCCTTGTCCATAGTTACAGAAATGGTTTCGGTAGAGCCGGTAGCACCACCTTCCCAACCCACAAACTTCCAGCCTTCGTTGGCTTTGGCGGTGAGCTGCACAGTTGATTTCGGAGCATAATAGTTAGCGCTGGGGCTCTTTGTCACAGTACCTGCAGCAGCCGGAGATGCAGTTACATTGAGGGCAAGTTCATCGGCACTACCACCGATTTTCAGCAGGTTCTTCTTAACTTTAGCATAACCCTTTGCAGTACCCGTATTTCCGGTGTAGGATTCAATTTTCATGGAAGCAACTTCATACAGCTTACCCATCTTCATACCAGCTTTAGCCCATTCGCTGAAGTGCTTGGAAATAGAAATGGTACCCTTGGTACGATGCTGGCTCGTATTCGACGGGATGGACCAATACTGCTTAAAGGTGCTGGTACCCGAAAGAGAAGGTTGCTGAATACGGTCGGTAGTATAGAAATCGTAGCTAATACCATCGATAACGGCAGAACCCCACTTTTTACCGCCCGAGGTAGGATTGTAGCTTCCGCGATCCTGGACAATGTAGTATTCAATTTCATTGCTGAAACCACTGGGAATGTCCTGCTGGTCGTAATAGCCCCAGCCATAGACACTAACATACTTCACGTTGTCGGTGGAGCTCCATTCCACATCAAATTCGGAGGTAATATTACCCACATTCTGTACGGTAACAGAAGAGTTAGACCCCCAACGCTTTCCGGTACGGGCTAACATGTTGATAGTACCCTGCCATTCAACTTCGAAAGCACCACCATTTTCGGCGCTTACGTTAAGCTTCATAGTTGCGGAACCGGCACCATTCTGGCTCCAGAGTTCGTAATCATAGCCACCGGCGCTACCCATTTTCTGGGATGTGCCATTGGAGCAGGTAACGGTCTGTCCCCAGGAAATGGAAGACGAAATGGCGGCCA
>JAKSIH010000072.1 GCA_024398935.1 Fibrobacter sp. | reverse complement strand
GGGCCGTAGCTCTGGAGGAGTCCAGACGGTCACGTTCGGTCAGGTTCTCCAGAACTTCCTCGTAGGTCACCTTTTCGCCCTTTTCAAGGAGTTCCTTGAGGCGGCGTTCGGCGCGGACCTTCACGTCCGTCACGAGGAAAAACTTGTACTTGGCGTTGGGAAAAACCACGGTACCGATGTCACGACCATCCAGGATGCAGCTGGAGTCAGCTCCGATTTCGCGCTGCTTGTCGGTCATGGCACGGCGGACGGACGGCAGGGCGCAGTAGATGCTCACGTTACTGGACACGCGCATACCGCGGATGTCAGATTCGTAGGAAACGCCGTCAATGAGAATGTGGTTTTCGGAATCAAAGCTAAGCTTCAGATTCTTGAGCAATTCGTCCATGGCAGGACCTTCTTCTGCAGGGATTCCCTTTTCAAGAGCCACAAAGGTCACTGCGCGGTACATGGAACCAGTATCCAGGTAGGTAATGCCCAGCTTCTTGGCAATAATCTTTGCCGTGGTGCTCTTACCGGTACCGCTACCGCCGTCCAGGGCGATCACAAAATTTTCGGAATTACTCATAAGCGGGGACAAATGTAGTAATTATGAATGAAGGATGAAGGATGAAGGATGAACAATGAATAGTGAATAGTGAAAAATGAAGGATGAAGGATGAAGGATGAATAGAGATTAGAAACTAGAGATTAGAGACTAGGGGTATCGGGAATACACTGCGGGTAAAATAAAGATGTAGCCTCCTTGAAGTCGCAAACACTTGCATCCCGCCGCCCTAACCCCTAGACCCTATCCCCTAGACCCTATCCCCTAGACCCTAGCCCCTAACCCCTAATATGGTAGGTCGTAGGAGTAGATTGTGGCGGTATTGTTCCAGGTGTCCCAGAAAATCAACTCGGAGCCATCCTTGTATAAAGACAATTCATCATTACCGTCTACAAAGTAAAAATACCCGCCAAATTCATCCCAGTCCTCCGAAAAGGTTCCATCCCTAAAGAAGTAGGACTCCCCATCCAGGTTCAAGGTCGCATCCCCCATCCCATCGACACGAATACGAACAACATAAGAAGGGCTTACGCTCTGGGTTGCACCACAATCGTAAAGTCCAAAGCGATCAAAGCGGCAATCCGTTACATAGTAGTAGCGAAAAGTCCTGCTGAACCGGGCATCACTTACAACCGGACCCGCAGTCAAGTCGCCACAGGCACTCAGGAATAGACTTGCAGTCAATACCAAAAAAAACGGCACCCGCAAAAGTACCGTTTTTAAAGTTCTTTGATTTTCGGAATTTCTAATCACGCTCTGTATTAGTCTTCACCGCCAACAGCACCACCGTCAAAAGCCTCCTGGGCTTCATCGGAAACCGGACCATTTTCTTCGGGAGCCATCAGTTCGCCAGTGCTACCATACTTGCGCTTTTCTTCGTCGGTCAGCTTGTTGGAATAGACAATTTCTTCCTGTTCCTGGTTAGCAGCAGCTTCTTCTTCCTGCATGATCTTCTGACCCTGTTCCAGGCGACGCTTGATGCGTTCGTCTTCCATCTGCTTCAGGTTGGTACCCACCTTGGCCTGTTCGGCAGACATCTTGTTGCGTTCGTTGGCTTCGTCCATAGCAGCCTTGATGCCTACGAGGCGGCCCTTGGAGTCAACTTCCAGACCGGCCTTACGGAGGGTAGAAAGAGGAAGACGGCGAGCCGCCAGCATATACTGTTCCTTGAATTCGTAGCCATCGTCAGAAGCGATAGCTTCTGCTTCGTCGCTCGTGACATATTCAAGAGCTTCCTGCCAGCGGGATCCCTGTACACAGGAGGTAAATGCAACCAGGGCATTATCCAGGGCTTCCGGATCGTCGGCCTTGGAGCCGGCACAGGCGGAAAGAATTGCCATGGCAGCAACAGATATGATCGTCAAAAGCTTTTTCATAGGAAAAATCTCCAATAAAATTACAATTCCCCGCTAAATATAAACAATTTTATCTCAAATTGACAAATTTCTCGTTTTTTTTATGTAAGTAGCTATCGCAAGCCAAGTTAGTATATCGATTCCGAAAAAAGTCCACTTGTTTTACTACATTACGGAACATGACCGAAAACGCAGACATTTACCGAATTAAAAACGGCGACCGTGAAACGATTCTTATTGGTACAGCCCATATTTCCCAGGCATCCAAGGACTTGGTACGCGAGACTATTACTGCGGAATCACCGGACACAGTCTGCGTCGAGCTCGACGAAGGCCGCCTGGCCTCCATCAAGGATCCAGACCGCTGGAAAAAGACCGATTTACGCCAAATCATCAAGAACAAGCAACTGGGAACCTTGATTGCAAACCTTGTCCTAGGCTCCTACCAGAAACGAATGGGGGCACAGACTGGCGTAAAACCGGGCGCAGAGCTGAAAGAAGCGGTTGAAATCGCCGAGAAGGACGGCAGAAAACTGGTTCTCGCTGATCGAGACATCAAGATTACCCTGCGCCGGACCTGGGCATGTACACCCTGGTACCGTAAGCTTTCTCTTCTGGGGGGACTTTTCGGAAGCATTTTCGACAAGACCGAAGTCAGCGAGGAGGACCTGGCTAAAATCAAGGAGCAGGACGCCCTCAACGGCATGATGCAGGAATTCGGAAAGACATTCCCCGAGGTAAAGCAGGTTCTCATCGACGAACGGGACCAGTACCTGGCAAGCAAGATCAAGAATGCGGAAGGCAACAAGGTCATCGCCGTCGTGGGAGCCGGCCACATGCGGGGCATCGCAAGCATTATCGAGGAAAACAAGGAATTGCCTTCCGAAGAATCCATCTGCGTCATCCCCAAGGGATTTTCTATCTGGAAACTCATTGGCTGGCTCATTCCCATAGCCATTATCGCAAGCATCATAGCCATCGGCTACCACGCCGGAGCGGAAAAGGCTGGTGAGCTGTCCCTCCAGTGGGCCATGCTTACCGGTGGCGGCGCCATGCTGGGAACCATCATTGCTGGCGGACACCCCCTGACCATTCTCGTGGCCCTGGTTACAGCTCCCTTCACAGGGCTCACGCCCCTAATCGGTGTCGGATTCTTCACGGCGCTCACCCAGGTATACATGAGACCGCCCCGGGTTTCTGAAATGGAAACTCTTTCCGAAGACATCTGGCAGGTAAAGCGCTGGTGGAAAAACCGCGTGACCCGGGTAATTCTCTGCTTCCTATGTCCGGGCATTCCCGCCATCATCGGAAAGGTTCTCGCCATACTCAACATTTATAACGCCCTGTAAAAGGAGCCCTTATGAAGCTCGTTATCAAGGAATTCAAGATTGACCCCGAGGCGGAAACTTTCGTTGACCTGAAATGCCGGGAAAGTGGCCTACTGAACTTCCTGCTAAACCTCTGTAGACTGGACAATACAGTATCCATGAGCTGTAGCGCCGACTCCATCGAATACAAGGCAACCTCCCTCAAGGGAACCATCCAGCGCAGCGTACCTCTGGGCGCTGTCACCGCAGTCTGCACCGCAATTCACAAGGAAATAAAATTCCTTTTAACAGCGGGAGCATTCATCCTGGCTTTTATCGCCATGCTCATCATTGGGCTAGTCCAGTCCAACGGTTCTGGATTTATCATCATGGGAGTCATCTGCCTAGTCCTTGCCGCCGCCTGTGTTGTCGCCTATATCCTGGACAAGACCATTATGTTCGCCGTGCAAAATGGCGGTGACGACTATGCAGCGTGCATCATCTGCAAGCCAGCCGTTATTGCAGGAGAACGCATCGACAGTGCCAAGTTCGAGCAAGTGGTCCAGATGCTCCGCGAAAAGGTAAACGCAGTCCATCGCAATCCCAGGTAACCCCAAATTTTCAACTGGAGAAAGCCTATGCCTTTTTGTTCCAATTGCGGTTCCCCAATTTCCGAAAATTCCAGGTTCTGTTCTAAGTGCGGAACCCCCGTACTCCAGGAAAATCCCTCTACAGAGGCAACCCCCTCCCAGCCAACAAGTCTTGAACAGGCGGTTTATGCCCCGGAACCGGAGCAGGCAGTATACACCCCGGAGCCTATCGCGCAGGAAAGTTCCGCAAAAAACCAGATTACGCTCCAATACAGAGAAAGCACGCCCTGCCCTAAATGTAACGGAGCGGGGATCAAGGTATTCGACAACGGGAATTCCGAGAACTGCGAAGTGTGCGCCGGCGTAGGAAACATCAAGACCTTCAACTGTCCGGACTGTAATTCCACAGGTACCGGTTTCAACCAGGAACCGTGCATGTCCTGCAACGGAACAGGCATCCTTAGCAACGAAAAAATTGCAGAAGAAGTTCTGAACAAGCGCTCCGTGGCGCAGGACTTAAATATACGCGGCGCCTACGCCTGCCCCAAGTGCAAGGGGACCGGAGAGAAAAAGAAGGAAGAATGCGAAGCCTGCAAGGGAAACGGCACCATCTACATGGTAGATTGCGTGGACTGCAACGGGACTGGAGTCAGGCCCGACGGCCAAAACTGTGGTTCCTGCAACGGCACCAAACTCATAACCCATGTCGAAGCGCACTCCATCATTGAAGCCCATGGCGAGTGCGAAAGTTTCAAGAAAAATCCGGCACTATCCCTGCTTTTCCCTATCATAAGCATCATTGTAACCGCGATAGCAGCCCACTTCACCTTCAACTGCCTCCTGGTGGATTTCGGCATGGCCACGACCTGGAGGGTATATGTTCCCGGGCTAATCCTACTTGCAAGTATCTATTATGCGTTTAACTACTGCAAAAGCCTATTCAAGGGTTCAAGAAACGATTTCAACAGAGACACAATCCGACTCGTGGGGGTCGCCATAGTAGCCGCTTCACTCATCACGGCAATCGTTGCAGGCCCCGTCACGGCAGGATACGGCTGGCTGGAAAGTAAAGCCAAGGAAATTATCAACAAGAATCTTGTCGGTTCTTTTCTGACCTGTACAGATGTCAAGCTAGAAAAGAAGGACGGTTCCTACTTCTATGGCACGGCCCATTTCCCGGGCGGGGTTTCCGAGCCCATCATGGTAATCTACAACTCCAAACACCATGGCCGAAGCGTTTCCTACGAAATTGAAGTGCGATCCCTTTTGAACTAATTTTCAAAACAAACAACAAGGAGATAAATACATGAAAATGATCAAGACCCTCATAATCGCAATCGTCCTGTGCCTTGCCTCCATTAATTTCGTCGGCTGCGGCGACGAAGCCAGTGAAGAAGTAAAGGCTCTGGCAGCAATGATCAACAAGGAATGCCCCGAAAATCTCGGGGACGGCATGGTCATCGAAAGCGCAACCACCCAGGGAAAAGACCTGGTGATCGTATTCAAGATCGAAGAGGAAATCGATTCCGAAACCGAAATGGGACTTAAGCTGATGGCCCCCATGCTCTCCCCCATTATGGCAGAAGCCTTCAAGCAGGAATCCGGTTCTGAAGGCATCGTATTTTCTGCCGTTCTTAAAAAGAACAATGCAAATATGATCATCCGTTTCAAGGGAAAAAACAAGGCCATAGACCTTGTCCTCGAAGCAAAAGATCTGTAATTATTTAACGAAACTTTCAAAGTCCTGTCAATTGACAGGGCTTTTTTATATTTTACGGGAAAATCCTTCACATAGTGAAAAACAGAAATTGCACATAGATGGCTAAAACCATTTTGTTCAACAAGCCTTTCGGCGTCTTAAGCCAGTTTACGCCGGAGTCGGGTCACCCCGCTCTGGATACATTCGGCTTTCCGCCGGGAGTGTACGCCGCAGGCCGCCTGGACCACGACAGCGAAGGATATCACGCCAAGCACGTACCGTCGAGGCACCAGACTGGATCTGGGACCGCAATCCACCGGTCCGTTTCTGAGCGAACATTCCCCTGTGCAATTTAAAACCAGGCGAATGGCGTAAGGTGACCGAGCAAGTAATTTAACCGGATTGACCATTTTAACCTACGCAAAATGTCAACGTTCTCCGCAGACATTTTTCTTGTCTTAAAGACAAATATTGTCAGCAGATTCAAAATGCAAAATATTTTTGAGAACATTTTTAATAAAAAGCTCAATAAAACATTGACTTTTGCGAATTTTTAGATTAAATTACGAGAAGAAAAATGAGAACATAATAAATTTAAAGGGATTTGGGTTTATGATTAGCAAAATTCACACTTTCGCCTTCGGCCTCGCCATCGCATCTTCCGCCATGGCCGTCACCTCTCCGGATTTTCCCATGACAGGCTTCGCCACCCAAAATGGCGGCACCACAGGCGGAAAAGGTTACAGCGAAGTGACTGTCAGCACCACCGCTGACTTGGCCAAATACGCTTCCGCAGGCAACAAGATTATCTACGTAAAGCCGGGCACTTATGCAGGCCCCATCAATGTGGGTAGCAACGTCACTATTTATGGCTACCAAGGTGCAGTCATCACCCAGCCCACTACTGGCAGCGCCATGAAGCTTTCCGGTTCCAAGAACGTCATCATTCGAAACCTGGAATTCCAAGGCATCGGCGCCCACGACGACGATGACGAAGATTGCCTCCAGGTGAATCACGAATCCAAGAACGTGTGGATCGACCACGTAGATATTTACGACGGACACGACGGCAACTTGGACATTACCAACGCCTCCGACTACGTTACCATTTCATGGACCAAGTTCAGCTACACCAGCAAGAGCACCGGGCATCAGTTTTCGAACCTCATTGGCAATAGCAAGACAAAGACTTCTGACCGCGGCCATCTGAATGTTACCTTCCATCACACCTGGTGGGCTGACGGCGTTGTGGAACGCATGCCCCGCGTCCGCTTCGGCAAGGTTCATGTGGCAAACAATCTTTTCGATAGTAAGAACACCAGCTACTGCGTTCGCGCAGCCATCGAAGCGGACATCCGAATCGAGAACAATGTTTTTCTGAATGTACAGAAGGCCCTGGACTTGTACACCAGCGACGGCGCCATCACCGCAGCCCAGATGATCAACAACTACGAAGAAAACGTGAAGAAGAAGGAAGCCGGCATGGGCACCGCCTTCAAGCCCAGCTACTCCATGAGTCTCACCGACGTGAGCACCCAGGCAAAGGCCTACGCCCTTCGCGATTCCATCAAGCTTTACGCAGGCGCCACATTGCCTAACCCCGGATCCAACGGCACCGTTACCCCGGCAAGTTCCAGTTCCGCCAAATCCAGTAGCAGCGTGGCACCCGCATCCTCCAGCAGTGTGAAGCCGACAAGTTCCAGTTCCGCCAAATCCAGCAGCAGCGTGGCGCCCGCATCTTCCAGCAGTTCCGTCGTAGCAGGTTCCGCAAGCCTCACCAAGCATGGTGCTGGTAGCGCCAACCAGACGATTGCAGCAGGCAGTGCCATCGAAGAACTTTACTACACCATCGCAGGCGCTACAGGTGCTACCATCACCGGTCTTCCCGAAGGAGTCTCCGGCTCCATGAAGGGTTCCGACTTCTACATCTCCGGCACCGTTGCCGCAACTGCCGAGGCCAAGGCTTACAAGTGGACGCTCACAACAACAGGCGGCAGCACAACCGCCACAAAGAACGGAACCATCACCGTTACCGGCGGCACCGCACCTGTAGTTTCTTCCAGCAGCGAAACTCCCGCAAGTTCTTCCGCCATCGCACCCAGTTCTTCCAGCAGCAACCACACGCAAGCAGAGAGCAGCAGCGACGCCGTCCCGGAAAGCAATGAATCCAAAAACGAAACTCAGGGAACAACCATTTCCGTAAGCACAGCACCCCAATTCCAGTTGGTAATCGCAGGCCGCACCTTGAACGTTCTAGGCGCCGCCGGAAAGACAGTCTCCGTCATGGACATGCAGGGCCGCCTCATGTACGGAAAATTTGTACAAACCCATAATTTTGATATTGTTTTGCCTTGCGCCGGTATGTACATCGTACGTGTTGGTCACCAAAGTCGCAAGGTAAACGTTAAATAATCCCCAGCGTTCCTTGGACCAAAGTTCCTCCTAACCAACGGCCTGGCTTGCTTCGGCGGGTCAGGTTTTTGTTAACTTTAGAATCGTAATCAAAATGTCTACCGTTATTTTGTTCAACAAGCCTTTTGGTGTATTAAGCCAGTTTACGCCGGAGTCGGGTCACCCCGCTCTGGATACATTCGGCTTTCCGCCGGGAGTGTACGCCGCAGGCCGCCTGGACCACGACAGCGAAGGCGCTTTGCTGCTTACGGACAACGGCAAACTCATCAAGAAACTGCTGGACCCAAAGTTCGAGCACCCGCGAACATACCTGGCGCAGGTTGATGGTCAAATTACCGAAGAGGCAGTGCATCGCCTCGCCGCCGGCGTGGACATCAAGGGGTATCACACAAAGCCTTGTCGCGCGCGAATCGTGCCCGCCCCCGATTGGATCTGGGACCGCAATCCGCCAGTCCGTTTCCGCGCAAACATTCCCACCAGCTGGGTGGAGCTGACTTTGATCGAAGGCAAGAACCGCCAGGTCCGCCACATGACAGCCGCCGTGGGCTTCCCAACACTCCGCCTCGTCCGCATAAAAATCGGAAACATTCCCCTTGGCGATCTGCAGCCCGGCGAATGGCGGGTTGTGACTGAGAAAGTGATTTAGGCGCAACGCACATAGCGCTCTGCATTCTTCACAATCGCATGTTTCGCACGCCGTTGACGTGCGTTTTTGTTTTTTTACATTCAAGACGGCAAAAAAAATTTGGCTAAAACAGTCTCTGAGAAGTTTTCTTTCGCTAGGGGGAAATATGAAGAAATTTCTTGCTTTTATTACTGTCTTAACCGCGCTTGCAATTACAGGCTGCGGTTTATTTCAGGCAAAAATCAACATGGATTACAAACGCGACGATTTGAATCAGGCCGTCGTGGATTCCCTGGACGTCTTTGTTAACGACTACTACAAGATGAATCCAGAGTACACCAACGACTTTATTGTCGCCTACATCCGTCTAAATACTCTTAACGCCGAAAACACGAAAGTTATAGCACCAACCTCGCTAAAGCTTTTCGCAACGAAGAACAAAGACTACGTGAAGGAAGACTGGATCAAGGAACATCTAGATAAGGGACTGCTAAAGGATTTTCAAAAGGCGCTGCCCCAGGGGCTTACCACCTACAACAGCATTGAAGAAATCGTAAGTAGCGACACATTGCTATCACACGCCCAAGTATGCAGCACTCATGAAATGGACGCAAACTGGGCACTTTTCTCCGCAACAGGAAACACAGAAGTTATAGACAAACTGCTAGATTCAAGATTCATCATGGGCCGAGCCTGTTACTTTTCTGTGCTAGAATGGTCCCTTTACAGCAGGGCTACACAGAATAAAGAAGTGTACGATAAAATCACCCAAAGACCACATTCAGAAAGAATCACACCACCGCTCCATGAATGTCGCTGGAACAACCGCTAGCATTTTGTA
>JAKSIH010000071.1 GCA_024398935.1 Fibrobacter sp. | reverse complement strand
AGCATCGGTCAGAGGCTGGGCTTCGAAAGCGCCGGTGATTACCGCCGCAAACTTGAAGCGCAGAATCGGGCTAAGGATGCCGAAATCGCCAGTCAAGCTGCAGAAATTGCTGCTCTCAAGGCGCAGATCGCTGCTCTCACTGGCAAGTGATTTAAACGAACCATTTTGGTATAATTGATGAGTCCAGCCTTGAGGTTGGGCTTTTTAATAAGCGAACCGAGCTATCCTTAAATAAGTCCCCCGAGCCGGTGGGTTCCTTTTGATGGTTTCGAAGGTTGTGTGAAGCCTATTTCCACGGGTGGCAAATAAAAAAATAGGGGTACAGGGCTGAAAAAATATTACATTGGTTTTTGTATGCTTTTACGTGCCTTCATTATTTACCTGCTTTTGATCGCGGCCTGCTGTTTTGGCGATGCTCCAAAAGATATGCCGCTGAATGTCAATAAGAGCGATCTGGACATATTCGCCCCTTATGTAGAAATGGCTAGGCGAACTTTCCCTGAGGTAAAAAAGAAATTTGTCACAGGCGTTTATCAAAAAGAAGGGCGACAGTTATTTGTTCAGGTACTGATTACGGATGGTCAAGGCGGACGTGAATTACCCTTCGTGAAGGTATTCAATTGTCAAGGAAATTCTTTTAAGGGAACAATTGCAAATCAATTGCTTGGCGTAAAAGGATACGCGATGGGAGATATGCTCACCTTTAAGCAAGAGGACATCCACAATTGGGTGGTGGTCGATGCAAGAGGAAATGAGGAAGGCAATTATGTTGGAAAGGCTGGGGATGCATACCGATATGTAAATGTGGGACTTTTCTTTGAACTGGTGTATTCAAAAGGACGTTTTGATATAAAGTATTTGTATTCCATGGTGGGAGATGACGTAAATGTTGATGGCATCTTGCCCGCGGAAGTTATCGAGCAGGCGAAGAACAATCTGAAAAGCGAATATGTGAAAAAACTTGAAGAGGGAACGGTGTTTGAAGAAGGTGTTCCTTTTTATTCCTACTGGGTATATGATTTTGTGAATAAAAAACTTCTGGTAAAGTGATACTTCCCTTCCAATGAGTAAAAACGCCAGCGCCAGTTCATAAGCGTTGGTCTTTTTTTATGAGAAAAAGAGAAAAAAGCTGAAAAATGAAAAAATTCTATTTTTTCGGTAACACTTTTACTTCCCTGTGGTGTTTTACAGGTATGAACAGGCAAGATATTGCAGACAGAGTGGCTTTTTCCAAGGTTTACGAGACCTTCGCACCCATGGTGATGCGTCGTTGCCTTACGCTCCTGAAGGATGAAGCCGAAGCCTGCGATATGATGCAGAATGTTTTCCTGAGAATCTATGCCAATAGGAACACCCTGGATCTTGCGGCTCCCTCAAGCCTCCTGTGGAATACGGCCACCAGACTTTGTCTGAACCGTATCCGCGACAAGAAGCGTAGAGGCCTGAATGTGGACTGCAGCGAAATGCTTTTGCAGATTGCCGTGGCCGACGACGAACTAGACACATACGAGTCCGCGGGACTTCTCAGGAAAATATTTGCGAAGGAGCCTGAATCCACCCGCACCATGGCGGTTCTGCATTTTGTGGATGGCATGACCTTGGAAGAAACCGCAGAAGCCGTGGGGCTTTCCGTCAGCGGCGTCCGTAAACGTCTCCGCACCTTGCAGGAGAAGGTCAAGAACTTGGAGGTAAAGTAATGAATTCCGGAAAGAATGGTCCTGTAACGGACTTCAAGATGGAGCGGTACCTGGTTGGTGCTTTGCCCGAAAACGAAATGAGGGAACTTCGCAATCGCGAGGCGACCGATGAAATTTTTGCAGCGCGGGTCCGGGAACTGCGGGAACAGAATGAAAAGATCCTGGCAGCAAATCCCTTTGAAAATCTGGCCTGCGACTTGGACAGGCAGGATTCCTCCGCGATAGGTGTAAACGATTCCCGCGCGATGATCGTCCGCTTCAATGTCTTAAAGATTGCCGCCACGGTTGTAATTGCGCTTGGTATTTTTTCAGCGGTGTTCCTTGGCGGGAAAAATGAAGTGGTCCAGTCCAGCGAAAATGTTGGAGTCCGTATGGATGTGGCCATGGCCACCGAAAATTCCGGCACCCGCATCAAGGGAATGGATGCTCGCATGGAAGTGTGGAAGAAATCCGAAAGCGGCATTGTCCAGCTGGAGGATATGTCTACTGCAAAGGAAGGGGATGAAATCCAGTTGCGCTACTCCGTTCCCGAAAAATGCTACGGCATGATTTTCAGCATGGACGGTAACGGCGCCTTGACGGTTCACATGGGAAATGACAACGAGGCTATTGCTTTGGAGCCGGGCAAGATGGTGTCTCTGCCTTACGCTTACAAGCTGGACGATGCGCCGCACTTTGAAAAATTCTTCCTGCTGACTTCTGACAAGGAGTTCGCCGTTTATGCCGGCAAGCTGGATGAAATTCTAAAGCAGGACGGCCTCAAGTCCGTGACGGTAACGCTTCGTAAGAATGGGGGAGTATAATGTTTAGGAGTGCTGTAAATACTTTTATGAGCCTTTTCGGCTTGACTTTGGTGGCCTTGCTGATTGCCGTTGCAAATACCCACGCTGCCGAAAATACCATCGACCGCTATGTCATCGCCATCAGCGCAAACAACGGTGGATCGAATCGCCCCATGCTCCGCTATGCGGAAAGTGACGCCAAGTCCTTCGCCAATGTGTTAAAGGAAATGGGCGGCGTTAATCCGCAGAATCTGATTCTCATTCAGGAACCTGGCATTAGTTTCTTGAATTCTCGCCTGGACGATCTGGACAAGATCATCTCCAAGAATAAGGGCAAGAACGGTCGCGAGGAAGTGCTGGTTTACTACAGCGGTCACGCCGATGAGAAGGGCCTTCGCCTGGGTAACGAAGTTTATGCCTGGTCTGAATTCCGCAAGCGCATTGACAACCTGAGCGCCGATGTGAAAATCGCGGTGATTGACGCCTGCGGATCCGGCGCCATTACCCGCGCCAAGGGCGGTGTGGCGGTTCCGGCCTTCATGATCGACCAGAGCAGCGACATGAAGGGATACGCCTTCATTACCAGCAGTACTCAGGATGAATCCAGCCAGGAAAGCGACAAACTTCGTGGCAGTTTCTTTACCCATTCTCTGGTCAGCGGCCTTCGCGGGGCAGGTGACTTAAGCGGCGACGGGAAGGTCACTCTTTCCGAAGCCTACCAGTTCGCCTTCAACGAGACACTGCAGAAAACCCAGAGCACCATGGGCGGCGCCCAGCATCCTAGCCGCGATATGAATCTGGCGGGTACCGGCGACGTGGTCATGACCGACTTGCGCAGCATGGGGGCAGGCGTTTCCTTCGAGAAAAATCTGGAAGGCCGGCTGTTCATCCGGGACGACAAGGGCACTCTCGTGGCGGAACTGTACAAGGCCGCCGGCCGTAACATGTCCCTGGGGCTTCCCGCTGGCGCCTACGAAATCCATCTGGAAAAGTCTGCCGCACACAAGGCCGCAAGCATCAACCTGTCCAACGGCAAGATCGAGAACGTGGCTTTTACGCAGTTTAAGGATGTGAGCGTCGAAAAGACGGTGGCCCGCGGCGAAATGAATGGCGAAATGAATGGTGAAATAAACGGCGTAATAGGTGGCGAAATCGGGAGTGAACGTTCCTGCGCCAATGGGGATTCCGTCATGTGTTCGCTGGACTCTCTGGACCACAATGCAAGTTTCCGTACCACCTTCAATGCGGTGGACAAGGACGATGCTCCCCGCAAGGGCTTGCAGATAGGTGTTTTCGCTTCCATCGCCAAGGACTACATGCTTGGCAGCCAGGTCTCCCTCATCGCAAACGTCGCCAAGAAGGAGATGCACGGCATTCAGGTTTCCGCAACGCTTAACGTTGCCAAGGATCACTTCGAAGGTGCACAAATTGCGGCTGGCTTCAACTATGCGGGTAGCTTTGACGGATTACAGCTGTCTCCCTTTAATATCGCCGTAAACAAGTCGGACGGTACTCAGCTTGGCAATGTGAACTTTGCCCTGGACACCGTAAGCGGGGTGCAGATCGGCGCTATTAACTACGCTGGCTATACTCCCGTCCAGCTGGGCGCCATCAACATCGCTGCCGATGCAGGCGTCCAGGTTTCCGCCATCAACATCGCGGGTGGATTGTTTAGCTCCCAGGTCGGTGCCATCAATGTCGCGGGGGCTGCAAAAGGCCGCCAGTGGGGTGTCATCAACATCTGTGGCAATTGCGAAAAGACTCCCGTCGGTCTCATTAACATCGTGGGTAACGGTGTCTGGAGTCTGACAGGCTCCTTCAACGAAATGGGCGGTACAGGTCTTAAGCTGGACCTGGGTACGGCTTATTTCTACACCAGCTTCGAAACTTCCAGAAATTTTGAGAGGGGTCGTCTCTTTGGCCACTACGACGATATCTGGGAAAATGGTTTTGGCGTAGGAACTCATTTCGGCAAGTACGGCACTCACCTTGAACTGGAGTATATGTATCATGCTGTGGATTTTGAATATAATCCGAATCAGGAATGGAATCATCACGATATGGCTGTTATTCACCACCGCCTTCGTTTTGGCGCTACCTTGGAGATTGTTCGTGGCATAGGCCTTACAGGAGGTTTCTCCTTAAATGTGGCCTATGAACGGCTTGGTGGGGAACGCTACATATTTGGTGAAGATATTCTGTTGAAACCTTTGGGAAATTATCATAGTGACTTTGTCATTAATGACAAGTACTATAATGAACAATATCTTGATTATGCCCGCGCAGGTCACTTCTGGCCCGGCTTCTATGCAGGCCTCACCATCGGACGGTTCTAATCGCAAAACGAAAAAAGGCGAGCTTTCCCAGTCAGGAGGCTCGCTTTTTTACATGCTGTAATTCGTCGCTTACTTCAGCAGTTCCAAAGTTTCCTTGATCTTGTTTGCTATGGCTGTGGTATTGTCAAAGATGTTCCTGATCTCGGACTGGATCTTGTCGAACAGGTTCAGGCTGCAGAACAGGTCTTCGCGGGACTGCTTGTTGGCCAGGTAAAGGTTCTTGAGGGCAAGCAGGTACTTGGTCTGGATTTCCAGCTGGGCTGCCGCTTCCTTTTTGCATTCCTCCAGCTTTTCCTTTTTCTGGGCGGCGATCTCCGGGTCGTTTTCCTTCAGGATGTAGCTGGGGAGTGATGCGTAATCCTCGAACTTGCCCTGGGTGGTGTTGCTATAGGATCCGCGGAGGCCTACGCCGCGTACTGCGGAATCGATGGAGATGGAACAGTTGGATGTCCCGTGGTAGTTGCAGCGGACCCGGGTTTCCACCTTGCGGAATTCGTTGAAGGGGTTGAAATCCTCGTCGGTTTCCATATAGCGCAGGGGAACGTACAGCGGGGTTGATTCGCCGGCTATGGTAATGCGGTAGGAGAGGCAGGGCTCGTTGTTGAAGATCTTTGTCTCGTACAGGTTGCAGCTGCTGTGGAGAAGGGTATAGACCTTCTTGTAGAGGGCGTTTGCGTCGTAGGGATTTTCCAGGACGCTGGGGATGTCCTTCAGGATCTGCGCCTTCACCAGTTCCGGGTACTGCTCCGTGATGGAGGCGTTGGAGTTTGCCCTGGACCAGATGGGAGTTCCTAGGAACAGGGTGTCCGTGTACTTGGTCTCGGTTCTCCCGTTGAAGAAGGCGATGGCCTTTACCATGTTGGTGAGCGCCATCCACTTGCGGATGGAAACATAGATGGCGTCCCTGTCGCAAAGTTCCGCCAGCTTGCCGATGATGCCCAGGGTGTCTGCGGAAAGGGTCACCTTCTTGATTTCCGAGTTCCAGGCTTTCAGTTCCTCGGGAGAGATGGCGAGACCCACGGAAATCCTTGCGTCCTCCATCTTGCTCTGGTTCTGCAGCAGGTCGCAGAGGGCCTTTGCGGAAAGGCACTCGGGAAGTGCGATGCTCAGGGTGATTCGGTCTGCGATGTCGGCCCTGTTGAGGATCACTTCCGGACGCTGGTCGCTGGTAATGATCAGCGGTGCATTTTCGCGGCCGGTCAGCGCCGTCTGGACATTTTCCTTGGACGCCTCGTCCAGAGGGTTGAAGTTCTGGAAGATGATGGCGTCGAAGGCGGTCAGGTTGTTGGGGAAGTTCTGCTGATGACGCCCCATCTTTAGGATCTTTGCGTTCTTGATGGCGGCGACCAGTCGGTCCGCCAGCATGTTCTTGCCGGAGCCGGATCGCCCGTAGATGTAGAAAGGTTCACCCGTAATGGATGCCAGGAATCCCAACTGGATGGCGGCCTCCCTTTCGGGGATGCCATAGTTCAGTGCCAGAAGCAATTCTGAGATTCTTTTGGTAAGCGTCATATAAAACTCCAATCCTTGGGTGAAAAGATATAAAAACGGGGTAAGGGGAGTTTGAACAAAAGACTCTATTTTGCTAGAACCTTGTCGATTCTTGCCCGGGCGAGGTCGTTTACCAGGATCGATTGCCTGGCTACGTAGGTCTGGGGATTCCCAAGGAGAGATTCGGAGAGCCTGAAGGAATCCTTTTCGGAAATGACGATATTTTTTTCGCAGTGCTTACGAAGAATCTCATGAAAATTTTTTTGAAAGTTTCGGTCGTGGTCCGGTCGTACAATGCTTTTCTGTACGGTAAGTTCCGCCTTTTTTAAATCCTGGACAAAGCGCTCCGGGTCGCCAAGGCCGCAGACTGCAATACTTTGTCTGTACTTCGGGAAGTCGCCCTCGCTGTTGGCGATGCTCCCGATGAAAAATCTCACATCGGGGTTGACTCCATGGCAGCGAAGAATCGTGGTGCGTACCTGGTCCCGGGAATGGTCCTGCAGGAGGCTGCGGAACTTTCCCGCAGGTAGCAGCTGGTCAATTTCCGTAGGCGCCTTCTCCCAGTCCAGCCGGAAGATTGCATGGGGCCGAAGGCGGCTGTCCTCGAAACCGTCATCGCAGAGGATAAAGTCCGGTGCCCATCCCGAGGCTCCCTTCCCCTCGGCCTTGCCGCAGGCCCTGTCCAGTTCCTGTGCGGCCCTGTAGCGGTTGCCGGTGGAGTGGACCTCCACAAGTCCCTGCCGGATCTGCTCCTGCAGGTTATGCCGGTACATGCGGACCTCGTCGAAGGCGGCCTTGTGACAGAGAATGGCGACTCGTTTCCCTCGGGCAGTCAGACGTCTGGCCAGCCACAGGCAAAAGGGAGTCTTTCCTGCACCGCCTGCCCGAAAGCTCCCGATGACCACCAGCCTGGAGTTCTTCAGCGGGCGCCCTGGCCTAAGGAAAAACTTGTGATGCAGCGAATAAGCCGCCCAGTAATAGGCCGCAAGAACCTCCCGCAATTTCCGAACGATGTTCATACCAGACTAAAATAAAAAAATGTCCGCCAGCAGCCCCTAGCGTCATCATCAACCCCACATCACTTTGAGGAGGCGCTTCAGCGCCCCTCAAACACAAAAGAAAAGGCTGCCCAAGCTTTGCTTGGTCAGCCACATTCTTTTGTGGGGGAGTTCAGAGGGGGCGGTAGCCCCCTTTGCGTCATCATAGGAAATTTCTTTTCTGCTGCAGGAACAGGTCCGCAAGTACCAGGGCGGCCATGCTCTCTACAATTACCGGAGCGCGAACAGCCACGCAGGGGTCGTGTCTGCCGCGGGCTGCAAGCGTTCCGTTCTCGCCGCCGCGACCTGCGGTCTTCTGCTCCTGGCTGATGGTTGCCGTAGGCTTGAAGGCCACCTTGCAGTAGATGGGTTCGCCGTTGCTGATGCCACCCAGGGAGCCACCGGCGTTGTTGGTCTTGGTGTGGTAACTGTTGCCGTCAAAGAAAAGTTCGTCGTTGTGTTCGCTGCCATGCATGCGGGCGGCGGCGAAACCGCTACCGATTTCAAAACCTTTACTTGCGGGAATGGATAGCATTGCCTGTGCAAGGAGCGCATCCAGGCGGTCAAACACCGGTTCGCCCAGGGCGATGGGCGGGTTCTTCACCAGAAGGCATACGGTACCGCCGACGCTATCCATGTTCTCGCGGGCGGTAAGGACTTCCTGCTCCATCTTGGCGCTGGCCTCGGGGTCGGGGCAGCGGACGGGGGAGGCTTCGATTTTATCCAGGGTAAGTTCGTCCAGGTTCAGGGGACCGCAGTCCACGTTGCCGATGGAGTTGACCCATGCCATGATCTCGGTACCTGCCACCTGCTTCAAAAGCTTCTTGGCCACGGCACCAGCGGCAACGCGGCCGATAGTCTCGCGGGCGGAGCTGCGTCCACCGCCGCGGTAATCCCTAAAGCCGTACTTCAGGTCGTAGCACAGGTCGGCGTGACCCGGACGGTACCACTTCTGGATTTCGGAATAGTCGTGACTCCTCTGGTCCTCGTTGAAGACTGCAAAGGAAATCGGTGTACCTGTGGTTTTTCCCTCGAAAACGCCGGAAAGGATCCTGACCTGGTCCTTTTCGTCGCGGGGAGTGGTCATTTTGTTCTGACCGGGGCGACGGCGGTTCAGTTCAGCCTGAACATCTTCTTCGGAGAGGGGGAGACCGGCAGGGCAACCATCCAGGACGGAACCCACGCCTGCGCCATGGGATTCACCCCAGGTCGTAACGGAAAAAATCTTACCAAAAGTACTAGACATATGCGAAAATATAGCTAAAAAGTGGGTTTTTACAAAAAAATATACTCCCCTATCTCGCCATCTGACAAAAGTTTACTATCTTTTACATTGGTATTTAGGAGCCTTTTGTGAGAAAACTGAGCTTAATCATCACGCTGATCGTAACACTTCTGGTTGCAGACGTGTTCGCTGCTCGTCGTGACTCCGAACATACCCAGGATTTTGCGGGTATTGCTTTCGGCTCTTCCCGTGAGACTGTTATCGAAGAATTGATGAAAATGGGCTATGAACCCTACGGTCAGTCCGGCAAGGCCGGTGAACGCGTCGTTGTTCCCGTGTTCAAGTTCGGTGACCTGCCTGTCCAGGTCGACTTCATCTTCAACAGCAACGAAAAGTTCAGCTCCTTCGAGATCCGTACCGGACGCGTGGAGCGTGCCCGCCTCAGCAAGGCTTTCGAGGCGGTGGACTACATGTCCGAACAGTTCACCCTCAAGTACGGCAAGCCTTCCGGAGCTCCTGCAATCGACGAAACCACCTCCCTGAAGGAGAGTGTCCGTAACTTCTATCTCCAGTGGTTCTCCGTCTCTTCCCTGGACGTGAACACGGCGATTATACAGATCGACGGTCGCTATTTTGCCGTAGGTTCCGTAACCCAGCGTAGTCTCTCCCGCGAAAAGCCCAAGGGTGCGGAAAAGTCCCGTAGCAAGTCCTCCTCTCCCGTGTTCTAGACCGGCAGGGTGAATTTCTGAAAGTCGCGGCGTCCTGGACGTCGCCTTTTTGGTATAAAGAAAACTACCGGCTAGGCCGGTAGTTCCAAAGAGCCTACG
>JAKSIH010000070.1 GCA_024398935.1 Fibrobacter sp. | reverse complement strand
TAGTGGTTGGTGGTTAGGAAATGCTAGCCATCAATCAACTAAAGCCCATGGAAAAAGAGTGAATTTTCATTTTCTATGGGGAAAGATAGCAATTAGTAGACAGTTGGTAGTAGGATGTAGACAGGGCTTTGCGGGGGTGGAAGGCAAGATTCCCGGTCAAGCCGGGAATGACGCGGGGATTAGGGCCGGGAATGACGCAGGGGATAAGCGCCGGGAATGACGTGGGAGCTTAAGATCATTTTTACCAAAACATCTTAAATCAAACCGTTTTTGGTCAAAACAAAAGCCATTTTTACCAAAATATGGAAATTTTATATATTTTTGGTAAAAAAAAGAGGTGAAAATTGGCTAGTATCGTAGCGAGGCATGAGGAACTTACCGAATTCGACAGAATCGCAGAATCCGGTAAGTCGGAATTTGTAGCCGTATATGGCCGCAGACGAATCGGGAAGACTTTCCTAATACGGAACTGGGCAAACAACGATTTCGCATTCGATGTCAGTGGAATTTTGGAAGGATCCGCCAAGGAACAGATGACGGCGTTTTACCAGGCACTGAAAGATTACGGATTCACTGGTGACCGCCCCGCAGACTGGAACCAAGCGTTCATCAACCTGCGGGACCTGCTAAAACAGAAAATGAAGGGGAGCTCGGGGCGAATCAAGATATTCATAGACGAACTCCCCTGCTTCGATACAAACGGAAGCAACTTTGTCCACGCCCTCGACCATTTTTGGAATGCCTGGGCCGCATGGGAAGACCGCATCATGCTCATCGTGTGCGGTTCCGCCACCTCATGGATGATAAGAAATCTCATCGACAACAAGGGCGGTTTGCATAACCGCATCTCCCACGAGCTACACCTGAAGCCATTTACCCTCGGAGAAACAGAACTTTATCTGCAGAGCATGGGATTGAACATGCCGCGCGTATCCCTTTTGCAGCTGTACATGGCTTTGGGCGGAGTACCCTACTACCTGAACCTGCTGCAAAAAGGCGAATGTCCTGCACAGGCCATAGACCGGCTTTATTTCAAGAGCGGTGGCGAAATGTACCGGGAATTCAGCCGTCTTTTCAAGTCACTGTACAAGAAGCCGGATGTGTACACAAACATTGTGCGGGCGCTGGCCAAGTCTCCAAAGGGCCTTACCCGCCAGGAACTTTTGGAAAAGCTCGGGGCGACTTCTACCGGACTATTTTCTTCAAAGCTGGAAGATCTTGTCCACTGCGATTTTATTCGTTATTATCACGACCGGAACAAGAAAAAAAACGCAGGAATTTACCAGTTGGTCGATTTCTTCACCTACTTCTACCTATCCTTTGAAGACAGGTTCCAGACTGACGAGCATTACTGGAGCAAACAGCTGAACACGCCGGAACAAAATACATGGCTCGGGCTTTCGTTTGAGAGAGTCTGCCAAACGCATGTTGAGCAAATCAAGAGGGTTCTTCGCATTGATGCCATCCTGAACAGGAACTACCCCTGGCGTTTCAAGGGGAACGAGTCGGAGAAGGGCCTTCAAATCGACATGCTCATAGAACGAGCCGACAACATGATCAACTTATGCGAAATCAAGTATTGCAAAGATGAATACGCCATCACCGCAGAAGACGACCGAAAAATGCGGCACAGGCAAGAGGTTTTTACAAGGGAGAACAAGCTGAAGGCGGGAATCATCCCCACCTACATAACAACCTTTGGCCTTGAAAAAAATGGATACGCCAACGAAGTGCCCGCCCAGGTGACTTTAGACCAGCTGTTTGAAAACTGACGTAAGATGGGATTAGAATGTTAGATTCCCGGTCGGAGCCGGGAATGACATGGGGATAAGTGCCTGGAGTGACTTTGCTGGATGGGAACGCCAGATTCCCGGTCGGAGCCGGGAATGACCTAGGGAAAAACACCGGGATGACGCGGGGAACTTATCGGGTAAATGCAGCCAGGTCAATGCCTAGCTGTTTTATTTTGTATGTAAGAATGCGGGGTGTGGTAGAGAGGCTGCGGGCGGCCGCGGCCATCTTGCCCTTGGAACTCTTAAGGGCATCGCAGATGATGTCGCGTTCGTAGGCTTCCACCATCAGCTTCAAGTTGCCGGACACCTGGGTGCCGGAAGTTTCTGCAGTCTGCAATGTGGTCGGGAAGTGATGGGGGTAGATGACGTCTTCGTCGGTCACGAGGACCGCGCGCTCGATGGCGTTTTCAAGCTCGCGGACGTTACCGGGCCAGGGGTAGCTCATGAGCATGTTAATGGTGGTGCGGGCCAGACGGCGTACGTTCTTACCCACGATACGGCAGTAATGCTCCACGAAGTGATCTGCCAGAAGGACGATGTCCGTCTTGCGGTTATGCAGGGCGGGAACGTAGATAGGCGAAATGTGGAGCTGATAGTAAAGGTCTTCGCGGAAGGTGCCCTCGGCCACCATCTGCTGCAAGTTCTTGGTGGTGGCGGCAATGATGCGGACATTCACCTTCTTTGAAAAACGGGCGCCGACGCGTTCCATTTCGCCGTCCTGCAGCAGGCGCAAAAGTTTTACCTGAAGGTTGGGAGAAAGTTCCGCCACTTCATCCAGGAACAGCGTACCGCCATCGGCCTGTTCCACGCGGCCCGGGGTTTCCGTAAGGACGCCTACCAAGGCGCCACGCTCGCTTCCGAAAAGTTCGCGGTCCAGCACGGACTCCGGCATGGAGGCACAATGAACGCGGATGTAGGGATGAGTGTTGCGGTCGGATCGGTAATGGATGGCTTCGGCCACAAGGCCCTTGCCGGTGCCCACCTCCCCCACAATCAATACGGGAAGAGGGTTCTTGGAAACCTGGTCGATCTGGGCGTAGACACGCTGCATTTCACTGGAGCGCCCGATGATATTGTCGGGCTGGAAACGGTCCTTAAGCTCCATAGTCAATCGTTCGTTTTCCGCCTTCAGGATTTCGTTTTCTTCGCGGGCCTGACGGCGCAACTTTACTGCGCCAGCAAGCATCTGGGCGATAATTTCCAGCAAGCGAAGTTTCTCGGGAAGTTCCGTTTCTACAGGATTCTGAACGTCGGCACTCAGGGCGCCAATGACCTCGTGCTCCATAATCACGGGAACGCAAAGGAAGGCTCGGTTTTCGTCTTTACCGCGGCCAGTACGGTCCAAGAAGTTGGGGTCCTTGCCCACAGAGGGAATGATGACGGGTTTACCGGTTTCAACTACCTTACCGGTGACGCCTTCACCCACCTTATAGCGGCCCTTGCGGGCCTGGCGGCTGGACAAGCCTTCTGCAATTTCGATGGAGATTTCGCCGGTATGGCGATTATACAAAGTAAGGGTGGCATGCTGCACACCCATGGTAGATTCCAGCACCTCGAGAATGGGATGAGCCACGTTCTCGAAGTCTAGACTCTGGTTCAAGATGGAACTGATCTTGTAGAGCAGCTCCAGTTCCTGAATCTTACTTTGCTGAATTTGTTCCATCTAGTAATTTATGCTAGATCCTTCGCTACGCTCAGGATGACACGTTGCATACGCCCTTCAGTTTCGTTCAGGATGACACGTCGCATACGCCCTTCAGTTTCGCTCAGGATGACAGCGAAAAGGAATTACTTCAGTGCTTCCTGGACGAGGGCGCTTACGCGCTTGCCATCGAAACGGCCCTTGACCTTGGGCTGCAATTCCTTCATGATCTTACCCATGTCCTTGGGAGAAGAGGCGCCAGTGGCTGCCTTGATTTCGGCAATGAGAGCCTTCACTTCTTCTTCGGTCATTTCGGCGGGCATGTACTTCTTGTAGATAGCGATGACGGCTTCTTCGGCCGGAATCTTATCTTCGAAGCCTCCCTTCTTGAGGATTTCAATGGCTTCCTGCTTTTGCTTCACACTCTTTGCCAGCACATCAACGCACATTTCGTCGGTGATGCTGTCGGTAATCTGGGCGGGAGTTGCGCCGGACTTCATGGCTTCGTTCTTGATGTCGGAATGAAGGGTACGAAGAACACTGAGGGTTTCGGAGTCGTGAGCCTTCATGGAGGCCTTGACATCGTCAAGAATGCGAGTCAGCAATGCACTTGCCATAATTCTGTTCCTTTTAAAAAAAACACTAGAAACACCTAATGAGCCACCAACCACAGGTTAGCGACTCACAAAGTTGAAAGTTTTCGCTTCTTAAGAATTTCCAGCTACGCGTAGGCTAGAGATTCTTATCGCATCCACTAAGGTACACCCGAGCAGCGGGCGGACCAATTAGTAGAGACGCTTGCGGTTCTGGTCAGCGATTTCCTTCAGGCGCTTGCGACGAGCAGCAGTTTCGATGCGCTTCTTTTCTTCAGAAGGCTTTTCGAAGCGCTGACGCTTCTTGACATCGGAAATGATGCCGTTCTTTTCGCAAGACTTGGTGAAACGCTTGAGAGCGCGTTCGAAAGGTTCGTTGGACTTAACAATAACGCCGATCACGATAATCCTTTGGTTAAGTTAAAAATTCAAATTTGGATAGCCAAATATACCTATAAATGCAAAATCCGTCAAGGGTGTAAAAATAGGGCATTTTATTTTTAATAACTTGCGGAATATCAAAGACTTATGTATATTTCAACCGGTATTTGCAATCATCGCTGCTTTAACATAATGGAGATTGGATGAAAAAGCTTACTGCTATTTCCCTAAGTGCAGTTACCCTGGCAAGCGCTTTGTTGCTAGGCTGTAAAGAAGAAGAACAGGACCTCGTTCCCCAGATGGAACCTGCCAAGGTTGCCGTGAAGGCGGAAAAGAAGGTCGAAGCGGAAAAGGTTGCCCCGAAGGAAGATCCTAAGGAAGAGGCCCTTCCCCAGGAAGAAGAACCCCAGATGGTTCCTCTGCAGACCTTGAACAAGGATGACGAAAAGAAGGCCGAAGCAGTACCCGAAGTAAAGCCCGCCGCACCCGCTCCGGCAGCAGCCGACATCACTCCCCTCGGCTCCGGCGATTACGTTATCCAGGTGAGCATCCAGTCTTCCAAGAAGGCGGCAAACGAAATTGTCAAGAAGCTTAGTGAAAAAGGCATTAAGGCTTACATCGTCGAAGTCGAAAACCCCGGCGAACTGGAAGGCACCTATTACAGAATTCGCGTAGGCTATTTCGCAAACAGCACCGACGCACAGAACTACGGCAAGCAGGCTTTGACTCCCATGAACTATGCCTGGTGGGTCGACAAGTCCAAGAACGACTCCGTGGGAAATCCTAACCCGGATTCCAAGGACGAACAGTATTCCAATTCCGCCTCCTGGGAAGAAGAGGAACCGGCACCAGCCCCCGTCCAGGAAGAACCCGTAAAGAAGTCCAAGGCTCGCGACACGGCTCCGGCAGAAGCAGCACCCGCTCCCGCACCGGCTCCTGCTCCGGCTGAACCCGCTCCGGCTCCTGCACCCGCGCCAGCACCCGCTCCTGCAGCGGCACCGGCAGCACCCGCCGCTCCCGCACCTGCAGTAACTCCGGCCGCAGCCGAACCCGAAGAATACGACGACTGGGATTAATTTCCATTGGTTTTCAAACTTTCAAGGACCCGTTTCGACGGGTCCTTTTTCGTTGGCAAAAACAAATCTATATTTGAGCCATGGCTACAAAGAAACCTCGAATTTTTGTCGTTCACCTGGGATGCTCCAAGAACCAGGTTGACGCGGAACGCCTCGTAGCAGAAATGCTCAACGCAGGATTCGTCACCACTGATTCCGCAACCAAGGCGGATTACATCATAGTCAATACCTGCGGCTTTATCGAAGCCGCCAAGGAAGAATCCATCAACGCCATTCTCGCCCAGGTCAAGGGCAAAAAGGCAAGGCAGAAGCTCATCGTCTCCGGCTGTCTCAGCGGCCGCTACGGCGAGGAACTTGAAAAGGAGATTCCCGAGGTAGACTACTGGGTCGGCACCTACAAGCCCGGCGAACTTCTCGAAAAGATGGGCATCGAGCAACCCGGCGCCTGCAATCCGGCGTTACTGCCCCGCCTGAATCTGGGCGGTCTCCCCCATCACGCCTACCTGAAGATCGCGGAAGGATGCAACCGCCGCTGTGCCTACTGCGCCATCCCCAACATTCGTGGTTTGCAAAAGTCCCGTTCCATCGATGAACTGGTCAAGGAAGCCAAGGAACTGGAAACCCAGGGCATTAAGGAACTGACTCTCATCGCCCAGGACACGACCTACTTTGGACGCGAAAAGAAGAACAAGAGCGAGACCCTCACCAACTTGCTGAAGGCTCTGCTGGCGGAAACAAACATTCCCTGGATCCGCATGCTGTACTGGTACCCGGCTTTCGTGGACGACGAACTGCTTGACCTCATGGCCAACGAACCGCGACTGGTAAAGTACATCGACATGCCTATCCAGCATAGCAGCGATTCAGTGCTGAAAAATATGTTGCGTAAGTATACCCGCCAGGAGCTTCGAGACATCCTCAGGAAGATCCGCACCAAGCTCCCCGACGTCACCTTGCGTACCACTGTGCTGGTAGGTTTCCCCGGCGAGACTCACGAAGACTTTGAAGATCTGATGGACCTGCTCCAGGAAATCAAGTTCGAGCATCTGGGCGGTTTTGTTTTCAGTCCCGAGGAAGGCACTCCCATCATGAAGATGAAAAAGCTTGCCCCCGTGGATGAAAGCGATGCGCGGGCTCGCCTGGACGCCATTACGGACTTCCAGGAGGAACTGGCTGCAGAGCGGGCCGAAGCGATGATCGGAAAGACCGTCACCGTCATCCTGGACGAAGTGGCGGAAGAAAGCGAATACCATTTCTACGGACGAACCGAAGGCAACTCCCTGGATACAGACAACATCGTGAAGGTGCTGGAAGGCGACGGCGAGGTGGGCACATTCCGCCAGGCCCTTGTGCTGGATGCCGAGCCCCACGAACTAATCGTAAGGCTGCTCTAGGCTCCATCGTCAACGAATTCGGAAAGGCGGACCAGGAGGTCCGCTTTTTTTGCTATATTGCCCATCACCGAAATCGGCTTGCCGCAAATGAGCGGATTAGCTTGAGCCCGTGTATCACAATGGATAGTGTCCTCCCCTCCGAAGGGAGTTATTCCGGTTCGATTCCGGACATGGGTATAAAAAAAAGACCGCCACAGGCGGTCCTTTTTATTTTCCTTTGTTCCAGCTCTTTTCTTTTCTAGCCCCAGTGTAGCGAGCCATCAAGAAAAGCCTAAAGGATTAACGACGGCGGTTGCGTTCCTTTTCACGCTGGCGACGACGCTTTTCGGTGTCATCCGGGAAGAATTCCGGGAAGGCATAGCCGACAGAAATACCGAACACGATACCAGTCTTGCTCATACCCTTCTTGTTCACCACACGGGAAATGTATTCGATATCTTCTTCGTTCTTGAATTCTGCATTGGATTCCTGGCGGAAGCTGATGCTTTCCCTCTTGTCCTTAGCCAGTTCCGGTGCGTAATACATACCGATGGAGAACTGGAGGTAGTACCATTCGTTGGTCAGGTAGGAAATGAGGACGTCACCCTGGATACCTTCGACGGAGATGATAGGACGGACGCCGTCTTCAGGAATGATGTCGTGGTCGAAGTACACCGTACCGTAGGAAACGGAAATACCGAGATGGAGGGGGTTCTTGGGGAAGAGGTAGTAGTTCAGACCGACCTTCCAGCCAGTACCGCCTTCCAGTTCCCAGTCATCGAATTCGTTGTCGGTACCCTTGGGCAGAAGACCGAAGGAACCATAAAGAGCCAGATGGAAAGGCAGGATATATTCGGCACCGATACCGAAGCTCATGCCCATGCCGGTTTCGCCCATGAAGGAGTAGCGGGAGCCCATACCGACCTGAAGCATCAGACGATTGCGGAGCCAGTCACGACGGCGCAGGGAGTTTGCGTATTCATCCTGGCGCTGTTCCTCTTCAAACTTCTTTCGGTCTTCCAGTTCCTTTTTCTTTGCAGCGCTGATATCCATGCTGCCGTCATCGGATTCGTCATCCTCGGAAGCCATGGAGGCGCGGGAACCGCCCGCAGGAGCGGAAACAAAGCCATCCTCATCGTCGTCGGAAGATGCGGAGGGTGCAGAAACGAAACCGTCATCATCAAAATCGTCGTCTTCCTGAGCCCAGGAAGCGGACCCAAAAGCGGACAAACCAATAGTCAAGCAGGTTGTCAACAAAAATTTTTTAAGCATTGAAAGCCTCTGATTATATAAAATCGCTTTTGGAATATAACTTATTGCGAGCCAATTTCCAAAACCCTAAGTGTAAAAGTTTGGGAAAAAATCCCCTTTTTTTCAGTCCGGCCTCACCGATCCGATGTTAGACGAGCCTTAACGGAACCTAAAGCCACCTCACATTCCATCAGCAACGGGATTCTGCGGTCATCGTCGGTAAGCCAGATGAAAATGCGCCCCTTGGAATTGAAAATGCCATCTCCATCCAGAACAGGCTCGATTTTCACCGTATTGTAGGACTTGCCCTTGTACTTCATCTTTTCGCGGCCATGAACAACCACCTTCAGTTCATAACGCTTGGTGCCACTCACCGCGGAAAAACGGGTAGTATCACCAGAATTCAGGGGGATGCTCCTTACGAAATAGAAGGCAGACATAATGCTGTGTTCCATTCCCTGAATGGAAATGGTCGTATCGGAGGACCGCTTGACAGAACGCTTGACCGGATCCAGGAACACCGTATCCGAGAGTTTTGCCTTCTTGCCCGTGCGATCAAAAAGAATTTCCGACTTATTGTGATAGTCGCCCTCGTGCAGGCTCTTGTAGAACACCTCCGTTTCCAGATTTTCACCGCGAACCCGGGTATACACGGTGTCGGAAACCGGATAAAGCTTCTTGAGAGCCCCGCTATCAAAGGCGTGAGTCAGAAATTCAATTTTTCCGTCAGCCTTGGGAATGACTTCCAGTGTAGCGGTACCAGCCGTAATGATCCCCCAGCCGAGAGAATAGGTAAGCCTTTCCCCCTTGAGCCAGGGCGCCTTGAGCTGAGGCTGCCCCTGGGGATCGTCGGCAAAGGCCCGCGTAGAAAATAGGCAGCACAAGGCAAGCGCAAAAAACAGCCTGAGCACTAAGTCAAGCACACATTCGCTTTTAAAAAGACGCATCGCCACTTCCTACCGCCTACTGTCTACTTCCCACTGCCTACTTCCAACTACCCTTCGATATCGCCGAGGCCCTTGCGGTATTCCACAAGCTTAGCCTTCACGTCGGCGTCGGAGAGTGCAACGATGTGGGCGGCCAGGTAGCCGGCGTTCTTGCCGTTACCGATACCCACGGTTGCTACAGGAATGCCACCGGGCATCTGGACGATGGAGTGGAGGGCGTCAACACCGTTCAGGGGACCGCCAGCGCAGGGCAGACCGATCACAGGAAGGATGGTGTGTGCAGCCAGCACGCCCGGAAGAGCGGCGGCGAGACCAGCAACACCGATGATGACCTGGAGACCGCGGTCGGCAGCTTCCTTGGCGTACTTTGCAGTAGCGTTGGGAGTGCGGTGTGCGGAGAGAATGTTCAATTCCCACTTGATGCCGAAGCTATCCAGCACGGCGGTGATTTTGTCTACAACTTCCTGGTCGCTCTTGCTACCAGCAACGATGCCGACCTTTGCATTTTCAGTATAGTTAAACATTTTAAAACCTC
>JAKSIH010000007.1 GCA_024398935.1 Fibrobacter sp. | reverse complement strand
TCCTGGGCGACAGCTAAGAAGTATTTGAGGGTTCGAAGTTCCATGGAGTGAAATATAATTTTTGTGAAATGGGTGCGTGTCTGGGCTAACCCCAAGTGATTTTACGAAGTAACGAAGATTTAGAATTTCATTAAATCGTCTAGAGTGATTTCGTTTTGAATCAGCCCTGCGTAAAGGTTGTTTTTTAAACCGAAAGGGGTAATCATAACAAGGTGCAGAGCCTTTCTTGTCTTTGTCTTTTCTCGAAAAAGATCGATTCTTGTAGTCAGTTTGTTTGCGTAATCTTTTGTGGTTAGGGATGTCGTATAATCGTGCCCCCAAGCGAATTTATGAAGTAATCTTATTGGGATTTCATCTTTTTTTCTCTGTCCTTCACAATTTTTTTCATGTTTAGTGCGGCCCAGTTGATTAAATCCTGGAGGATGGGCAGCAAGGTATCGCCGCGTTTGGAAATTGAGTATTCAACGCGGGGCGGAACTTCTGGGTAGACTTTTCGATTGACGATGCCGTCGGCTTCCAGGGTCTTGAGGGTTGAGGTTAGCATTTTTTGCGAAATGTCTGGAATGCTACGCTGTAATTGATTGAATCTGCAAACGGGCTGTTGAGATAATGTGTAAAGTACCAGCATGGACCATTTATCCCCTATGCGGCTCAATATGTTCCGTATTGGGCAATTTGGAAAGTTGTCGTCTTTTAATATAATTTTAGACATAAATACTCTCTTTTATATACTTACGCTATAAAAGTAATAAAAAATATTTTAGTTAGCAAACACCGTTTTTAAGCAGATTTTTCAATAGTTACTAAAATGTGCCTATGACACTTTTTTGTGCCTTCTTGTTTTAATAGGAATTTGGTTTTAAATTATGGTTGCTTAAAAGAGAGTTGGTCTCTAAAAGTAACTACAAAACAAGAGGTAACAATATGAAAAATTACGCAGTAAAAAACTTTAATGGCTGGAAGAATGTGGAAGGTAAGGTTTTCCTTGGCCAGTAACTTTTCTGGTAAGGGTGAGTATGAAGTGGACGGCGAAAAGTTTGCCGTTGGCGAAGGTAGCGTTGTCCGCGTAGCTCCAGCGGGTGTCCGTGCCCTGCGCAACACCTCTGATGCAGAAATGGTCATGATGTGCATTCAGTATGAAGCCAAGCCGATTACCAGCTTTATGGATGACGCAAACATTATTAAGTAATACGGCTTACAAAATTTTAGAGGACTGACATTCATTTTGTCAGTCCTTTTTTATCTGCAAATAGACTGTATTTTGACTGCGTATCATGAGTAGGCTCTGTCAAGCCGGACTGTTTTTGGCTGTGTCAAGTCATTTTGTACGCGCCTTCGCCTGCTGCAAAGACACTATTTAAAGTCTGTTTTATGAATGCGGTTCCTGGCCAGGCTATGTCAAGCCAAGTTGTATTGCTGAGAAAAGATTGTTTAGTTGCTATTAGAAAGCTGCGGCGCCAAAGCCTGTTTCAGCCAAAAAATTGCGTTTCTACAGTAAAAATGCAGTTTTGAAGGGGCTTACTTTATAAAAAATTATTTGGATTTTTTCTTGTCCAGTTTTGCAAAGATGCCGGCAAGAACCGTTCCGCTAATGGAATGATAGGCGCAGCTGATGGCGCAAGGAACAACGCATAGGGCGGCGTTGGGATTGGCAGCAATGTTCTCGGGATTGGCAAAGAAGGCTGCCGCAAGCACAGTAGCCATGCCCGCATTCTGCACGCCAACTTCGATGGCGATGGTGCGCTTTTTTGCGGTGGTGAACTTGAGGACGCGTCCCACGCTGTAACCCAGCACATAGCCCAAGGCATTGTGGCAGAACACCACGGCAAGCACCAGGAACAATAGGCTTACGCCATTGTTCAGCAGATGCGGGCGCACCGTTACGATAACGCTACCTACAATCAGTCCAAGGCCAATGACACTTACCGAAGGCATATTCGCCTGAATTTCCTTGAAGCCATTGCGATGGCCGAAGAAATGGTTCATCAGGAAGCCTGCGGTCACAGGGCCCACGGTCACATAAAGGATCTGCAGGAACATCCCCACCGCATTCACGTTGATGCTGGTATCTGCAAGCCACAATACCAAAAACGGGGTAACAATCGGCGCAAGTAAGGTGCTGACGGTTGTCATGCCCACAGAGAAGGCAACGTCACCCTTTGCAAGATAACTCATCACATTGCTGGAGACGCCGCCGGGGCAGCAGCCCACCAGAATGATACCTACAGCGAGATACGGATCCAGTCCGAAAACTTTCGTAAGGCACAGGGCAACCAGCGGCATGATGGTGTACTGAGCCAAGGCGCCAGCACAAATATCCAGCGGGCGCTTCGCCAAGTTCTTGAAATCTTCAATGCGAAGGGTCAAGCCCATGGACAGCATGATGATACCGAGAATCACGGAAGAGACATTGCCGCGAACCCAGGCGAAAGTGACAGGAGCAAAGAAGGCAACCACCGCGCAGGCGATTACAAAAAGAGACGTATAGGTGGAAAGAAAACGGGTCACCGCCCTGATTACTTTAAGCATGGCCCAAATATAGAAAGGTTCCGTCTTACTTGCTAGCCACAAATTTCTGAAACCGGATTAGCATTTTCAGCATCCGTTCATCCAGGCGGTTGATGGTCTCCTGCTGGATTTCCGCAGGAATACCGTAGGCCGCCTCGGCCATGGAGCAAGCGATACAGCAGAAGAGGGTATCGCTATCGCCGCCCAACGAAACAGCCAAGCGGGCAATTTCCTCGAAGGAATTCCCCTCACGGAAGGCGCAGAAAGCCTGGGGAACCGTAAGCATGTTCCACATAGTCAAGAATTTCAGTCTTGGACCTACCAGCACAACCCAGGAAGATGGCGGCGGCAACAGCCTTCGCCCCCTTGATTCCCTCCGGATGATTATGGGAGACTCGAGCGGAAATTTCCGCAAACTTCTCTACTTCTTCCAGAGAGTCGTAGGCCCAGCCTACAGAAGACACGCGCATAGTCGTGCTCCCCGTCATGGGCTTTATCCTCTGCGGTTTCGAGCACTGCATTGCCGACATGTTCTACTTCGCCTTCGCCATCATCAAGGGAATTGCCACCGGTACTTTTGGCGGTGCGGCAGAAATCGGCAGCACCCTGTTGCGGCTGGCCGTGATTACCATCGGCAACCTGATTGGCGGATGCCTGGTGTGCTACGCCAGCGTAAACATCAACAAAGACGCTCAGTAAACAACCTAAATTTTATACAGGAAAGGCCCGCAAAGTGACCGGACCTTTTTTTCCAAACACCCGGGGTGTATAATAATTACTTCAGGATTACCTTCTGGCTGTAAACCTGGCTGCCCTGCTTGATCATGAGGATTGCAGGACCGCGGGTTTCTGCCTTCAGCTGAATGCTGTTGCTGCCGGCCTTTGCGTTGATGTTTTGAGTAGCAATCATCTGACCTAGTCCGTTTATAAGAAACGCCTTGGCCGAACCTGGTTCGTTTCCTATAAAGATTGCGTTTATGAGTCCCTGCTGGATATCAATGGAACGCAGGCCCACTCTAGTAAAGTCTGTGTTTGCAGGCGTTGTAATTCTTGTTTCGCCGTCATTGATGGTAGAGGGAGCAAGACCGCCTACGGCAATGCCTTCGCACTTCAGTTCCTTGTTGTCATTGAAGTCCAAGAACGTTACCTTGGTACCGTCCTTTTTCCACAGGATAATGTTGTCCAGTTCCAGGGAGGCATCCACATCTACGCCTTGAACGTTGATGCCGATGGCTACCACCTTGGAAATGTCTTCAAAATCCATGCCTGGTTCCGAGGATCCGTCAAATGCAATCTTGATATTCTGCCATTCGCCTGTAAAGTCGTCAAAGTCACCAAGGCTCACCTGGTTCCATTTCCAATCCGCGGACATGTTGAACAGGGTTACTCCAGACCATGAACTGCTGGATCCCTTGAACTTGATGTCAAAGGACATGGCTGTATATTGGCTCCAGTCCTGGGCGGCAAAGCCGTAGCTAAGAGTTCCTGTTTCTGCGGTGTCGCTTTGGGCTTTGTAAATCACCTTCATTTCACGATCGCTATTATCCAAGCTCTTTTCTACAAGGGCGTCGATGGAGTTGCCTTCGAACTTGGGCAAACCATAAGCGGCACGCATGGCGTTCAGACTTTCGTAATCCAGGATGCCGCGGTTCTTGTTTCTGCGGATGATGGTCATGTTGCCGTTGCCTTCGTCACCGGTATCCCAGATGCAGGGCACAAATCCGTACTTCTTGGAAAGTTCCGCAATTCTGCCGTAGTAGTCGGCGCGAGACTTCAGATGCAGTCGAAGGTCTTCACCTTTCAATTCAAGACGCTTGATGACGCCGAATTCACCGATGACCATAGGAATGTCCTTGAAATCTTCTCCTAGCATGGCGAAGACGGAATCCACATATTCGGGGCTGGCGTAGGCGCCTTTCTTAACATTGTGAGCGACATCTGTGGTGGAGTAGTTGCCTTCGCCCCAGTAACGCACGGTGTTGCCCCAGTCAGCATCCTGTTCCATCAAGGCGAACGTATAGGGATAGAAGTGGAATTCTCCCATCATGTAGTCGGTGCCGGCAGGGTCAGCAGGGAAGTTTCCCTTCAAGTAATTGTGAGCCTTGTTTTCGTCGGTGTCGGGTGCCTGCACGATGATGGTGCGTGTAGCGTTGTTACCGCCGGAACTGCGAACGGCCTTGATCATGGTTTCGTGATAGGCTTTCAGTGTGTTGGCGTTGTCCTGTTTCAGTCCGTCGCCACTTTCGCCGGGCTCGTTGGTGCTGGCGAACAGCAGATGTTCATCGTAATCCTTGAACTTGGCGGCAATCTGCTCCCAGTAGGATTTTTGGCGGGCATTAATCTTTTCGTCTACGGAAGTTCCGATATGGTCTTCCAGCCAGCCGTTATCCCAGTGGATGTTGAGGATGGCATACATGTCTCGCTTGACTACGTAATCTACCACGGTCTTTACGGAATCCAGCCAGGCGGCATTAATGGTGTTTTCATCTCCGTCAGGAGTATAAAGTGTCCAGTTGGAATCTACGGCGATGGCGTTGGAATGGCTGTACCAGGCGCAGGGAATGCGGACCGTGTTGAAACCTGCGGACTTGACGGAATCGATCAGCTCCTGGGTGGGAAAATCGTTTCCCCAGGCGGATGGGTTCATGGGAACTTCCAGCGTGTTTCCGATGTTGTAACCCATTCCCATTTTCGCGAAGACTTCTTTTGCTGTGGGAAGTGCATTGGCTGAACTAAATAGTAGACCAATGCAGCAGGGAATGCTGAAAAAATTTTTGAAATTCATCGGAAGGTCCTTTGTTTTTTGCCTTTCCATAAACTATTCAAAAAAAGAAAGGCTATGTTCTTTCAAAGTGTAGACCTAATATAACTAAGTAAAATATCACACCCTTTTACTTACTGAGATTTGCCTATCTAAAAACTGTATCTTAGATACTTGGTCTAACCTAATTTTTGTTGGTTTAGACCATTTTCAAAGCTGCGATTTTGCTGTATTTTTAGGCTTTTGCGCCACAGCGAACTTAGTGTAATTGTGCAGCGAATAAACAATTGCGTTTTGAAAAATGAGAATTTGCAAAAAATGTTGAAATTTGATGTTTTTCGGTATTTTCTGTAGATAATAAGTGTGCGGAAATTATACAAACAATTGCGTTTGTGCTTTAAAAGAATTGACTTTTGCTGGATTCGGGATATTTGTAAAGCCGGATTTATGGAATAATTCCGTATATGCAACAAATTGTTGTATATAGCTTTTGTTTTTGAAAAACTTTCTATAAAATCCGCAAATTTTGTTGAAAAACAAATTTTTGTTGCATAGAATTGTTTGAAAAGTTGTTGCATAAGCCTATATTTTTAGGTGATGAAACCTATCGTTGAATACACCGATTTTCGAAAGTTCATGCTGGACTTCTATGAAGAGCAGAAATTGCGCCATGGGTTTACCTGGCGTGAGTTCTCCAAGAAGGCTGGATTTTCGTCGTCGTCCTACATGAAGGTGGTGTGCGACGGAAAGAGCAAACTGAGTCGAATCGGTGTGGAGCGCGCAGGCGAGGCCATGGGGCTTGTGGGTTTCGAGATGGATTACTTTAGGGCCATGGTGAAGTTTGGTCAGGAATCCTCCGACGCGAAGAAGAATGTGGCACTTGCGGAAATGCTTGCTATTGCCAAGGAGCATAAGGTTCGCGTTATAGAAAGCGATTTGTTTGACTTTTATGAAAGCTGGAAAAATCCGGTGCTTCGCGAACTTGCTCCCATGATGCCGGGGGCGACGCCTGGAGAAATGGCGAAGAAATGTCTGCCGAAAGTTTCTGCGGAAGAAGTGCGGGAAACTCTTGCGTTTCTCACGAAGAATGGTTTCTTGAAAAAGAAGTCGGACGATACTTTTGAACAGGTGGAAAAATCCATTACGGGTTCGCCGGAAGCGACGCGCCTGGCTATTCGCGGAATGCATTACAAGATGGCTTGCCTTGCAGGGATCGCGTTGAACTTGCCGAAGGAAGAGCGAAACTTTACTGGCGTCACCATGGGCGTTTCTAAAAATTCTTACGAGCGGATCGTGAAGGAACTGGATGAATGCCGCCGCAAGATTATTGCCATCGCTGCAGAAGATGAAAATATCAATCAGGTTTATCGCCTGAATCTGCAACTGTTCCCGCTGACAAAGAACGCGAAGGAGAATGATGATGAAAAGTAAATTCATTTTGTCCGTGGCTAGTTTCATCGGATTGTCTGCGGGTTTGTTCTGCGCTTGCTCCGACAGCAGTTCCGTCGCAGGAACCGCAGAAGAACCGAATCAGATTGCTATTGAAGATGTTTCATCTTCTTCTGTCACCCTGAACGACAGTGAAGGATCTAGCAGCTCTAGCATCCAGATTCCCGGTCAAGCCGGGAATGACAATGAACAGCCGTCGTCTTCTAGTATTGTTGTCGGACCTGTTCCAAATATTTCGACAAGCTCCTCTTCTATGGTTTCAAGCTCCTCCTCTGTCATTCCGAGCGGCAGCGAGGAATCTAGCAGTTCCATTACTCCTCCGGGTTCTGAAAGCGATGACCGTCCGGCAGTTGTTCCGCCGAGCAATGGTGAACAGCCGAAGACTCTTGATAATTTCGTCAAGCAGTATGTGAACGATGTCAACACGAAATTTGATGACATGGTTCTTGCTTATAACTTGGTGTATGAAAAACAGTGTGGTGGAGCGTCGGATGATTGTGAAGATGCGGCTCCTGTCTATTACGAATTGACTACGCCGGGTTTGCACAAAGATATGAACATGTCCCATGTTGAAATGTTGTTCCCGAAGACAATAGATTACCTCGCAAAGACGCCGAGCGTTGATGAATACTGTCCGTTCTATTTGCTGAATATTTCTCCTATTGGCATGGATGGCGGCTACACTCCAGAAACGGGATTTGTGCTAGCGAATATTGAAGGCGACAAGTTGACCGTAATTGCGCTCCGCTCTCACACTTGCGAAAATACAAATAAAGATAGAGTGTTTGGAATTCTGTTCCGTTACTGCGGAGAATTATCCAGTAATCCCAAGATTGAGTATATAGAACCGGATGGAATTTTCACCATGGAATGTAGACCCGCAAATTCCATTGATGTTTCGTCGGAATGGGTGAATAAAAATTTATTGAGATAAAGGAATAAATCATGAAAAATTCAAAATTTGTGTTGTTTTTTTTTGCGGCCCTGACGGTTACCGCCCTTGTAGCTTGCGGAGACGATTCTTCTAGTGCACCGACTTCAGCACCCGTTGAGGACTTGACGGGATCTTCTTCTGCAACAGTTGTTGATTCTATTCTCGTTGAGTCTGCTGATGACTCAACAGGAATTTCTTCTTCAAGTGTGCTGATGAATTCTTCTAGCAGTAGCGTGATTTTCATTCCTGAGCCAGGTAGTTCCTCCAGCGTAATCATTCCTTCCTGCGGAACGGCCGTTTACACAGAGAAGTGCATTGACACGGAATTTGAAGGTGTAACTTGCGACGCCATCGGTTGCCATCCCAGAGATTGTTTTGAAGAACAGAAGGGCATGGAGGCTTACAGTTGTGATGGCGGCAGTGTCATGATTTGTGACGGAACTCGTTGGCAATATACCAATTGCGTTTTGCCGATAATCGGTTCGTCAAGTTCTTCTGTCGAAAATGCATCAAGTTCCTCTGCTTATGACCCTGCGGGAGCCAACGGCAAACCTTGCGAAATAGAAGGCGAAGAAAGATATGTGGGACCTTATGCATATGTATGCAGGGATGGTCAACTGACTTTCTCGGAAGATCTTTCTGACCCCTGTGACGCTGATAATGATTGCGGCTCCAGCGAGTATCCAGAAGGTTGGCAGAATGAACCTTGCTCCACTGAAGATGAAGTAAGATTGGATGAAACTTTTGAATACCGCTGCGTTGGTGGAAAATGGTCTATCCAAGGATACAATCCTAATCTTGTAGATCCTAATGCCGAACGTTGCAGAAGTAGCGAAATCGAAGGTTCTGCTTGCGATGTAAGCGGCGACCTTTCCCACATGTCAGTAAATGGTTGCGAGTTCTTCTGCTACGGCGGAAAGTGGGAATACATTCCGCCTCCGATGTAAAAATACTATACAAGTCCCCGGTTGTCTGTGGACAACTGGAAAATTCCTTTGCCCTTACCTTTCGCTACGGCGGGAGGTATTTTTGTTTCTGTAAGCGCGGATGTCCGTGCTGCAAAAAGGTGTGTTTTATGGGACGTTATTTGGGTGTTGCCACGTGGCTGGCAGCGGCTGGCTTGACTTTTGCCGCAACTTATCCGATAAATTATGTGCGTTTTGGAATGCATGATTCCAATCGTAATTTGAATATTTCAGGTATGTCAAGCGGCTCTCCGCTGAATACCTGGATTACCAACGGCGTCAAGAATGAAGCTTGGCAAATCGAATACGTGGAAGATGGCGTTTATAAGATTAAGAACGCCGCTACCGGTCGATACGTCACTGCAGATGGCGATACTGCACGCTTGGCCGACGAAGGATCAGCCGCGAGCCAGAATTGGAAAATCGAAGGTGTGGAAAAGGATTTTATTGGACAGAATCTTTACTATAAAGTGACCAACGCCTCGTCTGGAAAGGCCCTAAATTTTAATTCCGCAGGAAACAGCGTTACTTTGGCAACTTATAGCGGCAAGGGCGAACAGAAATGGCGCCTGGATTTGAATGGCCTTGAAGGTTTTGCAGCCAACGCAAAAGTAGATGAAGGTATAAAGGCTGGAACCATTGGCGGACTTTTGGGCAAGACCGTTTTTGCCTCCACCAATGAACAGCTGAAAAATTACCTGAATGCAGAAGAACCTTTGACCATCGTTTTGACAGCCAATCTGGATTTTCAGAAAGAAGGGACGGTTCGAGTTCGCGACAATAAGACCCTCATCGGTTCCTATGAAGCTAATACTTTAAGTGACATTCAGCTCCAGAACAACGCCTATGGTTACCGCGCTTCCAAGGATGATGCGGTTTACGACCCTGCAAGCGATAATATCGTCATTATGAATCTGGATTTTGAAGTGGTTAATGTAAAGGATCGCATTGTGGTTTCCATTTATTCTGGAAAAAATGTTTGGATTGACCACAATAGCTTTATCAGTAAACTTACCAACAGTGTGACCGAAGTGGGAAAGTTCGTGTGGGTGAATACGCCCTACAATGCCAGTGATATGAAGCGCAGTCCGGACTTTGTGACCGTCTCCTACAACATTATGAAGAATCGTTACTGGACTCTGGTTTACGGCACCCAGAATGGCGTAACCAAGGAAGACCGCACTAGCGTTATGTTCAATGTTTTTGAAGGTTGTGTCCGTCGCCTTCCAGAAATCGGAAACGGCTCCGCTCATGTTTACAGCAATTACTATAACCGCACCAACACCTCTGTGGAAAATGATCCCATTGCGGGTATTATCATCGACAACGGTGCTTCGGGCTACGTAGAAAGTAATCGTTTCGAGGGGCACCGTGTTGAACCTAGCGGTTACACGGATTTTGTGATTATGTGTGGCGGTCGCAACATGACCCAAAATGACAATTACACCAACCAGTCCAAAACCGGTGCTAGCGACGTGACTCCCTATTTGTGGACCTCTACGGATTCCTACACCACGCCGGCGGCAGCATCCTGGTTTACCCCTTCCAAAATTTACGGCTATAACAAAATCAAATCTTATGATCCAAGTGGTGCGAAGGATGCCAAGGCATTTGATTCCAAGTATAGCGGCGCTCAAAAGAATAAGGCAAACTTTATTTATATAACGGATTACGAAATGGCCGATTGGCGTTCTGCAAGTTATGCCGCACCGTTCCTAGCTAATGTAACTACTACCGAAGCTCCTAAGGTCGAATCTTCCAGCTCCGTAGCAGCATCCTCTTCCTCTGAAACTATCGTCGCATCGTCTTCTTCCGAAGAAACTGCTGTCTCTTCCAGCTCTGAAAAAAACATAGATTCCTCCAGCAGCGAGCAGGAAATTGCATCCTCTAGCAGCGACAACACTCAAGGTTTTGTAATGAACGGAATCACCCCAAAAATTTCCGTTGTGACCACTGGTCTTCAAGTGCAAATTTCCGCAGGTCGCGATGGACGCATACAACTTTTTGACTCTATGGGACATATAATTGCAACTGCTCAGATAGTGGCAGGCAAAGTTTCAATGAATGTTCGTGCTCCTGGCCGTTACTTTGTAAGGGCTTTTGGTAAAACAGTTCCTATATCCATCCACTAAACCATGCAAAGCCCTCGGTTTTCTGAACTGAGGGCTTTTGTTACGTTCTAGGATATCGCTACTTCGTACAATGCGTTCAGTGCCTTGTCCAGTTTCTTGGATGAAAGGGCTGAATAGTTGATGATGAACTGGTGTTCGCTGGGGGTAGCCTCGGTGTAGTAATCCGAAAGGGCTCCAATGCGGACGCCCTTTTCTTCTGCCCGCTTGCAGAATTCTTCGTCGCTTAGGCGGGTCTGAATTCGCATGATGAAATGGAGGCCGGCGTTCTCTTCGGAGATTTCTACCAGTTGGGAGAGTTTGCTTTTGCTTATGGCGTGGAGCAGGGCGTCGCGGCGACCGCGGTACAGATTGCGCATGCGGTTGATGTGCTTTTCAAAGGAACCGTCGTCGATGAACTTTGCAAGAGCCAACTGTTCCAGGGTAGAAATGGTGCAGGCGTAGAAGGAAAATTCCTCGTGGAATTTTTTGGCCAGAGGCTTGGGCAGCACCATATAGCTGAAGCGGGCTGATGACGTGAGAGTCTTGGAGAAGGTGTTGATGTAAATGACCTTGTCCATGACATCGATGTTTTTCATGGCGGGAATGGGGCTGCCAACCATACGGAATTCGCTGTCGTAATCGTCTTCTACAATGTAGCGGTTGCTGGATTTTGCTGCCCAGCTCAACAGTTCGTAACGGCGGCTCACTGGCGTCACGATGCCCGAAGGAAAGTGGTGGGATGGCGAAATGTGAATGACGTCGGTGCAGGTTTCTTCCAGCTGGTCAATGATGACTCCGCTTGCATCCATAGGGATGAAGTTGCAGACCACATTCATCTTGCGGTAAATTTTTGAAATCTTGCTGTAGCCTGGATCTTCTACGCCGTACTTCTTGTCAAAACCTAAAAGTTGTACTAGTAAGCCGTACAAGTAATCTGTACCTGCGCCCATGATGATTTGGCTGGGGTCCACATCCATGTTGCGGAAGCCACGCAGAAATTTTGCGATGGACTTACGAAGAGCCATGAGGCCGCCATACGGCGAAGGCTCCAGAAGTTCCTTCTGTTTTTCACAGATGATTTTTCGCATGTTTTTTGCCCAAGTGGAAAAGGGGAAACTTTCTGGATCCACTTGGTTGTTGACGAAATCGGCCAGATATTTTTTTGGGGACGCTGGCTTTCCAATGCTGTTTTTATAAAAATTACTGGATTGGTCCTCGGAATAATTTTGTGCTTCCCGGGACTGTTTTAGGTTGGCCTGAGTCGCGGATTGCAGGTGTCCAAAAGTTTTGCCGGTATCGATGGCAGAAACGAAGAATCCCTTACGGGGTTCCGTGTAGATAAATCCTTCAGCCAGAAGCTGGGCGTAGGCGTTTTCCACCGTAATGACGCTGACGCCAAGATGTACCGCAAAAGGCCGCTTTGAAGGCAACTTTTCGTCGGCGGGGAGAACTCCCGAAAGAATGTCCTTCTTGATACACTTATAGAGGTAGTGGTACAGGGAATCGGAATCCGCTTTCTTGATGTCGTAACTGAGCATAAACTGACCTTAATCTGGACTTATTAAAATAATAGAAAATTGAATATTTAAAAAGGTCAGTTGAAAACCTAATTTACCTCCCGAAACAGCCCGACGTGTCATCCTGAGAGGAGTGCGAAGCACGAAACGAAGGATCTAACATAAACGGCTAGATTCTTCGCCTTCGGCTCAGAATGACACGCGGGGCAATTCAGGTTGACGCGTGGGCTGGATTCGAATCGGAATAGTATTAACGGAGAGGTATAAAATGTCCGAACAGAACTACATTGCAGAACGTTATGAATTGAACAAGAATCTGGCCCAGATGCTGAAGGGTGGCGTCATTATGGATGTGACCACTCCGGAACAGGCAAAGATTGCGGAAGCCGCAGGTGCTTGCGCAGTCATGGCTCTGGAACGTATTCCCGCAGACATTCGCGCTGCCGGTGGCGTAAGCCGCATGAGTGACCCCAAGATGATCAAGGGCATTCAGGATGCGGTTTCCATTCCTGTGATGGCAAAGTGCCGCATTGGTCATTTTGCAGAAGCCCAGATTCTTGAAGCCATTGAAATTGACTACATCGACGAAAGTGAAGTTCTTTCTCCGGCCGATGATATTTTCCACATTAACAAGCGTGACTTCAAGGTGCCTTTCGTTTGCGGCGCCAAGGACTTGGGCGAAGCTCTCCGCCGCATTGAGGAAGGTGCTTCCATGATCCGCACCAAGGGCGAGCCGGGTACTGGCGACATTGTGCAGGCAGTACGCCACATGCGCTTGATGCAGCAGGAAATTGCACGCCTCACCTCCATGCGTGAAGATGAACTTTACAACCGCGCCAAGGAACTTCAGGTTTCCTACGCCCTGGTAAAGTATGTTCACGACAATGGCAAACTTCCTGTGGTGAACTTCGCCGCCGGTGGCGTTGCAACTCCCGCTGACGCCGCTCTCATGATGCAGCTAGGCGCCGAAGGTGTGTTCGTTGGCTCTGGCATTTTCAAGTCCGGCAATCCGGTGAAGCGCGCCCAGGCCATCGTAAAGGCCGTCACCAACTACAAGGATGCAAAGCTCATCGCTGAACTTTCCGAAGACTTGGGCGAAGCCATGGTGGGCATCAACGAACAGGAAATCGCCCTGCTCATGGCCGAAAGAGGTAAGTAATGAATGAATCTAAAACCGCGCAAGCTTCCGCGCGGCTGCGGATAGGTGTTCTCGCGGTGCAAGGTGCGTTTATTGAACACGAACAGATCCTCACTAAACTTGGCGTGGAAACCGTAGAAATCCGACAAAAGTCCGATTTGGCACCCCGCGCGGTATCATCATGCGCGGAACAGTCTCCCGCAGAATCGGATCGTCCTTTCGACGGCTTGATTCTCCCTGGTGGAGAAAGCACCGTGCAAGGCAAGTTACTGCGAGAACTGGGCTTATTTGAACCGTTGCAAAAGATGATTCAAAACGGCCTTCCTGTTTTTGGAACCTGCGCTGGCCTCATTCTTCTGGCGGAACAACTTTCCAATGACAGTAACGTCTATTTCGGAACCTTGCCCGTTACCGTTCAGCGAAATGCCTACGGTCGCCAGCTGGGAAGTTTTTTTGCAGACCTCCCATTCCGCGGTGTCACCGAATCCGCGACGAATGAACTTGACGCAGCCACTGTCCCTATGACGTTCATTCGCGCCCCGCTCATCGAAAGTGTTCGTGACGGCGTGGAAATTCTTGCAGAAGCCAAGGGCGGAATTGTTGCCGTTCGTTACAAGAATCAGCTGGGCATTACCTTCCATCCGGAACTGAACGAAGATACCCGCATTCATCAGTATTTCTTAAAAATGTGCACTGAGGCGGTCTAGTTCTTTACATGATGTTTACCTCGCGATGGGGTAAAATTTACATAGGGAATCTAATTATGACGGCATGTACGCTGTCATCGATATAGGTTCAAATACAATCCGGCTCTGTGTCTATAAGGTCACGGATGTCGGTTTTTCTTTAGTTGCCAAAAAGCGTAGTGTGGCTGGTCTTGCCTCCTATGTGGATAAAAAAGGCAATTTGCGCGATGACGGAATCAAGAAACTGATTGCCGTTCTTGAAAGTTTCAAGGCTGTTTATGAACCGCTGAAGGTAACGAGGGTGTTGCCCTTTGCGACTGCAAGTTTGCGCCTCGTAAAAAACAGGGAACAAATTGTCAAGCGCATTCGAAAAGAGACTGGCCTGGATGTGATCTTGAAGGTGGCTCCCCACCGAATTCACACGCTGATTCCTGGAATGATTATTCTCAAGACCATCGCTAAGTACTTCAAGAGCAAAAAGCTGATCATTAGCAAGTATGGAATTCGCGAAGGTTATTTCCTATCACAACTAAACAAATAGGTAAATTATGAAACAAGTTTCTTGCATACAAAATCGTGAACTTTCATGGCTTCGCTTTAACGAACGCGTGTTGGACGAGGCTAACGACGAAACCGTTCCTCTGCTGGAGCGCCTGAAGTTCGCTTCTATTTTTCAGGAAGTGAATGGCTAAAAAACGCGTTACACTACAAGTTCTGCCATGTACAGCGGGTAATTGTAAAGAGTGTATTCTACGCGGTCGCCCTTTGGCGTTTTTACGGAAACCTCCTGCAAAGACGGTGCGTTGGAATCAAATCTAATCGCCCGCTTGAGCTGTTTTGCAAACATGAACTGGTGTAGGGATTTCATGGAACCGCTTTTGCCGGCCTTGACTTCGATGGGAATGATTGTTCCGTTGTCCTGAATGAGGTAGTCGATTTCTGCGTTGCTCGAACCCAGCTGCTGCCAGTAGAATAGTTCAGATCTCAAAGGCGATGTTCCTGCCTTCAACAAATATCCGACCGTCTGTTCGGCGATGGCTCCTTTGTTCGCCCACAAGGCATCCTCAAAATTTTTTGAGGTAATGGGGCGAAGACCCAATGTGCAAAGGGCTAGGCCTGTGTCAACAAAGACGCATTTGAAAATATCGTCCTTTGCTTCTGCTCCAAGCGGGATTCCGTTTGCAGCGGTATGCTTTACCTTGCTGCAAAGCCTCGAAAGCGTTAAAAGATTTAGGCATTCTTTTAGCGTGGATTGATTGGCGCTTGCATCAATGTGGCTGTACATGAAGCGTCCGCCGAGCTGAGCGGCCACGCTCTGCCAGGTTCCTCGAAGCGGTTCTACATTGATTCGCTTGCGGTACTTGTTAAAGTCGTCATTGTAGTTTTGGATGATGTCGTTTTGCAGACGGTGACGTTCCGAATCATCGTGATTTTCGATCCAAGCGTCAACAACAGCGGGGAGGCCACCTACCACCATGTATTCGTAAAATCGGTTGGTCAACCTGGAATGAAGCGGCTGGGCAATTTCGTGTGTGCTTTGGGCGTTTCTCATTTCGTCCGCCAGCATTTCGTCACCGTTTGCCCAAAGGAATTCTACAAAGGACATCGGTTCCGCGTAGCAGTAACTGACGCGCCCGACCGGCATGCTGAAATCGTGATCTTCCAGCACAAAGTCCAAAAGGGAACCTGTTGCAATTACGGCGAGTTCTGGAAAATCTTCGAAGAACCAACGCAAGTTCGGAATGATGAACGGGGCCGCCTGGACTTCATCAAAGAATAGCAGCGTTTTGGCGGGATCCAGCTTTTTCCCTAAATAGATTTCAAGCTGGCGAAATCCTTCCTTCACATTTGTATTTCGAAAAATTTCAACAAGCTCGTTATCTTTTTCAGCGTTGATTTCTACCAGGTTCAGCTGGAGCTCTGCAGCGAGATTCCGGACAAGCCATGTCTTGCCGACCTGACGGGCACCGCGCACAATGAGAGGCTTCCTCTTCTTTTCGGAATGCCATTTCCTAAGAAAGTCACTGATTTTTCGTTTCATAAAGTCCCTCATTGAAAATCCGCCAAAACCGACATTTTGGGTTAAAATATACAAAAATTAGACAAACAACGAGTTGTTTTGTGTGAAAGCCTTGTCGAACAACGAGTTGTTTTAGGTTTTTGGGGTGGCGCATTGGGCGTTCCCCCGGCTTACTGGTGCCACAAAAGGGAACCGCCGCCGGGGTCGGGCTGTCGCGTTATCGGCTCGCTTCGCTCCCCGTCCGTTCAGCCTCGCGCTCCAGGCAACATCACAAGTCAAACGCCGCGCGAGTCCGAATGGCTTCGCCACTTCCATCCCTAACGCGGAAAAAGCAGGCACCTCCCGTAAATGACATTTTTTTGCCATTCATTTATCTTATATTTCGTACATGCCTATTCAATTTATTTCGCCGAAAAAGGCCGTCAATTCCGCTTACCTTAAATTGCCGATTTCCATTGAAAAAATGGATACTTTCAAAACATGTCTTAAACGCATGGCGGGTCAAGGTAAGCCTGGCGAAACAGAGGAATATCACAAGGGTTTAATAAACAAGTTCCTGAGCGACGCTTTGTACAATCCCGATTATGCGGTAAATACCAAGGACCGCATTGACCTGGCAATTTTTAACGGCAAGGATACCAACGCCAAGGCTGCCGTACTTATCGAAGTCAAGTCTCCAGAAAATACTGCAGAAATGTTTTCTGATACGCATTTTAATGTGAAGGCTTTGCAGGAACTGGTGTACTACTTTATGCAAGAGTACATCCGTTTTGAAAATCACGAAATCAAGTATCTGGTCATTACAAATTACAACGATTGGTATTTTTTCAATGCAAAAGATTTTGTGAAGTACTTTGCCGTAAAATCAAATCCGGTTTACGACCAATTCAAGAAATTTGACGCCGGTCAAATGAGCAGTTCCAAGACTGATTTTTTCTACGGCAACATAGCAAAGCCTTCAGTTGAAAAATTCCTGGAAACAGAAAACATTCAGGTTGTTCATTTCAATCTAAAGAAAGTTGTTGCAGCCGTAGAGCAAGATAAGACAAGAGAACTCGCCGCCCTTTACAAGTTCCTTTCTCCGGAAACGTTGCTGGCAAAGCCCTTTGCAAATGATAGCAACAGCCTTGATAAGAACTTCTATGCAGAACTTTTGCATATCATTGGCCTCGAAGAAGTCAAGGAAGATGGCAAAAAAGTTATTCGTCGCAAAGAGCCAAAGAATCGCGATAAGGCAAGCCTGCTGGAAAGTGCAATTTACCAGCTGGAAATAGATGAAACTGATGCTTCCAAGTGTGAAGAAATGGCTCTTCGACTTTGCATCACTTGGGTGAACCGTCTGTTGTTCCTTAAGCTAGTTGAATCCCAAATTCTCATGTATCAAAAGGGCGATTCGTCCTATAAGTTTATGAGCTTGGATAAGATCAAGAGCTTTGACGAACTTAATATTTTCTTCTTCAAGGTTCTTGGCAAGAAAATTGATAATCGCGATAAAGACATCCAAAAGAAATATCCGAATGTTCCTTATTTGAACAGTTCTCTTTTTGAACCGACAGATGACGAAACGAAACTGAAAATTCGTGGAATCCCTGATGACGATATAGAAATCTTCAACAAGACTGTTCTAAAAGACGAAAAGGGGAAACGAGCCAAGGGAACGCTGCAAAACCTTGACTACATCTTCAAATTCCTGGATGCCTATAATTTTGCAAGCGACGCCCAGGGTGGCATTTCGTCAACAAATAAGACCTTGATTAACGCCTCAGTTCTTGGCTTGATTTTTGAAAAAATCAACGGTTATAAGGATGGAAGTTTCTATACACCGGGCTTTATTACTGACTATATGGCCAAGGATGTTTTGGAACGCGCCGTTGTTCAGAAGTTCAATGAAGTAAAAAGTTGGAACTGTCAAAACATTGAAGATGTAGAAGATAAGATTGATGACATTGCAGAAGCCAACGCAATTGTAGATGACATTCGCATCGCCGATGTTGCTGTTGGCTCTGGGCATTTTCTTGTATCTACACTAAATCGTTTGCTGGCGATAAAATCGCAATTGAATATTTTTTGCGATGTAAACGGCAAACGCATTAAACGCAGCGACTACATGCTTAAAGTTGATAACGATGAACTGTCCGTTATTGACGATGAAGGCGAACCATTTGAATACAAGCCCGGTAATGCTGAACGCCAACGCATTCAGGAAGCTCTTTTTAAGGAAAAGAAGCGAATTATCGAAAACTGCCTCTTTGGCGTTGATCTCAACCCAAACAGTGTGAACATTTGCCGTTTGCGTCTGTGGATCGAACTTTTAAAGAACGCCTATTACACAGAAGATAGCGGATTTACTCGATTAGAAACTTTACCGAACATCGATATCAATATTAAAGTCGGCGATTCTCTGTTAAGCAAGTATCCTGTGCAAAATGGTCGTGCCGTTTTGGATTTTTTGAGTGCAGATGACAGGAAAAATGGGCTTTCCTCAAAGTTAAAAGAATATCGTATTTGCGTGCATGACTACAAGGTCGGAGGCTCTACTTTTAGTAAACAGCAATTGCGTTTGCGTATTAATGGGCTAAAAGCACAAATGAAGAATGTCCCAAATTTAAACCTTTGGGGAAATGTTGTTGCTAATAACGACATTGATTTTTCCAATTCCATGGAATGGATGTTTGAGTTCCCTGAAATCCTGGATGACGAAGGAAAGTTTGTCGGCTTCGATGTGGTTGTAGGCAATCCGCCGTATGTGCAATTACAGAGCATGGGCGAAATGAGCGATGTTTACAGCAAGCGCGGTTATAGCTGCTACAATAAGAGCGCAGATTTGTATTGTCTTTTTGTAGAGAGAGCGCAAAGTCTGTTAAAAAAGAACGGTCACTTTTCCTACATCATGCCCAATAAATGGATGTTGACTGACTACGGTAAGGAACTTCGTCAGTTTATGAGTCAATATTCCATGAAGAAAATCATGAATTTCGGCGATGTTCAGTTTTTTGCAGATGCAACCATTTATGTTTGTATTTTTGTAGCGCAGAATACAAAGGAAAAACAGCCCGTTCTCGCACTTTCCTTAAACAGCAAGACTTATCACAACGAATTCGAAAAGGAAGTAAACGCAGCCCTATTCGAATTGCCTGCAGAAACGTTTGGCGTTGAACCTTGGAGTATTCGAAATAAGCATCACGATTCAGTTCTGCAAAAGATGAATGTTGGAACGGCATTGACGGAATTGCCGATTACTATCAACTATGGCGTGAAAACAGGCTTTAACGACGCGTTCTTTATAGATGAAAAGACGAAAGATAAACTTGTTGCAGAAGATCCCAAAAGCGCTGAGTTGATTAAGCCTTTGCTGAGAGGCCGAGATATTGAAGCTTGGTGTACGAATTGCGAAAGTCAGTATTTGATAGGAACTTTTCCGGCACTAAAATTAAATATTGAAGAATATCCTGCAATAAAAAATCACTTGCTAAGTTTTGGCATTGAGCGGTTGGAACAGACCGGAGCAGAACATATTGTTGATGGGCAAAAAGTAAAGGCACGAAAGAAAACAAGCAACAAGTGGTTTGAAACCCAGGATCAAATTGGGTATTATAAAGAATTTGCGAAAGCAAAAATTATTTATCCTAACATGACCTCTAATTTCCCGTTTAATTTTGATGAATCGGGAGCTATGGGAAATGATAAAACTTTTATCATCACCTCTACAGAGGAATCGTTCTCGCTGAAGTCTCTCGTAGCCATATTCAATTCAAGCCTTGCAAAACTTTGGATTTGGTATAACTGCCCAGAACTCATGGGCGGCACTCGCGAAATTCGAAAAGTCTATTTTGAAAATTTCAAAATTCCCCAAGATAAACCTGAAATTCTACAAGAACTAGAAACTCTCGCTGATCAAATCATCACCACCAAGAAAACCGGCGAAGACATCTCAGCTCTCGAAGCCCAAGTAAACGTAACAGTTTATGAACTCTACGGTGTGACAGAGCAGGACGAAATCAACACCGTGGAAAGAGGGTGATTTTTAAATGTTTAATGAAAGAAAGCCTTTGAATATATGATAAACGATATTTTTAATGCCGATCCGGAAAAGCCGTTAAATAGAGAATCAAAGAACACTACAATTTTTGTGTGGGTAGATATATTAGGTTTCTCCGATAATTTAGACGAAGTCGCAAATGAATCTTTAGAAGAAAATGCATCAAAATACGAAAAACTTTCAATTCAACTAAAAAAATTTCAGTCCCTTTTTCTTTCGGAAGAAATATTAAAATATGCCGATTGTAAAAAATTATCAGATGGAATAATTTTGCAATTAAAAAACAATATTAGAGATTCTGATTCCGTATTAAAATTTTTTGATAAAATAATTGAGTCTCAAATAGCATTTTTGAAAAGTAATCTTTATGTAAGGGGCGGTGTTGCGCTTGGAACGAGATACGCAGACGATTTGGAAAATTACATTAGTAATGGCTTATCTCGAGCATACAAATTAGAGTCCAGCGAAATCACATGGCCTATTATAGGAACAAATCAAAAATATTTAGAACAAATAAAATGTATTTATGACGATTATAATTTTATGGAGTATTTTGGTCTTACATATTCTAAAAGTGGCTCAAAAGTATTCTATTTAGATCCTTTCATAAGATTAAATCCAAATGATAAAAAAAATGTATATCTAAATATTTTACAAAAAATTAACGAATTTGAAACAAAACCTTCTATTCAGCAAAAATACATATGGATTCAAAATACAATGGAAAATATAGATCGAAATTTGATCTCGCTGCGTTGTCCCAAATGTGGAGAATCTGTTCATGTCTGAAAATTATATTGCCTTAACATTGACTGATGGCCAAAAAGATTTTGACATTGAACAAATTATTTTAAAAAATAAAAATGTTGTACTTCTTGGAGTTCCAGGAAGTGGGAAAACAGTTTTGCTAGAACATTTTTATGAAGGCCACAAAGACGAATGTGAATTAATGCGTGTAAAAGAATTTGTAAAATTACCAGTTCTTCTTAAACCTTCGACAAAATATTTTTTATTAGATGGTTTAGATGAATTGAGGTGCGCTTCTAGAGAAAAAGAATCCATTATATACGATATCGTGGCGAAATTAAAAGAGATTGAAGAAAAATGCAATACGCTAATAAGTTGTAGAGAGATGGATTGGTATGGAGACAATGACGATGCTGCTCTTGAGAGATGTTTGACTTATCCTATAAAAAAAGTGTATATTACGCCACTTTCAGAGGAACAAAAAAAAGAGTTTGTCTCTTCATATTTAGGAGATTCTAAAAAAATTAAAGATTTTGAATCTAAAGTATTTGGAAACGAAGGCTCACGGGAATTGTTGAATGTTCCTCAAACATTATCTATGTTTTTAAAATTATATAAAGAACATCCCGAAAATGTTCCTTCAAGGAAAATTGAGCTTTATGAAAATATTGTAAGATTGTCATTAGAACAAAAAAAAGCAATGTTGCGCGATAAGCCGTTCAATTTATCTGAAAATGAAGTTTTTAAATATGCTGGTTATATTGCATATTTTTATATGATGTCAGACTTTGATGAAATTAGTGAATCGAGTCTTCTTAAAATTTCCGAAAGTCCAAAATTTGATAATGAAAAGTTAAAGTCTGTAATAGAACTAAATATTTTTGAAGACAAAGGAATCAAAAAATTTTCTCATAGAACTATTGCTGAATATTTGTGCGCTCATTTTTTATTTCATCAAAAAATAGAGAATGATAAACTTTCCGAAGAAAACATATTGGATTGGTTACTTTCAGCAGATAAGAAAAGAATACCATCAGATTTACGAGGCGTTTATGCTTGGTTTTGTTCTCTAACGCAGAGCGAAAAATGCTTTTCGATTGATCCTTATGGTCAATATCTTTATGGAGATAATTCGCTATTTGAGCCAGAACAAAAAAAGAGGGTTGTCGGAGCAATAGGTCGTTACGCGAATCAGATTAAGCCCTATTTTTTGCATTTTGGTGAATCGTATAGAAAAAAAGATTTCTATGAGTCTGTTTTAGATGATTTTCTGATAGGAGAATTTCGCAATGGTTTAAGAAACAAGAATAATTATCTTTTATTTCTTGGCGTTTTAATGACTGATGCAGAAAAGCCTTCTTCTGCAATTTTAAATTTTGCAAAGGAAGTGATTGCAATTCCTGATTTAGAGTATCACTTTAAAGAAGCTTTTATTGATTATATAAAAAACGATACCGCGTATTTGCAAGAAAGGCTGACAGAAATTGTTGACGGGAAAATAATGGATCCTGAGGATTTATTTTTAGATAGAATATTATCCGTTTTATATCCAGATGTTATCAAGCCCTCAGAAATCATTGATTATTTAAAAAAATATAAAAAAATAGATTGTTACCGCAATCAGTTCAGTTTTTTATCAAAAGGGAATCTTTCTCAAGATGATTTATGTAATCTTGTTGACTTGATTTACAGTTGTTCAGATTGGGGTTTAGATGACAATTTTTATTTGCGAAGTGCTATTGAATCCGTTGTTGGAAAACATCTGCTAATTCTTTTAGAGAATGAACTTCCTGAGGTTTTCTTGAAAAGACTAGCTTCACTAGCTCAAAAAAACTTTAATTTTACATATAGTGCATGGTCCTCAATAACAAAAGAATTGCAAGAAATTGATGAAAAATTCAAAAGAGACGTCTATCTAAATTACCTTTTAAATACAATTGCAAATGATACAAGCCAAAAAGAAATTTGTTGGAAAAAAAAATATTACACACAAATGTTTGTGTCCACAATTCTTCCGAATAATTGCAGAGATGTTTACGATATACTGTTGGAATCAGACAAAACAAATGACTTCAAACTAGAAGTTTTGTTTGAAATGTATAACAAGATTCATTCAAACAAAGAAACCACAGATTCTGCCGAAGAAATCGTTTCAACATATGCAAAACAATATGGAGTACTTGAACGCTTCAAGAAAGGTATTACATATTCACCATCTCCTGAAATCGCTGAAATGATGAAAAAAAATCAAGATAAGGCTCATGAGAGAAAAAGCAAAATTAAAGAAATGGTTGATAAGAATAGAGAAACATTGGAGGCAATGACCGCGGAAGAAAAACGTGGCTTATGGGGATTGCTAATTAATTGCGCAACTTTTTACGTTGTGTCAAATGAAAGTGAAGTTGAAAGTAGGCTCGGTTTGTGTTTAGAAAATTATCAAGAAATGCTAGTGATATTAAAAGATAAGCTTTTTCAAGATGCTAAAACGCGAGTTTATTTTGAATATACGAATATTCAATCTCTTGCTAAAGACGTTCCTTCTGGAACCCGTAATGTAGATTGTCTTTATTACGCAATGCTGTGCTTAAACGGCCCTCAAGATTATGAAAAAATTCAAGACGAAGAATTTTTAGAGTACTTGTATTTAATCGCTTTGCATGAAAGTCATGTGATTAATTCAAAGAACGCTAAATTTTTAAATTGGTTTGATTCTGAAAAATTAGAAGAATCGATAAAAATTGTTCAGAAATTCATTTTATTATTATTTGAAAAAGAAGAGGATGCATTCCAAAAGTTGTCATCTTTTTTTGAAAAGATGTATGGCAATAGCAATGAAGAGTCTAAAAAACGAGAGTATTTAAGAAAAATACAATCGGTTGTTTATTTTACAGAAGAAAAATTGACAAAACAAGAAGAAATCGCTGATAAGTTAATGCAAGTATTTGATTTTCAATTAGATGTAGATTTGCTAAAATCATTTAAATTGAATGGTATTCTATCAGCAAAAAGAGATAGTCTTGTAAAGTTCATAAATAAGGATGCTTCAATAGACAAAGTTGATGTTGAAAATCTCATTGAGATTTTTGGTTATAGATGGCATTCATTCTCTATAAAATCAATAATTGAAGACCATCAATTAGTTTTCATTGAATCAATGATGTATTATTTTGATACCGATGAATCCATGATTTTCCATAGCGGATTTTTGTCATATAAAGATGAAGCTGCATTTTTTGTGAACAATGTGATGTTAAAACAATTAGATGGAGTTGAAGGGAAAAAAATACTCGATCAATTACTTGTACAATGTAAAAGCTTTTTGTGGAAACCTAGAATACAAACGCGAATTGCGGAAATAGACGAAGTATTAACAGACAATTTGAAAACAAAAAAATCAATTGATGAGGCTAAAAAACGAGTCATGGAAATCAAGGAGGAAAGTAAAGTGTCGATAACAATTAATGGTGATGTCAAAAATTCTGCTATTGTAGGATCTGCAAATCAATCTCCAGTAACAATAAGTGCTGAAAACGGCATAGATTTTGACAAAGTCTTAAATGTAATTGATCAAATTACATCAAATATTAGCAATGCTGGTTTTTCTGATGACCAGAAATTGACAATACAATCGGACATTCAAAAAATTAAGGAAGCTGTTGAGTCAAAAAAATCTTCAACAATTCGTTCATTGTTCAACCATGTGATAGAAGTATGCAAAGGTACTACTGGTAACCTAATTGCTACTGGAATAATTGGCTTGATAGAAACGATTTGAAAATGAAGCCGCTGTATGGCCTGTAAATTAATATGCCGGAAAAAATATATCGTGCGATCAGTGTATCGGGAGCCAATGAATCCGTCAAAAAGAATCAGCAAATCAGTAGATTCGTAATAGGACCAAAATCAAGGCCGGCGACACTCTGCTAAGGAATATAAAAATATTCCAGATTGTCATCTTTTGTCAGCCGAAGTAAACTATCTTTTAGGGAATGGTCGAAATGTCATTAAAACAAGAAATACTCAATGGAGAAAGCCGTACTCTAGAGTACAAGGCTGAATTGCCCGACGATACCCTGAAATGGATGAAGTCCATTGTAGCTTTTGCTAATGGTGCAGGTGGAAAATTTGTCATTGGTGTAAACAATCATCGCGAATTTATCGGGGTGTCCAAAAAAGCTGACATTTTTGAATTAAAAGACGGCATTGCGGACAAAATTTCGCAGATGTGTGAACCTCAGGTGATGTTTGATATTTCTGCTGAAACAATCGATAATTGCCAGCTCATGGTTGTACATGTATTCCCCGGCATAGCTACACCTTATTACATAAAAACATTGGGAAAAGAATCGGGAACGTACATTCGTCTTGGTGCAACTACACGAAAGGCCGATTGGACTGGTCTGAACGAACTTGAAAATCGAGGAAAGCATATTTATTTTGATGAACTTCCTTATTCATCAATCAAGGTTAGCGAAAGGGATATTACCGCACTTTGCAAGGACTTTTCAAATCGTTCAAAACGTTCTTTTAAAAAGTTGGATTTAGAAAATCTTAATCTGCTTACAGGGAAGTCCCTCAACATTCCAACAAATGCGCTGGCCATTCTTTTGGGCAAACATGAATACACCTCGCGAATCCAGTGTGCCCGTTTCCGTGGCAATTCAAGAGCTGAGTTTTTAGATAAAAAAGATTACGATGGTCCATTATGCGAACAAATTGATAAAGCTTATGAGTTCGTTTTAAACCACTTAAACATGGCTATTGAAATCAACGGAATTGTTCATGAAGAAAAGTATGAACTTCCGCCCAAGGCTATTCGAGAATTACTCATCAATGCAGTGATTCACAGAAACTACGAAATAAGCTCTAGTGTGCAAGTCGCCGTATATGATGAACGAGTAGAGATTTCTTCTCCAGGAACCCTTTATGGTACGATCACTCTTGAAGAGGCTTTAAGCGGCCGTTCTTCTATTAGAAATAAGACCCTCGCAAGGACCCTTGAAAAGGTGAAAGTCTTGGAAGGTTGGGGATCTGGATTTCAAAGAATTACGTCAATGTGTCAGGAATATGGCATCCCTCAGCCAGAATTTTTGGAAATTGGCGACATGTTCAGAGTCAATCTTTATCGCCGACATGAATCAAAAATCGGCGGTAAATCGGCGATAAATTCGGAAATCGGCGATAAATCGGCGACAATTACAAAAATCGGCGATAAATCGGCGACAATTACAAAAATCGGCGATAAATCGGCGATAAATCACAAGAATAAAATAGTTGCGTTCCTTATGGAACACGAAGAGGCTCGTGCACAGGAAATCGCAGCCTATATTGGCTTAAAAATTTCCAGAACTAAGGACTATTTGTCGGAACTTGTCGATGAAGGCAAAATTATTCCCAATGGAGCCAACAAAAATAGGACCTATTCATTGAAAAAATGATCATGTCTTGATATAGATTTTTGGGCCAAAATATGGACGGAAAACAGTTCTTTAGGATAACCAACCAGGCGTTTTTTAAGCCGCTGACCGGTAAGTTCAGGGGGTTATTCCTGGACTGTATTCTAAAAATCTATCATAGCTTTTTAGAATCCCCTTTACAGGCTCTTTTTACGCAAAAATTACAAATCGGGCCTTGCCAATAATTTGCCGTTAGCTATTATTCTGCCCGACGAACGAAAAGTATCTCTAAGGCATCTGTGAAGAACAGATGTTTTTCTTTTTCAAGGAGATACTATGCCCAAACAAAAATTGCCTTCTGTTGTAGAACCTGTCGAAGACAAGAACTTCGTTAAGGATCTCGGTTCAATTGTTTCTACAGCGCGAGAAATGAGTTTTCGTGCCGCAAACCTTATGCAGGTTGCGTGTAACTGGCTTATCGGTTGGCGTATCGTGGAGCAGGAGCAGCATGGAAAGGCGCGTGCTGGATATGGCAAGCATGTGATTCAGTTGGCATCGGAGAGTTTGACTGATAAGTTTGGGAGTGGTTTTTCTGTACCTTCGCTGAAAGGTTTCCGAAAATTCTATTTGACTTTTAAGAATGCCCGAATGTCCCATGCTCTGCCTATATCGTTTGTTAATTCTCTGTCTGAAAAAGGGCAGGCATTGCCTGCCCTTTTGAAAAACGATGGAATTGGGCAGGCGCTGCCTATCCAATTATCATGGAGCCATTATGAAAGCCTAATGCGTGTCGCCGATGAAAAGGCTCGCGTGTGGTATATGCAGGAGGCTGCGGCGGAGCAGTGGGATTACCGTACCTTGAAACGTAATATTGCCTCGCAGTATTATTATCGCCTTGTACAGACGCCAAGGAATAAGAAGGCTGCTGTCGTAAAGGAGATGGAAACTCTTACTGCAGATTATCAGAAAGAGAAATCCCAGTTTATCAAAAATCCAATGATTGTTGAGTTCCTTGGCTTGAATCAGGATGCCGCATTTACGGAGTCTTCTCTTGAAAATGCGGTTTTGACTCACTTGCAAAAGTTCCTTATGGAAATGGGGAAAGGCTATGCCTTGGTGAGTCGCCAGCAGCATATTCATACGGAAGATGATGACTATTACATCGACCTCGTATTTTACAACTATTTGTTGAAATGTTTTGTGCTTGTAGATTTAAAGACCCGGAAGATTTCGTATGAAGACGTGGGGCAAATGGATATGTACCTAAAGTTATACGATGGCTATAAACGTTCAGAAGGAGATAATCCTACAATCGGTATAATTCTTTGTTCCGATACCAATGCCGACGTGGCAAAGTTTTCAACGCTTGCGACGAATAAAAGGATGTATGCCGCCAAGTATTTAACATACATGCCGTCCAAAGAGGCTCTTGCCAGGGAAATAGAAATGCAAAAGGAAATCTTCGAAAAAAGAGGAAAGTCTAGAAAATAACCCGCATCAAACCCTTTACAAACTCTTTACCGCCTGTGAACTCGTGTTTTACAGGCGGTTTTTGATTTAGGCGCAGTTCATCAGGGTAATTTCGATTTTGAAAATTCCACAACATAGGAGTTTGTATGAACTTTAAGAAAATATTTCGCTAAAGGCAAACGTTCAGACGCAGGGTTCCAAGATGTTTGACGACGATGATAACAATCTTTCCAGCTTCTGGTTCCGTGCCAATGTGGGTGCACAATACAAGTCTGAAAATTAGAACATCTTCATTTACATACAAACTTTGTATAGTTTTTCGAACTTTTCTTTAGCGGCGAACCCTTGTAGTTTGGTGATCAATGAGCCGGGAATTGCTCGGACAGATTGACCTAAACACCAACACTCTTTACGAGGGTACCTATATGAAAAACGTTATCGCAATCAACTTCAACCGCATCACCAACGACGGCTTCATCGGTTTCCACAATAACATGGCAACGGCAGCCGCATCGGAACAGGATTCCAAGCGCACCGTCGCATTCCGCAATTTCCGTGGAACGGTAAAGGTTCTCACAGGCTCCCTGGACCAGCAGCGTTCCGCCCTGGCCAAGGAAGAATATGCCGAGGCCCTGGCCGGGAGCGAACTGGAGCTTGCCTCTTTTCGTAGACCAGTCGATCTTTTTGGTTACTTTACACAAAATGCTGCATAGAGCGGCACCGACTTGATTCCGTTTTCGAAGCCGAAGTTCTTGGCGGATATTCTAATGCTGTAGGGTGAATTATATTTTTTCACGAATGCATTTAGACTCTGCGACTTGTTGTGCGTCGATGCCTTGACTTCTACGGGAATTACATTGCACTCTTGACGAATGATGAAATCAACTTCGTTCTGGTTTGCTGCGTTCCAGTAGTAGGCCTCTGCACGGTTCGCCTTCAACTGCGTAAAAACATAGTTTTCAGCAAGGCCGCCCTTGAAGTCGTTGAACAAGGGATTTTCATAAACAATGTCTTCGAACTTCGTATTTTGAGAAGCGCAGCATAGGCCGACATCATTCATGTACAGCTTAAAATCGGTGTCGGAAGCATAGGCCTTGAAGGGCTGCGCGACCTGTTCCAGACGGCTGACTTTAGACGCGATTCCCGCAAGGCAAATCCATTCAATCGCATTTTCAAACTCGCTAGCCCTTGCCCCCTGCTTAAGGCCGCGATATTGGAACTTTCTGTTTTCTTTTGCGAGCTGGGTTCCGATACTTCCATAGACAAGCCTGGTCTTTGGGATTTCGCTTGCCTTGTTGTATTTGCTCATGTCGTTTTGATATGCGGCAAGAATGTCGTCCTTTAAAATGCCGGTCTGAATCGGATTCCTATTTCGGACAAAGTTATCGACCACCGCAGGCATGCCACCGACAAAAAGGAATTCGCGATAAGCCTCCAGAGATTTTATATGCAGCGCTTCTTCAAGGGGCTTGTCGTTTTCGTAGCAATCCTTGATTCGGTCAATCAGAAAATCATCGCCCCGCGCCATGAGGAATTCCTCAAAATCCATGGGGTACATATCCATGAACTCCACCTTGCCCACTGGGAACGAAAACTGTTCTCGATTAACGGCGACGCCCAGAAGCGACCCAAGAGCTATGATATGGGTGTCGGGAGATTCTTCGCAAAAATACTTGAGCGACGCCAGCGCTTCGGGGCACATCTGAACTTCGTCAAAAATCACAAGAGTCTCGCGGGGGAGGATCTTTTGGCGCTTAACGGCAGACAGGTTGGGCAGGATATGGGCGGGCGAGAGATTCGAAAAAATGCTCCCCAGATCCCGTTCCTTCTCGAAGTTGCAGTAAACCACATCGGAGTAGCAGTTTGCCCCGAATTCCGTGACGGAATAGGTTTTGCCGGTTTGGCGGGCACCCTGCAAAATCAGGGGCTTACGATCAGCAGAAACCTGCCATTTTTTTAAGTTTTCAAGAATTTTGCGTTTCATGGCATAAAATATACATAAAAAAGTGTAAAATTAGTGTATGAAATTACATTTTTAAATGATGATTTTGGCGTTAGGGACTCCACAAAGTGGATAAGAACACTAAGGGAGTGAACTCCCGAGTGTTCTTGAGCCTTGTGGCTTTAGGCGGGGCTTTTTACCTTAAGGCTAGAGGTTCTTTATGACTACTTTCTACATCATTCTCGTGGCGATGCTTTTGATGCTCGCTATCTTCGATTTGTTCGTTGGTGTGTCCAACGATGCTGTTAACTTTCTTAGCTCTGCTGTGGGCAGCAAGGCTTTTAGATTCAAGACGCTGTTGATCGGAATGTTTGTAGGGTTCTTTGTGATTTCTCATATTCTTCACGCTATTGGCGTGAATGTTCTGAAGGTGATTATTGGCTTTGGTACGTTCTCCCTGGCGCTTGCCTTTGCAGGAAACGACTTGGTGAACTTTGTAGGCGTTCCTCTCACCAGCCTTTCTTCCGTGCAGCACTTGATTGCCGATGGCGGCAATGCTGGCGATTATGAACGCTTCTATCGTGTGGACAAAAGCCGCTCCAAGGAGACCGGCGGAACAGGCCTAGGCCTTGCCATCGTAAAGCATATTGCCGAAGTCCACAAGGCTGCAATAGATTTAAAATCCATTGTAGGCTCGGGAACTGAAATCAAGGTGGAGTTTTAAAAAGGGACGTCCTTACGGATGTCCTTTTTTTCTTGAGGAGAGGTGAATTTCTTTAAAATTCCTATAAGATGTATAGGAAAATAAAAACTATTTAACTATATTTGCTATAGAACGCGCTGATACCATGAAACGGGGCGCTGAAATTTTTACCGCGGAGAAATCATGACTCTTCAACAGCTTCGTTACGCCATCGGCATTGCTAAGGTAGGTTCCTTCAATAAGGCCGCCGAAGCCTTGTTTATTTCTCAGCCGTCCTTGACCGCAGCTATCCATGATCTGGAAGATGAAATTGGCATCGTGATTTTTAACCGTTCCAGCCGCGGTGTCACCCTTACTCCCGAGGGAGAGGAATTTATCGCCCAGGCGAACCAGCTGTACCACCACTACGAAACGGTTCTGGAAAACTACAGCAAGACCGAACAGAGAAAGAAGAAGTTCGCCGTCTCCACCCAGCATTATTCCTTTGCGGTCAAGTCCTTCGTGGACCTGGTGAAGCGTTACAACATTGACGACTATGAATTTGCCATTCGCGAGACCAAGACCAAGGAAGTGATTGATGATGTGGCGGCCCTGAAGAGCGAAATTGGGATTCTTTACCTGAGCGATTTTAACCGCAAGTATATTACCTATCTGCTGAAGGAACACGACTTAGAATTCCATAAGCTCATCGATTGCCACGCCTACGCCTACATGTGGAAAAATCACCCGCTGGCAAGCAAGAAGTCGGTGAATCTGGAAGACCTTTCCCAGTATCCCTGCCTTTCCTTTGAACAGAGCGAAAGCGGCAGCTACTACTTTGCCGAGGAAATCCTCAGTACCAACGAGTATCACAAGACGATTAAGGCCAACGACCGCGCCACCATGCTGAACCTGATGGTGGGCCTCAACGGTTACACTCTCTGCTCCGGCATTATCAGCGAGGAAATCAACGGTTCCGATTACGTTGCCGTGCCTTTCAAGGATGCCAAGGGCGAGGATGACCGCACTATGGAAATCGGCTACATCGTGAAGAAAAATTTTATGCTGAGTACGATCTGCAGGTTCTACATTCAGGAAATGGAAAAATACCTGCAGGTCTATACTTCCGAGCGCGCCCGCTAGATTTGCGTTGTAGTTACTTTGTATAAAATCACTGATGGTCGGTGACTTTCCCGAAGTCCCGCAGGTCGTAATCTTCTAGGAAGCTGTGGTCCTTTCCGCCGGCTTTATAGCCCGGGAAGGTCTCGATGCACACCGCATGCACACTGTTGAAAATGTTCTTTTCGATATTGGGGTTGATCCGCTTTAGACGCCTGATCAGTTCCTTGGTTTCCTTGCGCTTGCTGACGTTTGACTCGCTGTCTTCGTTAGCGGTTTCCTCGCTGCGTTCTGTCATGCGGCAGGCGCACTGGATAAATTCCAGGCCGTTGTATTTAGTCCAGTTGATGATGTCCTGCTCGTTGATGCAGTACATGGGGCGGATCAGTTCCATCCCTTCGAAATTCAGGCTGTGGAGCTTGGGCATCATGCCTTGCAGCTGTGCGCCGTAGAACATGGCCATGACGGTCGTCTCGATGACATCGGACATGTGGTGGCCCAGGGCAATCTTGTTGCAGCCCGCTTCCTTTGCCATGCGGTACAGGTGGCCGCGTCGCATCTTGGCGCAGACATAGCAGGGGGACTTCACCACTTTTTCGGTGACGTCAAAAATGTTGGTCTCGAAAATCTGGATGGGAATTTCCAGAAGTTTTGCGTTGCTTTCGATCTTTTCCCGGTTTGCCTTGTTGTATCCCGGGTCCATGACGATGAACGCAAGGTCGAATTCCACGTCGGAATGACGGTGGATCATCTGCATGAGCTTGGCAAGCAGCATGGAATCCTTGCCGCCGGAAATGCAGACGGCGATTTTATCCCCCTTTTCGATCAATTTGTAGTTCTTGATTGCGGTAATGAAGGGGGTCCAGAGCCTTTCCCGGTATGTTTTGGAAATGCTTCGCTCTACTTTTTGGACGAAATTCAGCTCTCTTGCCATGAGGCCAAAGATAGTTAATCCTGAAAGTCTTGATTTTTCGGCTTTGTAAACTGGCTATGTCCATCCCTTTTGGGGGTGAAAACTCCCGTTTTTTATTAAATTTCCGCAAAATGTGATATTTGTCACTTGCCCCTTTGACAAAATGTCCATAAGGATTTTTACAAAGTTGTTTTTTTCCTGGAGTCCAAAGTCTATCTTATTGTTGTAAAGATTTAACAATAAAAGCGATTTAAGATTATGGTTACTTTTTCTGACATTGCGGACTATCGCGACTTTTTAAAGGACTATTACGACCGTAAGAAGGTCGAAATGCCTTTCTATAGCTATCGCATGATGGGCGACAAGCTGGGCTTGGATTCCAGCTATCTCTACCGAGTGCTCCAGAAGAAACAGCATTTGCCGGCCCATGCGCTCCCTGCAGCCAAGGATATTCTTGCACTGTCCGGTCGTGAGGCTGAGTATTTCGACCTGCTGTTCTCCGCCGCGGTGACTAAGGATAAGAACAAGCGCGAAGAGATTATGGCCAAGGCCCTCGCCCTTCGGGATGTGGATCGCCACAGCCTGCAGGCTGCGGAACTCAAGCTTCTTGAAAACTGGTGGATTCCCGCAGTGCGCGCCTATCTGGACCTGAATGGCGGTGTGGTGAATATCAAGCAGATTGCAAAGGATATCTGCCCGCCGATTTCCGAGGCCCAGGTTCAGGAAGCTATTGATACCTTGCTGGAAGTAGGCCTTGTCAAGAAGATGGCGTCGGGTCGTGTGGCCCTGACGGAAGCCCATCTGACTGTGGGCGGTCCCGAAAAGAGGGCTGCCGTTGGCAAGTTCCAGAAGCAAATTCTCGCTTTAGCCAGTGATTCTATTGACAACCTCCCTGCGGAGGAAAGAAATATTTCTACTCTTACCTTATCTGTTGACCAGGCATGCTTCGATGACCTTCGTGATATGCTCCGGGAATTCCGCCGCTTGGTCCAGAAGCGAGTTGATAGCGCTAAGAACACTGATAGGGTTATGCAACTCTCCATGGCCTTTTACCCGGTTGCCCGCAAGGGTGGCGTGGTAACTGCCGATAAGACGGAGGCTGGCGCAAAGGAGAAGAAATGATGAAACGGGTGTTGAAATTTGGGTCTGCTGTGTTGGGCACCGCTCTCGGTGTTACCATGCTGGCGTGCTCTGATGGGGGCATGGCTGGCACTACCTTTGAAACAGAGAATGATATCGCCCTGACCATCCTCAACGAGGATGGCTCTCCTGCGTCTAATGCTCGCGTACTGGTCCGTCGTATGGATTACCTGGCGGGCTCCTCTAGCCGTGATTTTGATGACACCTATGGCGTGGCTGGTGAATCTCCGGTAAGCGCTACGGATACTCTTGCAGGTATCTTCAATGCGGTGACCGACGCCAATGGTCAGGTTTCCATCAAGGCCGACAAGAAGCGCATGAAGGCCACGAGCTATGTCATTGAAGCCCGCGGAGAAAAGAACAAGGCAATTTCCCGCGTGTCCATCAATGAGACGGATTCCCTGTATCCGGTCGAGATTAAGCTTGCTCCTCCTGGTGCCGTTTCGGGCCAGGTTTATCTGCCTAACGGAGTTCGGACCGCCACTGTCGGTGTGCAGGGTATTGATTACTTTGTTCAGACCGATACCTTGGGCAATTTCGTCTTTGAATCCCTGCCGGAAGGCTCCTTCAATGTTACAGGATTTGTATATAACGAACAGTCCTACGATGTTGATGGCGAAACTCAGGTCTTCGCTAGCAAGCAGAACCTGGGCTTCACTTCTACAAAGGTTAAGTCCAGCAAGGAAACTGAAGGCGTCCTGATCGGCAAGGTTGCAGAACCGGTCGACGATACGGTCAAGATTCCCGAATATCAGTTCGAGACCTTCGAACGGGGTGTTGCCAGCTGGTATACATCCGCTTCCAGGTACGCATCGGCAACGCTTATGCTTGCAAATGCGGACAAGGGTCGCGAAGGTGTCGTGGCTCACCTGACCTACAAGAACGATTCCCTGTACAACTGGGCACTTATGGGCCATGCATTCTCCAAGATGCAGGACTTTAGCACCATGGACTCCCTGGTTCTCTGGATTCGCGGTAGCGCTACTGCAGATACCCAGTGGGTGAGCATCTCCTTCGATGTTCTGGTGGATAGCACTTCCGAGTACAAGTCCGGAAAGGCCTGGGCTCATCGCGGTGTGACTGCCGAATGGACCCGTTACGTGATTGTTCCTTCCGACTTCCAGGATCCGGTAACCGATACCAACGGCGGTAATATCGGCTGGGACGAAGTGAAGAGCCATGTAACCAACTTCAACATCTTTGGCGGTGGCAAGTCCAGCGAAATCTGGGTCGATGACATCGAGATCTATGGTGTGAAGAACTTCGAAAGGCCTTAATGACTCAGGGGGCTCCGCCTTCCACAAAAAAATGAATTTAAGGAATCTCGCTGGGTGCGGGGTTCCTTTTTTGCGCAGGGGCTTTCTGCTGGTGTATTTTGTACCGGCGGGGTGATCGGGCTATGGATAGATTGTCCATGGGACTTTTATTGTGCTTATATGAATTATCCGGGGGAGGATGTAATTTATAGTCGTATGGGATAAACTTTCCATTTATAAGGGATGTGTTATATGAATATTTTTAAGAAAGTAGGCGGCGCCTGCCTCACGGCGGGTCTTGTGACCTTTGGTCTTGCCGAAAACCCGATTTCTTCCTACCACTATCTGGCAGACCCTTCTGCCGCTTCCGATGGTGATACCTTCTACATTCTGACCGATACCGACGACATGTGCGTGAGCGACAATCCGTTCGCCTACAATATCATCGGTCTGTATGCCTTCAGTTCCAAGGATATGGTGAACTGGACTGACCATGGCCTGATTTTCCAGTCCAAGCGCGAATTCGGCACTTATCCGGGCAACACCTGGGCTTCGGGCATTGCCGTGCGTAATGGCCGCCCCTTCATCGTTTATCCTGACGGCGCAAGCGGCGTGGGCATGATTACCGCTCCCAGCATCGACGGTCCCTATACCGACCCCATCAAGGAAGCTTATGGCGTGAACTACATTGCCGCCAACTGGGGTGCCAGCTTCCTCGGTAACTGTGACGATATTGACCACTGCTTCGACCCGGGCATTTTCTTTGATGACGATGGCTCCGGTTACGTGATTTTCGGCGGTGGTTCTACCTCCTCTGTAAAGCGCCCCATCGGCAACAACTTCGACATTATCAAGTTCAGCGAAAATAATGGTAAGGTGACCTTGGACAAGGGTTCCCTGAAGAGAATTTCTGCTGAAAAGTCTTTTGAAGCACCCTATATCCATAAGCACGGCGACTGGTACTACATTAGCTTCAATAATAGTGGTCAGGAAATTGGCTACGGCATGTCTAAGAATCCTGCCGGTCCTTACTCCTATAAGGGCATTGCCATTGGCGCCGTGTGGCAGATTAGCGACTGCGAAACCCATAGCTGCGATGGCGGTAACAACCACCAGGGCTTTGCCGATTTCAAGGGCAAGACCTACGCGGTCTATCATGACCGTCGCCTTGTTCGCGCCAAGGAACATCCCGCTTCTTTGGGCATTGCCGATCCGGAACCGGGTAACCACCGTAGCGTAAGTATTGACGAAATTACCTACGCAAATGACGGTACCATGAACAAGCTGGTGTTCACCAAGGAAGGCCCCAAGCAGGTGGGCAAGTTTGATCCGTTCAATACCTACAAGGCTCTCACCAGTTCCAAGCAGCGTAATGTTCGCAGCCGTACCGACTGGACCAAGGGCCAGGCTGTAAAGCATGTGCTCACTCCCCTTGCAACCAAGGAATCCTGGATTCGCGTGACTGGCGTAGATTTCGGTAACGGTGCCGAAAACCTCCGCATCAAGGCTGCAAACGTTGGCGACAACAATAAGGTTGAAATCCGTAAGGGTAGCGTCACCGGTACTTTGGCTGGTACATGTTCCTTGGCAAAGACCAGCGGTTGGCAGAGCTACACCGATAACGATTGCGCCCTGACCGGCCTCTCCGGCGTTGTAGATCAGCTGTTCTTCGTATTCAAGGGTGCAAAGGACTCCACCATGGGTATTCTGGAATGGGAATTCCAGGGAACCAAGCGTGAGCCGGAACCGCAGACCCCGTTTGGCGGCAAGGCCTGGGCAATCCCCGGCACCATCCAGATGGAAGACTTCGATGAACCGGGCTACGGCACGGGTAACGATTCCTACTACGATAATGATGCCGAAAACCACGGTGACAGCGATTACCGCAAGGGTACCGGTGTCGATCTGTACAAGAAGTCCAATAACCGCGTTGTCGTAGGTTACAACCAGACTGACGAATGGCTGGAATACACCGTGAATGTGACCAAGGCTGGCGACTACACCATGTTTGCCGCAGTGGCTTCCGCCAATGCAACTTCTGGCTTCAAGCTTTCCCTGGATGGCAAGGACATCACCGAAAGCATCGCCGTTCCTGCCGCTAAGGAAGGTGAAGAAAACTACGACGACTACAACAAGGTTTCCGCCAACGTTACCCTGCCCGCAGGTCAGCATATCCTCCGCTTCACCGTGACCGGCGACTGGATGGACATTGACTACATCAACTTTGTGGCTGGCAAGGACGGCAAGGATGACGCTCCCATTCCGGGAACCGAGACCGAAGTTACTGACCCCACTGATCCTGATGTAAATAATCCGACGGATCCCGGTCCGGATGCCATTACTGGCGTTAAGTTCTATGCTCACGCTGCTCAGGCCTACAATGTCTTTGACCTCCAGGGCCACAAGCTGGGTACCGTACGTTTCGATGGTACGGGCGCTGTGAAGGCTCTGAAGAATGCCGGCTTTGCCAAGGGCGTTTACATGCTGAAGCAGGTCAACGGTTCCAAGAAGATGATGGTCAGCACCGGCAAGTAATCGGCTGAACTGAAACCTGAAATTTGGGGGCGCAAGCCCCGAGAACGAGGAAACCTTCTGGTAAAATCCAGGAGGTTTTCCTTTTTTTGACCTGGAATCCTGCGATTTTTATAAAAAAGAGCGGTATTTGGATACGGGGCGTTGTCAAATTGTCCATAAGGATTGCTTTTACGCGTAATATTTTAGGTTGGAATGGACATACATTTAGAATGGTTAGTTCCGCACGGTGCGGAATTTATGTATGGAGTGATGTATGAAAAAGGTTTTTAGGAGAGCTCTGACTCTTACGGCTGCCTTTGGATTGGGTGCAAGCGCCTTGGCCTACAATCCGATTTCCACCTATCATTACCTGGCTGACCCGGGTGCTGCTGCCGATGATGAATACTTCTATATCATCACGGACTCTGACGATCCGGCTGCATATAACGCAACTGGCTACAATATCAAGGCTCTTTACGGTTTCCGTTCTAAGGATATGCAGAACTGGACGGACTTCGGTATTATCTATGACGCTCGTCAGGTAAGCGGTATCAACGATATTTGGGCTGCAGGCATTGCGGCTGACCCCAAGACGGGTAAGCTTTATATCGTGTTCCCCGATGGCGGTGGCGGCGGTATCGGTTACATCAAGGCCGACAGCATGGCCGGCCCCTGGTCCAATGCGGTAGGCAATGGCAGCGATAAGCTTGTGGGCGGTCGAAACGGCCTTATTGGCTGCGATGGTGTAGCCTGGTGCTTTGACCCGGGTATTTTTATCGATGACGACGGTACCACCTATGTTACCTGGGGTGGCGGCGAAAGCACTAGCCGTCCCAATACCGACAACTTCGACGTTGTGAAGCTGAACGATGCAAAGACTGCTCCGGTGGGGACTGGCGCTCATGTGAAGGTGAATGGCCTTTCTACTCGTAAGATGCTGGAAGCTTCCTACATCCATAAGCACAAGGGCACTTACTACTTCTCCTACAGTACTGGCTGGCAGCAGGGCGCACCTACCATCGACTATGGTATGGGCTCTAGCCCCATGGGCCCCTTTACCTGGAAGGGAACTATCCTTGGTGACCCCAGCATGAATGGCAAGAGCATCAACGGCAACAACAACCATCACGGTATTGCCGAATTCAAGGGCCATTCCTATGTAGTTTATCATGACCGTCGTATTGCCAAGGGCCACGATGGTTTGGAAATCATTCCTGCCGATGACGGTAAACCCAATCCGGATCCGGGATATCATCGTAGCGTTTCCGTAGACGAAATGTTCTACAACGCCGACGGTACCATCAAGCAGGTGGTCTGCACTAACGATGGCCCGAAGCAGATTGAAAATTTCGACCCCTACGATTGGTATCCGGCTCTCACCAGCTCCAAGCAGAAGGGTGTCCGTAGCCGTTCTCTCTATGCTCCGGGCAAGGTTTCCGGTAGCCTCCTGCTGCCGCTGGCTAGCCGTAGCGAATCCTGGATTCGTGTTTCCGGTGTAGATTTCGGCAAGGGTGCAACGGGCTTCACCGTAGAAGCGGCAAGCACTGCCGACAACAACAAGATTGAAATCCGCAAGGGCTCTGCAACGGGTACCTTGGCTGGCTCCTGTACCCTCAAGAAGACCGGTTCCAAGAACACCTTCGCAGAAACTTCCTGCGATGTAGATGGCCTCTCCGGCATTGTGGAGCAGCTGTTCCTGGTGTTCAAGGGTTCTCAGGACTCCACCATGGCTATCAAGGGCTGGGGCTTCGAAGGTAGCGGCAAGACTCCTCCGGAACCGCAGAAGGCCTTCAATGAAGGAAACAAGCCGTGGGCAATTCCTGGCACCATCCAGATGGAAGACTTCGACATTCCGGGCACTGGCCGCGGCGATGAATACGCTTCCTATAGCGATAACGATGCAGAAAACCACGGTGACAGCGATTACCGCAAGGATACCGGCGTGGATCTGTACAAGAAGTCCAACAACCGCGTTGTCGTAGGTTACAACCAGAAGGGCGAATGGCTGGAATACACTGTGAATGTTGCCGCTGACGGTGACTACACCCTGTTTGCCGCTGTTGCTTCCGCAAATAACACTTCCAGTTTCCAGCTCTCTATGGACGGCAAGGACATTACCGAGGAAATCGCGGTTCCCGCAGCATCCGCTGGCGAAGAGAATTACGATGACTACAACAAGGTAAGTGCCGACGTGAAGCTTACCAAGGGCGAACATGTCCTTCGCTTTACCGTCACAGGCGACTGGATGGACATCGACTACATCAACTTCGTGAACAAGGGCGAAAAGGACCCGGATCCCATCGTGAAGGACCCTGAAGGTTCTGAAGATCCTGAAAATCCCGTGGTTGACCCGAAGGATCCCACACCTAGCGATTCCCTTCCCGACGCTATTGCCGGCCAGAAGGTTGTGCTGCACGCTCCTGCCATGATGCAGTTCGATGTTTTCGACCTGAAGGGTAACAAGCTCGAAAGCGTCAAGGCAAGGAACATGGCTGAAGCATCTGCCTTGTGGCAGAAGACCTCCGCTGCAAAGGGCCAGGGCGTTTGCCTGATCCGTAACCGCGCGACGGGCATGGTTTCCAAGGTTCGTTCCATTCGCTAGTTCTTGAAATTCCAAGCATAAGACATCGGAAGCATCCTGGGATTTTTCCTGGGATGTTTCTGTTTTTTTTGGTTTGTTTGCGGGGGATTTTTGCGATGGGCCCATGGACAGATTGTCCATAAAAATGATGAAATTGCTTGTATTAACCGCTGAAAAAAGGGGTACATTTGTAAATGTAGGGCTGAAACATTGCCCAACGATCTCCATAAACACATCCAAACAGAAGCCTCCCGGGAACCCGGGAGGTTCTCTTTTTTTTGGGGGGGGGGGCGTTGATAAATTATCCACGGGATTTGCTTTTGGAGTATTTCTGATTGGAGTATAGGAAGATATCTTTAGATTAACGGGTTGGTTTACCGTAAAATGGGATGTGCATTATGAAGAATTTAAAGAACGGCTTTAGCCGCATCGCATTGGGCGCAAGCCTTGTCGCAGGTCTGTTTGGCCTTGCAAACGCTTCTACAGTTAATGTCAACCTGAGCGAAGAACATCAGGTGATTCGCGGTTTCGGTGGCATGGTCCACAATACATGGCAGGGCGGTGCAGGCCTCTCTGAAGCCGATGCAAAGATCGCTTTCGGCACGGGCGACGGAACCTTGGGCCTTAACACCCTCCGTATTCCGGTAAATGGCAACAAGAATGACTTCGGTAAGGAAGTCCAGGCTGCCAAGTGGGCCAAGAAATACGCTGGTGATGATTTTATCCTTTACGCGACCCCCTGGACTTCCCAGTACGCAGGTGGTAACCAGCATATTGCCGCAAGCAACTACCAGAATTATGTGGATCACCTGAACAGCTTTGCTGAATACATGAAGGGCCAGGGCGTTCCCCTGTATGGCCTTTCCATCAGTAACGAACCGGACTGGTGCTCTGAATGGGCTTGCTGGTCTGTAGATGAAATTTACAACTTCACCAAGAACTATGCCGGTCAGATGCGTAAGCATGGAACCAAGGTGATTTCCACCGAATCCTTTGCCTACCAGAAGAAGCTTTACGACAATGTCTTGAACGATGCCAACGCCCTTAAGAACTGGGATATTCTTGGCGCTCATTTTTATGCTAGCGATGCAAAGACTGCTGACTCCTGGTTTGCCTACTCTCTGGCTGACCAGAAGAAGGTGGAGCGCTGGATGACCGAACACTACACCGAAAGCCAGGGCAGCGGTAACTACTGGCGTACCGTGATGGGTACCGGTGACCAGGCTAATGCCTACAAGGTGGACACTGTCCGTGCAATGGACGTGGGTTACGAAATTCACCGTGCCATGGTTGTGGGTAACTTCAGCCAGTACACCTGGTGGTACATCCGTCGTTGCTACGGCCTGATTATGGAAAAGGATTTCGGCAACAAGTTGCAGATTCCTTCCGGCGAAATCGGTAAGATTTCCAAGCGCGGCTACATTCTTTCTCAGTTTGCCCGCTTTGTTCGCCCCGGTGCAATCCGCGTTGGCGCTACAGCAAATCCCGAAACTCATGTTTACGCATCTGCCTATAAGAGTGCCGATGGCGATACCACTACGGTGGTTCTCGTAAACCGCGACTACAAGAATGGCAAGACCGTTACGGTGAATGTTCCCAATTCTACCATCCAGTCCTTCCATGTGTACACTACTTCCGAGGCTAAAAACGCCAAGTACGAAGGCGAGGTGGAAGCAAAGAATGGTTCCGTGACCATCAAGATGGAATCCGGCGCTACCAATAAGGACTGTATCGTGACCTTGGTTGGCGTTGGCCCCCAGGTTGTTGTTCCTCAGGAACCTTTCGGCGGCAAGGCCTGGGCAATTCCGGGTAAGATTGAAGCGGAAGACTTTGATGTTTCCGGCTCCGGCAAGGACGAAAACGGCAACAGCAATATTGCCTACAATGACAACGATCCCGAAAATCACGGCAACAGCGACTACCGTAAGGATACTGGCGTTGACATCTACGAAAAGAAGTTCGGCAAGGTTATCGGTTACAACCAGGCTGGCGAATGGCTGGAATACACCGTGGATGTAAAGAAGGCGGGCGACTACACCATGTTTGCCTATGTGGCTTCCAGCAACGGTACCGCAAGCTTCCAGATGTTCATGGACAATAAGGCTTTCTCCGATACTATCGTAGTTCCGAAGACTGTAACCGCAACTGAAGGCGACTTCGAGGAATTCGGCAAGGTCCAGGTGAATGTCTCCCTCACCGCTGGTAAGCATGTGATGAAGTTCCTGGTCACAGGCGACTGGATGGATGTGGATTACTTCACCTTTGTCGAGGGTAAGAATGCTACCGACCCGGAACCGGTTGTGGATCCTGAAGATCCTGCAGTAACTGATCCGGAAAATCCCAATACTGACAAGGATCCCGTTGCAACTGACAAGGATCCCGATGCAATTCGCGATGTTCACTTCGAAATGGCCCAGGCTCAGGATTACGAAGTATTTAGCTTGAACGGTCAGTTCCTGGGTAAGGTTCTGGCAATGCCCCAGGATTTGAAGAAGGCTACTGCAAACCTGGTCAAGGATGCCGGTGTGTACATTGTCAAGTCCGCTAACGGTCTGATGAAAAAAGTTTCCGTAAAGTAGTTGCTCCAGGCGCTACCCATGCGGTAAAAAGTCCCAAACCAAAACACCAAATACCAAAGGACGCCCCGAGCAATCGGGGTGTTCCTTTTTTATGCACTAGAGGGCGTTGAATTTTTTTGGGGCTTTTCTTTTTTTTCTGCAGTGTGTTTTTGCAATTAAAAGATAGGTGTGTAAGAATTGTGATTTTAGTTTAATATTAAAGTATATTTAAGGCGGTGTTTGGGTAAAAAGAGGAGTGTTGTATGAATTTGTTCCGCAAGTTTGCCGGCGCGGCTTGTTGCGTTTTTGGGCTTTCCATGCTGGCGACGACTGCCGAAGCGGCCCCCAATCCCAATTTCCACATTTATATCGCCTACGGACAGAGCAATATGGCTGGCGCAGGTCCTATTCAGACTGGCGACCAGGATCCGGTGGATAATTTCGTCATGCTTTCGGGCATTGACTGCGGTTCCCGTAAGGGCGGCACCAGCATCAAGCTTGCCAAGGGCCAGTGGGCCAAGGCGGTTCCCCCTATGTTCCATTGCCAGGAAGGCCTTTCTGTGGCAGACTACTTCGGAAAGACCATGGCTAAGGAAATGCCCAATGTGACCATCGGTATTATTCCCGTGGCTGTGGGTGGCGCCTCCATCAAGCTGTTTGATAAGGCTCAGTGGCAGAGCTATGTGAATTCTTCCGAAAGCTGGCTTGCCAACTGGGCGAAGGATTACGATTCCCAGGGCAATGACTACGCGGCCATCATCAATCTGGCCAAGAAGGCCCAGGAAGTGGGTGTCATCAAGGGCTTCATTTTCCATCAGGGAGAAACTGATGGCGGCATGGGTAACTGGGAGCAGATTGTCCAGAAAACTTATAACGACATGCGTAACGACCTGGGCATTAAGGAGGAATTGCCCTTTGTCGCCGGTGAGATGGTTTACAATGGCGCCTGTCACGGCATGAGCACCCGCGTAAACGGCCTCTCCAAGTATTTTGCAAAGTTCGGCGTTGCCAAATCCCAGGGGACGGGCATGCAGAGCGACCGCCTGCACTTTGACCATGACGGTTATGTCGAAATGGGTAAGCGCTATGCCACCGAAATGCTGAAACTGATTGACAAGACTGTTGACCCAAGCGCGCCCTCTGTAAGTGTTCCTCTGTATGGTGGCGGTTCTGCAGGTAGCGAAAAGCCCGAAGAATATGGCCCCTATGGCGAGGTGTTCAAGATTCCTGGCAAGGTCCAGGCCGAAGATTACAACAAGGGCGGTCAGGGCGTTGCCTATTCCGATATGGATAGCAAGAACCAGGGCGATGAATACCGCGGTGACGGCGTGGATATCTATAAGGCTGGTATGGGCATGGCTGTAGGTTATTGCCAGAAGGGCGAATGGCTGAAGTATTCCGTTCATGTGGAAGCTGATGGCGAATACGAAGTGATTGGCCGCCTGGCTGGCGACAACGGAACCGGCGCCATCTCTGTCTACTTGGGTGATGACAAGATTGGCGAGACCATGGTTTCCAAGAAGGGGCCCGACTACGATACCTACGAAGATATTAGCGGCGGCAAGGTGACCCTGAAGGCCGGTGACTACGATCTGAAAATACAGATTGAAGTAGATTGGGTGAACATCGACTATGTGGAATTCAAGAAAGTGGATGCCCCGGTGGAATCATCTTCCTCTACGGAGCCGACGCCGGAATCCAGTAGTTCTGAAAATCCAGACGCCATTGGAAATAGTCTCAGGATATCCGATGCGTTGAACATGGATAATGCCCAGTATTTCGATATGGCCGGCAATCGCATTAGCAAGGCATCTGCCCAGAAGCAGGGCGCCTTCCTTGTTCGCATTCCGGGGGCAAAAACATTCGTGGTGCGTAACGAAAAGTAGACGGTTTGTGGTAAAACTGCGGAATTTGGGCAAAAACTTCGGTTTTTGCCCTTTTTGCTGTTGATATATTGTCCATGAGTTCTCGCCCCGGGCTGTCAATTTTCACCCTAAAAGGGGATATCTTTAGGTTTGTAGAACCTCAAGGAGTATCTAATGGGTGTGTTGAAGAAGTTGGGCTACGCTGTAGCTTCCATGACATTTGGCCTTTCCTTATTTGCGGCAAGTGCAAGTGCCGCTCCGAACCCGAATTTTCATATTTATATCGCTTACGGTCAGTCCAATATGGCGGGTAACGGCGAAATCGTTCCCTCTGTAGACCAGGCGACCAATCCTAAGAATTTCCTGATGCTTGCCTCCCATACGGCAAATGCAAGCAGCCGTAAGGGCCAAACCAATCAGTCCATCAAGATGGGCGAGTGGTATCCGGCAATTCCCCCCATGTTCCATGCTTTTGAGCAGCTCTCTCCGGCGGACTACTTTGGCCGCGCCATGGTGGATTCCCTTCCGGGTGTGACCGTGGGTATTATTCCGGTGGCCATCGGTGCCGTAAGTATCCGCGCCTTCGACAAGGACCAGTACGAATCTTACTTCAAAGGCGACGGCAAGGACATTATGTCCTGGGGCTGGCCCAAGGATTACGACAACAATCCTCCGGGACGTATCGTGGAACTTGCCAAGAAGGCTCAGCAGGTGGGCGTCATCAAGGGCTTCATTTTCCATCAGGGCGAATCTGACGGCGTTGACGACAACTGGCGCAGAACCGTTTACAAGACCTACAAGGACGTCATCGACGCTCTCGGCCTGAACGAGAATGATGTTCCCTTTGTTGCAGGCGAAATGCTCCAGGAATCTGGCGCCTGCTGCTCCAGCAAGAATCCGGGCATCGCCATGCTCAAGAACAACTTCAAGAAGTTCGGCCTGGCATCCTCCAAGGGCCTGAAGGGTAATGGCAAGGACCCCTACCACTTTGGTCGCGAAGGTGTCATTGAACTGGGCAAGCGTTACGCTTCTGAAATGCTGAAGCTTATCGACAAGACCATCGACCCTAACGCTCCGGCAGTGGACCTTGTGAATCCGGAAAACTCCGTAGTTCCCGATGAACCTCCTGAAGAATACGGTCCCTACGTGGATGTCATTGAAATCCCGGGCAAGGTCCAGGCTGAAAACTATAACAAGGGCGGTGCCGAAGTTGCCTATCACGATAACAACAAGGGTAACGAAGGCGGAATCCTCCGTAAGGATGACGTAGATATTTACCAGCCCAATATGGGTATGGTGGTGGGTTACTGCGAGAAGGGCGACTGGATGAAGTATTCCGTGAAGGTCGCTGAAGATGGTGACTATGAGATTTCCGCTCTGGTGGCTGGCGACAATGGCACCGGCAGCTTTGCTCTCTACATCGACGATAAGAAGATTGGCGAGGACCTCGTTAACGAGGGTAAGGGCTTTGGCGAATTTACCACAGTAAGCGGCGGCAAGGCTACCCTCAAGGCTGGCGAACACGAACTGAAGCTTGAAATCACCAACTCCTGGATCGACATTGACTATGTGGAGTTCAAGAAGGTTTCTGGACAGACCGGCGTGGATCCGGAAAAGGATCCTGTGGTAACAGACCCGGTGATTGACCCCGTTCCTTGCGAAGGCTGCTCGGATGCTGTTGGCCGGACTCTGTCTGTAGGCGCTGCGCTGAATCTCGAAAAAGCCCAGTACTTCGATATGCGTGGAAACCGCGTAAGCAAGGCTACTGCCCAGAAGCAGGGCGTCTACCTGGTGCGTATTCCCGGCGTCAAGAACTTTATTGTCCGTAACGCAAAGTAAAGAGGAGAATCTCTATGGATCGTCATGAAATGGTTATTGTCAAGCAAATCGCGGTATTCTTCGTTCTCGCGATTGCCTTGGGGCTGATTTACGGCTAGTCTGTAGGGAAATTTAGGGTTCTAGGAAGTCCGGTTCTTGCCGGGCTTCTTTTTTTTCTGGGGAACTGGGGCTGATTTTCCCGACGCGCGGGTCGACAATGCGGAAAAAGACTAAAAATGTGGACTTTTATTTTTGAAAATTGTAGGCGCGGATTTTTGTATTTTTCTTGAAATTCTTTGTTTGAAATGTATGTAAAAGATAAAATGTGGACTTTTAATTAGTAAATTTTTGGGGTTTCTTGGATTATTTGTCCACGGCAATTGACTAGGGCGGCGAAAGAAGTTCCCTTTTTGAAGGTAATTTTATTTATGCGACGATGGGATGTGTGTAGATCCGTGTCGCAAAGGATTGAAGGATGTTTAAAAAGGGTTTTGCCGCTTCTCTGATTGCTGCCATGGTCCTGCCCGGCAGTATTTTTGCAGCCACCTCTCTCAGTGTGAGCCTGGGCGATAGCATTCGTCCGGTGACCCACGTGGCAACAGGCTCTCTCTATGGCCTGACTGAAACTTATCCCACCAACATCGATGCCGAAGTGGCTCCCCTGAAGCCCAATGTTTTCCTGGCTCCCGCCCGTAGCGGTCAGGGCCGTCAGCAGCCTATCGGCGGCGCCTTCCTGGTGTCTCCCCGCATTAAGAACACCACAGGTAAAGTGCAGATCCGTCTGGCCGATGTTCTTCCGGGCTGGCCCTATGCCTTTAAGGATATGAACCACTGGCTTTCCGAAGTGGGCTCCGTCATCAAGGACAAGAAGGCTTCCGCGGTACAGAATTTCGACGGCTATGAAATCTGGAACGAACCGGATGGTACCTGGAAAAGTACGACTATCGATTTCAATTCCGGCCTGTGGAAGAAGACTTACGATTACATCCGTCAGAACGACCCGTCTGAACGCATTGTGGGCCCGTCCTACTCCTGGTATAACGGCAACCGCATGGAAGAATTCGTGAAGTACTGTTCTGCCAACAACTGCATGCCCGATGTGATTAGCTGGCATCAGTGGGGTTCCGAGGGTTTGGTGGGTTCCATCGAACATTACCGCAATCTTGAAAAGAAGTATAATGTAAAGCCCCGCGCCATTAGCATTAACGAATATTCTTCCGACACTCATACTCTGGAAGGATGCCCTGGCGTTTCTGTTCCCTTCATTGCAAAGTTTGAACGCCATGGTGTGGAAAGCGCCATGATTTCCTGGTGGTTCACCAACCTGCCTGGCCGTCTGGGAAGCCTTCTCACCGCCCAGAATCAGCATGGCGGCGGCTGGCATCTGTACAAGTGGTACGGCGACATGTCCGGCTACATGGCAAAGGTGGTTCCGCCTAACGACCGTAGCGATGGCGTGGATGGTTTCGCAGCCGTAGATACCAAGAAGAAGGTGGCAAGCGTCGTAGTGGGTGGCAACACTCTGGGCGATGTTTCCGTGAAGATTGACAAGATTCCCGCTGCCTTCGGCGGCAAGGTGAATGTGGATGTGGAATACGTGACCTGGGAAGACAAGGACAAGGCTGTTCCCTCTACCACTCCAGAATCCACTAAGGAATACGAAGTGGTAAATGGCGCCATTACCGTCCCCATCAATATCAAGAATGTGTTCTATGCCTATCGCATCTATATCACTCCGGTGATTCCCCAGGCACCCTATGGCGAAAAGGCCGCAGCGGTTCCAGGCAAGATCGAGTTCGAAAACTACGATGTGGGCGGCGAAGGCAAGTCCTTCCACGATACGGATTACGATAACCAGGGCAAGAACTACCGCGAAGACGGCGTGGATGTTGTAACTGCTGGTAACGGCTACGCTCTGGGTTATACCATTGCAGGTGAATGGACCGAATACACCTTCAATGTGGAAGCTGATGGCGAATATAAGCTGAGCGCCAATGTGGCAACCGCCATGGAAACCGCTGGCTTCAAGCTCTATGTAGACGAAAAGCAGATTCTGGAAGATATCGAAGTGGCAAAGATTGATTCCTCCTTCGATGTCTATAAGGAAATCGAGCTGGGCACCGCAAGCCTTACCAAGGGTGAACATGTCCTGAAGATGGAGATTACCAAGAGCTACATCAACATGGACTGGATCAAGTTCGTGGACGCTTCCAAGGTGGAAGAACCTAAGGATACCGTTCCCGAAACTCCCAAGGATACGACTCCGGATTTCGTCCAGATGCAATTCCAGGTGGCGGGTCCCGTAGAATATCAGGTATTCGACCTCCAGGGAAATATGCTGGGCCGGATTTCTGGCGTGGGCATGCAGGAGCTTCGCGGCAAGACCATGAACTTGGTGAACCGTTCCGGAATCTACCTGCTGAAGCCTCAAAAGTTTGGAAAAATGCTTAAAATGAGCATTTCCAAGTAAAAACCAATCACAACAACCAAACCAACCCCGTTGACATTTTATCAATGAAACCTCATTTCGTTGATAGAATGTCATTTTTTTTTGAAGGTATCTTTAGGATAGAAAATATGGGGTAGGTGTGCCCTGTGAATAAGGAGTTCTTATGGGATGCTTTAGTGCATTTAAAAAGGTTTTGACAGCTACCGCCCTGGTTGGGTCTGTTTTTGCAAGTTCCGCTGTCGCCGCAACCGTTTCTAATCCGTGGATTTATTCCGATGTTCCGGACCTTTGCATTGCAAAGGGCGAGGGGGACAATTACTACATGGTAAGTACCACCATGCATTACGCACCGGGTGTACCTATCATGAAGTCTACGGATCTTGCCAACTGGCGTACCGTCAATTACGCTTACGAGACCCTGACCAATAACGACAACATGAACTTGAACGGTGGCAAGAACGCCTACGGTAAGGGTTCCTGGGCTTCCGCCATCCGTTACCATAAGGGCAAGTGGTATATCCTCACACCGTCCTATACCACCAACAAGACCCACCTTTATATCACGGACGATATCGAAAACGGCCCCTTTACCGAAAAGTTGCTGCCTTTCTATCATGATCCTAGCATCTTCTTCGATGACGACGACAAGGCCTACGTGATTTACGGTGGCGGCCAGCTGAGTATTGTGAAACTGAAATCCGACCTTTCCGGCCCCGATGGCGGCTCTACCGTGCTGGTAAATGAATCTCTGCGAAACCAGACTTCTGGAACCAGCAGCTACATTGTGGCTCTGGAAGGCGCCCACATGGAAAAGGTCAACGGTGAATATTACCTGTTTGGCATTAGCTGGTTTGGCCCCTGCCGTACAGAACTGGTTTTCCGCTCCAAGAACCTGATGGGCGGCTACTCCGGTAAGATTTTCCTGCAGAATAACGGTGTCGCCCAGGGTAGTATTTTCCAGACCGAAGGCGGCAAGTGGTATGGCTACCTGTTCCGCGACAGCGGTGGCATTGGCCGTATTCCGTACCTGATGGAAGTGGAATGGAAGGATGGCTGGCCTACGGTTGTGGGCGGCAAGGCTCCCGCTACCTTGAATTTGGAAAATGCTGTGGATCCGGGCTATGGCATGGTCACTTCTGATGACTTCGACGGTCCGGAACTTCCCCTGGAATGGCAGTGGAACCACAATCCCGACAACAGCAAGTGGGCTCTTTCCGACGGCAAGCTGAAGATTACCACTGGCCGTGTGGATGGCAAGCTTTACACTGCAAAGAACACCTTGACTCAGCGTACCTATGGTCCCAAGTGCTCTGGCCGTACTCTCGTGAATGGTAAGGACATGAAGGATGGTGACGTCGCCGGTCTCGTTGCCCTTGCAGACTCCCTGGGCTTTGTGGCTCTCGAAAAGAACGGCAACAGCTTCGAAGTGGTTTACTACGAACGTGAATATAAGCTGAAGAGCGTTCCTATTAACGGTAACGAGGCTTATTTCCGCATTGACTTTGACTTTACCAGAGACCGTGCAAATTTCTACTATAGCCTCAATGAAAAGGATTGGACAAAGATCGGTAACGAACTGAAGCTGCCTTATACTTTGGGCATGTTCGTAGGCTATCGTTTCGGCCTGTTCAACTTTGCAAAGAAGACTGCCGGCGGTACCGCCGCATTCGACTGGTTCAAGGTGGGTAACGACTATAACGATGAAATCTACCTGGAAGGCGCTATCGAACCGGTTCCCCAGACTGCCCATAACGCAACCCAGACTCCGTGGGCTATTCCGGGCAAAATCCAGATGGAAGACTTTGACGATCCGGGCAAGGGTAGGGATGGCGCATCCTACTATGATACCGATTCCGAAAATCATGGCGACTCCGACTACCGTAAGGAAACCGGCGTGGATCTGTACAAGAAGTCCAATGACCGCGTTATCGTTGGCTACAATGCAGAAGGCGAATGGCTGGAATACACTGTGAACGTGAAGGAAGCTGGCGACTACACCCTGTTTGCCGCAGTTGCCGCCGCAGGCTCTACCTCTAGCTTCAAGTTCTCCCTGGATGGCAAGGACATTACCGAGACTATCGCGGTTCCCGCAGCCAAGGCTGGCGAAGAAAACTACGATGACTACAACAAGGTTTCTGCCAATGTCACTTTGCCCGCTGGCGAACATGTGCTGCGATTTACCGTGGTCGGTTCCTGGCTGGATATTGACTACATCACCTTCGTGAAGGGTAAGGATGCAACCGACCCGGAACCCATTGTGGATGAAGAAGAACCTGACGTTCCTGAAAATCCGGTGGAAGAATGCCCCACGGGTGATAGCTCCTGTAAGGATGCTCTGGGCAAGATCCATCTGAATGTGGCTGGTGTGCAGGACTACCGCGTGTTTGATTTGAATGGCAATCAGCTGGGTGTTGTAAGCAGCGTTGCTGCCGACTTGACAACCGTAGTTCGCGAATTCGTGAAGCAGAGCGGTGTTTATATCGTGAAGCCCACTCGCGGCGGCCTGATGCACAAGATTAGCGTGATGAAGTAATTATTTCAAAACACAATCACGTTTTTAGCTTGATAAAGAACTTATGGGAGGCCCGCCCATAGGTTCTTTTGTTTTATTTGAGATTCTTTCTTTGCACTTTCATCTTTTTGGATAAACTGTCCACGGCAATTGCTCCTTCTCCTGTAATATGGCCCCTTTTTTCATGTAATTTATAGAATGGTGAGCCTTGTTTTTTGATAATGGTGTCAAAAAAGGGCGTATGGGTTACAAATGAAAAAGGAACTTCTCTTTTCCGCCGTGTTGGCGCTGGCTGGCGCAACGGAATCTTTTGCAGGTAACGCAAAGGCCGAAACTTTGAACGGTCGCTCCATTTATGTTTATGCACCTGCAAACATCGAAAAGAACAAACCGCTGTTGATTTCCTGCCACGGCATGAATCAGGATGCCGGCTACCAGAGTAGTCAGGCCCGCTGGGAAGATATTGCCGATACCGCCCGCTTTGTGGTGGTTTATCCCAATGGCATCAACAAGGGCTGGGATCTTGGCGGCGACAAGGATATCAACCTGATGAAGGACATTATCGACGAGATGTCCAAGCGCTACCAGATTGACCTTTCCCGTGTGTATCTGTCCGGCTTTAGCATGGGCGGCATGTTTACCTATTACGCCATGGGTAAAATTGCCGACAAGATTGCGGCTTTCGCTCCGGTTTCCGGTTACATGATGGGCGGCCCGGGCAAGGCTCAGCGCCCTGTGCCTATTATTCACCATCATGGCACCAGCGACGATGTGGTTACCTATAACAACGTGATGACCCACATCAACGCCTACAAGAATCAGTTTAATTGCCCTGCAAATCCCTCCGAAACCCAGACTTTCCCCGCCAATTCCAAGTCTGAAATGTGGGGCCCCTGCGATGGCGGCGTCAGCGTCAAGCTTGTGACCTTGGGTGGCAAGGGCCATTGGCATTCCAACGACGAGGCTGTGGTTCATACCAGCAAGTCCATCTGGAATTTCATCAAGAATTACACTCTGGACGGTCCTGCTGATGCCGTGGAACCGGAACCGCAGAAACCTTTCAATGGCAGAGCCATTGCTATTCCTGGTAAGGTTGAGGCCGAAGATTTTGATATTCCCGGTGTAGGCCGAAATGCTGATGGCTCTACAAACCAGTCTTATAGTGTGGGAACTTCTGAAAACAAGGGCGATTCCGATTACCGTAAGGATACTCCCGTCAGCATCTACAAGAAGGCAACCGGCAACATTATTGGCTACAATGCGGAAGGCAACTGGTACGAATACACCGTTGATGTGGAGGCCGATGGCGAATATACGGTCTATGCAGCCGTTGCATCTGCTAACAATACTTCCAGTTTCCAGCTTTCCATGGATGGTAAGGAAATCTCTGAAAAGATTTCTGTTCCTGCAGCTAAGGCTGGCGAAGACAATTATGACGACTACAACAAGGTCAGTTTTGACGTAAAACTGTCCAAGGGACAGCATATCCTTCGCCTCACAGTAACAGGCGCCTGGTTTGACATCGACTACATGACCTTTGTGGCAAAGGGCGAGGCCGACCCGGAACCTATCGAACATCCTGCTGACGATTCGGATAAGTGTGGCGCTGCTGCTGAAAAGTGCGACGATACTCCCGATGCGATTCATTCTGGAATTGTCCTGGACGGGGCTGCTGTCAGAAATTATAAGGTCTATAGCCTGTCCGGCGCATTCCTGGGAACGAAAATTCCTGAAAAGGCGGGTGTCTATATGATTCGTACCGGAAATGCCATCAAGATGGTTCATGTCAAGAAGTAACCTTTGACAAAATGTCCATGAAAGGTGTGGCTTTGCCACGCCTTTTTTGCGCTTTTGCAGGTAATTTTATGATTGGAAAAATTTTTTAGGAGTGAAAAAATGTTCGGATTGAAAAAGACTTTAGGCATTGCCGCTATGGCAACTTTGGCTTTTGCTGCTTCTGCAAATGCCCACCCCGATAGTTTGGTGCTTACGCCCCCTCTGGGCTGGAACAGCTGGAACGTATTCCACGAAAACATCAACGAAAACCAAATCAAGGAAGTTGCCGATGCCATGGTTTCTTCGGGCCTTCGCGATGCTGGCTATATCTACCTGAATCTGGACGATAACTGGATGGACACCAAGCGCGATGCCAATGGCGACCTCCAGAACCATCCCAAGACTTTCCCCAGCGGCATGAAGGCCCTGGCCGATTACATCCATAAGAAAGGCCTCAAATTCGGCGTGTATGGCGACCGCGGTAAACGTACCTGCCATCATTACAACAGCAACTGGGTAAGCGAAAACGGCTCCTACATGCACGAAGAACAGGATGCCAAGAAGTTTGCCGAATGGGGCGTTGACTACCTGAAGTACGATAACTGCGACCCGGCTCCCGGCTCCAACCAGGAAGCGGATTACACCCGCATGAGTAAGGCTCTCCGCAATTCCGGCCGCGACATCGTGTTCAGCATTTGCGCCTGGGAATATAAGGACTGGATGCCGAAAATCGCCCATCTGTGGCGTACCACTTTCGATATTGGCCCCGAATGGAGATCTACCTCCTGGTACCGCGGCGTTTACGAAATTATCGATGCCAATGACAAGTACTGGAAGATTGCAAAGCCGGGTAACTGGAATGACCCGGACATGCTGGAAGTGGATAACAGAAACCTGACTTATGAAGAACAGAAGTCCCAGATGACCATGTGGTCCATTATGGCGGCTCCTATCATGATCAGTTCCGATGTCCGCAAGATGAGCGACCAGGTGAAGGATCTTTACCTGAACAAGGATATGATTGCCATTAACCAGGACTCCCTGGGCGTTCAGGGCCATCGCATTTCCAATGTGAACGGCAAGCAGGTCTGGACCAAGCCCTTGCGCAATGGTGACCTCGCTGTAGCCCTCCTGAATGACAATACCTCTACCCAGACTATCGAAGTCAACTTTAAGGATATTGGCGTAGAGGGCGAGGTGGAAGTCCGTGATGCCTGGCAGAAGAAGGATCTTGGTCCCAGATCTAGTGTTTCGGCAGAAGTTCCTGCTCACGGTTCTGTGTTGCTACGCCTTGTTGTAAAGCCTGTTCCTCGTGAACCCTTTGGCGGTAAGGCCGCTGCCATTCCTGGCAAGATCGAGATGGAAAACTTCGACATTCCGGGCACTGGCGCAGGTAACGCTTCCTTCAACGAAATGGATTCTGAAAACCACGGTGATAGCGATCTTCGCCCGGGCACCGGTGTGGACCTCTACAAGAAGGCAACTGGCGTCATCGTGGGTTACAACCAGGCCGGCGAATGGCTGGAATACACCGTGAACGTCGCTGAAACCGGCACTTACACCATGTATGCCGCCGTTGCTGCCGCAGGTTCCACTTCCAGCTTCAAGCTGTCCATGGACGGTAAGGACATCACCGAAGAAATCCTTGTTCCCAAGGCTGCCGAAGGTGAAGAAAACTACGATGACTACAATAAGGTGAAAGCCAACGTGAACCTGACCAAGGGTGAACATATCCTTCGCTTTACGGTCACTGGCGACTGGATGGATATCGACTATATCAACTTTGTTGCTGGTGAAAATGCAAAGGACGACGCTCCCATCGAAGGTAAGGAAGATAAGGGTGAAACTCCGGCCGATCCGATCTGTATGGATTTCACCGGCAGTAACATTGAATGTGAGGAAAATCCTAAAGATCCTGAGGATCCGAAGGCAATTGCCAAGGTTACTGGACTCGTCAAGGCTAGCGAAAGCTATAACGTATTTGGCGCTACCGGTAAACTCCTGGGTCGCGTAGATGTCGTGGGTAACAACATGACTGAAGCTCTCAAGAATGCTGGCTTTGCCAAGGGCGTCTATATGGTCCGCGGCGTGAACGGCGGAAAAATGACAAGCGTCCAAGTGAAGTAAGTTCTAGAAAATTTCTCGCCAAAAGAAGGGCGTTTCTGTCTGGTTGACAGAAATGCCTTTTTTTATGACGAATTCTTTTTGCTCGTTGACAAAACATCCATAAAAGATTTCTCGGGAGGGTGTATTTGCCTTTCTTTTTGAGGTATCTTTCTCCTTGTACGGTTGTTGTGGTTGGCAACCCGATGCGCTTCGTGGTGGTTGCGCGTCAAAAGAGAGGAAAATATGGGAATGTTAAAGAGTTTTAAAGGCTCGGTTTCTGCCGTGGCCGTTGCAGCCTTTATCGCAGGCTTTGCTACACAATCTTTCGCTGTTACAAATCAGTTCCGCGGTACCAACTGGGCCGACAAGCGGGACAACTTCGTGTCTGACGTGCTGAAACTTTCTGGCATGACCGGCACTGAGGACTATCAGGCCGCCTACGCGCTGTCCGACCGCGTCATGAGCCAGTTCGTAGAAAAACTGGGCATCAACAGCCTGCGTATTCCTATTAACGAACCTACGGCTTTAAAGGCCTGGAGTTCCTATAAGGGCATTATCGACGGTATTCTGGCTCACGGTCGTATGCTCGTTGGCTACTGGGGCCCTGCACAGCCCGCCGGCCCCAAGAACATGGATGACTGGTGGAAAATGTGGGATACCGTCATCAAGGAATACGGTGACAATCCCAATGCCTATTTCGAAATTTTCAACGAACCCCACATGTACACCAAGGATCAGCTCCGCAATCTGTACGCGGATTGGCTGAAGCGCTATCCGGATGTACCTCGTGACCATATTTTGCTGGATGGTACTGGTCTCGCATGGAATGTGCCCGAAATCGCCGACGATTCCCGCTTTGACGGTTGCCTTTTCGCAGTGCACGAATACACCTTCTGGAACATGAGTATTACTACCGAACAGGGCTGGATGAACAGTTTCAAGGGCAAGGTGGGCAAGTACGCCGATCGCACCGTGGCAACCGAATGGGGTGGCGCTATGGGCCCTGGCGACAAGAACGGCGTTCATTACGAGATCATGGATTACAACGATCCCAATCCCACCAACTACTTCATGGCCTACATTCGCGGCATGTCCGAACAGCTGCGTCAATGGAAGATGGGTAGCTTCTACTGGGTGGGCCTCCGCGATGGAGACTGGTACAGCATGGTGACTCGTTCTGGGGAAGGTGCCAACACCACCTTGAATATTGTGAACCAGTCCGGTGTAGACCGCATGCAGTATTCCTGGACCGATACTGTTGAAGTGAAGCCTGTTCCTCAGGAACCCTTCGGCGGTTATGATGCGTCTGGTGTTGCTGTCGCAGGCAAGGCCTGGGCAATTCCGGGTAAAATCGAGGCAGAAGATTTTGACATTCCGGGCATTGGCAACGGTAACGATTCCTATAAGGATAGCGACAAGGAAAATCACGGCGATTCCGACTACCGCAAGGATACCGGCGTTGACCTGTACAAGAAATCCAATGACCGCGTTATCGTGGGCTACAATGCAGAAGGTGAATGGCTGGAATATACGGTGAATGTTGCAGAAGACGGTGATTACACCATGTTTGCCGCGGTGGCGTCTGCAAACAACACCTCCAGCTTCAAGCTCTCCATGGATGGCAAGGACATTACCGATACCATCAAGGTTCCCCAGGCTACTGCTGGCGAAGACAATTACGACGACTACAACAAGGTTTCCGCCAATGTTACGCTTGAAGCCGGTGAACATGTACTGCGCTTCACGGTGACCGGCAGCTGGATGGACATCGACTACATCAACTTCGTGAAGGGTAAGGACGGTAAAGACGATGCTCCCATCGAAGGAAAGGAAGAAGTTGATCCGGTTCCCGTTGGTCCTTGCGACGACTGCGATGCAATTGGCCGGACTCTGGAATTGAACCGCGACATCGTCCAGAATTATCGCGTATTCTCCATGAGCGGAAAGCTTTTAGGAACGGTTCGCAGCAACGCTTTTGAATTGGCTGCCCGTACTCGCCAGCTGGTAAAGACCGACGGCATGTTCATTGCAAAACCTGCAAAGGGTGCCGCAACGATTGTGAACTTGAAATAAAAGAATCTCATACACACATCCAAAAAAAGGCCAGCGAGAAATCGCTGGTCTTTTTTCAAAAACTCAAAAAAATACGTAGAGTGTATAAGCCTCGTCACATTCCGATTTGTAAAACGAAGTAGGATAAACGAATTTTTACAAATTAAGGTATATTTACCAGAGTGAGAAAATTTTGCTCAAAACTGGTGTATGGATATATGACTGGCGTTGCTGGTTATATATATTTTTCTGTATTGCCACATCTAACTAGTGCTAATGTGTGCAGGGGAGGGCTAGCGAGTTTGTTTGTAATCGGCTCCCTGGATGGGCAAAATCTTTAAGAAAATTCGTAAACTTTAACCGTGTCGCAAATTCGGCGATGCTTTCTGTGGACTGCGTCATATTCTGGCGTGGTCTTTTTTGCGTTTTGAAACAAGAGAAATACGTATGATGAAGAAAAGATTTTTTATAACTCTAGGTTTAATGTTAGGGACAGCTTCCGCTCAGTCCGCGAACGAAATTGTCGCTGAATCTGCAGGCGAGGCTGCGCCCCAGTCCGCGTCCATCTTCGTGCAGGATCCGGCGATTTTTCACCAGCGTCAGGCGGATCTGGAAAAGTTGAAGGCCTCCGTGGAGGGCAAGAACGAGGGGCTTGATTCCCTGCTGGAGCGGACCAACCGCATTACTGCCATGAACGACCGCTGTTCCTCCATCAGTATCAATGACGTGATGGATGACGAGTGCTGGACTTTCTACCGGGTTGAGTTGCCCGCCTTCGAGGAACAGTACATGAAGGTCACCGGCGAGGTGCGGCTGGGCCATATGGAGACGGCCCGCGGTCTTGAGGATCGCAAGCTGCAGATCAACGCCTGCGTGGATGCTCTCTACAGTTTCGCCCAGAGCAAGGACCAGTTCCTGAATCTGGAGGGCGGCGTGTTCCTGGAACCTCTCAGCGAGGGCTTCCAGGCCAACTATGATTTTACCCTGCAGTACGAACCCAACCATCGCAGGCATTCTTTTGAAATTGCCCAGAAGTGGGGCGAGACCTGCCGCGAGATGGTGGTGCGTCAGGACGGCGAGGGCTTTGCTCCCTACTTCCTGGAGCGTCTTGAAAGTTTAAATGCGGACCTTGCCGGCAATGGATCCCTGGCCGTCTATAAAACCGACACTGCGGATGTCAACGCGCCTACGGTCTTCATGGATATCGCGAAGCCGGTGCGCAGCGCCTACTACCTGAATGGCGTCAAGCTGTTCCACGCCCGCGTCAGTGCTGGCCCCGCAAGTGAAAGCCCGGTGCAGATTCGTTTCGAGAAGGAGGCCGTGAAGGTCGCCGGCGAGCCTGTGGTCATCAAGCGCGGCGAACCCCAGAAGTTCAAGGGCTCCGTGCAGTTCGCCGAAAAGTCCGCCCGTCTGAATGGCCGCTGGATCTGGGAAAACCAGGGCAACAACGATGGCGTGGATTTTGGTCCCGAGGAGGACGAGGCCGCGCTGGATAGCGTCTATGCCGCGGAACAGGCCGCCAAGGCTGCGGAGGCTGCATCCGCTGTCGAGAACCGTCGCGGTGTTCATTTCTCTTCCTGGGTGGGTGTGTCCGCTGCGTTTGCGCCCTTCAGCGACAAGAACTACAAAGCTTTTGCTCTTGAAGAAGACCAGCTGATGATTCTGCCGGACCTGATTGCGGCGGCCCGCCTGCGCGTGGGTTTTGGCGACCAGGCAGAATTCCATGTGGCCTTTGGCGCAGGTGTCTATGTGGGCGCAGGTCTTGGCGACGGTCTGCAGCGCGTCTATTTTGCGCCTGTGGCCCAGCTGGAATTGGGCTACCTGGACTTCGGTCTTCGCGAGACCGCGGTCATCGCCATCCCGGAAAAGGATTCCGAGGAATGGATGCAGTTCAAGACAGGCGTGTTCTACAGCTTCGGAATGTTCGGCGTGGAAGCCGGCTTTGATGTGATTACAAACCTCGGCAACGGCGGCTATGTCACGCTGTTCTGGAACCTGTAAGGGGAGGAGATAATTATGAAGTTTCTAAATGTCATTCTGAGCGCCCTTCCCCGCGTCATTCTGAGCGAAGCGAAGAATCTAGGAGTTCATTCCATGGCCGCTTTCTCCCGCGTCATTCCCGGCTTGACCGGGAATCTAGCGGTCCTCTCCGTGGCCACTCTCCTGCTCGCCTCCTGTTCCGTCTATGACAACTACGACATCGACCTGATGCAGGACGCCACCGCAAGCATTGAATCCAGTAGTTCCTCCTCCGAACCCGTCGAGGGGTCCGGCAATTCTTCCTCCTCCGTCATTCCGAGCGGTAGCGAGGAATCCAGTAGCAGCAAAAAAGACACCACCTATGTGGTAATCGTCAATCCGTCCAGCTCTTCGCAGAAGGTCGAATCCGCAGGCAGCTCCGCGGTTGATAATCCCGGCAGTTCCTCCTCCAAGGTCCTCGAGCCCGCCGAAGAATCCAGTTCCAGCGCAGCGGGCTTCCCCTGTGGCGATTCCACGATGACCCGCGGCGGTGTGGAATACGAAACCGTCAAAATCGGTAAGCTCTGCTGGACTGCGGAAAACCTGCGCTACAAGGATGCCATTCCCGAAAAGAACTACGCCTGTTCCCTGAGCGATGATCCTGACTGTGCCACCTACGGCCTGATGTACAACTTTGCTGGTGCTAAGGAAGTCTGCCCCGATGGCTGGCGCTTGCCCACAAAGACCGACCTGGACAATCTTCACGACTACCTGAAAAAGGCAACCTCCGAACTGGCTGGCAGCTGGCTCAAGTCCGAGAATGGCTGGAGCGGCGAGCCGGGAAACGGTTCCAACAAGGCTAAGTTCAACGGCCTTCCCGCAGGCTATTGCGATGAAGATGCCGACTGTGCAATGACTGGAAAACTCGGCTACTGGTGGACCTCCGAGGAATCCAGCATGGAATTCAGATATGTCTTGAAACTGTCCGGCAATTCCGACGAATGGTTCAACAACGAAGAACTTGATGAAATTTACTACGCCTCTGTCCGCTGCGTAAGGGAGTAAAATATGACCAACAAAATGATTAAAATTTTCGGAACCCTCGGCGCAGTGTGTTCCCTCACTGGACTCATCGCCTGTGGCGACGATGTTACCCAAATCAACCAGACCGGCCGGGATGTAGTTTCCTCCGTCGAGGACCTGCCCAAGTGTACCTCCGATAACGAAGGTGAACAAATCATCGTTAAGGATGATGGGACGATCCGTTATTGTTCCGATGGCAAGTGGTATGCGACCATGGGAAGCGCGGGTTCGGGGGCCGCAGATACAATTTTTGTATCGAAAAAAGATACGGTCTTTATGACTGGCCATGATACCGTTTTCGTGGGTGGGGACTTTGCCTGCACAACGGAAAAGTTGAAGGATGATAGCGGCATCAAGATCATCTGTAACGGCGATTCCATCGGCGTTGTGCTGAATGGCGTTGACGGTGCTAAGGGCGATGCTGGTGAAACAGGCAAACCTGGTGAAAATGGTCAAGATGGTGCCGGTTGTACTGTAGCCAACGAAAATGGTGCGCTGACTATTACCTGTGGCGACAAGTCTGTTGTGATGAAACTAGGGGAGGACGGTTCGCTGATTGGTGGCGAGGAAATTGTCCTCGACTCCGAACAGGTTGCCGTTTCTCTTGATTCGGTAAAGGGGGCGTCCCAAAAGGGACCGTTCCTCAGCGGGTCCAAGGTGCTGGTGAAGGAACTTCGCGATGGCCGCAGCCTGACCCAGACCGGTAACAATTTCGATGGAAAAATCTTGAATGACAAGGGCGAGTTCCGTATCACGGCTCGTATGTTGGTCTCCCAGTACGTGATGCTGGAAGCCAACGGTTACTATCGTAACGAAGTCACCGGCGAAAATTCCAATTCTCCGTTGACTCTGTTCGGCATTACCGATGTCACCGGTCGCGATATCGTGAACATCAACTTGCTGACTCACTTGGAATACGAACGCGTCTATTATCTGGTGACCAAGGAAGGTTATACTGTCAAGAAAGCCAAGAAAAAGGCCCAGCAGGAAATCTTCGACATTCTTCACATTGACAATTCCAACTTCAGTAACTCCGAAGATCTGAGCATCGCTGGCTCCAGCGATGAAGACGGCGCTTTGCTTGCATTCTCTATTTTGTTCCAGGGGGACCGCAGCGTTTCCCAGCTGACGGAACTCTTGACCCGCGTCTCCACCGCCATGGAAAAGGAAGGCGTGTGGGAAGATGCTGCAACAAAGACGGATATCGCTGACTGGGCCATGGCTGCCGACACTAGCTATCGTCTTGACAGCATTCGCAAATACGTTGCCGATTGGAAACTTGGTTCCATGGTTCCGAAGTTCGAACCCTACATCAGAAATTTCTGGGTGGAAGAATTGAAGCTTGGAACATGCGAAGCGACTAAGGCTGGAACAATTTCCTTTGTCGCTAACGCCAATAGCAAATATTACGCAAAGACATACACCGACACAACCAAGACAAAGGTCCGCTTTATCTGCGCAGAAAATGCAAACGGAGAAAATGAATGGCGCATCGCCACTGACTTCGAAAAGGATGCCTACAAGTGGAAAGCAGGGACTGATGGCAAGACGATGAACGGACAGGTGACGGGGAAGGTATACATCTACGACGGACTCGGCAAGTACACTGCTGACCATAAGGCCGGATGGCGTTTTGCATCTAAGCCGGAATCCGTTTATGGAGGCTGCACCGAAATTTCCTACGAAAAGATTGTGAAATACACAGGTGCTGACAGCTCCGGCTATTACCAGTGCCAGGAGAAAACCCGCAGGTGGGAACAGATCAGCAGCGCCGTGGTGGATATCGCAAACCTTACCGAAGGTGACGACGGATTTGCCCAGTGGGGTTCCGTAAATACGAATGTCTGCTATGTCTATGATACCGCCCCTGCCTACAACGGCTGGCGTACTGGTCAAAGTACGGATTGCACTTTGGGCTTGAATGGTTGCACAAAGGCGGTGGAAGCTAAGGGCGAGATGAAGTACGCCAAGAATGGCAACTACTACATGTGCAAGAGTAACAAGTGGAACCTGATAAGCGACGATGTCCAGAAAAATACATACAAGCTAACCTGCAACGCGGACAACGATGGTTCCGTAATTCCAGGAACTGCCGATACCTGGTATTATGTGTGTGACGCTAACCAGTGGCGCAAAGCTACACAGGCTGAATATGAGGCTTGTTATCTGGATGGCGTGTGCAATGCCTGTACCCAGTCCACCGAAGGAACTTTCGCCACATTTGACAAAGTGGTATATGGCTGCGCTTCCAATGCCTGGGTCAAGACAAAGATCAGTGCTGAAAACGCCAAGACCAAGTGCGACAGGGAGAACCCCGGCAATGTAATGTTCGATGTGGATACCATCGCTGTTAATGGTGTGGTTGCCAATACGATTGACTGGCTCTGTACCGAAAAGGGCTGGCACCGTGCCAGCTGGGAAGAATATACCCTTGAAAACTGGAAGGCCCACCTGGAAAAGACTCTGCCTAAGCTGGATTCCTTCCAGGATGCTCGCGATGGCCGCTGGTACAAGAAGGTGACCATCGGAACCCAGGTCTGGATGGCCGAAAATCTGCAGTACGCGGACTCTGTTGCAACCTTGAACCTAAAGGGAAACTCCTGGTGTTACAACCATAAGCCGGAAAATTGCGAAACCATGGGCCGCTACTATACCTGGACGGCCGCCATGGACATCAACAAGACGTATCAGTCTACCAGTGTTCCTGCGGGAATGATTCAGAGCGTCCATCGAGGCATTTGCCCCGAGGGCTGGCACATTCCAACCAATGATGAGTGGCGTACAATGGGTTCAAAATCTGGTGGCTACGCGGCCCAGCAGGCAATCGGCAATCCGGGTTGGCCTAACGCTACCAATGCAAGTGGCTTTACTGCGCTCCCTGCTGGCCTCTACGGTGGCGGCTTCGGCAATGTTGGCTCCGACGCTAACGTCTGGAGTGCTACTGAGAACGTTGCTAGTTACGCCTACAGCTGGTACATGTATGCGAGCTATGCGAGCCTCAACTACTACATCAAGTACTACGGGTTCTCTGTGCGTTGCCTCCAGGACCTGAATTGAATTGGGGGCGGGGCCCCAATCCAATTCCGCGGGGCTGCGAAGCGCCCCCGCGACCAACCCGCCGCGAAGCGGCGGCCCGAAAATTTTTGAAAAAATGAGCTAGACGAATAGTAAATGAATTCCCTGGAAATCCAAAAAATGGAACAAACCAACCACGCTGAAATTCACCTTCTGCGTGCAGGTGGTTTTATGCATGCCTACAATAGGTCTGCGTTCCATTTTTCCAGGCATTTCTTTGAATACGAAGTCCATTGCAAGTATGTAAAGAAAATCAATGCCGAAATGCTGTATCTAGGTTTTCCGAACAGCTCGTTACCGCAAATCCAGACCATGGCCCAACAAAAGAAGATGAACTTCACCAAGGTGGACGACAATCATTTTGTCATTACGGGCTTCCTGGTCTATTCGGATTATGACCTCTGGAAACGGGAAAAGTTCAAGGCTCATGCGGAAAAATCTGCGGTGGAGGATTCCGTTCCGTCGGAACAAAAAAATTCGGGGCTTGAACCACCCGCTTTGCCAAATCAAAAGCCTTCCCACTCTTGCGATATAAAGCCTGCACAGATGATGTTCGCCACCAAGGAATTTTATGAATGCACCCGCTATATCGTGGGCCGCACCTCCGAAATTTCAAGAAGTCTTCGTGTAAGTATTGTCGAGCGCATCCGAAATGCCTGCCTGGATTTGTATCATCATCTGGACTTGTGCCAACATGGCTTAGAAAACTTTGACAAGGAGTTCTCGAAAAAACAGTTTATACAAATATCTGAGATTCTTCGTCTGCTCATGGATCTAAAGCAGATTTCCAAGGAGCAGTGGTTTTATATCAGCGATAAACTTTTGACAGTCAAGAAAACTCTTAGGCTACAGTCCAGTGACTCAAGGGTCGCCGGTGATGCCGCCCAGGAGTCCAGCAGCCCACTCGCCCCAGGGTAACTTGTGCCTTGATAGAGTAAACAAAACGATTCGGTGGCTCATCCTGCATTAAAAATGTCTGGAAACCTGTCGAATCACTATGCAGCGGCTGCTGTCATTTCCATCGGGGCGTACTGCGCTCCCTGCTGGCAACTACAATGGCGGCTTCAACAATGTTGGCTCCAACGCTAACTTCTGGAGTGCTACTGAGAACAATGCTAGTAACGCCAACAACTGGAACATGAATGCGAGCAATGCGAACCTCAACAACAACAACAAGAACAACGGGTTCTCTGTGCGTTGCCTCCAGGACTCCTTTATTTTATTCGCAATTAGTACAGGCTTACTATGATGCTAGACGGCACAAGCGTAATACGGTAAATCAGCTGGAATTTGAGTGCAACCTAGATGAAAATTTAGTTGAACTAGCACATGAGTTAGAAAACCGTACATATAAATTGAAACCGTCCGTGTGCTTTATCAGTACAAAGCCTGTTAAACGAGAAATTATCGCTGCAAACTTTAGAGATAGAGTTGTTCATCACCTGCTCTATAACTGGATTTATCCGGTTTTTGACCGACAATTTATTTACGATAGTTATAGCTGTCGTAAAGGCAAGGGAACTCTTTTTGGAATCAAGCGGGCTGCTCGTTTTATCAAGAGCGAAAGCCGTAATTTCACGTATCCCTGTTATGTATTGCGGCTGGATATCAGTGGCTTTTTCATGTCGATAGATCGGGATGTCTTATATAGATTATGCATAGAAGGGCTTTACCGCACTCATTGGAAGGAAGTTCCAGACAAGGATTTGTGTGTGTTCCTTCTGAAGACATTTATATACAATGATCCGTTAAAAGATGCCGTTTTCAGAAGTTCTGAAGATATGTGGTCTGACTTGCCCAGGAATAAGTCGTTGCGTTATACCCAAGACAATTGTGGACTCCCTATCGGGAATTTGACAAGCCAGCTTTTTGGGAATGTCTATCTCAATCCTTTGGATCAGTTTGTAAAGCGCGACTTGCGGATACACTGCTATGGACGCTATGTAGATGACATGGTGCTTGTCCATCGGGATAAAAAGATTCTCCTGGATGCGACAGAAAAAATTCGCAACTATTTGGAGAAAAATCTGTCGTTGCAATTGCACCCCAATAAGGTGTATTTGCAAAATGTTCAGCACGGTTTTTCTTTTTTGGGTGCGTTCATTTTGCCTTGGCGAATCTATCCGAGTCGCCGACTTGTTAAAAGTTTTAAGCGCTGTCTTAAGTGTCCGTGGCAGCCTGCTTGGCGCCAAAAGAACCGTGTCATCAGCTACTGCGGTTTGCTAGGACATTTCAATTCGTTTAATCTGTTGCAACAAAAAACGAAACACTTGTGTAGCTAAAGTCCTCGTCTCTTGTTATATGGCGTGCTACGCGCGCATATAGTACGGCTCGGCAATGCCCGCTCGAGTAAACTCGGCGGTCGCTGCACTCGCCTTTTGTTATATTTAAAATATGGCATTAAAGAATTTCCCCATCGGCATCCAGGACTTTGCGAGCATTCGCAACGAAGGCTTCTTTTATGTGGACAAGACGGACCTTGTTTACAAGTTGACTCATACAAGCAAGTACTATTTCCTCAGCCGTCCGCGCCGTTTTGGAAAATCCCTTTTAATCAGCACTCTGCAATATTATTTCGAAGGCCGCAAGGAACTGTTCACTGGCCTTGCCATGGAACGCCTGGAGGCCGAGTGGAAAAAGTATCCGGTCATCCGGCTGGACATGAGCACTGTGAAAAAATTGGATGCAGATATCTTTGCTTCCAACATGAACGATATCTTTGCGCCTTATGAAAAATGTTACGGAATCAAAAACGACAAGACAAACCAGGCATGGGGAAGTCGTCTTTCTGCGTTGATCCGTGCAGCCAATGAGCAAACTTCTGAACAGGTTGTAGTGCTCATTGACGAATACGATGCGCCCGTGCTAGAGGCTATGCATAATGCGGAACTTCTTGAAAAGGTTCGCAATACAATGCGAGACTTTTACGCACCCCTCAAGGCCCTTGGCGGCATTCTCCGCTTTGTGTTCCTCACGGGCATCAGCAAGTTTAGCCAGCTCAGCATCTTTAGCGAATTGAATAATCTGAATGTCATTACCATGGATGACGAGTACGCTGCCATCTGCGGCATCACCAAGGAAGAATTGCTCTCCCAGATGCAGCCCGAAATCCAGGCGCTGGCCGACAAGCAGAAAATGACCTACGACGAGGCAGTCGCGGCTTTACAGCGCCAGTATGACGGCTACCATTTTAGCGCAAATTCTCCGGACATTTACAATCCGTTCAGCTTGATAAACTCTTTAGGTAAACAGAATTTCGCAAATTACTGGTTTGCCTCCGGCACGCCGACTATGCTTGTGAAGGCTATGGCTCGTTATAAGATGAGTCCCGAAGAATATGACCGTGGCTTTTTTGTTGCACAACGAACTTTTGACTCTCCCACGGAAACTGCCGATACGCCAATTCCAGTTCTTTACCAGAGTGGATATTTGACTATCAAGGGGTTTGATAAAGGTGCAATTAGACCATTCCGCTTGCAATTTCCAAATGACGAAGTTCGTGAGGGCCTGCTAAATCTTTTGGCATGCGCCTATACATCCAGGAACGATGATGACACTTCGGAATTCCTGGACAACTTTGTGACGGCGATGAAGGCTCGTGACATTGAAACTGCGCTTACAGAAATGCGTGCGTTCATGGCGAGCATTCCCTACGATGCTGAGAAGCAGAACGAACTTCATTATAGAACGATTTTCTATCTGATTTTCCGCATTGCGACTCCTTATCTTGTCCGTTGCGAGGAACGTACTGCCGCAGGCCGCGCCGATGCCGTCGTAGAAACCGCCGACGCTGTCTATGTTTTTGAATTCAAGCTCGATGCAAATGGCTCCGCAGACGATGCCCTCAAGCAAATCGACGACAAGGGCTACTTGGTGCCCTATACCGTGACCAAGGCCGCAGATGGCACTCCGAAAAAGTTGTTCAAGATAGGTGTTGCCTTTGATGCCGAAAAGCGCACCTTGGGCCAGTGGAAAATCCTATAGTTGTTGACTCGGTGACATACATGTTGCCGACTCTGATGCCGTCTCCGTTCCGCAGTGGATTATATATAAGAACGACAGTTCTTGTTTGGCATTCCGAAAACCCATTGACAACTTGTCCATGGGATGTTTTCAGGTACTATTTCATTTTGCCTGCCGGAAAGATATCTTTAGATTGGTTGAAGAGCGAATTTTGTTTGTGGTCGCTCATAGAGAGGAAATATGGTTTTGAAGAGGTTTGTTCATAAGGCTATGACCTGTGCCGCTGCTTTTGGCCTAGCGGGTTTTGCCCAGGCTGCAACTCAGGCGACATTTTATGTAGCTCCCGATGGTAGCGATGCTGCCAAGGGTACCAAGGAAGCTCCCTTTAAAACAATTGGTGCCGCCCAAAAGGCGGTGCGCGCCATTAACGGCTCCATGACCGGCGACATCGAGGTGATTCTTCGCGAAGGCACCTACCAGGTAACCAATACCATTAACTTTGATGAACGCGACGGCGGCAAGAACGGTCATTATGTTCGCTACAAGGCTTACGAAGGGGAGCACCCGCTGATTACCGGTGGCATGCCCATTACGGGCTGGACCCTTCACGACGAGGCCAATAACATCTGGAAGGCCGAGGGCGTTGAGGGTCGTTTCCGTCAGCTTTATGTGAACAACCAGAAGGCTGTTCGCGCTTGTTTCCCCAACGTGATTGCGGCAAACGACAAGGGCGTCGGCGGTTTTGACCATGACTTTGTGCGTCTCACCAAGGTGGACTCTACGGGTCGCGCCTTCGATGTGTCTGCGGATTACATCAAGAATATCAAGAACATCGAGGATGTGGAAATCCACTTGATGATCGCCTGGTCCGAAAATATCCTGCGTCTTGAAAAGGCCCAGGTGAACGGCGGCACCGCAAAGCTTATTCCCAAGGATCCTGAACGTACCAAGCTGTTCCATCGCGCTTACCCCATGCTGGGCACCGCCTTCATGAGCAATCCGCCCAAGCAGCAGGCCTTCTATCTGGAAAACTCCTATGACCTCATTGATGCGGAAGGGGAATGGTATCTGGACGAAAAGGAACATGTGCTTTACTATAAGGCACGCAAGGGTGAGAACATGGGTACCGCCAATGTGGTGGCGCCCCGCGTGAACACGCTGTTCAATGTCCTGGGTAAGGATACCAAGACCAAGGTGGGCTACATGGCTTTCGAAGGTTTGACCTTCGCCCACTCCAACTATACCCGCCCCAGCGAAGAAGGTTTCCTGGATTTGCAGGCAGCCAACTTCAATGTGGATGTCTTGCCGGATCCGGGGCGCGGAAACTGGGAAAAGCTGAACAGTAATAAGTATTTGCTGTGGCGTCCCGATGCCGCCTTCCGTGTAGAAAATGCCCACCATTTCTTGGTGCAGGGTTGCGTCTTCTCCCAGATTGCAGCTACGGGCCTTGACTTTGTATCTGGTACAAATGACGACTTGATTCAGGGCAACGCCTTCTTTGAAGTGGGTGCCGCAGGCATTATGCTGGGCAAGTTTGCTCCCGACTCCCTCAGCGAAATTCACGAAGGCTACAACCCTTCCGACAAGGACGAAATTAGCACTCGCGATACCATCAAGAACAACCTGGTGACAAACGTGACCAACGAGCATCAGGGGGCCGTAGGTATTGGCGCTGGCTATCCCCGCTATGTGGTGATTGAACATAACGAAGTTTCCTACACTTATTATTCTGGAATTTCTGTTGGTTTTGGCTGGACAAAGAAGGAGACAGCCATGACCAACAACCACATTAACTGGAATAACATCCACCACATTGCTCGCTTGCTGTGTGACTCTGGTCCGATCTACACTTTGTCTAACCAGGGTACCGGCAGCGAAATTCAGCACAACTACATTCACGACAATGGAACTTCCAAGTGGGCGGATTACTGGAATGTGCCCATCTATCTGGACGAAGGCTCCAGCGGCTTTACCGTGAAGGAAAACGTGTTCAAGAATTCTCCGAGTGGTGTGGGCCAGAATCAGGCTGGTACCAATACGCTGCAGCAGACAAACGACTACTACAGCGCCGACGTTGTGAATAATGCAGGCATCGAGAAGGATTTCCAGTACATCCGTAACATCAAGGAAATTCCTGTGGCAGATTTCTCCAACATTGTTCCTCAGGCTCCTTTCAACGATGTGGTTCATAGCATTCCCGGCCGTCTGCAGTTTGAAGACTACGACGAAGGCGGTCAGGCAGTTTCTTACAGCGATAAGGATGCTGCAAACCAGGGTGGCGCCTACCGCGAAGACGGTGTGGACGTAGTTGGCCTCGGTTGTGCAGATTCTGCCGCTACGGAAGACTGCAAGGGCTATGCTATCGGCTATACCGAAGCCGGCGAATGGATGGAATACACCGTCAACGTGATTCTCGAAAGCGAATACGTCTTCCGCGCCAACGTGGCCAGCGGTCTGGATGTTGCCGGATTCCAGCTCTTCCTGGATGGCAAGGCTGTAAGCGATACCATCTCTATCCCCAAGGGCGAAGACTGGGATACCTATACCGAAATCAATGGCAAGACCGAGAAATTGGCCAAGGGCGAACACGTTCTTCGCGTCATGATGACAGGCGCTTATGGCAATCTGGACTGGATTCAGTTTGCCCTCACCGAAGCGGAGTTGGATACTCCTGATCCCGACGGAATTCGCGGAGGCTACAACCTGAATCTGGATGTTTCCAATGTGGGCGCCTACAGGATCTACAATTCCCAGGGTCGCCTGATGGGTTATGTGAATGCCACATCCGCCCGCGAGGCCCGCGACATGGTTCGCAGCCGTGTTATGGACGCCGGTATTTACATGGTGAAGACCCCCAACGGTTCCGCCTTCAGAATGAATGTTCGCTAAAAAAACTTCCTCCCATTGACAACTTGTCAATGGGAATTCTTTTTTGGGTAGTGAAAAAAGACCTGCCGAAACATATTTTTCATCTTGTAACTTGTAAAAGGGTTGGTTTTGTATGAAAAAGAGCTTCAAGAAGTGGATTGCCCCGGCCGCATTTGGCCTGTTCGGCCTGGGTTTGGTGCCCTCGGCCATGGCTGATAATCCGTTTATCCAGACTTATTATTCTCCGGACCCGGCTCCGGTCGTGTTTGGCGATACCCTCTGTTCTTACAGCGGTAACGACGAAGGCGGTTCCTTCTTTACCATGCACGGCTGGCGTGTTTCCTGCACCACCGATATGGTGAACTGGACCGATATGAACACCTTGATTCTTGAAGCCAGCGACTTTAACGGCAGCGCCAAGAAAAACGGCGACTGGGCCGCACAGGTTATCCGTCGTAAGGATGCTAGCGGTAAGTTCAAGTATTACTATTACGTAACCGTAGAATCTACCCGCGGTGGCCGCGCCATTAATGTAGCAGTTTCCGATTATAAGGAAGGCCCCTTCAAGGATGCCTTGAATGGCAAACACTTGGCTGGCCCCAACTGGGACTACATCGACCCTACCGTATGGATTGACGATGACGGTCAGGCTTACCTCTACTGGGGTAACCCCAAGCTTTACTACTGCCCTCTTAAGGACAACATGATTGAATGTGACGGTAAGGAAAGGGTCACCGACATGGCTTCCTTTAACGGCAAGTACACTGAAGGTCCGTGGATTCACAAACGCGGCAAGAAGTATTACATGATTTACGCTGCCGGCGGCATTCCGGAATCCATTGACTACTCCTGGAGTGATTCTCCTACCGGTCCGTGGGAATACAAGGGTGTCATTATGCCCAGCGCTGAAAAAGGTTCTGCCTTTACGGTTCATTCCGGCATTGTGGACTTTAAAGGCCGCAGCTTCTTCTTCTATCATAACCAGCGTCGCGTTCCCAGCGCAGGCGGCTATTCCCGTACTTCCGCCGTGGAAGAATTTACCTGGGGTGCCGACGGAACCATTCCTACCATCCGCATGACGGACGATGGCGTGACCAAGCCTATCAAGAATCTTGATCCGTATACCCGCGTGGAAGCCGAGACCAAGGCCTGGATCGAAGGCATCACCGTGGATAAGACCGGCGGTTACACCATTATCAAGAATGTGGATGCCGAGGACAAGACCGTATTCCTCACCAACATGAATGCGGGTTCCTGGACCAAGGTCCGCTCCGTGGACATGAGCGACGGTGCCGATAACATCGTGGTTTGCACCAAGGGTGCTTCCGGCGTAATCGAACTTCATTCCGGTTCTGCAACGGGCCCGCTGATGTCTACCATCAATGTTCCTGCAAGTTCTGATTGGCAGGAAAATTCTTTCCCTGTAACAGGCGCCGAGGGCGTGGGCGACCTTTATTTCGTGTTCAAGTCCGGCAACTTCAAGTTTGACTACTGGTACTTCGAGAGCACAAAGCAGGCTGTTCCCCAGGAACCGTTCTCCGGCAAGGCTGCCGCCATTCCGGGCAAGATCCAGGCCGAAGAATTTGACAAGCCGGGCGTTGGCCGCGGAAACCAGTCCTTCAGCGACAAGGATGCCGAAAATCACGGCGACAGCGACTTCCGTAAGGACGACGCTCCCGCAGTTGACCTTTACAAGAAATCCAATGACCGCGTGGTTCTTGGCTATGTCCAGGAAGGCGAATGGCTGGAATACACCGTAGATATTGCCAAGGCCGGTGACTACACCATGTTTGCAGCGGTAGCTTCTGCAGGCGGCTCCAAGTTCAAGCTGTCCATCGATGGCGAGGACATTACCGGCGATGTGGAAGTGCCTAAGGCTGCCGAAGGCGAGGACAACTACGATGACTATAACAAGGTCAGCGCCGATGTCACGCTTCCTGCAGGTAAGCACATCCTGCGCTTCACCGCAACTGGCGACTGGTTTGACGTGGACTACTTCAACTTTGTAGCAGGCAAGGGCGCCGATGATGACGAACCGCTTCCTGGCGAAGGTGAAACGGACCCGAAGGATCCCGAAAATCCTGGTCCCGATGCCATTGGCATGAATGTCAACCTTGTGAAGGCTGTGGATACTTCCTGCGAAGTCTTTAGCCTCAACGGTAAGCGCCTGGGCCGAGTGGATCTCATTGACGGTAATGTCAAGGCAAGCCTCTCTGCTGCTGGTTTCGACAAGGGCGTGTACATCGTTCGCGGTACCGATAGCCATAAGCTTCAGACCGTAAAGGTGAATCGCTAGACCTTTCCAGGAACATAGTTCCAGATTGTTAAAATATCCCTGCTCCGGCGGGGATTTTTTTGTTTTCAGAGCTTGTTCGAGAGCGCTGGTAAAACCTAGTCCATGATGGATACTTTTGGACAAACTGTCCATGGGATTTTCTCTACGGATATTTTTTTTCCGCCCCAAAAGGGGTATTTTTCCTATTGGTTGGTAAAATAAGAGAGGAACTATGAAAAAACGTAGTTTGGTTTTGAATGCAGCTCTAGGTTCTGCCTTTGCGGCATTGGTGCTTTCTCCGTCCGCAGCGTCTGCTCAGAAATTTGACGAATGGAACGGAAATCCAAGGACATTCGGCATTAACGTTCTCACTCCCCACGTTACATCCATGCCGTACAATACCTTGGAAGAAGCTTTGAAGATGGATCGTCGCGGTTCTGAATGGTACCAGTCTCTGTCCGGTACCTGGAAGTTCTATCATGTGGATGCTCCCGCTCAGCGTAACAACGAATTTTTCGCCGATAATTACGATGTTTCCAAGTGGGACGAGATTCCGGTTCCCGGTAACTGGCAGATGTATGGTTACGACCATCCCATTTACAGTAACGTGATTTATCCCTGGAATGCCAAGGACTGGATCAATCCTCCTACCGCTCCTACCAAGTTCAATCCGGTGGGCCATTACCGCCGTGACTTTACGGTCCCCGAAAAGTGGGACGGCAAGCGCATTCGTCTGCATTTCGAAGGTGTGGAATCTGCTTACTATGTCTGGGTAAACGGAAAGTTTGTCGGCTATAGCGAAAACTCCTTTACCGATCACGAATTCGATATTACGGACAAGCTTCGCAGCGGAAAGAACAATATTTCCGTGCAGGTGTTCCGCTGGTGCGACGGCTCCTGGATGGAAGACCAGGACTTTATCCGACTCTCCGGTATCCAGCGTGATGTGTACATCTATGCCACTCCCAAGATTCACATTCAGGACTTCCAGGTGAACGCCTCCTTGGCAAGTAACTATACCGATGGTACTTTGGATCCTTCTGTCTGGGTGAAGAATACAAGCGGAGCCGCCTCCGGTTCCTACACTCTGGAAATGGGCGTGTACGATGCTACGGGAGCCGCCGTTGTTACTGATAAGGCTACTGTTTCCGTGGCTGCCGGCGCCGAAGAAAAGGTGACCTTCAAGAAGACCATTCCTGGCGTTCATTTGTGGGGTGCCGAAACTCCGTATCTCTACACCTTCGTGCTTACCTTGAAGGATGCTTCCGGCAAGACGGTTCAGGTTGAAAGTAACCGTATTGGCTTTAAGAAGGTGGAACTGAAGAAGAATGCCCAGGGCATTACCCAGTTCCTGGTGAACGGCAAGCCTGTGATTTTGCGCGGTGTGGACCGTCATGAAATCGATCCGGATTACGGCCATACCATTAGCCGCGAATTGATGGAACGGGACGTGTTCCTCATGAAGCAGTTTAACATCAACGCCCTGCGTACTTCCCATTATCCCAATGACCCGTACATGTACGATCTTTGCGATAAGTACGGTATTTACGTTCTTGATGAAACGAACCTGGAAACCCATGGTGCAAACGATAAGGTTCCCAAGAGTGATGACAACTGGCGCCCCGCTTCCTTGGAACGTATCAGTTCCATGATCCAGCGCGACAAGAACCATGCCTCCATTATCATTTGGTCCCTGGGTAACGAAGCCGGATATGGTGATGTTTTTGCCTCCATGCGCGAATATGCCCATCAGGCAGACCCGTCTCGCCCGGTGCATTACGAAGGCGACAACAACAACGCCGATGTGCAGAGCTGCATGTACTGTAGCGACTGGACTGCCGCCACCTACAATAACAATAACAAGCCCTGGATGCTTTGCGAATACGAACATGCCATGGGTAACTCCGTAGGTGAACTTAAGGAATACGTGGATGCCTTCTACAACAATCCCCGCGTTTTCGGCGGTTTCATCTGGGACTTTATCGACCAGGGCCTGCGTCGCAACGGTACCAAGTACTTTAACTTCGGTGGCCTCTGGGGCGACCAGCCCAACGACGACAACTTCTGCGCCAACGGCCTGGTTCTTCCGGATCGTACCTTGCAGCCCGAAATGTGGGAAGTCAAGCACCAGTACCGTAATGTGGTTGTACACGACAAGGGTGTTGCAAAGGGCGCTGTGGAAATCGAGAACCGCTTTGACTTTGTGAACCTGAAGGATTACGCAACTGCAGTCTGGACCCTGAAGGAAGATGGCAAGGAAGTTGCCAAGGGCTCTCTCACCAGCTCCCAGCTGGATATTGCCCCTCTGGCAAAGAAGGAGATCACCATCGACCTGAAGAAGCCCACTCTCAAGTCCGGTTCCGAATACCATCTGGATATTGATTTCCAGCTGAAGAACAAGCAGGATTGGGCAGACGTTGGCTTTAGCATTGCCCACGAACAGTTCCTGGTGCAGCTGGGTCAGGATAAGATTCCTGAACTGGATAAGACTAGCCTTCCCAAGCAGAAGGTTTCCGAAGGTAACGGCAAGGCCGTGGTTGAAGGCGACGATTTCTCAGTCACTATCAACACCGCAAATGCAACTATCGAAAACTACACCTTGAATGGCCTGGAATTGATTCAGCAGGGCGGTGTTCCTAACTTCTGGCGTGCTCCGACCGATAACGACAAGGGCTACAACATGGAAAAGGAAAGCGGTGTCTGGCGCAAGGCCGGTAGCACCCGCAAGGTGAATAGCTCCAAGGTCACCAAGGTTTCTGATAACGAGACTCGTTTCGACTTTGATTTGGGCATTTCCGCCGGTTACTCCAAGATGACCCTGAGCTACACCGTTTACGGTTCTGGCGACATTCTGGTGGATTACACCTTTACCCCGGATGCAGCACAGCCTGCAATTCCCAATATCGGTACTCTCTTCACCATTCCCGGTGGCTTTGAAAAGGTCCAGTGGTATGGTCGCGGCCCCAGCGAAAACTATGTAGGCCGCCGCGAAGGTAGCTATGCCGGCATTTATAAGGCTAACGTGGACGACTTCTTCGTGCCTTACATGGAAGTGGGCGAAACCGGCCAGCGTAGCGACGTAAAGTGGGCGATGCTTACCAATTCCCAGGGCAAGGGCCTTATGGTGGTTGGTTCTCCCCGCATGGAATTCAACACATTGCATTACACTCCGGAACAGCTGACCGACGTGAAGCTTCCCTGGGATCTGAAGCGAGACAAGGAAATTACCCTCCGTGTGGATCTGCAGCAGATGGGCCTTGGCGGCATTAACAGCTGGGGTGCAAAGCCTCTGGACAAGTACAGACTGTTTGCAAAGAACACCTTCAAGCACAAGTTCCGCATTACTCCGGTTCGTGGCCTGATGGAAGATCCGAACGAACTTGCAAATATCGGTTTCCCAAACTTGGAAACCAGCATGATTACCAATGTGAAGTATCCTGAAATCGAATACGGCGAAGTGAAGGCAGAAGCATTTGCTGAAAATGTATTCCCGGGCACCATCGAAATGGAAAATTACGATAAGGGCGGCGAAGGCCTCGGCTATCACGATGCCGATATGGTGAACGAAGGCGGCCTCTATCGCGAAGATGACGGTGTCGACATTGTGAAGGCTGGTGATGGTTTCGCTATCGGCTACACCCAGGCCGGCGAATGGCTGCAGTATACCATTGACGTGAAGGAAGCGGGTGATTACCTGTTCCGTGCCAACGTGGCTAGCGGTCTTGACGGTAGCGGCTTCCAGCTGTTCCTGGACGGGAAGGCCGTGACGGATACGGTGAAGGTCCCCAAGGGCGAAGACTGGGATACTTACACCACGGTGGACGGCAAGATCGGCGCGGTGACCGCTGGCAAGCATGTCCTTAAGGTTCAGCTTACGGGTGCCTATGCCAACATTGACTGGATTCGCTTTGGCCTGACAGAAGGTTCCCTGCCCATTGTAAACCGCATGGAACTGAATGTTTCCGAAGCTCAGGATTTCTATGTGTTCAATGCCAAGGGCAAGATGCTTACCAAGGTGAATGCCGTTGACCTAAACCAGGTTCGTGACATGCTCCAGATTCGCGGTGTTCAGCCCGGTGCCTACATTGTCCGCAGTGCCGACGGTTCCGTGAAGCAGATGATTAAGCTGACAAGATAACTTGCAGGCCTAGCCTGCATAAAAAAACTACACATCCTAAAAAGGCATCTCGGAAGAAATTCCGAGGTGTTTTTTGTTGGGGGGGGGGAGAGTCTTTGATAAACTGTCCATAGATGTTTTTCCGGACATGTTGAAAACAGACGCTTGAGGGGGTATCTTTAAGATTGAAAAAATGTACATGTAGGGCTGGAGAGGTCATTATGTTTTCTAGAAATTTGCTGTTCGGCTTGGGTTTGAGTTTTGCAACTCTCGCCATTCCCGCTTTTGTTGCCCCGGCAACCGCTGCGCCTGAAACTTCTCATGTTCTGTGGTACAATAGCGATGCCGGTACCACTTTTACTAATGCATTGCCTATCGGTAACGGCTATATGGGTGGCATGGTCTATGGCGGTGTCAGCAAGGATGTAATCAACCTGAACGAAGGCACTGTCTGGAACAGCGGCCCCGGCAGCAATAATGTTTCCAATGGCTATTCCAAGATGGCGGAAATCCGCAGTTCTCTTTTCTCGGGCAACTACGATCGTGCCGAACAGCTGACAGGCCAACTTTCTACTTACGATATTGCAAAGTTCCAGCCTGTAGGCGACTTGGTTCTTGATTTTGGCCACACGGGTACAGATTACCGCCGTGAACTGGATTTGGAAACTGCCATCGCAAAGACCACTTATACCTCTGGCGGCGTCAAGTATACCCGCGAATATTTTGCAAACTATCCTGACAATGTCATCGTCATTCGGATTTCCGCAGACGCAAGCGGCAAGGTGAACTTTAGCGCATCCCTCACAACGCCTCATACCAACAAGAGTATTAAGAATGTAGGTTCCGATGGCTTGACGCTGGATGCCACCATCAATTCCATCAAGTTCCAGACCCGCTTTGTGATAAAGGCCGACGGCGGTAAGGTTTCTGCAGGTTACAATTCCGTCAAGGTGGAAGGCGCAAACTCCGCCTACATCATCCTGAATACAGGCACAAACTTTGTCTCTTTCGATAATGTTTCCGCAAACGCCGGCGAACGCGCTGCAGCCGCCATCGATGCCGCCAGCAAGAAGACTTATGACCAGCTGAAATCCGCCCACCTGAAGGACTATCAGGAACTGTACAATCGCGTGCGCCTGAACCTGGGTACGCCTGCGTCCAACGCCGGCGACATTACCTCCAGCCGCGTCAAGAATTTCAACACCACCGACGACCCTTCCTTCGTAGAACTGTATTATCAGTTTGGTCGCTACCTCATGATTTCCAGCTCCCGCAAGGGCGGCCAGCCCGCCAACCTTCAGGGCATCTGGAACAACGAAATGAATCCTTCCTGGGGTAGCAAATATACCACCAACATCAATCTTGAAATGAACTACTGGATGGTGGAATCCGCCAACCTTCAGGAATGCGGTGTGCCGCTGTTCGACAAGATCAAGTCCCTGGTCACTCAAGGTTCAAAGACAGCAAAGACCATCTGGGGCACCGACAAGGGCTGGGTGGTTCATCACAATACCGACCTATGGAACCGTACAGGACCGGTGGACGGCTCCTGGGGTGTATGGCCTTCTGGCGCGGGTTGGCTCAGCACCCACCTGTGGGAACATTACCTCTTTACCGGTGATAAGCAGTTCCTGAAGGACGCCTACTCTACCATGAAGGGCGCCGCAGAATTTTACCTCTCCACCATGGTGGAAGAACCTGTCAGCGGCCACAAGTATCTGGTGACGGCTCCCAGCGACTCTCCGGAAAATACCCACGGCAAATACAACGTCTGCTTTGGCCCAACCATGGACATCCAGATTGCCCGCGACGCCTTCAATAATGCCATCGAGGCATCCAAGATTCTTGGTGTCGACGAAGACCTTCGTGCCGAATTTGAAAATGCGGTAAAGCGCTTGCCGCCCAATCAGATCGGTAAGTACAAGCAGCTGATGGAATGGTTCGAAGACTGGGATGATCCTCGTAGCGATCATCGCCATGTTTCCCACCTATATGGAATGTTCCCCAGCGCCCAGATTTCTGTAGACGGCACTCCGGAATTTGCAGAAGCGGCAAAGACCACGTTGACCCAGCGTGGCGACAATGCCACGGGCTGGTCCCTGGCCTGGAAAATCAACCTGTGGGCCCGTTTGCAAGACGGCGATCACGCCTACAAGCTGGTTCGCAACCTGCTTACTCCGGACCGTACTTACAACAATCTTTTTGATGCCCATCCGCCTTTCCAGATCGATGGAAATTTCGGCGCTGTTTCTGGCATTAATGAAATGTTCATCCAGAGTCAAGGCGGAAAAATTCGCATTCTGCCTGCGCTGCCTTCCAAATGGTCCAGCGGTTCTGTGGCTGGCCTCAAGGCCCGCGGCGGCGTTACCGTGGATTCCCTGGCGTGGAACAACGGCAAGCTGACCTATCTGGGTTTGAGCGCCACTAACAAGGATAACCTGAATATTGAATACAATGGCAACTTGATCAGTACCACCACTATGGCTGGCGGTAAGTACGAATTCGATGGTAACTTGAAATTGACCAATGAACCTTTCGAAGCTGTGACTCTTCCTGCAAAAATTGAAGCGGAAGATTACGTGGCCATGGATGGCGTGGTCATCGAACCGGACGAATCTGGCGAACCCAACATCGGCTGGATCGAAGACGGCGATTGGACCGAGTATTTCGTGAAGGCGCCCACTACAGGCAAATATACTCTAAAGGTGCGTTTGGCTTCCGGTTCCGAAGAAAAAGGGACGATGACAGTGACGGATGCAAACGGCAGAAAACTTGGAACCATCACGGTGAATCCCGAAAAGACTAAGGGCTGGAACGACTGGTACGAAGAAGAAACGGAACTGGAACTTCCCGCAGGTGAGCAAACCTTGCGCTTCACCTTCAACGGGACTGGCTTCCTGATGAATGTGGACAACTTCTCCTTGGATCCAGTTGCTCCCGACGGCATTTCCGTTGCAGCTCAAAGCCTCAATTCTCTGGAAGTTTCCCGCATGCCCATGTCCCGCGCAAGCATTGCCCTGATGGTCAAGGCTCCCGCCGGCGAAAGCTTTACGGTTCGTCTCCTGGATATGGATGGCCGTCAGGTGGCCGTTTCCCGCGGCTTCGGCGGTACTTCCTCTCTGGTGGAATTCGGCATTGCGGGCAACCTCCCGCAGGGGAACTACATCGCGGTGGTCCGCAGCGGTTCCCGCCAGAAAACCCTACGGCTCTCCGCCTACTAGTTCCGCGCAGTCCCCCTCCCGAAAAGTCCTGCGTTGCGCAGCAACCTCCCGAAATGGGCTGCATATTAAATTCTACACATCCCAAAAAAACATCCCGGGCGGTAACGCTCGGGATGTTTTTTTTGTGAAAATTTTCAGAAGGTTTTAATTCAGGAATAGGAATCCGTAGATGTAGCATGTTCCAAATTTGTCACCCTTGATGTTGAATTGGTAGCCTGTCAACATAAATGTGTAATTTTCCTTTTTAAATTCGTGAGTGACAAGTGGTTTGTCCCAATTTTCCTTAAGATGTTCTGGGGCTTCCTCTTTGCTACCGCTCTGCAGTTCGTCCTTTGCAAGGGCGATGTCTAAGGTTATTGTGTCGGAGGCGGCATACGTCACGAAAATGGAATCGCTGTTGACTCTACAGGTGGGTTGATTCTTGCTGGATAGGGATACAAGCTGTAAGTGTTTTCTGTCTTTAGGGATTTCCACCTGCTCCAGGGAATAGCGGGCGGCTTTCATATAAAAAATTCTCTTCTCTATGGCAGGAGACTTTCTGCTCTCTACTACAGCAGGCGATTCTCTTCTTTCTATCGCAGAAGAAGTGACCTCCATTAAATTTTTCTCCGGATTTCTAAAGCTGAAGTAGGGAGCCACTGCTTTTTCTCCGAATTCTTTATGGAGATAGAAAGTCCTCTCGGTGAACTTCTTCCACATGGAAGAATCCTTGCTCAGCATCTTGCTTTTGACTTCCTTTGCGGCTTCATCGTCTAGGGGAAAATTGCTGTAGCCCATTTGGATAAGGTCTTTTTCCAGCTGGTTCGTCAGGTAAGATTCCGTAACGCTATACGCATTAAGGGGGCCGACGGTAACGACCAGAAATATTCCGCAAAAACTGGCGATGGTCCACCAGATTTTCCGCTGGATTTTCTTGATCAGCAGGATGGCGGTAACTGCAATAAACCAGATGAACAGCGCTAAAAGCTGGATTCGGCTAACCGTCATTCCATAGTCGTTAAATCTGCGGATGATTCCGATGCCCATTAAAATGAGTAGGGGAGTCATCAGAATTGGCGTGAGTTTCAGGAAAACCTTGTCGAACTTCTTTTCTTCCTGGTAAGTTGCCGGAAATACAAATCCACAAATTCCAAGGGCGATTGCCATGGATATGGATACCAGATAGGAGACCATTCCATGAGGGAGAGTCCAGGTGACGACAATCTTAAGCAGGTAGATGTACAGGACCAGAAGGTACAGCGCAAATACGGGAGTAAAGACGAAATGGACCGTTCCTGAAACCAGTTTCGTTAGGGGAGGGGGTGTCCGGGATTCTTCCTGGATGTAGGGACATCCGGCAAGAAAAAGCATGGGCCCGACAATGCAAACACATAGTGCCCCGGCATAAATAAACATTGTATCGTCAACGAATTTTAAATCAAACAGAGTCCTGATACCCAGAATAAGCAAACTCATAGTTACAATCAGAACCGCTGTGATAATTCCCGAAAAGAGGAACGCCTTTATGCATTTCCCGGCGAAACTCCAAAGGGGGATGTCGTCCTTTTTCCGGAAAAATGGTACTAGGAATTGGCTTGCACATATAATCGATGACAACAATGTAAACGTGATAAAAAACTGATTGCTCGTTTGATTTTTTTCGTTATAGAGCAGCCAAATGACAACACCTGCTAAAATGAGGTGACTTAGAATGTTAGGTAAAAGCTTTAGCGAGCCCCTTTTTTCACGAACCAGCTCCAGGGTGACGGATAGCACTAGGCCTAGAAACGGATAGGTGCAAAAGAATCTGTCACAGAAATCAATTTTCACATGGTATTCGACAATGACTAAAATAAACCACACCAGGGCAAAAAACATCGCCACCGGGAATCGTTTGAATGCACTGGAAATCTGGGAAGGATACTGCTTGATATTTGTGTATTTCATAAATAACCCTGCAAGAAAAATAAAAAAACGGCACTTGTGGAACAAGAACCGTTTCTGTTAGATGTCGTCTGTAATAAATTGCGTTACGGCATGGTGAAGCTCTTCAGGAAGGGCCAGCCGATATTTCCATCGCCCTGTTCATGACCGCCTCCCTGCTTGGTGCAGAGAACCACCTTGGTGCCGTCCTTGCAGTTGGAATATTCCTGGCAGCCGTCCTTGTTGGTGGTGGGGGAGCCGGTGCAACCGTTCTTTTCTGCCCAGAACTTGAAGTTCTTTTCTGCACCCAGGAAATTCAGACCGTCATTGAAACCGCTGTCTCCACCGCCATAACGGCAGACGTTATCAGCAGTTCCGCGGAACATGATGATGGAGATGGGACGCACGGGGTTGCAGGTGGCGCTGTTGGTGGTGTTCAAGTCCATAGCGGCCGGTGCAACCGCTGCATAAATGTCGGACATGTTGCAGGCCACATGATTGCTCATGCCACCGCCCATGGAAAATCCTGCGGCGTAGACCCGCTTGGTGTCGATGCATACCTTTTCTTCCACCATCTTGATCATCTCGCGGGAGAATTTCACGTCGTCATCGTCGGAACAGCAGGGGCCTACGTTCCAGCCCGGGCCCATCTTGGAGGGGTTTGCGGACTTGGTTCCGTCGGGGTACAGGGAAATCACCCCTTCCAGGTCGGTCAGGGGCTTGTACTTGGTATCGTTAAGCTGTCCCTGGCCGGAACCCATGACTGGGTGGTAGTCCACCACCAGGGGCACCGCCTTGTCACCCTGGTAGGTGCTGGGTACGTGCATAATGAAGGTGCGGTTTTTTCCGTCTACGTTCACGCTCATTCGGTGGTCGCCAGCCTGGTAGGTCTTGCCTACGCAGCTCACTATAAGCTGCTGGCTGGAACTGCTGAAAACCGGGGACTCGCTGGAGCTGCTGACCGGCAGGACACCGGAGCTGGACAGGGGCTGTTCAGACGCTTCCTTCATAATAACTACCACGCCGGTTTCCACTTCTGCGGACATTTGGTAAGGCGTGTTTGCGTAGCCTTCCTTGGCAAACATCAGGCTTGCCATGGGGGCGCCTTCCTTCTTGAGAGCGTTCCTTGCGACACCTTTCTTGCTGATGATGTAGTTTTCGCTGGCTCCTGCAGAGGTTACGCGAAGGATCATGAAGTTCTGGCTGAACTTGCTCATGTCAATCTGCATGTTCTTGCCGTTGAACTCTTGCTGATAGGCGACTTTTCCCAGGGCGTCCAGTAGGTTTACCTTAATTTTCTTCCCGCTCTGGTTCATAATGTTCAGAAAGTTCCCTACCTTCTGGACAGAAAGATTACTTTTTTGAACAGTTTCGGGCAACGCATCTGTCTCGTTGCTCAGGGAAAATGCTCCGGTCGCATCGGACTGGGTACCGATTCCTGCATAGTTGAATGAACTGATGGCTACACCGGGAAGTCCTTGACCCGCTTCTGTCACCACTTTTCCAGAAATTGTCCAGCCAAAAGCCACGGAAGAAAGCATGGCAAAAGCGGCCATGCCCATAAAATGAGGCAATCTCATTGATCTATCTCCTTTTTTTGCGTTGACCAAACATCGCAAAAACCCAACACAGAATGCAAGATAATTTAAGACATGGGGTGAACGAAGTATTGTTAATGTTATTTTGCCTTTTCGGAATGCCCGTGTGAGCGCCGTCACATGAGCGTTTTCTGTTGTGGAGTCCTATTCCCTCTTGCAAGCCAAGGGGCCTGTTGTAAAAAATGTCAAAGGACCTAAATTTCGAAAATGCCTTTTTTGACGAAATTTCGCCATGTTTTAGGCTCTGTTGTTTTTCTTATGGACATTTTATCCATAGAAAGATTACCCGCCCGTGAAATATTCCTATCTGGAAGAGATAGTTTATGAGAGGTGAATGGGAAACACCCCAAAAAAGGATGTGGATTATGAATAAGATTCTCTCTCTCGCACTCGCCGGTCTGGCAGCTGCATCGATCTCCTATGCAGGTCCCGGCATTGCCGATGGCGCTGCAAAGTTCGTGGGTAACATTACCCAGTCTAACACCGCTCCCGGCGCTAACGACGAATTTACTAAGCTCTGGAACCAGGCCACTGCCGAAAACGGCTGTAAGTGGGGTTCTATCGAAGGCCAGCGCGGTAAGTATAACTGGGCTGGCTGCGATGCCGCCTACAACTGGGCAAAGAATAACGGTGGTCACTTCAAGTTCCACGCTCTCCTCTGGGGTTCTCAGTATCCTGGCTGGCTGGAAAGCCTGAGTGTTGACGATACCAAGAAGGCTATTACCGCTTGGTTCGATGCTGTCAAGGCTCATTACCCCGATATCGAAATGATCGACGTTGCCAACGAAGCTATCCGTACCGGCAACGGCCAGTATCATTCCAACTATACCAAGACAAAGATTATTCAGGCTCTGGGTGGCGACAACAACGGCGATTACCAGTTCTTGACTACCGCTTTCAAGATGGCTCGCGAACGCTGGCCCAAGGCAATCTTGATCTATAACGACTATAACACCATCCAGTGGAACGTGGACCAGGGTATCGACCTGATTAACACCATCCGTAAGAATGGCGCACCGGTTGACGCATACGGCCTTCAGGCTCACGACTTGATGAGCACTGGTGGTGGCTACAATGGCACCGGCGGCGGTGGCAACTGCCTTAACTACAACACCTTTAAGTCCACTATGGAAAAAATCCATAGCAAGACCAACAACTTCCCGATTCTTATTTCTGAATACGATGTTCCGTCTACCGATGACGGCATTCAGAAGCAGTGCTATCAGGAACAGTTCAAGTACTGGATGGAAGACCCGCATGTTGCTGGTATCACCATCTGGGGTTACATCTATGGCCGTACTTGGCTCGACTGTAATGGTCAGGCTAGCGGTTGCTCCGGCCTGGTCAGAAACGGTCAGGATCGTCCGGCTCTGACTTGGATGAAGGAATATCTTAAGTCCAACAAGGGTGTGAACACTACCGGTCTTGCCACTGGCATTGTGGCTGACCCTGTTCCTCAGGAACCTTACGGCGGCAAGCCCTGGGCAATTCCTGGTACCATCGAAGCCGAAAACTTCGACATTCCGGGCATCGGCTCCGGCAATGACTCCTATAGCGACGACTCCGAAAACCATGGCGATTCCGACTACCGTAAGGGCGAAGGCGTCGACCTGTATGCCAAGAGCAACAACCGCATCATCGTGGGCTACAATGCCGAAGGCGACTGGCTGGAATACACCGTGAACGTTGCGGCTACCGGTACCTACACCATGTACGCCGCAGTTGCCGCCGCTGGTTCTACCTCCAGCTTCCAGCTGTCCATCGATGGCAAGAACGTTACCGACGTGATCTCTGTTCCGGCAGCTGCTTCCGGCGAAGAGAACTACGATGACTTCAACAAGGTCGCTGTAGACATGAACCTCACCGCAGGCAAGCATATCATGCGCCTCTCCGTAACAGGCGCCTGGTTCGACATCGACTACATGAACTTTGTTGTGAAGGGCGAAGCTGATCCGAACCCCATCATCAAGGAAGATCCGGTTGTAACCGACCCGTCTAACCCGACCGTTACCGATCCGTCTAACCCGACTGTTACCGATCCTCAGAATCCTGTGATTACCGATCCCACCAATCCGGGTCCCGATGCCATTGGTCAGAGCCTCCAGTTCGAATATGCAACCCGTCAGGACTTCGACATCTTCGACATGCAGGGAACCTTCATGGGTCGCCTCGGTGGTTACAGCTTTACCCAGGCTATCGAAACGGTCAAGAATAGCGATGTAAACTTTGCCAATGGTATGTACTACATCCGTAACAGGATGACCAAGCAGATGCACACCTTCACCATCGCTAAGTAAAGTATCCTAATCCAAAACACCAAACAACGCCCCGATGCAAATGCACCGGGGTGTTGCTTTTTTTGGACTACAATTTTCATTGAAACTCTGAAATTGGTGTTTTTTGTGTGAAAATGCTGTTTTTGCCGGGATTGCCCCATGGATAAAATGTCCACGAGAAGTTGTTCTTCCCCTAGTCTGTAGATGGTTTTCAGAAGATACATTTAGAGATGTAAGTATGGGGCATGTGCCCAAAGGATGTGCTATGAATAAGTTTGTCTCTCTCGCAATTGCTGGCCTTGCCGCCGCAACCGTAAGCCATGCAGCTCTTGCCGATGGTGGCGCCAAGTTCCTTGGCAATATCACAACCCGCGGCCAGATCCGCTCCGACTTTAACCAGTACTGGAACCAGCTTACTTCCGAAAACGGCTGTAAGTGGGGCTCCATCCATTCCGTAGACGCAAACGGCAACAGCAAGTTTGCCTGGGACAACTACGACAAGTGCGAAAGCGGTTACAAGTGGGCCATGGAAAAGCCGGGCGAACGCCACTTCAAGTTCCACGCCCTGATTTGGGGTTCTCAGAAGCCCGACTTCCTCTGTACTGCAAAGAATCCTGGCATTACCGTCGAAAAGACCAAGAAGTACCTGACCGAATGGTTCGACGCTGTTGCAAAGCAGTTCCCCAACCTGGAATACATCGACGTGGTGAACGAAGCTATCTGGGCCGGTTCCAACTACCACTCCGGCTATGCGAAGCCGGCTACCACCAATGACCATGTGGGTACCGATGACCCCAGCTGCGGCGGTTCCTACATTATCGATGCTCTTGGCGGCGACCGTATCGTTAACGGTAAGCACCAGTACGACTTCGTGACCACGGCCTTCAAGATGGCTCGTGAACGCTGGCCCAAGGCTGTTCTTATCTATAACGACTATAACACCCTTTCCTGGCAGATCGACGAAGGTATCGAGCTGGTGAAGACCATCATCAAGAATGGCGCTCCGGTAGATGCCTACGGTCAGCAGGCTCATGACCTGAAGGGAATGGATAAGTCCACCTTCGAAGCCCGTATGAAAAAGGTTCACGATGCAGTGGGCATTCCTCTGTTCATTACCGAATACGATATCGGCGAAGCAGACGATACCAAGCAGGCCAACGACTTCAAGAACCAGCTGCCCTTCATGTGGGAAACTCCCTGGGTCGCAGGCATCACCATCTGGGGTTACATCAATGGCGCTACCTGGGTCCAGAACACTGGTCTCATGAACGAAAGCAATGGTAGAACTACTGACCGCGCATCCATGACCTGGATCAAGCAGTATATGTCCCAGAACCTCCAGAAGGGCCAGAACAACACCCAGTTTGGTGTCGTTATCGAACCTGAACCGCAGACTCCGTTCAAGTCCATGACTATCCCGGGCAAGGTTGAAGCCGAAGACTTCGATATTCCGGGCATTGGCTCTGGCAACGACTCCTATAGCACTGCAGAAAGCTCCAACAAGGGCGACTCCGACTACCGTAAGGGTACTTCTGTCAGCATCTACAAGAAGGCTACCGGCAATATCGTGGGTTACAACAACGAAGGCAACTGGTACGAATACACTGTAGATGTGAAGGCAACCGGTACTTACACCGTCTATGCAGCCGTTGCCGCTGCAGGTAACACCTCCAGCTTCCAGCTCTCCATGGACGGCAAGAACGTTTCCGAAGTGATTTCTGTTCCTGCAGCCGCCGCCGGCGAAGAAAACTATGACGATTACAACAAGGTGAACTTCGACGTGAACCTTACCGCCGGTAAGCATATCCTCCGCCTCACCGTTACGGGTGCCTGGTTCGACATCGACTACATGACCTTCGTTGCCAAGGGCGAAAAGGATCCGGAACCTATCGTGAAGGATGATCCGATTACCGATCCGGAAAACCCCGTTGTGGATCCGACTAACCCGGATGTCGATCCTTCTATTCCGGGTACTGACGGCATCGCCCAGAACCTCCAGCTTAACAACGGTCGCGCCTCCGACTTCGATGTCTACGATATGCAGGGTGAATTTGTGGGTCGCCTCAGTGCCTACAACATGGAACAGGCTGTACAGATCGTTAAGGATAGCGATGTCATCAAGTCCAAGGGCATGTATATCATCCGTAGCCGTTACGGCAGCAATATGCAGGTCATCCGCGTTGCTAAGTAATTTTCGGACGTAAGGTCCAAGAGATCCTAATCCAAAACACCAAACAAAAGACCTCGTGGCGGACGCCTCGAGGCCTTTTGCTTTCGTTATTCTACGGCGAAAAAAAAACACTCATTCTGTGGCAGAAATGCCCCGAGTCTCTTGTGGAAAAAAGGACAAGGGTATCCTAAATTTGTATAATAATTATTATGATTATTATAATTGATAGAATAAAATAGCCAGTAAACAAAAGGAATTCTAAAAAAAATTACTTTTTTCACCCTTGCAACCCCCTCCTGTTTCTTCTAAATTTACCGACACAATTCTAGGGGCACCCCGCTCCTGAAAATTGATAACTGTGAAACTTAAAGGATTTACATGAAGACTATTACAGTAAACCCGAGCAAGGTAGAACGCAAGTGGAAGCTTGTGGATGCCGCTAACAAGCCCATGGGCCGTGTTGCAACTGAAGTTGCTCGCATCCTGATGGGTAAGCACAAGGCCATCTTCTCCCCGAACGTCGACACTGGCGATTTCGTGGTTGTGATCAATGCTGAAAAGGTTGCAGTGACTGGCAACAAGAACCTGAAGAAGGAATACTTCCACCACACCGGTATGATCTCCGGTGAACGCTGGATCAACTTCGCAGACCTTCTTGCTAAGCACCCGACCGCTCCGCTGGAAGCTGCCATCTGGGGCATGCTGCCGCACAGCGCTCTCGGTCACAAGATGATCAAGAAACTCAAAATCTATGCCGGTGCAGAACATCCGCACGCAGCACAGAATCCCGAAGTCGTAGACTTGTAATTTAGAACGGAGGATACCTCTATCGCTACCGCAAAGAATAAGAAGATCTACCGTGGCACTGGCCGCCGTAAGAACGCTATCGCCGCTGTGATCCTGAAGCCGGGTTCCGGCAAGCGCACTATCAATGGTCGTGATTTTAAGGATTACTTCCACTCTGAAGTGCAGAACATGATCGCCAACCTTCCGTTCGCCATCCTCGGCAACGCAGAAGAATGGGATGTCGAAGTTACCGCTCGTGGCGGTGGCATCGCTGGCCAGATGGGCGCTGTCCGTCTCGGCATTGCTCGCGCCCTGGTTGCTAACGACGCCGAAAACAAGCCGGCTCTGAAGAAGGAAGGCTTGATGACTCGTGACGCACGTGCCGTTGAACGTAAGAAGTTCGGCCGTAAGAAGGCTCGTAAGAACTTCCAGTTCTCCAAGCGCTAATCGATCATTCGATCTTTACGGAGCATCCCTCTTTTGGGGTGCTCCTTTTTTTTACCCTCGCCTGGCGGGGGCTTTTCTTTTTTTAGGTTCCCCAAGTTCCCCGAGGTTCCCGAGCTCGCCGAGGGGCGCTTCAACGGAGTCGGCACCCTTATCATTTTTCTATCATTAGGCGTATGGCTTCAAACACCGACATTTTCAACCGTACCATCCGCCTCGTTGGAAACGAGACCATGGACTCCATCACGCAAAAGCGGGTCATCCTCTTTGGCGTGGGCGGTGTCGGAAGCTGGTGTGCCGAAAGCCTGGTCCGTTCCGGAATCCATCACCTGACAATGGTGGACTCCGACAACGTAAGCGTCACGAACATAAACCGCCAGCTCATGGCCACCACAAAAACTGTAGGGCAGGTAAAGGTGAATGTCCTCCGGGACCGTCTGCTGGAAATCAATCCCGACGCGCAGATCGAGGCCCGTGCAGAACTTTACAGCGAAGAGACAAGCGGCAGTTTCCATCTTGGAAATTACGACTACGTTATCGACGCCATTGACAGTCTGGAAAGCAAGATGCAGCTGCTGATGAACGCCTCCCGCACAAAGGCCAAGGTGTTTTCCTCCATGGGGGCGGCCCTCAAGATGGACCCCACCAAAATCCGTGTGGCTGAATTCTGGGATGTGAAAGGCTGCCCGCTGGCCCGAGCCCTCAGGGACAAGTTCAAGAAACGGAACCTCAAGCCCGCAAAAAAAATCAAGTGCGTCTATAGCGAGGAACTGCTGAAAAACCTCGGGGGCATTCCCGAGAACGACTGCGCTCCGGCGGAGTTCCGCAAGGTGGCCTACAACGGTACCATGGCTCATGCGGTGGCCATTTTCGGGTTTACCATTGCGGGCCTTGTCATACAGGACATTGTCCAGAAATCCTCCAGGTAAGTTCAATGCTGCAATCCAGATTTTACAATGTCGCGGGTCATGTTTTTGAAGTCCGGGCCGATGACTCCGCCGATGTTTTCTGGCTGATGGACAACTACCGCCCCTTTGAAGAAATTTCCTTGCCGGGGGGAGTTCCCGCCTTTTCCCTGGAAGTTGCATGTCGGGCCGAAAATGTCGAGTACGCGGAGGAAACCCGCCAGGTGGAGGAGTCCCAGGAAATCATCTGCGGAAAGACTCTGTCCGGGCAGTCGGTCTTTGAGTTCCACTGCTCCGGCATAAAGGCGGGCGTCCTTGTCTGTAATGAAGGCTTCCGTGACGGAACCCTGTATTTGCAGCAGGCTGTAGACCTTCAGAGGTTTGCGCTGAATAACGGCCTCATGGTATTCTTTGCCTTGTCGACGGCCCTGGAAGGGACAGCCCTATTTCATTCCGCGGTGGTTGTTCGCGATGGCGTAGGGTATATGTTTCTCGGGAAAAGCGGCACGGGGAAAAGCACCCATGCCCGCCTCTGGCGGCAGCGCTTCTCGGATGTGGAACTCCTGAACGACGACAATCCTGTGGTTCGCCTTGAAGAGGATGGCGCCTGGGTCTACGGTTCCCCCTGGAGCGGAAAGACTCCCTGCTATAAGAATGCCCGAGCCCGTCTCGGGGCCGTCGTGGACCTGCGGCAGGCTGCCCGAAATAAAATCTATCCCCTGCGCGGGATTGAGGCCTACCTGTCTTTGGTTTACAGCATTTCCGGAATGCGATGGAACCGCTCCCTGGCCGATGGACTTCACGCCACTGAAAACCGCCTTGCCCAGGAAATTCCCATGTTCCGCCTGGAATGCCTGCCCGATGAAAATGCGGCGGAAGTCTGTTACGAGGGTGTCAGGAACTTCTGATGGCGAACATTCCCGATGACATCATTCTTGCAGAGGCCATTCGTCTGGTGGAAAGCGGCGTAAGCGTGACGTTCCCGGTGAACGGACGCAGCATGCGGCCCTTTGTGGAGGGCGGCCGCGAGAGCCTTGTCCTTGAGAAACCGGTAAGAGTTGCGGTGGGACAGGTGGTGCTTGCCTTCGTGGAAGGGGAACGCTATGTGATTCATAGGATTCTCAGACGCTCGGGAGACCGCCTGACGCTGATGGGCGATGGTAACCTGAGCCTGTGCGAATACTGTTCCGTGTCCGACGTGAAGGCGGTTGCAACCTATGTGGTTAGTCCGTCCGGCAGAAAGCGCCCCCTCTATTCGATGTACCGTCGCTTCGCCTCGCGGCTTTGGGTTGCGCTGCGCCCTTTCCGCAGGTATCTCCTGAAAATTTATTCTATAATTCATGGAGCATAGAAAGGGTGGCATATGAAAATTAAGAAAGGCTTTGTCCTGCGGGATGTTTGCGGCGAAAAGGTGATTATGGGCGAGGGCGTCGGGGCCCTGGATTTTGGCCGCCTGCTGTGCCTGAATGACACTGCGGCGTTCCTGTGGGAAGTCGCCTCCGCGGGTGAGTTTACCGTGGATAGCCTGGCCGAAAGGCTTTGCCAGGAGTACGATGTCTCCGAAGACCAGGCAAGGTCGGATGTTTCCGCCATTGTTGCCCAGTGGCAGGAAGTAAAAGTGATTGAATAGTCCCTAATTGCGTTTTTATCTGGGAAAAAGCCGATGTTTTTTCCTCTCTTTGGACCGACCCTCCTTTGAGGTCCGGTCTCTTTTTTCTAAATTTGCCCCCAGCTTTGGACAATTACGTCCGAGCGTGAATCAATCACCGGCAGGTAAGAACCGCTTCGGTGGCAAAAACAGAAACCTGGATTTTGCTTTGCGGTTTAATTACATGTCGGGTAGTAACAACCGAAAAAAAGGAATAACATTATGGCAAATCTGCCTTCCGTTGAAGACCTGCTTGCTGCAGGTTCCCACTTTGGTCACCAGACTCAGCGTTGGAATCCGAAGATGAAGCCCTACATCTTGGCTGAAAAGAACGGCATCTACGTTCTCAACCTGTCCAAGACCCGCGACCTCCTCGAAGTTGCCGCCGCTGCCGCAAAGAAGATCTCCGAATCCGGCAAGACCGTTCTTTTCGTTGGTACCAAGCCGACCGCTCGTCAGTGCGTTCTCGATGCCGCTGCATCCTGCAACCAGTTCTCCGTTACCAACCGTTGGTTGGGCGGTATGCTGACCAACTTCCAGACCGTTCGTAAGTCCATCAAGAAGATTGACAAGATCGACGCTATGGAACAGGACGGCACTTTCCAGGCTCTCTCCAAGAAGGAAGTTCTGGACAAGACTCGCGAACGCGCCAAGCTCCTCGAAGTGTTCGGTGGCATCCGCGAAATGGTGAACCTTCCGGGCCTCCTGGTCGTGACCGACCTCGCTCACGAAAAGATCGCCGTTGCTGAAGCACGTCGTCTTCACATTCCTATCATCGGCATTTGCGATACCAACGTTGATCCGACCCTCGTCGACTACCCGGTTCCGGCAAACGACGACGCCGTCAAGTCCCTGAAGCTCATCGTGGACTACATCGCTGCAAACGTTGCTCCTCGCTCTGTCGAAAAGAAGTCCAAGGAAGAAATCAAGAAGTTTGATAACGGTGAGGACAAGTAATCATGGCAACTATTACCGCTTCTCTCGTTAATGAACTGCGTCAGAAGACTGGCGTTGGCATGATGCAGTGCAAGAAGGCACTGACCGAAACCGACGGTGATCTGGACAAGGCTGTCGAACTCCTCCGTAAGCAGGGTGCTGCCGTTGCTGCAAAGCGCGCAGACAAGGCTGCCAAGGAAGGACGTATCTACCTCGTCGAAACCGCTGACAAGGCTGCCGCTTTCGAACTTTCCTGCGAAACCGAACCGGTTTCCAACAACGACGACTTCGTCGCTCTCGCAGCTATGGCTGTGAAGGCTGTGGAAACTCAGGCTATCGCTTCCGTTGAAGACCTGAAGGCTGCTACCGTCGACGGCAAGAAGATCAACGACGTTCTCCAGGATGTTCTCGTTAAGATCCAGGAAAACATCGACTTCCGCAAGTATGCTGAAATCAAGAAGTCTGCAAACTCCGTGTTCGGCATTTACAGCCACATGAAGGGCAAGATTGGCGTCATCACCGAACTTTCCTACGAAGGTTCCGCTGACGAAGCCGCTCTCAAGCAGGCTGCTAAGGACATCGCCATGCAGGCTGCCGCTTTCGCTCCGGTTGCTCTGAAGGACTCCGATGTTCCTGCTGAAACTATCGAAAAGGAACGCGAAATCGCTCGCGCCCAGATCGAAGCTCAGGCTCAGGCTACTGGCAAGCAGACCAAGCCGGAATTCGTTGAACGTCAGCTTGACGGCCGCGTTGCTAAGGTCCTCAAGGAAATCGTTCTCGAAGACCAGGAATTCTTCATGTCTGAAAAGAACCCCAAGAAGCTCAACGTCAAGGACTACCTCCAGGAAGTCGTTGCAAAGCAGCTTGGTCTCTCTTCTCTGAAGATCGTGAACTTCATCCGCTTCGAACGCGGTAACTAACGAGTAGACAGTAGGAAGTAGATAGTAGACGCTTGCGTCGGATGTCTTTATTCCTGCTTTAACTGCTGGTCACTTTTAGAAAAAGGACCGTCCCCACGGGGCGGTCTTTTTTATTCCCCTACCACTAACCACCAACCACTGTCCACCAACCACTGTTTACTAACCACTAACCACTGTTTACTAACCACTAATCACTAATCACTTTACTATATTGGGTTCAAATACGGAGTTTAATTATGGCAAAGTTTAATAGAGTCTTGCTCAAGTTGAGCGGAGAAGCTCTTGCAGGCGCCAAGGGTCACGGAATCGACAACGATATCCTGAACGAGATGGCGTCAGAAATTGCAGACGTAGTTCGCAAAGGTGTAGGTGTAGCCCTGGTCATTGGCGGTGGCAACATGATTCGTGGCGTAAGCGCCAGTGCCGGTGGTATGAACCGTGCCCAGGGTGACGCCATGGGAATGCTCGGTACTGTAATGAATGGTCTTGCCATGCAGGACGCACTGGACAAGCAGGGAATCAACTCTGTGGTCATGAGCGCCATCCGTATGGAACCCATCTGCGAATTCTTCAACCGTCGCCGTGCTATTGAACTTCTCGCAAACGGTTCCGTGGTGATTTTCTCCGCAGGTACCGGCAATCCGTTCTTCACCACCGACAGCTGCGCCGCCCTTCGCGCCATCGAGAGCGAATGTGACGTGATCATGAAGGTGACCAAGGTGGACGGCATCTATTCCGCCGACCCCATGAAGGATCCTACCGCCACCCGCTTCGACGACATTACCTACCAGGAAGTGATCGCCCGCGGACTTAAGGTGATGGACACCGCTGCGGTTGCCCTGTGCATGGAACACAATATGCCCATTTTCGTGTTCAAGATGGAAAAGGGCTGCTTGACTCAGGCCGCCGTCGAAGGTAATTTAGGAACACTGGTACATTGTTAACAATGGATGATTGATGATGTATAATTGATAATTATTAGGCAGGCGGCTTTGCCGCGATTATTTATAATTATCAATCGTCAATTATCAATTATCAATCAATTAAAGGTTTTATTATGGCAGATTATTCTGAAAAAATGGCTAAGGCTATCGAAGCTACCGAACGTGAATTTTCCAAGATCCGTGCAGGTCAGGCTTCCCCCGCAATTCTCAATGACATCCGTATCGACTACTACGGCACCCCGACTCCCATTTCCCAGGTGGCCAAGGTTTCCGTTCCGGAACCGCGCATGCTTCTCGTCGCTCCTTGGGAAAAGACCATCGTGGATCTCATCGAAAAGGCCATCTATGCTGCAAACATCGGCCTTACTCCCATGAAGGATGGTAACTCTATCCGCGTTTCTCTTCCGATCCTCACTACCGAACGTCGTCAGGAACTGGCTAAGATTGCCCGCAAGCATGCCGAAGACGGCCGCGTTGCCATCCGCAACATCCGCCGCGATGCAAACGACGCCATCAAGAAGGACAAGGAAATGCCCGAAGACGAAGCCAAGAAGCAGCAGGACGAAATCCAGAAGGCGACCGACAAGGCTATCGCTCAGATCGACGCTCTCCTTGCCGCCAAGGAAGCCGACATCCTTAAGGTCTAGTCCTTAGTTTGCTGTCAATCGGGATTATCAAGGGTTAAAGCGTGGCAAATCAGCTCCGACATATTGCAATCATCATGGACGGTAACGGCCGCTGGGCCAAGAGCCGCGGCCTGGAACGTTTCTTCGGCCATCGCAAGGGGACCGAATCCACTATCGATGCCGTGGAAATGGGCGTGAACCTGAAGCTGGAACACATGACTTTGTATGTGTTCAGCTCCGAAAACTGGGGACGCCCTTCCAAGGAAGTGAATTACCTCATGAACCTTCTCATCGAGATGGTGGTCAAGGAAATTCCCGACCTGATGGAAAAGAATGTGAAGCTGACTGTCATCGGCAATATGGACCGCTTGCCGGAAAAGCCCCGTGCAAGCCTTCAGTCTGCAATCGATGTTACCGCAAATAACACCGGGATGCAGCTGAACCTGGCCATTTCCTATGGTGGTCGCCAGGAAATCGTGGAGGCGGTCAAGTCCATTGCTTCCCAGGTGTCCGCAGGGACTCTGAATGTCGATGACATCGATGAAACCCTTTTTGCAAAAAATCTCTATCTGAAGGGTGCTCCCGATCCGGATCTCATTATCCGTACCGGTGGCGAATTCAGACTTTCCAACTACCTTCTCTGGCAGGCCGCCTACAGCGAGTTCTATGTAACGGATACTCTCTGGCCCGACTTTACCAAGGAAGAATTCATGAAAGCGGTGGAGTTCTTCAACACTCGCGAACGCCGCTTCGGCAAGGTCCTCCATGAGTAATTTAGCTCAGCGATTAATTACAGCCTTTATCGCCATTCCCGTTGTGTTTGGCCTTTTGTGGTTCAACGACTTTTCCCGTATAGGCCTGATGTGCTTTTTGGGTGGCGTTGGCGCCTGGGAATGGGCGTCCATGGTCCGCAAGATGTACCAGGGTCCCGACATGCGGGTATTCTCCTTCATCGCGACCGTTGCCCTGACTCTAGCATGGGCTCTGTCCAAGGGTGGCTTCTTTGGACTTTCCTCGCCGGTTCCTTGCGTGGTGGGCATGGCTTGCCTGGTCATTTTTGCCGGGTATATCAGCGTTGCCTATTCCAAGGTCAACATCGAAAATCTGTTCCCCTGGTTGGTGCTTCATCTGGCTGCCCCCCTGTATGTTGGCCTCTGGGGCGGCATGAACGTTCTCATGATGGGTAACGGACAGGGCTTGGAACATTGCTATGCCTTTATTCTGGTGATGACCTCCATGTGGCTCTGTGATACCGTGGCCTACTTCTTCGGAAAGTTCGCCGCTGGCAAGGGGCCCTTCGGCCGACATCTCTTCGCTCCCAGCATCAGCCCCAAGAAAACTTGGGAAGGCTCTGTGGCGGGCACCTTGGCTACGGTGGCCTGGGTGGCCTACTGGTCTAGCCAGACTGCCGCACTGTCTGCCTTCAATGTCCAGATAGACATCGTAAAGGGCTGCGTCCTAGGGCTCCTCATTGCAATTTCCGGTCAGGCTGGCGACCTTCTGATGAGCGCCCTCAAGCGCTGGAGTGGCACCAAGGATTCCGGTAACCTGTTTGTTGGCCACGGTGGCGTCCTGGACCGTTGCGACTCCTTCTACCTGACGGCGCCCATGCTTTACATCCTCCTGGATTGCATGGAGAAGTTTGCTTAATTTTTCCCATCGCAGGAACAAATCGCAAGTATAAGGGAATCCCCGCTATGGCGGGGATTTTTTATTTTCTAAATTCTTGGCAGATATAATTGAGGTTTACCATGAATATTCTTCTTACAGGCGGTGCGGGCTATATCGGTAGCCATACCATCATCGAACTGGACAAGGCTGGCCATTCCGTTGTTGTGGTGGACAATCTTGCAAATTCCAGCGAAGAATCCCTGCGCCGAGTTGCCCAGATTATCGGTAAGCCGGTTCCCTTTGTAAAGGCGGATGTCCGTAACGCCGTTGCAATGAACGATGTGTTCGACGAGTATTCCATCGACGCCTGCATCCACTTTGCCGGTCTCAAGGCTGTGGGCGAATCTGTGGCAAAGCCTCTGGAATATTACGAGAACAACATGAACGCAACATTCGTTCTGCTGGACGTGATGCGTAAGCACAACTGCAAGAATTTCATTTTCTCTTCTTCTGCCACAGTTTACGGTGACCCGGCTATCATTCCCATTACGGAAGAATGCCCCAAGGGCCAGTGCACCAATCCCTACGGCAAGACCAAGTCCATGCTGGAGGAAGTTCTCATGGATTTGCAGAAGGCCGATCCTGAATGGAACGTGGTGCTACTCCGCTACTTCAATCCCATTGGCGCCCACCAGAGTGGCCTCATCGGCGAAAATCCCAACGGCATTCCCAACAACCTGATGCCCTACATCACTCAGACTGCAGTGGGTCGCCGTGCGGAACTGGGCGTGTTCGGTAACGACTACGATACTCCCGATGGCACCGGCGTTCGCGACTACATTCACGTTTGTGATTTGGCTGCCGGCCATGTTTGTGCCCTGCAGGCTATTGAACGCAAGTGCGGTCTTGCCATCTACAACTTGGGTACAGGCCATGGCTACTCCGTTCTGGATGTGGTTCACGCTTTCGAAAAGGCTAATAACTTGAAGGTGCCCTACAGCATCAAACCCCGTCGTCCCGGTGACATTGCCACCTGCTATTGCAATCCTGCAAAGGCAAAGGCAGAACTTGGTTGGGAAGCGAAGTACGGTATCGAGGAAATGTGCCGCGACTCCTGGAACTTCCAGAAGAATAACCCTGAGGGATATTAAGAAGTGGTTAGTAAAAAGTGGCTAGTAAACAGGAGTTGCTAGTGAAGAACATCTCCTGCGTCACTAACCACTAACCACTAACCACTAATCACTAACCACTAACCACTAATTATTATGAAAAATGTCGTTCTTCTCGGTGCTACTGGTTCCATCGGAACTTCTACTGTAGATGTCTGCCTTCAGCATTCTGATTTGTTCAAGATTTATGCTGTGGCTGCAAATTCCAGCGTTGAAAAGGTTGCAGAAATTGTCCGCAAGTTCAAGGTGGAACGTGTCTGCATGTTCAAGCCCGAAGCTGCCAAGGAACTGAGTGCCATGCTCAACATGCCGGTGCTCTCCGGTATGGAAGGCCTTTGCGAACTGGCCGCCGACCCCAAGGCCGACATCATCATTAACGCCCTGATGGGTGCCGTTGGCTGCCTTCCCACCATTACCGCCATCGAACACGGCAAGCATGTGGCTCTCGCCAACAAGGAAACCATGGTCATGGCCGGCCCCGTCATCTGGGACAAGCTTGCTGAAAATCCCAAGGCTTTCATCACTCCCATTGATTCTGAACATAGCGCTATTTTCCAGTGCCTGGCAGACCGCCCCAACAAGGAAGTGGAATGCCTGGAAATCACCGCTTCCGGCGGCCCCTTCCGCACCTGGGATATTGAACGTTTCGAAAACATCACCGTGGCAGACGCCCTCAACCATCCGGTATGGAGCATGGGCCGTAAGATTACCATCGATTCCGCTTCCATGATGAACAAGGGCCTCGAAGTTCTGGAAGCCCACTTCCTGTTCCACATCCCTTACGAACAGATCAAGGTGGTGGTTCACCCGCAATCCATGGTGCACTCTCTGGTGCAGTTCCGTGACGGTTCTTTGATGGCTCAGCTGGGCGCTCCCGACATGCGCATTCCTATTCAGGTGGCCCTCACCTGGCCAGAACGCCTGCCCCTCGAAACCAAGCGCTTGGACCTGCCCACTCTCGGTCAGCTCACCTTCTTCGAACCGGACTTCAACAAGTTCCGTTGCCTGGCCCTCGCTTTCGAAGCTGGCCGCCGCGGCGGTGTAGTGCCTGCAATGATGAACGCTGCCAACGAAGTCCTCGTTGACCGCTTCCTGGATGGCAAACTGAAGTTCACCGACATTCCCCGTCATGTGGAAACCATCATCAACGGCGCTCCCAACCTTACGGGGCACTTGACCTTGGATCAGGTGCTGGAAGCAGATGCCGAAGCCCGCCGCCTAACTCTTGACCTTCTGAAGTAGTCATCCCGCAGTCATCCTCGCACCCTCTTGCAGTCATCCTCGCGAAAGCGAGGATCTGGCAATCCCCCTTGCGTCCCGCAGTCATCCTCGCACCCTCTTGCTGTCATCCTCGCGAAAGCGAGGATCTAGCATTCCCCCTCGCGTTTCCCTTGAAAGCGAGGACCTTCATTTTTTCCTTTTCTTGAGGACATCGTACCTGCGATGCCCTTTTTCTCATCTAGAGCACGCTTTGGGAACACTTGTTACACTTGTAAACGGAATCCTAGGTGTTTTTGTTTTGAAAAATTGCCCACAGAGCTTATATTAAGTTTGAAAAAAATTATTCAGGAGTTCCTATGTTCACAAAATTCGGTCTTAAGCAGTTTGCGCCCCTGGCGATTGCCGCAATGACTTTCGCTTCCTCCGCATTTAGCGCCACGGCCTATATCAACCAGATCGGTTACCGTGCCAACGATGCCAAGGAATTTACCCTGGCCGACGGTAACGGGGCTGTGGAAATCGCGGATGCCAACGGACAGACCGTCCTTACGGCGACTCCCAAGGCGGCTACTTCCTGGGACGCCTACAATCAGCAAGTCCAACTGGTGGATTTTTCCGACCTTAAGGTTCCGGGAACCTATTCCATCAAGGTGGGCGGCCAGGTTGTCCGCAACGATCTTAAAGTTTCCGACAAGACCTTCGAAGACGTGACCAAGGCTGCCCTCAAGTGGTATTACTACCAGCGCGCGTCCATGGCCCTGGAAGAATCCTATGCTCTCCAGTGGAAGCGTGCCGCAGGCCATACCAACACTACGGTCCAGAAGCATAATTCCGCCGGTTCGGGATCCATCCAGTCTTCCAAGGGCTGGTACGATGCCGGTGACTACGGCCGTTATATCGTGAACTCCGGCATTACGACTTACACCCTCATTTCCCTGTTCGAGCACTATCCGGATTATTTCAAGACTCTCAAGTGGAACATTCCCGCCGAGGGAACCCTTCCGGATCTGCTTGCCGAAATCAAGTACAATCTGGACTGGATGCTCACCATGCAGGATACCGATGGTGGCGTATTCCATAAGATGACCTCTCTTGGTTTCCCGGGCGATGTGATGCCCGCAAATGACAGGGACCCGATTTATGTTATCGGCAAGGGAACTGCCGCAACGTTTGACTTTGCCGGTGTCATGGCCGCTGCCTACCGCGTCTATAAGGATTATGACGCAACCTACGCGGCAAAGTGCCTGGAAGCAGCAAAGAAGGCCTATGCCTGGGGAACCCAGAATCCCAATAAGGCCTTTAGCAATCCGGGTGATGTTTCTACTGGTGAATATGGTGACGGAAGCCTGGGCGACGAAAAGCTCTTTGCGGGTACCGAACTGTTCATCTCCACAGGGGATGCCTCCTACAAGCAGAATGTCTCCGAGGCTGGCGTTCCCAACTGGGGTGACGTGACTGGCCTTGCCGTTTACGGCATTGCAACCCATACAACCGAAATGGGTGCTTCCGCTGCTTCTGCCAAGAGCATCCTGACGGGCCTTGCCGACGAATTCGTCAAGCGCTCCCAGAAGGGCTTTGGCGTTGTCATGGCGAAGGAGGACTTTGTCTGGGGATCTAACGCCGTGGCTGCAAACCAGGGTGTCTGGCTTCTTCACGCCTACTACCTTACCGGCGAGCAGAAGTATTATGATGCAGCCCGCAAGGTCCTGGACTACCTGCTGGGCAAGAATCCCCTGAACATGTCTTTCATGACCGGTTTTGGAACCAAGTCTCCCAAGAAGCCTCACCATCGTCCCAGTACATCCGACGGCGTTTCCGCTCCGGTGCCCGGCATGCTGGTGGGCGGTCCCCAGCCCGGTGGCGAAGATATCGGCTCTGAATCCTGGGAATGCAGGGATTACCGTACCGGTCAGGCTGCAACCTCCTATACCGACAATACCTGTAGCTATGCAACCAACGAAGTGGCCATCAACTGGAACGCTCCTCTTGCCTATCTGGCTGGCGCTATCGAGGCGCTCAACGCAGGAAAGGCACCGAACTTTGCTGTCGCGGGTGTCGCAAAGGGTGAAAACAGCCCGGTGGTTACTCCCGAGGCCATTCGTCCTTCCATGGTGAATCGCACGGCAAACCCTGCTGAAAACCAGGTACGTCTCCGCGTTGCAGGCCAGAAGGTCTTCATTGAGAAGGGCGGCAAGCGCTTCGACCTGAAGGGAATGCAGATAAAGTAATGCGGTAGGCCCTGAGCCGGGCGATGTCGCGTCATTCTGTGCTTCACTTTGCGTCATCTAGGATTCCGCACACCGTCATCCTGAACCCCGCATATCGTCATCCTGAACCCTGTTTTTCCGTCATCCTGAGCCCCGCAGGGGCGAAGGATCCATTGACGAACAGTCCAGGGATTCTCTACAGTCATCCTGGAAGGATCCATTGACGAACGGTCCAGGGATTTTCTACAGTCATCCTGGAAGGATCCATTGACGAACGGTTCAGAGATTCTCTACAGTCATCCTGGAAGGATCCATTGACGAACGGTCCAGGGAATTCTCTACAGTCATCCTGGAAGGATCTAGTGACGAACAGTTCAGGGATTCTCTACAGTCATCCTGGAAGGATCCATTGACGAACAGTCCAGGGATTCTCTACAGTCATCCTGGAAGGATCCAATGACGGACAGTTCAGGGTTTCTCTACAGTCATCCTGGAAGGATCCATTGACGAACGGTCCAGGGATTCTCTAC
>JAKSIH010000069.1 GCA_024398935.1 Fibrobacter sp. | reverse complement strand
ACTGTATGCATTGCAAGCCACCAAGGCTAGCGCCACTGCACATAGCGGAATATGATACAACTTTGCCACCATTCTTCAATTCCTTTCCGTTACTTTCGGCCCTGGTCGCGAAGGCGGAACAGCACACAGGCGATGTCCACCGGGCGCGGGAGGCTCATTTCGCGACTCATGCCCTGAGGCAGGTTGCGGAAACCAACGTTCTTTATTTTGTCGCAAAGTTTTTCGATGCTTTCTACGATGGTGGTTGCATCGCCGGAGGAGTTTGCGGAATCACCATTGCTCATGACGTTCTGGCAGAGATTCAGAAGCATGAAGCCTGCGCCAAGACGTTGCTGCTTATCAGACAAAGTAACAAGCCGACTGGTATCAGCCACCAGGAATCCCATCTGCAACAAAGTATCACCGGAAAGTTTCACCTTTACCTGGCGTTCAACGGCGGAGGTGGGGCGGATACTATTCTGGATGGGCTTGATGTAGTCTGCAAAAATGCGGCAGGCAGGCGCGACAAAAGGAGGCAAGCCGACAGCTAGATCCTTCGCCTTCGGCTCAGGATGACACGCAAAGAAGCCCTTTGCACATTCGGCCTTGTAGTTTGCCATCACAATGATGTTGTCAGCAAGTTCAAGGTAGTCACCGCAGGCGCCAGCCACGAGGATGAAGCTGCGAGCGGCTAGATCCTTCGCCTTCGGCTCAGGATGACACTCTGGAGAGGCGGCGCGCTTGTTTTCCGAGGCGTTTGCCACACTCGAGCCTTCCGAGGCATTCGCGGTTCCATAGCAAATTTCTCTAATGCGATCCGTCAGCGGGATCAGCGGCTCGCGGTCATCACCCAGAAGCTTGCGGACACGACTGTCGCGAATAAGGAAGTTCACTGCAGAGGAGTCTTCGTCAATCAGATACGTAGAAGATCCCGCTTCCATGGCTTCCAGCAGATTGGCGGCTTCGCTTGTTGAACCAGATGCACTTGCAGTGGTAAAGTTCTTGGTGCTGACACCGCCCGGCAGGTCGCGGACAAACTGCGAAAGGTCCGTCCCGCGGACGCTACGACCATCTTCCACGCCCACACGAAGAGCGGATTCATCTATGACAATTCCTTCGCGGCCATCCCCAGGAACATGGGGATACACGGCGCGGGTCAATGCCTGAAGCAGCGTGGACTTTCCATGAAAGGCGCCACCGGTAATGACAGTAATACCCTTGGGAATTCCCATGCCGCGAACTTCACGGCCGTTCACATTCAAGGTAACGGCCATTTCCTCGGGAGCCACAAAAGGCACGGCTCCCGCCATGGGCGCTTCGGAAATTCCGGATTCGCGGGGCAGCACGGCACCATCGGGCACAAAGGCGCAAAGTCCGCGGCTCTCAAGTTCACTTAAAATAGCCGCCCGGTCAGCCAAAACCTGGTAGTGGGCGGCAAGCTCCGGCTTCACCCCACCTTCGCAGCGACCACCGTCATTGAACAAGCTGGCAGAAACCAGGTCGGGCAAGACCATGGTCAAAATCTCTGCGGCGGCCTCCGCCTGGATCTTGCGACCTTCGCCAGGCAGGCGCACCTGCAAAACCGCACGAAGTTCCCCGTTGTCGATCCAGAGAGAATTTCGTACCAGCATTTCAGGTCCAGCCGTGTCAAAAATAACGGCGGCATCCTTCTCGGGGTACCTTTCTTTAACTACGGCACTCATCCGGCGATGTAAAAAATCACTCAGGGCCAGCCGATGCTCAAAACTGCTCCCCCATTCGGCAGGATAGCCAAGCATCTGGAGGCCAGCCTTTATCAAAACCCGGGACGCCGGCGCAAAGGGGTCCCCCTGCACATGGAGAAATTCCAGGGAAAAATCGCCAAAATCCCACGACTTTTCCGCCAGGGACTTGTAGAGACCATAATTTTTGCCATTGAGCGTACGAATTTTCTGATAAAGAGCTTTCATATTGTAAAAGTTAATAAACCTTGCAGCGGAACCCAGCACAAAACAAAAGACATTTCCCGTAATCGTCGCCCCATCCCCTCTTCATTACAAAACTTTTTTAGTCAAACAAAAAAAAACTTTGTATCTTTAGACCGTATTTATCCCATAGGAGTCCTTTTATGAAGAAGCTTTACATTTTCGCCCTGATGGTGGCTTTCCTCTACGCCAACGTCTTCGCAACCGATTGCGACGGTGACGAACCGCCTCCCCGTAACAAGGCCGCAGTGGTCAACATCGTTACCGAACCTCCTAACAGCGACGTATTCCTGGGCGGCGAACCTCTCGGCAAGAGCCCCATTGTGAACTTGAACGTTAAGTCCGGCCGCCAGACTCTCGTGGTCATCGACCAGGGTTACGAACTGGTGAACAAGCGCGTAAACATCTGGCCGGGTAAGGACAAGTGCAACGACTTCAACTTTGGCACCAAGATTCCTAAGGGCCACGTGAAGATTACCACCGTTCCGGGCAAGTGCCAGGTCTATATCGACGGCGATCTGGCCGACAAGACCGATGGCGCTCCGCTGACCGTCCATAACCTGGAAGCAGGCGACCACCTGGTCCGCGCAGAATGCAACAACCGCAAGGCTGGCGAAGAACTGGTGACCATCAAGGGTGAAGAAACCGTGGAAATCACCATCGACACCACCAAGAAAAAGAAGAACGGCAAGAAGTAATTACTCTCTCCAATGGCTAAACACCATTAAGATTCCCGACGGAAACGCCGGGAATCGTTTTTATATACACACAAAAAAATTATATTCTTGCAAATTTTAAAGGGAGGATATATGAAACGCCTTATACTGCTTCTTTCCGTGTTGTTCATGCTGTGTTCCTGCGCCAACAAGGCCATGACCCGTTATGAGACCTTGGCCCCCACCTACGAAAAGAAGGGCATCGAAGCAACCATCAAGCAGATCGACAAGGAAAAGAAGGATCTCTACGGAGAAAAGAGCGCCTTCCTCTACCACTTCGACCTGGGCGCCCTCTATCATTACAAGGGCGATTACCAGAAGAGTATCGAGCATTTCGAGAAGGCCGAGAAAGTTTACGACGAACTGTTCACCCGCTCCGTCACGAACGAAGCTGCCGCAGTCCTCACCAACGACAATGTCCGTCCCTACCGCGCACGTCCCTTTGAAATTATCGTGATGCACCAGTACCAGATCATGAACTATCTGGCCCAGAAGAACGTGGAAGACGCCCTGGTCGAAGTAAAGCGGGCGCAAATCGCCCTGGACGCCCTTTACCAGAAGGATAACGACAAGGTGAACGACAACGGATTTCTCCGCTACCTCTGCGGCATCGTCTACGAAATGGCAGGTGAAGACGACGACGCAGCCATCGCCTACATCAAGGCCGCCAAGGCCTTCAAGGAAGGCAATGTGGATATGCCCAAGGAAGTCTGGGAATTCATCTGCGAATACCTTACCCGTGTAGGCCGCACCGCAGACATTTCCTCCCTGGGATACAAGCCGGTAAGTTCCACTCCCAAGGCAGACGATGTGCGCAAGATGGGCCAGGAAATCGTGCTGGTGGGTTACGCCGGTCACAGCCCCATCCTTACCGAGATGAAGATGTCCGGAACCTTCGTTAGCGGTGGCTCCATGTACCTTTCCGCAAAGGACGGTGCCAGCGGCGGCCGCGCAAGCATCTCCGTCAGCGCCCCCATCATCCCCAACGCAGGCAGCGAGACCTTCCATATCAGCGTTGCATTCCCCGAAAAGAAGGTTCTTCGCCAGAAGGCCCACCACTTCTTTGCCAAGGTGGACAACTCCCTGAAGGCCATGCCGGAACGAGTGATGGATGTAGATGCGGAACTGACCAAGAACATGGACGAGGAAACGCCCAACACGCTTCTCCGTACAGCGATCCGCGTTGTGACCCGCACCGTAGCAGCCCAGATTGCAAAGGAAAAGACCCAGACAGGAAACGGACTCTTTGACCTGGTCAAGAATGTCGGTGTGGATATCGCCCAGAGCCAGCTGGAACAGGCCGACCTGCGCATCGGTCTCTTTATGCCCAACTACATGTACATAACCCGAATTCCAGTCGAGGCCGGCGAACATTCCCTGAACGTGAAGGCAATCGACAGGAACAACCAGCCGGTGGACGACTTCAACTTCAACAAGGTTAAGGTAGAAAAGGGCCAAAAAAGGTTCCTTTTCGTGCCCGCAATTGACTAATTTTAGCTTATTTGCCCATTTTGGGGCATCCGTTTTTTCAAATTTTTATTTAGTTTCAAGTTCATAAGTTTTTTTAAGGAGAAATTCCCATGAAGTTCAAGGCTCTTATTGCCGCAGGTGCCCTGCTCGCAACACAGTCCTTCGCCATTGTCGGCATCGGTGGCCACTACGCCCCCAGTTTCGGAAACAAGATGAAGGGCATGGAAGCCCCCGCAAAGGTTACCGATGACGGTTCCATCCTCATAAAGCACGAAGGTTTCAAGGGAACCATGCAGGGTTTCGGTTTCAAGGCCTGGATCGACATTCTCCCCTTCATCGACGTTGAAGGCACCTTCAACATCCAGTTCGGTTCCTACGACGCAAGCCTCTATGTTCTGCAGGACCAGGAAACCCTGACCAAGGTTCTCGCAAGCAGCGGTTCCGTTGATTTGACCAATCCGAACTATCTGGATCTTTATCAGGAAATCCCCCTGAAGGTTGAACTGGGTGGCGTTCCCTTTGCAGAAGCAAATCCCAAGTTCGTCCACATGAACGGCGACTTGACCATTACCAAGCCATTCTCCCTGCCCATTATCAAGCCCTACATCGGTGCAGGCATCACCTATAACCTGAACACCTTCATCCTGAACGAACCCTTCACCTACAGTGTCGTGAACGGAGTCTATTCCGCAGTTCTCCAGGGCATGAAGGATGAAATGGCCGAAGCAGTTGCAGGCGCACTGGTAGATCCGGAAGCAGCCGCTGCCGCCATGGATCCCGCACAGATGGCAGAAAAACTCGCTAGCCGTATTCAGGACCAGGCAGTGGACAACCTGAAGGACGCTGCCCTCGAAGAAGGCCTCACCACTAGCATTGGTTTCCATGTCATGGCCGGTGTCCGTGCCAAGCTTCCCATTATCCCCATTGCCGCATACGCCAACGTCAAGTACTACTTCGGTGGTGACTACCCGAAGGAAATTGACGCAGGCAATGTGGTTCTGGAAATTGGCGGCGGTTTCGCTCTCTAGTCCCGTTGTCTAGATTCGTACCTTTGTTCTCTATAAAGAAATCAGCTAGGATTGTATGACTCAGAATACCTGCAGTACCAACATTCTCATCATCGAAGATGAAATCGCAATTGCCGAAGGTCTCGTAGATCTCTGTGAACTGAACGGCTATCGCGTAAAGCATGTCATCAACGGCGAAGACGGTCTCGCCGAAGCCTTGACGGGCCAGTACGGCCTGGTCCTGCTGGATCTGATGCTCCCGGGCATGGACGGATTTACGGTCTGTGACAAGATTCGTGAACAGGACAAGAGCCTTCCCATCATTATCCTTTCTGCAAAGAATGCGGATGAAGACATCATCAACGGCCTGAAGTTCGGTGCCGACGACTATATTCCCAAGCCGTTCTCCGTTCCCATGCTGCTGGCCCGCATCGAAGCAGTGCTTCGCCGTAGCCGTCAGTCCCTGGAAAACGAAGGGAAGCTGGTGGCAGGCAACCTGAAGGTGAACTTCCGCGAATACACCGGTGTCCGTGGTGACGAGGAATTGGCATTTACCCGCAAGGAAATCGAAATTCTCGAATACCTGTGGGCCAACCGAGACCACGCCGTTCCCCGCTCCGAACTTCTCCGCAAGGTCTGGGGCTACGAGAACGCCGAATCCGTGGACACCCGTACCGTGGACATCCACATCACCAAGCTTCGCAAGAAGATTGAAGACGATCCTTCCCACCCGAGACTTCTGGTTACCTTCCGCGGAGAAGGCTACCAGATGCGATCCTCTCCCGAACTCGACCGTTGAGAATAAGCGACCTTATTTCGTACTTCAAGAGACACCAGGCGGTTATGAAAGAACGCCTGGTGTTTGTTTCCATATTCCTGGTCATCGCCATTCCGCTGACCATTCTCTTCGTACACAGCTTCAAGCAATCCTCCGCCCTAACCACAAAGCAGCAACACGAAAGCGCCTATAGTGCCTACCAGAATTTTTCAGCGGCTCTCAGCCAGGATTTCATTGGCGAGAACAATCGAAGCTACACCCGCTATGGGCTTCTCAACACCATTCCTGCAATCGGAGGTAGCAGTAGGCAGATTTCCGAGTCCTTCTTCTTTCCGGACTCCGCAGGCCTTTATTGCTCCTTCGACATCCAGAACAACCGATGCAGAAAGGGGCTGGTGGGTCATTTCCAGATTACCCAGAGCAATGAACTGCTAACGCCCTTCTACCCGGACACCAATTCCCGTATGGGCAAGACCATCTGGGAAAACTACACCTTCGAGGACGAAGGTCCCCGCAGGGAAACAAAACAGCTTATTCAGCAGCTGGTGGATACACTTGGCATAAGAAACGATGTCAAGCCCAAGGAAAGCATCCAGATCCTGGATTCCACAAGCGTCATAGAGAACGCTACCATCCTGGACCAGCTTTGGGACAACAACAGTATCAGCATTCCCTCCCGTACGGAAATCACCTCGGAAGATGAAGCCCTGACATACATTGCAGAAACCGCCAAGATGGACAGCGCAAGTCTCAGCCGACTGCGACTCCTCATCGGAAGCAACAAGGAGGTGAAGACCAACCTTTTCAAGGTCAAGTACTTCAACGGGCACATGGTGTTCTACCGCGAAATCGCCATTGGCGACTTTGCCATGATCCAGGGGTTCGTGGTAAACCAGACCACCTACCTGAACTACATGCTAAGCAAGCTGCCCCAGGAATTTCACGGATCCACGCACGCATTTGAACTGGTCCTGGACAACAGCATCATTAACACCCTGGGAAACAAGACGAACCATGACCTGATCTTTGAGCAGGAACTGGAATCCCCCTTCCAGAACATCTCTTTCCGGGTCTACATCGACCATGACCTGCAGCCCATTCCCTATTCAATCCTCCTGACCGGCTTTATCCTGCTTCTCGTTATTGCGATCTGCCTCGTTACAATCTACAAGTTCACCCGCAATAACATCGCCCTGGCAACCAAGCGTCAGGACTTTGTCTCGGCCATTACCCACGAGCTGAAGACTCCCCTTGCAGCCATCAAGATGTACGCCGAACTTTTGCAGAATTCCTGGGTTGCAAATGAAGAAAAGAAGCAGCGCTACTACAACCAGATTGCTAGCGAGGCGGATAGACTTTCTCGCCTGATCCAGAACGTGCTTAACCTGTCCAAGCTGGACGGAAACCGCTGGAATGTACAGCTCCGCATGGAACGCCCCAAGGCGGTCATTGACGACTTCATCGCAACCTATGGCAAGAATGTGGAAAAGCAGGGTTTCGAACTGACGGTCTCCACGGATATGGAAGCAGACAAGATCCACCAGCTGATCGACCGCGACGCCATCATGCAGATTCTCATGAATCTGGTAGACAACTCCCTGAAGTTCAGCAAGAATGCCGACTACAAGATGGTAAACATCGAGCTTGCCATCAAGGGCACGGATATGTACATGGCTGTCCGCGATTATGGTCCCGGCATTCCTCAATCCGAGATGAAGAAGGTTTTCCAGGAATTCTACCGCGTGGAAAACGAGATGACACGCCAGACCAGCGGAACGGGCATCGGCCTTTCCATGGTGAAAAAACTTTGCAATTTATGTAACATGAAGATCGAAGTGGAAAACGCAAACCCCGGTTTAAGAACAAAAATCCACTTCAAGCCCCTGGACCTTTAATTCAGCACCAATAAAAATCATATTTGCAACATCCACGGGATATGCAAATATGTATCTTTAGAAAGCAAGGGCAAGTGATAAACCCAGCAACCATCAAAGGATGCTAGTATGACACAAGAAGATATTCTGCAGAATCCGACTGAATACGACCTTTCAATTGAAACTGTAGGTAAGGGTACTTTGAAATCCCCACTAAAGGGACTTCAGTATGTTTCCGATAGCGAACAGGTAAGCCTCACCACCGACGTGAAGCGCCTGAAGCATTTCTACGAAAACAATATCCCGGTACCGAGCCTCGAAGCTGCAGGCCCTCGCGAAACCATTTTCCACGACCCCGCATGGACCCGTGCAGGCATCGTTACCTGCGGCGGTCTCTGCCCCGGTCTGAACAGCGTGATCAAGGGCCTTGTTCAGACGCTTTGGTTTGACTACGGTGTTCGCAACATTTTCGGTATTCCCTATGGCTACCGCGGACTGAACCCCAAGTACGGCTACTCCCCCAAGGTTCTGAACCCGGACGTGGTGGACGCCATCCAGGAAGACGGCGGTACTATTCTTGGAAGCTCCCGCGGTGAACAGGACCCGTCCATCATGGTGGACACCCTGATGCGTCTCAACATCAATGTGCTGTTCTGCATCGGCGGTGACGGAACCCTCCGCGGCGCCCACGCCATTGCCGAAGAAGTGAAAAAGCGCAAGCAGCCCATTTCCATCATCGGCATTCCCAAGACCATCGATAACGACCTAAACCTCATTGACAGGACCTTCGGTTTTGAAACCGCCGTGCTCAGTGCGACAGACGTCATTACCTGCGCCCATAACGAGGCGAACGGCGCCTTTAACGGTCTCGGCCTGGTTAAGCTCATGGGTCGCGACTCCGGCTTCATTGCCGCCTACGCAGCACTTGCCACCACCGTGGTGAACATCTGCCTGGTGCCCGAAGTCCCCTTTACCCTGGAAGGACTCTGCAAGGCTCTGGAGAGCCGCTACGACAATGGCAAGACCCACGCAGTGATCGCCGTTGCCGAAGGTGCCGGCCAGGAGTTGTTCATCGACCAGCCAGAACGACGTGACGCCAGCGGAAACGTATTGAAGAACGACATTGGCGAATTCCTTACCCGTAAGATTAAGGAACACTTCAACGAAGTCGGAAAGGAAATCAACATCAAGTACTTTGACCCAAGCTACATGGTCCGTAGCACTCCGGCAAAGGGTACTGACGCCATCTTCTGCTTCCAGCTGGCCGAAGCCGCCGTACACGCGGGCATGGCTGGCAAGACCGACATGGTGGTGGGCAGCATGAACAACGTATTCTCCCACGTACCTATCGAATACGCCGTCAATGAACGCAAGAAGATCAACCCCAACGGAAACCTGTGGCATGCCGTGCTGGGCATGACCCGCCAGCAGGACTACTTCTCCGGCAAGGGCAAGGGTCACAAATAAACTTCTATATATGAATCTAGGGGGGCGGGACTACATGCCCCGCCTCCTTTTTTTGAACGCTCGTAAATACTATGCTAAAAAAAGAAGAAAAAGTTTTAATTAGAACCGCACTGATGGAATATAGGGCCCTTCTGTTTAAGACATATCATGGCACCGAAGAAGAAAAGGCAAGAATCGCACAGTTGAACAAGCTGATGAAGAACTGGAAAGTTTAATCTATGGGTAAATTCTCGGTCATTCTCGCATTACTTTTTTGCCTTGGAACGGCTTTCGCAAACGAGGACCTTCGTATTGCGGATTCCTGCTATGCGGCCCGAGCCGAAAAAGCAATCGGGGACAAGGCCAACAAGAAGAATGCGGAACTGATGACGGCGAAATACAAGTCCGCCATGGCGGATCCCGCAGTCGCCGAACAAGCTACCGCCGGTTATGTCAAGAGCCTTTTCTTTACGATCCGCTTCGTGAATATCGACAAGAGTAGGCGCATGAAGACCCTGGACGCCATGAAGGTGGATTGTGAAGAGGCTTACCGCAAGTACCCAAAGAACAAGGAAATCGCCCATGTCTACGCCTCCATCATTTCCATGTGGGGAAACGAGCGGGGAGCGCTAACCTCCGTAAAGGAAGGCGTTGCAAGTACCGTCCGGGACGTGGCCACCGCAGCTGAAGACTGGCAGGTGCTGGGACGCGCCCACTTTGTGCTTCCCTACATTCCGCTGATCCTTTCCTGGCCAGACCAGAAACAGGCGGATAAATATTTGACGATGGCATTAAAGCAAGATCCCAAGGACCTGTACAACTACTTCTTCCTGGCGGAGCTGCGCTTTGACCAGAAGCGGTATGCAGACGCCCTGGACCTCATTGAAAGAGGCCTTGCCCGCGGCGTGCGCACCAGTTTCTTTTTGGAAGACAAGCGCGGCCGCTGGCACCTGAAGGAACTGCAGAAAAAGATCAATGCCAAGCTGGATAAGAAGTGATTTTTCTACGGACCGTCTCTAATCTCTAGTCCCTATTTTTCCGATTCATAGCAAAACAAAAAACGCCCCGTATTTTGCGGAGCGTCTTTGCATTTTACCGATGTACTGAGCCGCCGGTCTCCTACGCCTGGGCTTGAACAGCGGTGAGAGCGATGGTATAGACAATGTCTTCCACCAGGGCGCCACGGGACAGGTCGTTCACCGGCTTGGCGAGACCCTGGAGCATGGGGCCGATAGCGATGGTACCCTGAGCGGAACGCTGCACAGCCTTGTAGCCGATGTTACCGGCAGAAAGATCCGGGAACACAAATACGGTTGCCTTGCCAGCCACTGCGCTGCCCGGAGCCTTAAGGGAGCCAACGCTGGGGGTAGTTGCAGCATCGTACTGCAGCGGGCCATCCAGAGCCATATCGGGGCGGGCGGCCTTGGCGATTGCGGTAGCTTCCTTCACGAGGTCTGCGTCGGGACCCTTGCCGGAATTGATGGTGCTGTAGGAAAGCATGGCGACGCGGCTGGGCAGGCCAAATGCCTTGGCGGTGTCGTCGCACTGGAGGGCGATACCTGCAAGTTCTTCTGCGGTGGGGTTCAAATTGATTGCGCAGTCGCCGTACACATAAGTCTGGCCCGGCAGGCACATGAAGAACACGGAGCTTACGGACTTGACGCCCGGGGCGGTCTTGATGATCT
>JAKSIH010000068.1 GCA_024398935.1 Fibrobacter sp. | reverse complement strand
CTGGATTCACGCCCCCCTCGAGGTAAACCTCCAGGGGGGCTTTTCTTTTTGTTTTTTCGCCATGGGCATCGCGTTACTGCGTTGCTCGCGCGTCTCTCGCCGTACCTGTGTACGGCTTCTGTCCTGCGGACAGTTCCGCCTGCGGCTCGGAAATGCCCGCCAGGAGGCGGTCGCTTCTCTCGCCTTGGGGCGTAATCGGCGCTCGCGCCTTGTCCCGCTCGCCCCTGGGAAAAATACGGTACGGCCCCTTCCATCGCTAGGCGCTGCGCGAAAAAACGTCCGGCGGATGTTATGACAGGCTGCGGCACCCGCGCCTCGCATCCCTCGGCCGGACTGCGGGCAAGGGGGGCATTTTTTTTGTTTTCTCTTCGGATAATAAAGTCCTTCGATGACTGGGTTTCGCAAAAAATCCCAGTTGTAAATTTGCTATTCTTTAGGTATGAAACCTACTCTATCTATGGTGTTACAGCTGCCTCCGTCTACAGCTTATTCAAAGCTTGATGCAGTTGCGAAGAACTTGCTAACCGGTATCGGTAAGATGCTGGAATTCGGCAAGGTGCGTTTTTCGATTTTTCTTGATGGTCCGACTTTAGAGGCTGCTCACCGCGTTGCGCGCCCGTTGTTCTTTGGTCGTCTGAAAAAGGCGGTGGAGGATGGTTTTCTTGAAATTCTTGGCGGCGGATTTGACGATCCCATGCTGCCGTTGTTCCCATCAGAACTTCAGTCCTTGCAGCTGTCGAAGCACAGCCTTTTGCTGCGGAAACTTTTTGGAACGGAACCCTCCGGATATTTTAATTCTTCCATGGTCTGGGAGATGGAAATGACGGAGCTTCTGGAAAAGAACAGGTTTGAATATGCCCTGGTGCAGGAATCCGCTCTTCAGGATGCCTTGGGACGATCCACTCCGGTTTCTGGCTGGTATTCCGTCGAAGACAAGGGTTCCACACTTCGTGTGGTTCCTGTGTCTGAAAGTCTTTCTCAGGCTATTGCAAATGATGATTTTAATTGGATAGAAATTGCCGAGCCTTATTGTCGCGATGGTAAGTCTGCTGTTGTACTTTTGGATGTGCCGCCTGCACCTGGCGATATAGTTCCGTTTTTTGAACGTCTGATCGACTTTATCGAGACTAATGATGTTGCCACAAGGACAGTTGGCAGTGCGGTCTGCGATCAGAGTACTGAGGGGCGTCTTTCTTTCCTGTTGTCTGCAGGTCGAAGCATCGGTTTGCCGGCATCAGCAAGGACATGCAGGGAACTGCTCATCCGTCGTCCCGAAATCAACCTGCTTCATAAGACTTTCCTCTCCTTGTTCCGGCATGGAAACGCCGCCCTCAAGGATAAGACACGCCAGAAATTTTTTGAGATGCTGCTTCCTGCCATGTCGCCTATATTCTACAGGGACCTGCAGGATTTTGCTGGCATGCGTACGCCCCTTGTGCGTTATTGGGGCACCCGGTTCCTATCGCAGGCATTTTCTTTCCTGGGAGCAAATGCGTCCTTTGACGGAGTGCGTCTTGAAATTGCGGACTTCCTGCTGGAAGGTCGCAAGCTGATTTGTGCGGAGACATATTCTTACTCCTTCCTGCTGGATTATTTCACTGGCGGAGTGATGCGTTTTATTAATGCTAAGGCTACTCAGTGCGATGTGATGGGTGCCTGGCGCGACGACGGCGAACCGACGGTGGGCTTTATGGATTTTCTGCTGCCCAACCAGGATTTTTCTGCGGCAAAGCTGGATCAGCTTCTGGCGGACCGGGAATGCAGTCTTCGCGCCCCCTACGACTACCAGGTGAAGCGTCACGAGAATGGTTCTGACCTGCAGTTGGTTTCTGAACAGCCGTTGACGGTAGATGGTATTGACGGGGTTGTGCATGTCGAAAAGAAATTGGGTCTATCTTCTTCTTCGTCGGGTTTTGAGCTTTCCTTCCATTTGGATAATGCCGGTTTTAGTTCCCTGAAGGGGTTCTTCGGTACGCTTCTGGAAATGGGACTCGTGGCTTGCAGTAGAGAAAATAGCTCCGTGACGGTGAATGGAAAAAAGATCAAGTTCGGATTCGCTGAGCCGCTGATTTATCCGGATGCAAAGTCCATAGAAATTGAGGATGGAAACACCTCCTGCCATCTGCGGCTTGAATTTGACAGACCTGCCAGCTTGCTTCTTGCGCCTATGTTCGGTGCGTCATCCTCTGCGGCCCCGGATGCCCTGCAGGGGATTCGAGCATTCCCTTTCTGGAAATTGTCTCTTGAAAGTCTGGCTTACTTTGAGGCGAAAATCCAGGTTCGCATTTCCAGGAGGTAACCGCCATGATGTCTGATATGATCAACATTCAGGTGGAATCCCGGGAACAGGATGTGGAAATCGTTCTTTCGGGATCTCTGGGATTTGCCCAGTATTCCGCTGTCAAGGAAAAGCTGGCCATGCTCCTGGATGGTCCGGGCTGTTTCTATTTCATGAACCTTCAGCAGGTCCATTTTACCAGCGACCGCTATCTTGAACTGTTTCTCGGGCTGTTGAACGAGGCCAAGGCTCGCAAGGCTGCCCTTGTCCTGATTTTTGACTCGGAAGAACTGTACGAGTATTTTTCGCCCTACAAGAATATCTTCGAAATTTACGAAAATCGAGAGGCGTACAAGAAGTCCAGCAAGAAAAAACAATTGCTGCAGATTGGGGTCCACTATGGAGTGCGTTCGGGAATTACGGTGAGTCCGGGTGTCGCGATTGCATTTCTGCTGATGATGTTTGGCTGGATTGTCACTCTGTTTATCATTCTGGGAGGCCAGGGTGTGGAACTTGCGGACAAGCAGGCTCAAATTATCGCTCTCCAGAATCAGAAGGACCGCTACATTCGTGAAATCGACAAACTGGAGTCTTCTATTGGTCCTCTTCGCAAGCTGGGTGTAGTTCAGGACACGACGATGCTCAGTTCCTTTGGCCTGATCCAGGACTGGGTCGGCTATCTGGAATACCTGGAGAATACCAGACGTGAAAAGTAGCTTTCGCATATCGCCTCTCTGGCTTGGAATTTTCTTTGTGCTCTGGTTTGGAAGTCTGGGGCTGTTCGTTTCCAATGTATTTATCCAGAAGAGGGAATGGAATCGACTTGCGCAGGAAGAAACAAGGCTGCGAGGCGAACTGCAGCAGTTGAGCGCTTATGGCAAGTGGACCATTGATTATGTGAAGGTGGACCGGGCGCTGGACTACCTGAGTAAGAATAAACTAACGGACGAGCAGAAAAGGTTACTGACGGAGCAAATCTGGCAAATCTCCAGGTCCTATGCTACGGATCCTCTGCTGATTCTCGCTGTGGTTGCCCAAGAAAGTCACGGTAATCCCAATGCAAGGGGAAGAATGCGTTCGGGTGAATTTTCCGGGGCGCTAGGTCTCATGCAGATTAAGCTGGAAACGGCGCAGGCCCTCAGTTTTCGTTTTGGACTGCGTATAGAGACTGAAGAGGACCTGATGCGTCCAGAAATTAATGTGACGGTGGGGACGGCCTACTTGATTCGACTGATTGCCAAGTATGGCAACTGGAAGGACGCCTTAATCGCTTATAATCTGGGGCATTCCGCCGTAGACCGTTTACTGGAAAAGGGAAATCCCCTGCCCACGAGCTACTACGAGAATGTGATTGCCAAATACAGGAATTTGACAAACCTGTCTTTTATATAAAAGCATTTAGTGCGGCTCAATCATGCCTACTCGCTTCGGCTCAGCAATGGAATTAGCAAGCTAATTCCGCTGCATTCGCCTTGCTTATGTTTGTCATGATATTCGCCTTTTGCTAAATGGCAAGCTGCGCTTGCATTTAGTGCGGCTCAATCACGCCAATTCAGGCTTCGCCTGATTGTCGCGATATTCGCCTTTTGCTAAATTTCCAATTGATGTTTCGTGTGTTGACTTTGGTGATTCTTGTTGGGCTTGCCGCTGCCGGAGAAATTCGGTATGACCTTTTGCAATTTGTAGAACAGGGCTTGCTGAACGATCCCCAGAATGAAGAGACCCGTCAGGGCATTCAATCCAAGAAGGACAAGATCCGGGCCTTGAAGGCCGAAGCAATTTTACCCACGTTCTATGTTTCCATGATGGTAGGACCTGCGCCGGGCCTGAAGGAAGAACTGGATGGTGGCGACACAATCGATGTCTATGATTTTTCCAAGATGGGACCTTTCTGGGGCGTCGAGGGCAAGTTTATCCAGCCCTTGAATTTGGGACAGTATAATTCCGGCAAGGCGGCCCTGGAAGCGGACCTGGAACAGAAATCCTTTGAAATCGAAAATAAGCTCCACAAGAAAGATGTGGAACTCCAAAGTTACTATTACAATTACCTGCTCGCTCTTGAAATGACTCGTCTAGCAGCAGAGGCCAAGAAGCAGGTGGACCGTGCCTACGACCAGATGGAGGAAGCCCTGGACGAAGACGACGGCACTGTTTCCCAGATGGATTTCCTGAATCTGAAAGCAAAAATGCATACGGTGAAAGAAGGGGTCATCGAGGCTGATCTCGGCATGAAACGGGTGCAGTTGGCGGTTCGGTTTGCGTTGGGTTTGCAGGAGGGGGACACCTTTGTAGCGGAAGATTCCGTACTGGTACCTCGTCCGGAACGACTTCCCTCCCTGGAAGAAGTTCGCTCCATGACCAAACAGCAGCATCCGGAGCTAAAGCAGCTGCAGGCGGGGCTTCGCGCAAGACGACTGCAGATGGACTTGGCCGAAGCTAAGCTTGCCCCGGAATTTTTCATTATGGGGCAGTTCCAATATGTAAAGAGCTGGGCCGGCAACCGTAAGATTATGCAGAAGGATGCCTTTGCCGAAGATGCGGTCAACAAGCTGAGCGGCCTCATTGGGGTCGGTCTTCGCTACAACTTGAACTTCTGGAAGAACTGGGAAAAGTTCCGTGCATCGAGAACGGACTACCGCGGCCTGATGTTAAAGGAGGGCTATGCGGAAAATGGTCTACTGGCTAAAGCTGAGGAACAGTATTACCAGGTTGTTGCCGCCAAGGAAAAGATGGAAGCGCTTAAGGAAAGTCTCCGAGCATCAGAAGCAATCCTGAAGGGGGCGGCGATGCAGTATGACCTGGACAAGTCCAAGACTGGGGATCTGGTTTCGGCCTATACCCAGAACGTGAACATGAAAAAGGATTATTATTTTGCGGTTTGTAAGTACAATGTGGAATATGCCCAATTAATCTATGCAATGGGCTGGTCTCTGAAAGACTATCATAGTACTTTAAAATAAAAAGTGAGGTGTTTTATGTTGAAGAAATTTATTCTAGCAGTTGCTTGCGCGTCTCTCATGAGCTTTGCCGCCGAGGATCCCGTGGCAGCAATCAAGAAGAAGGATGTTGAATTGCAGACCCTTCTGAAAAAATCCAGCCGCAACGCAAAGGAGATGGAACGGGTGAAGTCTCTCCTGAACGATTCCTTCAACTTTGAGGAACTGGCTCGCAAGTCCCTGGCTGCTGATGTCTGGAAAGCCCAGGATGAAGCTTCCCAGAAGAAGTTCGTGGCCGAGTTCCAGCGCATGGTCCGCAATTCCAGCGCCAAGCGTCTTGAAGTCTATCGTGCGGACTCTACCATCTACGACCCCGCCAAGATGAAGGGTGACAAGGAAGCCCGCGTAGTGGCTCACCTCTGGAACAAGGGAAAGGAATCCGTTCTGGAATACAAGATGTCTCTTGGAACTGACGGAAACTGGAAGGCCTGGGATCTGGTCATTGACGACCTCTCTACAGCTCGCAACTATAAGGACCAGTTCAGCCAGATTCTTAAGAACAAGAGCTTTGCGGAACTGATTGATGTCATCAGTAAGAAGGCTGATGAAGCGGAGAAGTAATTCTGTTTGACTTTATGGACACCGGGATGATTGTGTGCATTGTCATATGCGCGGTTGTCTCGGCTATCCTGTTTTTCCCCTTTACCCTGTGGATTGACGCCTCCGGAGATAAGGAGGGAATAAGAGTCTGTACGCGGATCTTCTGGAAAAAACTTTTCAAGTTCAATAAGACTTTTGGGAAAAAGGATTCCGACGATTCGGGAGAGGATGATTCCCTGACGGAGAATGCGCCGGAGAAGCCTGCAGAAAAAATGAACACTGCCGAAGTTTTCGAAGCTCGGGACGAGAAGGTTTCTGGTTTTGGGCAGGGTGATCCCGCTCTTTCTGAAGAAGAAAAAAAGGAAAAGCGAAAAAAGAGAAAGTTGACGTCCGGTGAGTCCTGGACGATTCTTCTGACTCCGGAGTTTGACGCTCAGGCCTTATGGGCCGCGAAGAATTTAATCAGCCGCTTGTTTAAGCTGTTCCAGATAAAGTTCTACAATTGCTTTGTGGAAGGAATCCGCATGGATTACGCAAAGATGGGACAGCTGGCAGCCCTGAACGGCATGATACAGTCCTACCCCTACATTGGTGCCTGGGATTTTCGCCTGGACTGGACCGGCGAGGTGGAGCCTCACGGGGAATGCCATGTGCGGATCCGTCTGAATATCTGCCGCATCATCGGTTTTGTTTTGTCCGTGATTTTTTACGGTGGGATCACCGCCTTTAGATATTGGCGTCGCAGGGCCCGTGTGCTCAAGACGGGGGAACTGCCGGAACTTGGATTTGTTCGCGGCAAGATCGTAAAATTTTTGGCGGAGGATAAGGACTGATGCCCGCTCTGACTTTGGAACGTTTGGTAGCTTCTATTGGCTTTGGCTCCCGTAAGGAAGCCCGCGCTCTTATTCGTGCGGGAATGGTAGAAATGGACGGAAAGGTTGTGGACGATCCCTTCGTGGAATTCAAGACTCGTCCCGAGGTCATTACCGTCAATGGCGAGGAAGTTCCCACGGTTGAAAAACTGTACATCATGATGGACAAGCCGCTGGATGTGGAATGCAGCCATAACGCCCGCGACCATCAGTCCATTTACGACTTGCTACCGGACCGCTTTACTGCAATGGGTTTGCAGTCTGTTGGCCGCCTGGATGCGGATTCCTCCGGACTTATTCTGCTTTCCAACCAGGGCGATTTCATCCATAAGGTGGAAAGCCCCAAGAAAGGCTACCTGAAAAAGTATCGCGTGACTTTGGCCCGCGAATTCACTGCGGAGCAGAAGGCCGAACTTCTGAAGGGCGTGATGCTGAAGGACGAACGCCGCCCGGTGCTTGCCCGAGAACTTTCCGAGGAGTGCATTGTGGTGGACGGTGCCGAAGTGGATTCCGTGGTTATTTCCATTGGCGAAGGATTGTACCATCAGGTGCGCCGCATGTTCGCCGCTGTTGGCAACCACGTGATGACCCTTTCCCGCGAAGCCATTGGCCCTGTTACCATGGACACTACCCTGGGTACAGGCGGCTGGCGCTTTATGACGGAAGAGGAAGTCGCGAGTTTGACGAAATAAAAATACTTGGGTTGGGAGATTGCAATGAATAAAATTGTTGTTATAGCGGCACTGTTTTTTGCTGCGGTATCTTTTGCCGATGTGTCCATCAAGGATCCTGATGTAAAGCCGGGCTCTTTGAATTACAAGACAATGCCTGTAAAACCCGATAGGTTTCATATGGGCTTGTATGAGATTCGAGAGCCTGCTGCCATACTTTCCGAATCATATACCGAAAGTGATGTAATCGATATCCGGTCCGGGCTTATTTTCCATCCTTTTATCGCCATGGTGGGTGAAGCATTTGCAAATCATTACTCCGTTGAAATTTCTCCCGACGACATTTGGCTTTTGATTTTAGACGGGACCCGCATTCATGTTTCGGCTAACCGTGAAGCGTTAAAAAAGAAGTTTGTGCTGCCTAAGGCGGATACAGCGCTGGTCATACGAAATGACAGCCTCAATCTGGGTTCCTCGGCAGAGGAATGGGATAGAAATACATTTGCACTTTTTGACTCGCTGGAAACCAGGCTGCCGCAAAAGACAATGGAAGGTCTCAACGCTAGTTTCTCTACTACCACGGCAGTTCACGCCAATGTGGCAAAGACCATGATTCTTTCTATTGCATCGGAGTATTATTCCTATGAGTTTTCGACGCTCTGCGGCATTCCTGAAATTCTTGTGAAGGGCGAAAAGGAAGACTGGATTTTACTGAAAAAGAAGTATAATCAACTGGTCAAGGAACTGAATATGGGCTGGTGGGCAAAGGAAGTCAATCCCATCCTAGACCAGTTTATTGCGGCCTACGACGGCAATATCAAAATGGAATTTTGGAGAGGCATCTACAAGTACCTTTCAGCTGGAGAGAACAGTGGAGCCATAGGTGGCATTAACGGTTGGCTCAATCGGTTTTTCCCCTATAATGCTGTGAATCCCAGGAAAGGAAACAAACCTAAAAGAAGAACTGACTGGAAGTCCCCTATGAAAGAAAATGATTTGCCGAGGGGAACCTCCTATATTACAATCCAATGGAAAAGGCTTACGGAGACAACTTCTTTGAATTTCCAAATGGGATTTATGGGGGTCCATCTGGACAAGGATAGCCAAAGGTTGCGAGCCGTACACGGATACGCCTTAGTAAAGCCTTCACGATAAAAAATAAAAGCCTCGGCATAGACCGGGGCTTTAAACGTTTTGGTGTATAACTTAAGCTGGTTCCGCCTGGACGGGCAGGAGGAACTGCTGTTCGATATCAGCGAAGACTAGACTTCTTCGGCGGAGACTTCGGAATCGTCGGACTTGACCGCGATCATCACGTCCTTGTCTTCAGATTCCAGCTTGGCGTTGACGCCTTCGACGATTGCTTCAAGGGAGTTGATCTTGTCCTTGATGTCGTTGCTGAACTTGAAGGAAGGAACCATGCGTTCTTCGATCATGACGGTTTCGCCGGTACGGGGGTTGCGGGCCGGGCGAGACTTGCGGGGCTTGCAACTGAAGGTACCGAAACCACGGATTTCGATAGTGTTGCCTTCGATCAGCTTTTCGCCCACCAGGTCGAGGAACTGTTCGATGACGGTCTTGATATCGTTACGCACAAATCCGGTGGACTTGGCGATTTCTTGAATAAGCGATTGTTTAGTTATATTTGCCACGCCGTAAATATAGGTTTATCAATGATTTAGCGTAGATATCCGAGCGAAATTAAATATTTTTTTCGGTATCACATTGCGGACTTTTTGTGGATAGTTGTTGTTAATATGTTGAAAGATGTTGAAAGTTTAAAACCGGCCGCTAAGTCCTTTAAACTCCGTGACTTAGAGGTGTTCCCCAACACCATTTTGAGCCCCATGGACGGGGTGACGGACGCTCCTTTCCGCCGTTTGTGCCGTGTTTTGTCCGGAAACCGCATGGGACTGTTGGTATCTGAGTTCGTTCCCACCAATGCGGACGAGATTTTCAGCCTTACGGGCCATAAACAGCTGAAATTCTACCCGGAAGAGAAGCCTTTTGGCATCCAGATTTTCGGCTGCTATCCCGATAAGATGGCTGCGGCTGCAAAAAAGATCGCTGACGGCCTCCATCCTGACTATATAGAGGTGAATGCGGGCTGCCCGGCCCCCAAGGTGGCGGGCAAGGGGAGCGGTTCCGGTTTGCTTCGGGACTTGCCCCGCCTGCAGGAGATTTTGCACGACGTGCGTGCCGCGCTGGACACCTGCGAAGTGAACATTCCTCTGACCTTGAAGTGCCGCATCGGCTGGGATGACGAATCCATCAACGTCATGGAAACCCTGAAAATTGCCGAGGGCGAAGGCGTGGAACTTCTGGTGGTTCACGGACGCACCCGCCTGCAGGGCTACAACGGCCTGGCCAACTGGGACTGGATCGGGAAGGTGGCTTCCGCCGCCAAGATTCCCGTGGTAGGTAACGGCGACGTGAACAGCGTGGAATGCGCCCTGGAACGCATCAATACCTACGGCGTCGCTGGCGTGAGCATCGGCCGCGGTGCCATGCACAATCCCTGGATTTTCGGGCAGATCGCCGACGCCTGGGAAGGAAAGCCTGCCCACATCATTACCGCCGAAGAGGCTCTGGACGTGTTTTCCATCTACTACAAGTTCCTGGATGAAGAAGGCCGCACGGAAATGGGGGCCATGGGTCGCCTAAAGCAGCTGGCCGCACGACTTTGCAAAGGATTTGTGGATGATTTAGGGGACAGGGGACAGGGGATAGGGGATAGTTCGTCGGCCGCCATGGAAGTCCGTCAGACGTTGCTCACCGCCCAGACTCCCGAGGAATTTTTCGAACGCAAGGAAATGCTGAAGAGCAGCATCGCCAAGAGCCTGCGCTATGAACCCAACCGCCTGGTGAACCTGAACGGCGCCAAGGACAACACCCTGGTTTTCGGGAATCGCTACGAAAATCGGTAATTTTAGAATAGCAAGTTCCTGTACAGATTGTTGCTAATGCGGCGAAATGTTTATAGGAACATCGCCATATACTGCGGAAGGTATAGGACGTCGTCTTTGACGACATTGCCCTTGCAAAGAACGATTGCTCTCTCGATTTCGCTCTTGTGTTCCCTGATGGCGGCGTCCATGGATGCGTGCCTCTTGTAATCATCGCCGGACTTGACTTCTATAATTGAAATCTTTCCATTTTCGGGAAATACAAAGTCTAATTCCTGACGGCTTTTCTTGTCGTAATAGTGCAATGGAATCTGCTTTGCCGACCTGGTGAGCGCCTGTAAGCAGCAGTGCCTTTTCATGACCCGACTTTAGCCAGTTTTCTAGGACCTTCGTTAGCTTTCTTTTTAACATTGGTAGTGTTCTATTAGAGTGTAGGACTGCCATTTTATGTTGAATTTACTGAAAAAATACTAAAAAATGGTCTAACCCAACAAAAATTAGGTTAGACCAAGTATCTAAGATACAGTTTTTAGGTAGGTAAATCTCAGTTTCTAATAGGGTGTGTTTTTTAGATAGTTATATTACATCTACACTTTGAAAGAACATAGCCAACATTTTACAACTTTTTGCAATGTTTTTTAATGATGTTTTGCAACTTTTTGCTTTGCTTTGACATCAGTCCACGATGGCTTGAACGAAGAGAAAGCCAGCGTCATTTAGGCGCTGGCAGTAATAACCCCTTATAGGGGTAAGGCAAACCACCCCTTAAGGGGTGGTTTGTGATTCTACCAG
>JAKSIH010000067.1 GCA_024398935.1 Fibrobacter sp. | reverse complement strand
TCACCATGGAATTTGCAAAGTACCTCCCGGTTCCGCGCAACATCCAGGAAGAACTCATCAAGAAGTACGGCGACAAGGCTGGCGCACGCGCTTAAGGAGACCGTGGGCTCTACCGCAAGATAGTACCTCCGGGCCCTCGCCCACTCTCACTTCAAAAACGACTGGTTTATACCAGTCGTTTTGTTTTGCTCACGGAATGACCGCATGGGCTAAGGAGTGTAATTGCAAAAGAAAGAGTCCCGCGATTTCTCGCGGGACTTTTGTTTCGTCGCACACAACACAAGGAGTCTTCGCCTCACACCAAACAAAAGCGAAGGCCTCCCATAAAAAAGGATTCCGCGAGACGAGCTCGCGGAACCCAGTGGAATTAGAAGAGAACAAGTGTGCTTCCTACCTATTCCTACCCCGCGGTTCGATCCGGCATCCCTTCTCTAGAACCAGAAATAGGTTGGAAGCACGATATTAATATACCCCAAATATCTCCCCCGGCACAAAATTTACTTCAAATCAATATTCCCAAAGAAAACGTTCCAATATGGACTAAGGACGAGATTATTGTATATTTCAAGGAAATTAGGATGGATCTCCAGAATCTGGATTAGGAGGAATTGTGGAGACAATTAAGAAATCCGCCAAAAAGGCGCTCGTTCGTTTATTTGCGTTACCATTCCCACTGCTCATAGCCACAGCTTTAACCGGCTGCGATTGCGAAGATTGTCACTGCAACGAAATTGCGGAATCAAGTATTGAACTTCAACCTTATCAAAAGGATTTCGGCAACATCGGTCAAAAAGCTCCCCGAATCTACAGACACGACCAGGGTACAGAAATAAGGTTCTCGGTACAAGACGATACCACATTTTGGACGAAGCGGCAGGATTTTTGCTACACGCTCAATATCCAGACTCGGGAGGTCAAATGGGTTTCTGAATACCCCGTCGTGAAAATTGACTTAACAATGGACGCGAGTTATCTGAGCATATCCTATAAAGACTGGAATTACTACCTTCCCCTAGATTCCACCGGCTTTTTGCGAAATTCTTACTCGGAAGACTTTGAAATTCTCGACAGTCTCCAAATTGATAGTGTATCTTATAAAGATGTGGCAAAGATTACGGTCCGTACGAAATTCAAAACCGATTCCCTCGGCAATCTCATTGAGGACCTCTCCCACGCTTATTTCCACGAGACATTTGGACTGTTGAAAATCGAGACAAGCGACAGTAACGGAATCACCTTAGTCAGGCAAAATCCGGAGAGCAAAAAATGAATTTATCCAAAAAGTTTCTCTTCATTTTGCCCACGCTTCTTACAGCCTGCAATTACATATTCTTCGAAGACGAATACATGTCCAGACCGTACAACGTCTTTATCGAAAAACAAAGTCCCGTGGACCATTACGGGACTTACAACAGAAGGGATACCATTGCCTTCAGGGATAACTTCGGAAACAGGGACACCTTCATCGGAGAAACTCATGTCAAAGCCGAGGACAACTTCGAATACATTTTTTCCGGCAGCTTGAACGAAATTAACGGAAGCATATTTATGCAAATCAACCACGACGGCGGCTACATCAACTTGATTTGCGACGACGGGCGATTCAACAACGGCGAAGCCAGCTTCCAGATAAATACCCAAGATACCCTAACCAGCAAAAACGGGTACAAAGTCATTCACAAGGATTCCCTTGAAATTGAAACAACAACCTACAACCATGTTCTGATTTTCGACGCCACCAGAGCCACAAAGGAAAAATGTCGCTTTGACAAGTTGTACATTTCCCGGGACGAAGGACTTCTCCGCATTGACCTGCAAGATTCCATAAGTCTCACAAGATGAAGTATCAAATTGTTTAGGGCATTTTTACCCATAAACAGGGATAACACAAAGGTTTTATAGGTAAATTTACAGACAAACTAACAAATATTGTATAAAACAGGCCGGCATATTACCTATAAACACACTATTTTCCCGTTTTTATAGGTAACACGCAAAGAGATCCACCTCGCAACAACCATATTCCATCAAAAAATTACCTATAAGAAATTCTTTATCTACTGATTTATAGGTAATTTTCACCCATTTTACCTACAATCGGACCTTAACCTTCGCTTCACGCCACAGTTCCTGAAGGCGCTCCGGAGTCTCTTCTTTCATCTCCTTGCCTTCACCACGGGCAAGCTGTTCCACAACTCGGAAGCGGCGTTCGAACTTGCTGTTGGCGCGTTCCAGGGCAAGAGCCGCATTGAACCCGCAGTGCCGCGCCACGTTCACTAGGCTAAAGAGAATATCGCCGAACTCGTCTTCCATGCGCTCTACATTGGGATTTTCTGCGGTGGCCGCTTGCATTTCGGCGCGAAATTCGCTAAATTCTTCCACGGCCTTGTTGAACACGGGTTCAGCCTCGATCCAGTCAAATCCAACCTTGGCGGCGCGGCGCTGAATTTCCTGGGCGCGGGCCAGCGTCGGCATGCTCTTGCTTACTTTGTCCATAGCGGACTTGCCCGCCATTCCTAGATTATTCTTTTCCGCAGCCTTGATGCTTTCCCAGCGGCTACGCAATCCGTTTGGATTGTTCACGTCCAGGAATTCGCTTTCGTTTTCCACCTTGACATCGCCGAAAACATGAGGGTGTCGCCGGACCATTTTTTCGCAGATTCCCTGCACCACGTCGTCGATGGAGAAATCCTTGTTGTCCTTGGCGACCTGTGCGTGAAAAACCACCTGGAAGAGGACGTCCCCCAGTTCCTCGGCCATGTGGGCCTTGTCGTTTGCCTGGGCGGCATCGATGAACTCGTGGGATTCTTCAACTAAGTAAGGGAGCAGGGACTGGTGCGTCTGCTTACGGTCCCAGGGGCAGCCATTTTCCGAACGGAGGGTGGCCATGATTTTCACAAGATCGTCAAAGGAATATTTCATATGGAAAAAGATAGAAAAGGAGAAAACCTGCATCAAATGAATTTAGGCCTCGGCCAGCAACAGGGAATCCAGCAGGATCTTTTTATAGGACAGCGCAGGCAGGAATCGCATATAAACCAAACGGACATCAAGGAAATTATGCCCGGCGATTTCCCGCTTTTGCTGCGGGAATCCAGGCTCAGGCCCAAGCGTCTGTTCTACCGCGGGACATTACCGCCCTCCGGCTCTATCGGGATTGGAATGGTGGGAACCAGGCGCCCCGGCAGTTCGGCCCGTGAGCTTTGCCGCAGATTAGTCCGTTCCCTGCAGGGCACCAAGGCCGTGGTGGTCTCGGGCCTTGCCCAGGGTATCGACAGCTACTGCCATGAGGCGGCCCTGGACGCAGGAATCCCCACAGTAGCGGTAATCGCCCAGGGCCTCGAAGCCCCCCTGACGGGCGACAGGCGAATTCTTGCTCAGCGAATTGTTGACGCTGGCGGCGCCATTCTGACAGAATACGAAGGGGACGCCCCCAGCTACCGCGGAACCTTCCCTGCCCGGAACCGCATTATCAGCGGATTGAGCCGGGCGGTAGTGTTAGTCCAGAGCAAGGCCAAGGGCGGCGCCCTGATTACCGCAGACTATTGCCTCCAGGAGGGCAAGCTACTTCTGGCTGTTCCCGGAGACTTCGACAGCGAGGTTTCCAGCGGGCCAAACCTCTACCTGGACCAAGGGAAGGCAAAGCCCGTTTTCCGCCCCGAGAGCTTACCTCTGATGGCGGGAATCCCGCAGACGGAGCCTTTGCCAGGAAAATGTTTCAATGCCGCCACAGGCGCCACAAACAGTCTTTCCGCCCTCAGGAAAGCAGGATGCAGTCTTTCACCGGAAGCATTGGAACTTTTTATGCGGTTCAACGGATTCCGCAAGACTTTCTCCGAGCTTCAAGGGGAGTCTAACTTGTTGACCAGCAATATATTATCTATATTAACAGAACTAGAGATCGCGGGATTGGTGGAGACCCGCGACAATTTCCAATTTTACTTCAACGGGACTGTTTGACTTGAGCAAGAACCTTCTGATTTTTTCCTTAGCACTTTTGGTGGCAATCATCGTGGTGATTTCCCATCTGTTCTTCGGAAAGAACAGTCTAAGGCAGCAGCATCGACTCCAGAAAGAGATTGCAGCCGAACAGCACCAGATTGACTCCCTGCAACAGATCATCGACGAGGGAAACATCGTCATCAAGCGGTTGCAGACAGACTCGCTCTACATCGAGAAGCAGCTCCGCACCAAGTACGGAATGAGCCGCAAGGGTGAGAAGGTCTTCCAGTTCGTAAAATAATATCTTCGCCGGAGCAAAACTTCTGAAGGTCAGCAGATAAAAACTTAAGCCATGCGGCTGGCGTCAGTGCCTGTGGTTTTCTCTACCTTCCCTGCAAAGTAGCTATAGGCTGCAGGCACGATGAACAAGGTCATGAAGGTCGCAAAGGTAAGGCCGCCGGCAATGGCCACACCCATTGCCACACGGCTAGGCGTGCCGGTCAAAATGAGCGGCACGGCGCCCAGTACCGTCGAAAGGCTCGTCATGAGGATTGGGCGGAAGCGGCGTTCCGCCGCTTGCCTAGCCGCCTCAAGCTTGGAACATCCCGTGGCCTCCGCAATCTGGTTTGCAAATTCCACAATCAGGATACCGTTCTTCGTCACAAGGGCAATCAGAAGAATCAACGCAATTTCACTGAAGATATTCAATGTCTGTCCTGTCAGATACAGGCAGGCAAGGGCCCCCGCCAAAGCAAGGGGCACCGTAAAGAAAATCACTAACGGCGCGCGGAAACTTTCAAACTGACCCGCAAGCACCAGGAAAATCAAGGCAAGTGCCAGCAGGAACACCACATAAAGTCCAGAGGAACTTTCCTCAAATTCCTTGGACGCACCGCTCAAGGTGGTACTTACATTAGGATATTCCTTAAGCAGGTCCTTTGCAATGCGCCTCATTTCCTCCACACCATCGCCAATGGTCTTTCCGGGAACAAGACCGGCCTGAATCGTCGCAGCGCTAAAGCGGTTATAGCGAGGCAATGAAGGAGAAGCAGACTGTTCCTTGTAGGTAATGAAATTTTCCACGCTGACAGCCTCGCCCTTACGGTTCTTTACCGTCAACAAGGAAAGATTCTGCGGCGTTGCGCGGTACTGGTAGCCGACTGCACCGATAACATCGTACTGGCGACCATCCTTGTAATACTCCCCATAACTCATATCGCTAATGGACAGCTGAACTGCCTGGGCAATGTCGTTGACGGAAACACCTTCTTCGTTCGCCTTGTCCCGCAAGATTTCGATATGAAGTTCGGGCTTGGTAAACTTCAGGTTTGTATTCACCACGCTAAATACGGGACTCTTGCTAGCCTCTTCCATAAACTTGGGAACCAGCGTTCTCAAAATTTCTATGGAACCAGCCTGAAGGACAAACTGGACAGGCAAGCCTCCACGCTGGGTACTGATGCTCTGAGGTTCGAACACCATGACGCGAAGATCCGGATATTCGTTTCCAAGTACCTGAATCGCGTGAGCGATTTCACTTTGCGGACGTCTCGCCTCCTTATCGTCATTTAGGGAAAGACGGATTCGCGAGCTGCCGGCGCCCCAGGCGCCAGCCTGGACTTCCTTATACTCGCCACTGTCCAGGATGGTCATGACCTCATCCACGAACGCATCGGCCATACGTTTCGTGCGAGTAAGGGTAACACCCTCAGGCATATTCACGTTCACCATGACCGAGCCGGAATCTTCCGTAGGCGCCATCTCACTACTCATATCGTTAAAGCAGTAATAGGCGGCAAAAAGAAGGCCTGCAACAATAGGGAACAGCAAAATTCGGCATTTCAGGAAAACACCGAGAAGGACTGCGTAAATGCGATTCAGCCAGTTGAAGAACGGTTCCGTAAAGCTGTAGAAGCGGCCTTTCTTCTGGCGTTTCAGGAACCTGGAGCAGAGCATGGGAGAAAGGGTCAAAGCACACAAAGTGGAAAGGAATACGGTTCCAATCATCACAGCGACGAACTCGCGGAAGAGAAGTCCGGTCGTTCCTCCCAGGGCAAGAACGGGAACGAACACCGCCATCAAAACAACAGAGGTCGCAATCACCGCAAAGAAAATTTCATTGGTACCAGCGACGGCAGCCTGCTTCGGAGTCATTCCGTTTTCAATCTTATGGTAGATGTTTTCTACGATCACGATGGCGTCGTCCACCACAAGGCCAATGGCCAGAACCATCGCCAGGAGGGTCAGCACATTGATACTAAAGCCGCAAAGATACAATACAAAGAAACTACCCACCACGGCAACAGGGACCACCACCATAGGAATAATTGTGGTACGCCCTTCTCGGAGGAAAGCGAAGATAATGGCAATCACCAAAAGGAAGGCAATAAAGATGGTTTCCACAACTTCCTTAATGGAAGCACGAATGTTAATGGAGGTATCGCGGCCATAAAGCATTTCCACGCCTTCGGGTAATTCACGGCGAATATCCTCGACGCGCTTGTAGAACTCGTCAGCAATATTCACATGGTTACTTCCCGGCTGGGCAACCAGTGCACAGGTCACCGTATTCTTGCCGTTACGCCTAAAGCCTGCGCGGGTGTCCTTCGGTTCGTAGTGAATGTTCGCCACATCTGCAACACGGATCACGGTGCCATCTGCGGCGGTCTTGACAGCAATTCGACCGAAGGCCTCGGGATCGGCAATTCGGCCTAAAGTTCTAATGGAAAGCGTGGTCTCGATGCCTTCTATGGAACCAGAAGGCAGCTCAAGGTTTCCGCGACTTAGGGCGGCGCTCATCTCGCTACCGGTAACCCCCAAGGCCTGCATGCGGATAGGATCAATCCAAAGACGGACCGTCGGCTGTTTTTCACCCCAGATCATCACTTCGGAGACACCAGCGATAGTCTGTAGACGCTCCTTCACATGGTTACGAGCAATTTCAGAAACTTCCATTGCGTCTAGCTTGTCGCTAACCAGGCTAATCATCAGGATCGGGTCTGAGTCCGAGTCGCTCTTGTTCACTGTAGGTTCGTCTACATCATCGGGCAGTCTACGGCGGACACGGCTTACGCGGTCACGAATATCGTTGGCGGCATCCTCCAGGTCCATCCCCGTTTCAAACTCCACACTGATGGAGGAACGGCCATCGGCGCTGGTGGATGTCAGCGCCTTGATACCTGGCGCACTATTGATAGACGATTCCAGAACTTCCGTCACTTCCGCTTCCACAACTGCCGCATTTGCACCAGGATAATTTGTACGAACCTGGATAATGGGATAGTCAACGTTGGGGAATTCGCGAATGCCTAGGTTGCTCATGCCGAAGGCGCCAAGCAGGATAATGACCAGTGCCATGACGGTCATTAAGACAGGTCGACGAACAGATAGGTTTGCTACACTCATTTTTTTACGATAGACAATTGATGATTTTTATTCTGCGACTTCGCCGCGATTATTTTAATTATTCATTCTCCATTATCAATTTTCAATTATCTAATTCACCTCGTAATCGGTGTTGTTTCGGATTTCACGAATGCGGACGGAACTTCCCTGACGGATACTGATCAGGCCGGAAGTAATGACCGTATCACCTTCCGAAAGTCCGGACAGGACATCTACGGTAATAGGAGTGCGAAGGCCCGTTTCTACGCGAGTAACCTTAGCCTTGCCTTCACGGACCACATAGACGAAAGCCCCATCCTTATCCAGCGTAAGCGCTTCCGCAGGTATAGGAATGGAAGTTGCCCGGCCGGATGAAAGATTGACATTCACCTTTACGTAACCACCTGCGATCAGCTGGCCGTCGAGATTATCCACAGCCACCATAATCTGGCGGGTACGGCTACTTTCTGAAATCGTCGCATCCAGGGCCTTTACCTTCCCAACCCGATCGATTCCCCGTTCTTCATCTCGGAGGCTAATGGAATCTCCCGCTTTCAGGTTGGCAGCATAACGCTGGGGAAGCGCAAACTTCGCCTTCAGTTCCTTCACTTCGCTCAATGTTGCAATGGAGGTTCCCGTTGTCATCCATGCACCAACAGAAACTTTCACAAAACCAAGAGTCCCGCTAAAGGGAGCCCGGACCTCGGTCTTTGAGATTTGAGCCTTGATTAGCTCGATGGATGCTTCTGCAGACTTCAGGGAGGCTTCAGCAGATTCCAGATCGGCCTGCGTCGCTGCGTTTTTTTCTACCAGTCCCTGGGTACGGTCCTTTTTCTGCTTCGCCAGTTGCTGGTTTGACTGAGCCTGCTTTAGCTGAGCCTTCAGTTCAGAATCGTCAATCTTCGCAAGAAGAGTTCCCTTCTTTACGGAGGCGCCATCCTTCGCATAAAGCTTAACGAGGCGACCATTGGCGGCGGCAGTCAGTTCCACCTTGTTCATGGCCTCCAGGGTCGCCATAGTCTGGTAGTTCTTGCTCGCTTCGTGAGCAACGGCAATGTAACCTTCCACGGCAAAGCTCTTTCCCTTTCCTCCGGGACCGCCCTTTCCCGGGCCACCCTTACCAGAAGGCCCGTCTTTTGCAGCAGAGCCCTGTCCAGCGCCCTTACCATCAGGAGCCTTGAAAGGGGGAATTTTAGCACCCGGGGCATCATCGCCGCCACAGCCAAGAGAAACCATGGAATACACGAAAAACGCAAGCACCGTTAAAAAGGTTGGGATTTTTTTCAGCTCAATCTTCATACAGACTTTAGATGCTCCGTTGGGCAAAAGAGTTACTCTTAAAATTTCACATTCATCAAAAGGCCACTGCCCTCTTCATTGAATTCCGGCAGGAACTGTATCCGTTCTGCAAACGCCTTTGAAGATGTCTTGCGGTAAATCCGGACTGCATCCAGGATGGACACCACGCGGTTCAGGACCAGCGCACCGACGGAAACTTGGAAGACGATACGGCTTTCACGGAAATGGCGCAGACGGCTCTTGTATTCGTCGATATGCCTTGAAGTTTCCGGATTGTCGGAACTGCCCCAGTCCCACTGGATATTTGTGGAAAGTTCCTCATCAATTTTCTTGCCGGCACGAATCATGGCCTGGTTGTAATCCTCGTCCATGTCCGGAGAGGAATTCTGTCCGTCTACACCACCGCGGCTACGATAGTCGCCCACGGTATTCAGCATGGAAACCTTTCTGCTGCCGGTAGTAAGCCCTGCATGGCGAACCGCATAGTCGTGGGCAGAAGAAATATAGCGGTCGCCGATGAAGTAGGACCCGATGGCCGTTACCCAAAGTGCCGCGTCCGTCCAGACGAAGGGGCGGACCATGTCCATTTCTTCCAGGTAGAGTTCGCCCATACCCGGAAGCAGGGCGGATGCGCCTATGGCCAGTGCAATATTTTTGTCGCTGTTCTTGCTGACATTTTCATCAACGGAAATCACCACCTGGGAAAAGGCGGTTACCGCAGCAAGCAACAATGCACAAAGAATTCTCATTAGAATCCCCAGCTGGCCTGAACATTCACGCCAAAGCCATCAAAGAACTGCACGCCACTGTCGAAGTGCAGATGGTCATACCAGGAAAGGTCCTCCTGGTAGAGCGTCTTGTTGTAAGCATTTGCCGTAAACGCAGCGTCGACAGCAGATATAATGTGGTTCAGGATAAGACCTCCAAAGAACCATGCCTGCATATCGGCATAGTCAGTAGCCTTACCACGCATGGAGCGATACTTCTTCATGTTGGAGGATGTACCAAGATCAACCGTAGAGGAGCTCGGGTCTTCCAGGCCAAGTCCAGTAGCCAAAGCTTCGTCCGACACGTCGTCCCAGCCAAGAACCATGGCGCGGTCTGCCAGCAACTGGTACACCTCGGCAGAATTGTCGAAGGGAATCTTCTTCTGTTCTTCGCCGAGACTCTTCGGATTCTTGACGAAGTCGTTCATGTATTCCACATCGTTGTGATACAGGCTAGACTTGTCATAACAGCCGTGCATGGTCGCCTTTCCAAAAATGCCTTCGCAGAAGGATTCGCGGGACCCCAGGTAACGTGCCCGGAATTCGGACTCGTAGTTCACCGCATCCTGGTTATACAAGTCCCTCATCTTGCTCTCATAGCGACCAATAGAGTAATGATTCTTGGCGAACTTCTTATACTTGCTGACCTGGTCATCATACTTGTACACGGAGAAGTAGTACCAGCCGGTCCAGAGGGCTGCTTCCAGAGCGAGATAGACACCTCCACGCACATTGGTAAAGGAAGATCCGCCAATATAAAGCTGACCAGAACCCGGAATCACCAGAGACATGAACATGGCCTTACGGGGACTTCTGTACTTACCCTTCATTTCGTCAATGCCGTTCACCTTGGAAACCTTCACCGGTCCCAGCAGGTCACGACGGCTCATGGAACTGCTCGAGGGAATCACACTGACGGAACTGCTTGAGTTTGCTGCAGCCAAAGCCTCCGCAGCCTTGATAGAATCAGCCCTTGCTGCGGCGATAGAATCAGCAATCATCTGTGCGACAGCGGCTGAGTCCCGGGCGATAGCTTCAAGATCTTCGCGGACGCGGGCCGAATCTGCATATGCCTGTATGGCGCGGGCGTATTCCTCGTTAAAGTCCGCATTCTTGTTTTCTGCTGCAGCGGCGGCAGCATCTGCCCTGGCGGCACTGTCCATGGCAGCCTGCAGGCGAGCCTGCTCCATAGCCTGGCGCTTGGCCTCGGCGGCGTTCTGCGCATTTGCCTGTCCTATGGAATCCTGACGGGCCTGTTCTGCACGTTGGGCCTGAAGCTTTTCATAATCTTCCGGCTTCATGGTAGCCCTTTCATAGGCGTCCCGTTCAGCATCCTTCTTGGCCTGGGCCTTGGCAGCCTCTTCCTGACGTTTAGCTTCTTCGGCGCGAGCCTTTTCTTCAGCAGCCTTCCTTGCGGCGGCCTGTTTTTCCTCTTCGGCCTTCTTCTTTTCCGCAGCGGCCTTTTCCTCGGCGGCCTTCTTCTCGGCGGCTATGCGGTCGGCTTCCGCTTTTTCGGCGGCGGCCTTCTCGGCAGCTATGCGGTCGGCTTCTGCTTTTTCGGCGGCGGCCTTCTCTTCTGCGGTCTTCTTCTCGGCTTCAGCAGCCTTGATGGAATCAGCCTTTGCCGCTTCGGCAGCCTGTTCCTCGGCTTCAAATTCAGCAAACAAATCTCGAGGCTGTGCAAAAGACTGGACAGCCAATAAACCGGCCACACAGGCCATCACTTTTACAAAAGGTATAAGGGCAAACTTGCGCATATTATAAAAGTAGAAAACTAAACCACCCCACGCCAACAGCACAAGGCCAGCCATGCCGTATAAAAACGCAAAAAGGCGGGGGTCTGGCGCAATTTCGTCGTCCACCCCCGCTGCAAATTCACCAATTCTTGTAATTAATCTGCTTTTTGAGCTGCATAAGAGGCATCAGAGCCCAAAATTCGCCCCACTTTTCCCTTTTTTATAGCAAATAGCGAGAAATCAGGAGCATTTACGGCACTAGACTTACAGACAAATTAATTTTTAGCGGGGTTACAGGACATTTTTCTTGCCCGGCCCCGCCTTTTTCCCGATTTAAAATTTTCACAAAAAAAGGAACCCGCCGGCATAGCCGGCGGTTCTTCATTTGCGGGCCCTGCC
>JAKSIH010000066.1 GCA_024398935.1 Fibrobacter sp. | reverse complement strand
GCCGGGATGCAAGCACCCCGTCGCGGCACTCGCCTTACGCATTATTCTCAACAGCTGGAGAAGGGCGTCGGGTAAACAGAAAATGCTGCGGCTCGGCCATGCCGGGATGCGAGCACCCCGTCGCGGCACTCGCCTTACGCATTATTCTCAACAGCAGGTGAAGTCGTGGAATGGCGAAAAACGCGAAAATGTGCCACTAAGTGAGTGGGAAATGCAAATTAGTGACAAAATTTTTGAACAAAGTAATGCTTTTTGCCGCGTTGTTACCGCAGAAAACGCAAAAAATGCCTGTTGGAGGAATTTTTCGTCTCGTTTGCTGCGAAAATTCGTCCGATTTTGTGATTTTGAATGCATATAAATTAAAAATTGTGCCACCAAACGCAACAAAAGTGCGAATTGGTGACACATTTTGCCGGAAAAAGGCTTTTTATGACCTGCGAAGGTCTTTTTGGGGACAAAAAAGCGCCAAAAAGGTTACCAAATGGATGGAAATAAGACGCTTAGTAACCTAATTTCACGAAATGTGCTTTTGGGAGAGCTGGGAGCGCCGAATATCTCCAGAATCGTTACAACTCAATCCCCGTTTCTCTTTCGGTGACGGTGCAGCAGGCGGCCTTGAAGGTTTCGGGGGAAGCGATGATGTCCACCGATTCCTTGGCGCGGGTGATGCCCGTATAGATGATCTGGTTGGTCAGCAGGGGGTGCCCGATATTTGTGGGGAGGAACATGGTGACATTGCTGTATTCAGACCCTTGGGACTTGTGGATGGTTATGGCGAAGGCGCTTTCGATGGCGTCCGCTGGCAAAACCGCCAGAGGGTAGAATACGTAATTGTCTCTCTCGATGTTGCTTCCTTGGGGAGGTGCCTTTTTCAGCATCAGGTAGGGGGTGAACCTGTCGAAAACCACAATGCCTGTGTCGCCGTTGTACAGTTTGTACATCTCCTGATTTTGGGTGATGATTAGGAACTGTCCGGGGAAATATCCGGAATCCTGGATGGCGGAAACCTCGTCCGCTTCTTCTGCGGAGGCGATGCCGTTCTTCCAGATTTTCTTCAGGCGGCTGCAGGCTTTCTTGTTCAGGGATTCTACACCCCAGGGACCCTTGCGTTCTGCGGAAAGCATGCGCCTGGTCAGGGACAGATTCCACAGTTTATCGCGGAGAGTCGTCTGGATGTCATCCTTGCCGACGAAGGTGGGGTCGATCTGTGCGGCAAGTTCCGGCAGGGAGGAAATATCCTTGACCCAGTCGGCGATGAGTGCTTCCACTCGCTTGTCCGCTTCCTTCTTGGTAATCTTCTTGCTGTCTTCGGTGGAGTCAGCCTGATAGTAATGGACGAAATCCTTGGGAATGAAGGCTTGTTCCCCTGCGAGGGATCTCTGTTCCGAGCCCTTTTCCTGCGGGCTTGATTCTGGGGTTTCCTGACGGGCGTTGTCCGGATCGCAGGAGTTGTCCAGGGTGTTTGCGTTGGCAGGATCTTTTTTGGCAAGAGCGGGGTGCCTTACAAAGGGATGGGCCACAAAGTTTTCGGCATCCTTGGATTCGGCAACCACCTTGATTTCCTTGGCTAGCTTTCCGATGTTGGAAGCGTCGTCGAAACGGTTGGAGATTTCCAGTTTCACGGTGAAGTTTTTCGTGCTGTTGTGGGGCTTGAGGATTTCTCCCAGCACGGCGCCGGAATCGACGGAGGGCAGCTGGTACGGATCGCCTAAAATGAAAAGGCGGGCCTCGTCGGGAATGGCCTGCAGCAGGGCCGCAAACATTTCCAGGTCAATCATGCTGGCTTCGTCAATAACGAAAATGGAGTTCCTGGGGAACTGATCCTTCTTGTTGTAGAAGAAGTCGCCCTTGGCGTGGGAGAATTTCAGCAGACGGTGGATGGTGCTGCTTTCCAGGTCTTTTAGCTTCTTGAAAATTCGTGCGCTTGTTGGGTTCTTTTCTGCATCCTTGGTTTCTTCGGTCAGGCCTTCCAGACCGCCGGTCAGACTTTCGCGCATGCGGTCTGCTGCTTTGCCGCTGGGGGCTGCAAGGTAAATGTCCCAGTCCAGCATTTCGGGATTCTCTTCCAGCAGTTTCCAGAGAATGTACAGTACCACGGTTGTCTTGCCGGTGCCGGGCCCGCCGGTAATGATCAGGTTTTCGTCGAGGCCGCGGAGAATGGCCTGGGCCTGTTCCCTGTTCACCAGGAAATCACCCATGGTTCCGTCCTTCTTCCGGATGGGCTTGTGGATTTTACGGATGTCCTCGATGCAGGAGGCCAGTTCGTCATCGGTAGGTATGATGCCGTTTCGGAAAAGTCGCTGGGCGGATTCCTCGATGTTACACTTGGCGTTAAACAGCTTGGTGAAGTAGAGGTGATACTCCCGATGCTCGGGGGCGATTTCCTTCATTGCAAGAATGAACGGCTTGGAAAGGGCGTCTTCTGCCAGGGGCTTGTTTGTGTCGTTCCGCAGGATGATTTGCTCGAAGTCGGAAGTGAGAATATCCTTGATGCCATCCCGGATGATTGTTGTGAAATCTGCGCTTTGTGCAAAGGCGGATTCGTCCAGATCCGAGTCGGCGGAACTGATTTTCAGCTGGACCAGACCTTCCCACTTCTTGTTCCACATGGCCTTGAAGGCAGCTTCGCTCATGGGCAGTCTTGCGTTTCCGTCGTCCATAAGTGAAAAGCAGAGAACCAGAAACTTCTGGGTGGTCAGGTTCGTGTTAGGGCGCATGGCAAGGAGAAGGGTAAGCAGGTGTGTGTTCAGGCTTGCGAACCCACGCATGTCCTTCAGTGCGTCGATAAATTCGTGAATGTCTTTTGTTTTCAGCAATTCTTGGTTCATACTATTTCGCCCCCTTTCTGGAGGATGCTCGCATCAGTTTCTTGACATTTTCAAAGGCCGCTTCCAGATCCCCGAAGCTGTTCCAGGTCTGGGCGTAAATGCCCTTGCTGGTGCCTGCTTCCGTGCCGCGGACAAAGACATAATAAATGCCGCCGAAGTACTTGTCAAAAATCTGCTGGTCGGTTAGATTTTCCGCAGTTCCCCGTCCGTAGAACTGGGTGAGCCACTGGACGAGGCAATAGGAATAAAGCACTCGCTGGACGGAGTATTCCTTGTCCACCTTTTCCTTCAGGTTTTCGGGACTGTAGTCATTGTCGTCCAGCACGTCAGATTTCCAGTCCAGGATGGAGTAGCGGTCCTGACCGTTACAATCCTTGCGTACAAACATCAGGTCCATGAAACCCTTGCAGAACTGACGGATGAAATCTGTTACGTTCTGCGTTTCGTTTGCGGCGACCGATTCCGCGGAGTCATGAGTGGCGATTGACGCTTCGTCGGTGGCGTTCAGGTTGAACTGGACTTCTGCCTTGTGGCTGTTTAACGGCAGGCTGGTCAGCTTGAAGGGTTCTGCTTCCGTGGGGGCGCTTCCCGCGATTTCCGGCAACAGTGCGTTCATGGTGTTCCAGATGTAATGCACCGTCAGGTCGAACCAATGGTCTCGATATTTCCAGAGGGGAAGAGCCTCCTTCTGGAATTCTTCCTCGATGGCATTCTTCAGCAGGGTGTCCTTGCCGGCGGATTCCTGGGTGGGGCATGCCTTGCCGAAATCTTCAAAGCGGATTCGTTCAAAGATGTGGTGAAGAACGTTACCGATCTTGCTTCCGCGGGGGTATTTCTTCAGGACTTCATCCAGACGGGTTCTGCAATCGTCATCTGTTACGGGAGTGCAGACTTTTGCATTCTCGTCGATGGAACTGATGCGGATCCCTCGGGTGGTTTCGGGGGCGGCCTGCTCCTGTTCTTCCGCAGTGTCCAGGCGGTTGCCGTCATTGTCTGCAACTTCGGGCTCGCCCTTTCCGGTGAGGGAACTGTAGGAATACTGCATGATGCTCTTGCCGGCGATTTCCTTTTGCAGGTCGGACATGGCGGTGCGCTGTTCCGCCATCTGCTGCCGGATATTTTCCTGCAAATCTTCGTAAGAAAGGTTTGCTTCGCCGTTGCTCAAGTCATTTGCTTTGGCAAGAATGTCTGTCTTGACCCGCTTTACCGTTTCTTCGAAATCCAGTTTTTCAACCGTTTGAAGAATGGTAAAGTACTTCTCGTTTCCGGGATTGCTGCAGAAACGATCCAGGGATTCCTTCAGGAACTTAAATTCGGGACGAACAGAAATTCCCTTCTTAGTTTCGGAAATCCACTTGTTATAGCGAGGCAGCATCAAAATGGAGGAAGCGCGGGTAAAGTCCACATAGAAAAGTCGTTTCCATTCTTCCAGTTCTTCTTTTTTTCTGAGGGCCTTTGCTTCCGATCCCATGGAAAGATAAAGGTCTCTGTTTTCGGAATGGTAAAGGTAGGGACCATCCGTGAGATTGTTGTATCTCTTGAAGCCTGCGCAGGAAATAACCACCGGAAATTCTAGACCCTTGGAGGCGTGAATGGTCATGATCTGAACGGCTTCGTAGTCCGTGCCCTTTTCGACCAGGTTTCCGTTTTCGTCATCGGTCGCTTCCCGCTTCTGAACCAGGCCTTCCAGGTGACGAACCAGATCGTCCAGGGAACAGTTGCGGTTATACAGGTAGTCGATGGCGTAGTTTCCGATCTGGCGGAGTCTCGCTAGATTCTGCAGGCGGGAAACATCCATCAAGCGTTGCTCAATTTGAGTGTCGCTGTAAATGGCTTCCAGAAGTTCTGCGTAACGGCGCTTGAGTGCCAGCTGTCGCCAACGATTCAGTTGCTTTCTCTGCTTGTTGTTGGGGTCGTCAAAAATTTTGCTTTCCACATAGTGGAGCTCTGCCATGTCGTCGGCGTTTCGCTGATTCTTGCGGAAGGTGCTCTTGAAAAAGTCCGTAATCAGAACTTCGCTCAAGAGGCGGCGATTCCATGCGGAAAAGTCCGGTGCGTTCAATGCCTTGAAAAGGGAAATCCATTCCGCACATTCGCGACTGTTGAAAAGGTTGTAGTCCTTGTAACGGCTGAAGGGAATACCCGCACGGCGGAAGGCGTCTTCGATGATTTCCATTTCGGGACGGGTATGGGCCAGAACTGCAAAATCCTTGAAGGTTACGTTGCGAGGAGTTTCCTTATGATCCTTGTCATAAATTTGCAGAGCGGTCTTATCGCCTTCAAAAGAACACCATTCCACAATTTTTGAGACCACGGTGTTTGCAAAATTTTCGGGAGAAATCTTGTCTTCGCTAATCCAGAACGGTTTCAGCGGTTCGTTGGAATGAAGCAGTTCAGGAGGCTTGATGGCGGAATCCGGCGCATGGGAATCCTGGAAGGAAACTTGATCTTCGCAACCATCCTCTGCCTTGAAGAAGTCTTCCTTAAAAAGAGCGTTACAGCCATTGATAATTCCCGCTGTGGAACGGAAATTATTTTCGAGGGAAAGACCGTTGTTGATTTCGGTAATAGCTGCAGTATAGACGTTGATGTCTGCACCCTGGAAGCTGTAAATTGCCTGCTTCGGGTCACCTACCACAAAGATGGAATGTCCTTCAATAGGTGCTCCGCAATCTTCACGGAAAACGGTGCTGAAAATATCCCACTGAAGCTGGTTGGTGTCCTGGAACTCGTCAATAATAGCGTATTTGTATTGGGCGCGAAGTCTCGTTTTCAGATTGTTGTTGCCGCCAGTAATCGCCTTGTGAACCGAGAGAATCATGTCATTAAAAGACTGTCTCTTGGCTTCGGACTTGAGAGATTGCCATTCTTCAAAGATAACGGGGATTTGGGAATGGACAAACTGGTTCAGGTCTGCTGATTCTAGATAAGTATTGATCTTTTCTACAAATTCCTTGCCGCTGTCAACGCGGTCATAGAAATACTGTAGTGCATCTTGAAGTTCCTTGTTGGGAACTTTTACAAGGGCATTGCCGAATTGGGGCGCTCCGAAAAGTTTGTTGCCTGTCCAACCCTTCAAGGTGTTAAGAAAATCGGTCACGCTTTTATTGGGCTTCTGAATATCTCTTTTTGCTGATTTCTGGACTGCGTCAAAAACCTGATTCCTATTTTTTTTAAGAATGTCATAGTTGGCCTTGAAATCAGGAATCAGTTTCAGCTTTTCAATACCTTCGGCTTCGTTGATTTTTTGCAGATCTTCCTGTGTGGGAGTGTAATTGTCAAATTTCGGGCAGGAATATTCGGGGATGACAATGAGTTCCTTGTCGCCGCTTTTTCCCTTATAGGCGTTCATTCCGTTTTTGAAATAGGCGGTCAGGTCTTCAATGAGGGAATCGGTATCGTTGTCGTTCAGCAGTTTTTGGAACTTTTCGTCCTTAGCCCAATAATCGCGAACCAGCTTTTCGATGAGGATCTTGACTTCGTCATCGTTGATCATTGCCATATTGAAGGGGCGGCCTGCATCGTAGGCGTATTCCTTCAGAGTCTTTTGGCAGAAAGAGTGAATGGTAAAGATGGCTGCATTGTCCACATCCTGATAAGCCCTGTCGAAAAGTTTCAGGGTTTCTTCGTCAAGAACATCTTCCTTGTGGTTCTGATCGATGTAGTGATTTGTCAGAACTTCCAGAATTTTCTTGCGGATGCGGTCTTTTAATTCACCCGCAGCCTTTTCGGTAAAAGTGACGATGAGAATGCGCTTAAGAGGCGTTCCCTGGCTAATGAGTTTTGCCACCATCAGCTGGATGGTGTACGTCTTGCCGGTACCTGCAGAGGCCTGAATAAAAAGATTCTTGCTGGGATCAAAAAGCTTAAGATCAAAGTTTTCCATTTATACCTCTTTTGCCTACTGCTCTTCTTCAACGATTTTAATTTTCATAAGGCCCTTCATCAAATCCTTGGCTTCTTTCCATTGGTCCTTGAAGTTTCTGTTGGAGAAACCGGTGTCCTTCAGAGGATCAAAGAGAGCTGCCTTGCCGAAATATTTCCAGCATCCCTTTATTTTATCGCGGTAGTCAAAGAGATTGTCAATGTCATCTTCATCTAAAAGATCTACAGGTACAGATTTAGAGTAGGGAAGTGTCTTTTGGGTCTCGTCACCGAAGGCTTGGACATAAATCGCCTCCAGAGTTTCACGCGCTTCCTGCGGGGTCATGGAAACGGATGCTTTCCACGGATTCAAATTTTCCGGGCAGCAGTTGTAAATTTCAATGTTGACCGTTTTGCTGCCTTCTCCCTTCTTGGATGCGAGAATGGCGAGAGCCTTTACGTAGGGACCCATCAGCTTACCAAGTTTAGGAGTGGAATCTCCGGATTGGGAGGTGCTTACTGCCATCATGGTCGTAATGTTTTCCACATCCTTGTTGTCGCACCAGTCCAGGGATCCGGAAAGGTTCCACTTAGAAAGGTCGCTGCGGGTTAACTGCAGATCCTGAATCTTTACCTGATAGGCCCAGGAAGATTGAATATCCCGGATTTTTTCAGGACCGATTTTTTCGAGGATGAGATTCTTCTGGGCTTCCATCTTTTTCCAGAGCTTTTGGCCGAAGGCGCCGTCGGGAAGATTTCCCTTCAGTTCGGAATTTCTCTTGAATTTCTTCAGTTCATCGCCCTTGCCGGAAAGTTCCGCTGCCAGGAACATTTTTAGCAGGCTGCTTTCGTCGAGGCGGCTCAAGCTTACAGGTTCGAAGACTTCCTTTTCCGGGTCATCTTCACTGTCATCCGACATCATCTGGTTGATGCGGAACTGGAATGGATCCTCCAGGAAACCGCGGAGCTTGTACAGAGAAATTCGGTCGGGTGTCTTTACGGTGATGTTCTCGGTAGAAGTGGTGTCCAGATTTTTGGGAACTTCATTGGGCTTGGCGTGGGCGAAGCCGTCGTGAAGCATGTCCAGATAGGCCTTCTTGTTTCTAAGACTCTTGGGGGTGAACAAGTCTGAAAAATCACGTTTTTCATCAATAGAAACTTTAATTTCCTTCCAGTCGGAAACGCCTGAATTTTTCAGGAATTGGGAAATGTCCCCGATGACAGAGGACGGGTAAAGATCGGCGTCTTTCTTAATGTCCTGATTGACATAGCTGAGGTGGAAACTTTCCTTGGCGCTCATGAGCATGCACAGGAACCCGTAGCGGCGTTTTGCTACGGGAGTGTCGTCACCGGGCCAGGGCCTGCAGGATTTTCGCAGGTCCAGGGTATTGCGCTGCTTTGCGCCAGGGAAACTGACGGAATCGGCGCCGATAAAGAACAGGTGCTTTACGGGAATGATTCGGCTGGGCGTAAATTTCGTGAAGGTAATGCCGTTGACAAAAAGGTTTCCGCAGCTGTACTCGGAACTTTCGCTGGCGGTAAGGAGGCTCTGCTCCACAATCTTCCAGGAAATGCTTTCGAGACCCGCATCCAGCTGATTGTACAGTCCCTCTACGGCATCGATGATATTGTGGTAGATGATCGTCTCGCCACCGAATCCGCTGGGTGCGTTTTCCATGGAAAGCCAGGCGTTCAGATGTTCCTGCAGCTTATCTAAATCGGAAATATATTCATCCTTTCGGAATTCCAGCAGGCTCTTCAGCTGGTCAATACATTCCACAAACTTGCAGAGGGAATTGCTGTTGGAGGTTGCCATGTCGGAATAAGGCATGAGGGTGCTGTCTTCACCATCGTCCATCATGACGGGGTTCTTCGTCATTTTCGCAAGGAGAAGACGCTGGACTCCGCGAAGCCAGTTTTCCTTACCGTCTCGATCGCGATAGACATTGGTTTCCTCGATCCATTTTTCCCAGTTGTCAATTTCGTCGGGGTCCAGGTGACGGGCGTGTTGCACCACCGGATTGCGGACCAGTCCAAAGAAGTCCGGCCTCGTAATGGTTCCGCCCTCCAGAATGGCAAACAGGTTTTCGAGAGCGCTTTGGGTCAGGGAACTTTTGGCGGGGGAGTCCACTATGGAGAATGGTATATGAAGGTATCCGGTTTCGGCCTTCTTTTCATCGTCAGATTTCTTTTCTGCAGTCTGGTCGAAGACAGTCTTGATGGCGGTGCGGTAGTCGTCCAGGCAGGGAGAGACCACCAGGATGTCGCTTATCCGGGCGCCGTCTCGCAGCAACTTGCTGATTGCCGTATGGAGGTTTTCCATTTCGCGAATTCTTGAAGGTGCCGCGGTAACGTCAAGGCTCCCGTCCATCGTGTTTTCGGGAAGCTCATCCAGCATGTTGCTTCTGCCTGCAATGGAATGTTGCAGTTTTTGCAGAAGCGTGTCTGCGGGCTGTTCGCTGAAATCCATACCGCCATCAGCCTTTACGCTGAAGTCGAAATCGTAATCGGCGGCCTGGCACCACAGCTTGATGTTTTCGCGGCCGGAACGCCCCCAGTTGCAGAGCAGTGCATTTTCCTGTTCGGCATCCCTATTGCTGTATTCCTCGAAATCCTCGGGATCCGTTCCCTGCTCGCCGTTCTCTTCTGCGATTTCTGCAGTCACGTCACCTGCCAGGTGGGCGGTCATTCGTTCCTTGATGGTAGGAATTTCCTGGTTGCTGTCCTTGGTTTTCCAGACGCCCTCCCTTGCAATCCATTTTCTATGGGCGGAACCGTTTTTCTGCTCCACCGCATCTTCCCAGAATTCCATGCAGGGATTCTGGATGAAAGCGAACACTTCGTGCTGTACCGCGAACTTCTGGAGGATAACGCGGTAGAACTGTCCCATGCCGGAAAGCCCGAAAATGAACAGGGGTGTATTGCCGAATTTTTTCAGGTGGAAATTGGCGTTGCCATCTTTATCCAGACAGGCGGCGTACAGATAGGGAATGGTCAGGTATTCCCTGTACTGGTCGTTCTTTCGTTCGCTCTGTCTCTTGAAAACCTGCGTGAGGAGGGAATCGCCTACGATTTGCCCGCCTTCCACTTTCGGGTGGAAAATGGCGGCGTACAGCTTTTGCTGCCACTTTTCGCGGATGCACACATCGCTTCGGGTGTTGGCGCTAAAGAAAGGCTCCATTCCGTTGGGGTGTTCGCTATCCTTCAGGTGCCACTTGTCCAGAATGCCGGGAGCCGTGCCCTGGGGCGTGCTTACGAAATTGGCCGGGCGGCTCACCTCGTAATCCAAAAAGAGGGTTGCCATCTTGGTGGCAAAATCAAAAAGGTGGGTTTCGTCCAGCTTGCCGTCCACAATCAGGTAGCGCTTCACCTCGTCGCCCAGCCTGGTGTAGTTTGGCTCGCCCCCCTCGCTTTGCTGCAGATAGGCGAGGATGACATTGCATAGCATTTCCGCATTGAGTTTTGTCTTGGAAGTATCGTCGCCTACCAGGATTTCCATGAGGAAACGGTCGATCATCATGGAATTGAAACCAGCCAGCGTTCCCTTCTTCTGGATCCAGCGGAGTCTAAACCACTGCTCCAGTTTCGGGTCCGGGAAAATTACGACGGGAGATTCAAAGGGGGTGGTCCAGGCCTTGGTCACCGCGTCAATCAGGGTGTCGGCCAGATGTTCCAGGTTCAGTGCGAAATTTAAGTGTAGCATAGTGGTAATATACGATTAAAATTTTTTTATCTCTATGGGTATTATCGTTAGAAAGGGTGAAATTGTAAAAAAAGACTCGCAGAAAACTTATGAACCTTGTTAAAAAAGACAAAAATTATACTAGATTAAATGCTGTAAATTTTTACCGTAAACTCGGAGTTTTATTATGGAAATCAAATGGAAGAATCCCGACGCAAAGTTTGACCGTCTCGTCCTGGCTGGCGACATCGGTGGTACCAACACCAACCTGGGTCTTGTAGGCTACAAGGACGGTAAGTTCACCCTGATTTTGGAAACTGTCTGCCCCTCCAAGGACATCGACGGTCTGGATGCTCCCATCCGCGAAACCTTGAAGATTGCTGCCGAATCTCGCGCAGACTTGAAGCCCACCCACATTTGCATTAGCGCTGCTGGTCCCGTGGCAAACAACAAGTGCGTCATGACCAACCTGCCCTGGTCTGTGGATGGCGATGCTCTCACTGCAGCTACCGGCATTCCGACTCTCGTCATTAACGACTTCATGGCCATCAGCTACGGCATCCCCACTCTGGATGTTGACGATCCGGAACAGATCCACAAGCTGATCCACACCGACGGTTCTTCTCCGGCTCCTCAGGCTGCTACCAAGGCTGTGATTGGCCCGGGTACTGGCATGGGCGTTGGCTTCCTGGCATTTGACGGCCAGAAGTACATTCCCGCTTCCTCCGAAGGCGGCCACTCTACTTTCGCACCCTTCGACAAGGACTCCCAGGAATTCCATGACTACATGGCAAAGAAGCTGGGCACCGTTCCTGGTGTAGAACCGCTGGTATCCGGCATGGGTCTGCGTAACATGTATGAATGGTGGAAGGAAACCCGCGGCGTTCCCAACAACGAATACTTCCAGAAGATCGAAGAAACCGAACCTAACGATCGTCCCAAGTACATTTCCCGCGCAAGCGACAACGATCCCGTTGCTGCAGAAATGATGCGCCTCTTCGTGAAGATGCTGGCCCGCTTCGCTAGCGATGCTGCTACCTTGTTCCTCCCGCTGGGCGGTTTCTACCTGGCTGGCGGTACCGTGCAGAAGGACCTTCGCTGGTTGGAACGCGATAATTTGTTCATGCAGTATTTCGAAAAGAACTACAACCCGAACATTCGCCCGCTCCTGAACAAGATTCCGGTGTACATCATCAAGGATTACAGCATCAGCTTGTACGGCGCAGCTAACGCAAGCCTCAACCTGCAGAAGTGACAAAGGCGCGGACTGCGCATTTGTCATCCTGGAGGCACTCGTGCCGATAGGATCCAAAGCTTTATAAAGTCCCCAAGTAAAGCCGAGGTCCCCG
>JAKSIH010000065.1 GCA_024398935.1 Fibrobacter sp. | reverse complement strand
AAAATTCCACGTTGTTCACGCCGGGAATTTCGGTGGGGTACTGGGTGCTGATGAAGAGTCCCGAGTTGGCGCGTTCGCAGATTTCCATGTCCAAGAGGTTCTTGCCGTCAAGCTCTACCACGCCGTCGTTCACGGTGTAGGCGGGGTGGCCGGCGATCACCTTGGAAAGGGTGCTCTTGCCGCTTCCGTTAGGGCCCATGATGGCGTGGACTTCGCCGGGCTTTACTTCCAGGTTGATGCCCTTCAAAATTTGGGTGCCGTCTTCGATACTTGCCTTAAGATTCTTGATGCTTAACATATTTCCTCGTTTATAAACTTTTTCTGCTTTGTTCGCCGCGCTTTCTAAAATCCCATATCGTCATCGTTACTGAATTCGTCCGGGTCGTAGGAGTATTCCTCTTCGTCCGGGGGCTCGGATAAACTTTCGGGTGGCTCCGGCATGTCATCTGGAGGCTCCGGCAAGTTGTCGGGAGGTTCCTCGCCAATTGCTTCGGCCGCAAAATCTTCTGGTGGAGCGAAATTCTCGGACGGAACCATGCCTTGGGATGGCTCTGATGGCCTTGTGTAAGGATCCAGGGGAAGCGCCGCCTGGAACTGAATCAGCTGAGCCTTGCTTTTGATGACCTGGTCTGCGAAGGCGTCGATCTGGATTTTCTCCGCGTTCAGCAGGTTGTTAATCGTTATCATCCCCTGGGTGAATTTCGTCATCTGCATACGGGTGTTGACCCGCTCCATGGTGTCCAGGGGGAGTGCCTTTTTCTGGCGGTCGCAGAGCTTTGTGGAAAGGACGGTCAGTGTCTGGTAGAACTCGTAGATTTCCTGGGGCGTTTTCCACTCTTCCTCGGGAAGCCCTTCGGCGAAAAGCTGCAATTCCTTGGTAAAGTTCTCGTAGAAGTACTGCGGCGTCGTGTTGCCTGTCTCTGCATAGATTGCCACGATGGAATTGACAAATTCCTCCACAATGCCGGATTCGAACATCCGGATTCCGCTGGAGGCCCACTCCATGTCGAAGTATTCCAGTGCCCTTTCCAGAAGGCAGGGGTTTTTCAGGAGCAAATTTGCGAAACGGATTTCGATGGGGGAGATGGCGTGCCAGGGAATTGTTTCCTGGGGGGCCTGGGGGACTCCTCCTTGTGCAGGTGCTACTCGTCGTTCCTGTTTCAGGACCTTCACGTGGGCGAGGGAGCGGTCCGTGTTGTAGCGTTCGGAAATCAGCTTCAGGTATTGGTTCTGGAGTTCCGAATTGCCGATGCTCTTCACCAGGGACTTGGCGTAGCTGACGAACTCCGCACGGGCTTCGGGACTTTGCAGGTTTCTTTGGCGTGCCAGATAGAACAGCCAGTCTTCCGCCTGGTTTAGGGCGTTTCTGAATGCGTCGGGGCCCTGTTCGTTAATGAAATTGTCGGGGTCGATTTTTGTTCCGTCGGGGCGGGAAAGAGCGAATACTCGCGGGGCGATGCCCTTCGGTAAAACAATTTCCAGACTGCGAAGGGTCGCCTTCTGCCCTGCAGCATCGCCATCGAACACCAGATAGGCTGTCTTTGCGTAGCGGGACAGAATATTCGCATGAATTTCAGTGAGGGCCGTTCCTGAAGCAGCCACCACATTGGTGACTCCGCCCTGGAAAAGGCTGATCATGTCGAAGTAGCCTTCCACGATAATGACTGAATTCTCTTTTGCAATGCTCTGGCGGCTGTGATTCAGTCCGAAAAGGATGTCGCTCTTGTGATAGAGGGCCGATTCCGGGCTGTTCATGTACTTTGCCTTGCTGTTGCCGCTGAGGTCGCGTCCACCGAAGGCGACAATCATACCGGACAGGTTCTGGATGGCGATCATCAGGCGGTCGCGGAACTTGTCGGAAATGCCTCCGTTTTCCTTCTCGATGGCAAGGCCTGCGGTAACGCAATCCCTGGGAGAGAAACCGTTCTTTACGGCGTAGCTGATAAAGCCCTCTCTACCGTCGGGTGCGTAGCCGAAATGAAATCTCTTGCGGGTTTCCTCGTTAATGCGCCTGCTGTTCAGGTAGGCCATGGCCTTTTCGCTCATGGTAAGCTGCTGCTCGAACCACTGGCAGGCCAGCTCGTTTAACCGACGAACCTTTTCCCGCTCTTCTACAACCTCGTTATTTTCGGGCGCGCCGAGTTTCGGCAAGGTAAAGTTTGAAAAATGGGCGACCCATTCTACCGCTGCCTTGAAATCCATTTTCTCGTGTTCGCGAACGAACTTAAAAACGTCACCGGCAGCGCCGCAGGCAAAGCATTTGTAAATGCCGAGAGAGGTGTTTACGTTCATGGAAGGGGAGCGGTCGTCGTGAAAAGGGCAGACGCCAAGATACCTTCCGTTACCCGCTCTTTTCAGCGGCAGAAAACTCTCAATGACGGCGGCTATATCCGTCTGAGCTTTAAGTTGCTGGATGATTTCGCTAGAGTAGAAAGGCACGAGCCAAAGATAGAAAATTTTGACTAGACCACAGCTTTACTTTGCCATTTGCCGCTACGCCACCTGTAGTAATTTGCGATGGAACGGTAGAATTCATCGGCGGCCATGCCAAGCCAAAGTCCGGGAAGGCCTAGGTCCAGGACAAATGCCAGGAACAGCGCTGTTGCAACGCCTAAAGTCCACATCATGCCGCTGCCTACGATGGCGGGGAACTTGGAATCGCCGGATGCGCGAAGTGAGGTGGTGATGACGAAGTTTACCGCCTTGAAGGGCTGTACCGCCACATCGCACCAGAGACACATCTGGCCCAATGCGATCACGTCGGGATTGTCCGTGAAAATTCTAAGGAGGTGGCTTCCGCAAAGTGCCATGATGATGGACAGCAGAAGTCCGCTAATCATGCTGATGAGAATCGTCTGATGGACCCGTTTATCTGCGGTCTTGAATTCCTTTGCGCCCACCAGGTGGGCGACCAGAATCTGGTTTCCGTTACCGAGGCCGCTCCCGAGAATTACAGACAAGGCGGCGAAGTTCCCGGCGAATACTCGGGCGGTCATGGCCAGCGTTCCGATGTGTGCCACCATGGCGGTAATGAACACGTTGAACAGCTGAAAACTGATGGGTTCGGCGGCGGCAGGAAGACCGATGCGGACCCAGTCCGGAAGGATGACGCGGGAACGCTTCAGGTCCCTGCGGTGCGTCTTGTGGTGGATCTTGTAGCGGAGAACGCACCAGAGAATTGCAGAAGAAATCAGCCAGGAAAGTGCGGTTGCTAGACCCACGCCCTTTGCGCCCATCTTCGGAAGTCCGAAGAGCCCTTCCAGGAAGATGTAGTTCATCGCGGCATTGCTTACGATGGTGATGGTGTTTCCGATGAGGTTCCAGACCGTAAGACCGTGGGTCGCCACAAAGGCAGTGAGGGAGGACTGCAGCGCCCTGAAGGCAAAGCCGAATGCCACCACCGACATGAACTGCTGGGCGTAAATGACCGGTGCTCCCTGAAGTCCCATCCAGACGGGGATGTGGCCGGACAGCGGGATGATGATAAGGGTGAGGGCTGCTCCCAGGGCGAGGCTTCCGAAAAGGACCATGGTCTGGGTGGAGCGGGCGTGGCTATTCTGTTCAGCGCCGATGTACTGGGAGGTGATGCTCGCCCCGGCCTGTGCGAATGCGTTGATTGCCGTAAACAGCGCCGCCAGCACGGGCATGAGGGCGCCGACACCTGCTGCCGCCTCTTCGGAGGTGCGGGACAGAAACCAGCTATCCATCATGGGCTGGATCATGTTCACCGCGAAGGTGAATATGAGAGGCCATGAAAGGCTTAAAAGAGAACGATCCTTGACCAGCTTCGTTGCCATGGGTCCAATGGTAGCAATTTAGATGCTCCCCTGGCTATCCTTTTTTGTGTCGGTTTTGTTTGCGTCTGTAAACGAATTAAAGTAGACTTAGGCGTTGGATAATCTGGTCCACGTCGGTAAACGGGCATACAGGGAGGCTAATCGCCTTTTTTGTCGCTGTTTCGGCGTTCTTGTTTTGTAAAACTTGCTGGTGGAGAATTTCCGAAAAACAAGGCTGCTTCCGAAGGGTCTCCGGATAGTGGATGCAGAAGGGAATTTCTGCCTGCGTAAGCTTTTCCGCGAAGGCGTTCCTGTTTTCTGCAAGCAAGGTGTACTGGGCGAAAGTGCTTTTATTTTCGGGAGCGGTGCGCTGGGGCGTGACCTGCAGGGGAGGCGACACTCGCTGGTTCCAGCCGTTCAGGAAAAATTCATCGTACTTGGCCGCGTTTTCGCGACGGACCTGCAATTCCTCGTCCAGATGGGTAAGCTTTACCCGAAGGATCGCCGCCTGGAGGGCGTCCAGCCGGCTGTTTAGCCCGATCATGCGATGCTCGTAATGACCCGCGCTCCCGTGGTTGGCGATCATCCGGATTTTTTCTTCCAGCTGAGAATTGCTGGTGAATAGCGCCCCGCCATCGCCGTAGCAGCCCAGGGGCTTGGTGGGGTAGAAGCTGGTAATGGATATGTCCCCGAAAGTGCACGCCTTCCGGGTTTCGCCGTCTATAAGGCGGGTGGCCCCGAAAGCCTGTGCAGCGTCTTCCACCAGCCAGAGACCTCGGTCGGTGGCGATTTTTCGCAGTTTTTCAAAGGCGGCGCACTGCCCGAACAGGTCCACCCCGATAATGCCTACGGTTTTTTTGTTTACCAGCGATTCTACGCTCTCGATGGAAATCTGTAAAGTTTCCGGGTCGATATCTGCAAATTTGGGGATTCCGCCTAGAAAGGAGACGCATTCCGCCGGGGCGATGAAGGTAAAGTCCGGCACGATGACCTGGTCGCCGGGCCTGATTCCCAGGGCCATGAGGGTGATTGTCAGGGCGTCGGTACCGCTTCCGCAGGTGATGGCGGACCTGCCGACATAGTCCGACAGCTCTTTTTCTAGATTTTTTACCTGTGGACCGCCGATAAAACAGCCGCTATCCAGCACTTCCTTCTCGATTTTTTCGAATTCGTGCCTGTAGGCATCTCGTTGTCCGGCAAGGTTTACAAAGGGAATCATGGGCTAAAAGCTAGAAATTTTTTGATACCCCTTGAAATATTTCAAACATTTACTAACTTTGAGCCAACATTTTTAAGTAGGTTTTCACCCGGAGATATTAAGGTGCCTCAACACAAGTCTTGCAAAAAGCGTTTGATTCAGGCCGAAAAGGCCAATGCTCAGAACCGTTCTGCACGTTCTGCCATCCGTACTAGCCTCAAGGCTATCCGTTCCGCTGCTACTAAGGAAGAAGCTCTGAAGGAACTTCCCAACCTGTTCAGCCAGCTGGATAAGGCTGCTGCAAAGCATCGCGCTGGTTTCTGCGCAAACCGCGCTGCTAACTACAAGGCTAAGGCCGCTAAGGTCATCAATAGCCTCGCTTAATTAGCAACTTACGCTATTTTGAAATGCCAGTGCAAATGAATTGCACTGGTTTTTCGGCATTGTGAAAAAAATGTTGTAAAAAAGAAATGCTTGTGAATTTTTTGCTTTTTCTTGTATATATTCCCGTTTAGAAGTGCAAAAAAGTCTTATATATATGAATGTCATTTCGAAATTTTATAGATTTGCGCTAGATTGTTAGGTATTTATAATGTCATCAATTAATTTTGCTACACGAGAAATAAGCTGTAAGGTTGTCTATTATGGTCCGGGCCTTAGTGGTAAAACCACTAATCTGCAGGTAATCCATCAGAAGATGCCCCAGGATAAGCGTACCGACATGGTCTCCCTGGCTACAGAAGGCGACCGTACGTTGTTCTTTGACTTTTTGCCGTTGAATCTTGGTGATATCAAGGGCTTCAAGACCCGTTTCCAGCTCTATACCGTTCCTGGTCAGGTCTATTACAACAGTACTCGTAAGCTGGTTCTCCGCGGTGTAGATGGCATCGTGTTCGTTGCCGACTCCCAGCGTTCCCGCCAGGCAGAAAACCTGGAAAGTTTGCAGAACCTCCGCCAGAACCTGCAGGATTATGGCATGGATCTGGATGACATGCCTTTCGTTCTCCAGTACAACAAGCGCGACATGGACAATGTCTTTACCCTGGACGAACTGAACGCCGAACTGAATCCCCGTGGCATTCCCTTTTTCCCGGCAACTGCCCACAACGGTAAGGGTGTTGTCACCACGCTCAAGACCATCGCCATGCTGGTCATCGAAAAGTTTAACGTGAAGCAGGGCTTCCTGCATCAGGCGGCCGCAAGCGTCAATAACGCTGGCGTTCATGACGTGTCTCTCACGAAGGATGGCGTTTCCGTAAAGGATCACGCTCCGGCTTCTGCACCTCAGCCTGCCGCTCCGTCTCCCTTCCGTATGCCTTCCTTCGCTGCAAAGCCTGGTGCCGCCGCTCCCGCAGGACCTCAGTCCGCCGGTGCCGGTTTGTTCCAGAAAGGCGCAACCTCTTCTCCCTTTGGACGCCCCAGGGCGACCGCAATCCCCCCGCGCATGCCGACCTTCGGTCGCGATGTGGCCAAGCCCAACAACGATGTGGCGGATGATGAAATCGAACTGCGTCCATACGTTCCCAAGAAGAAATAAGCTTTAGGAGGCCGAATCATGAGTGATTTTACCATTTATACAGATGATGCCGATAAGGTTCGCCGACTGATGACAGCCTACCAGGCAAGCGTCAAGGCCGAGTATATTGTGCTTTGCCATCGGGACGGTTCTATCATTGCTGAAGTTGGCTCCCTGGGTGTGGACGCTACTCCTCTCGCTGTGCTGAGTACGGCTTCCTTCGACTCCGCCCGTCAGGTGGGTCTTATGCTGGGTGGCGAGAACTTCAACTCGGTTTCCTATTCGGGCGACAACCGTTCCATCTACATTTCCCCTGTGGACCAGGCCCTGCTGTTGGTCCAGATTTTCCCGGGGAACAAGCTTCCCAACCGCATTGACGACTTTAACCGCCTGCTGGTAGAAAAGCTGGTGGATGCCGTTCCTGCCTTTACCCAGAATACCAGCCGCTTAGTCCGCTAGGTTCTTTGTGAAAAGACAACCGCTTCGAAATTTGCGGAAGACGACAGTCCTTGTGATTGCCGTCTTTTTAGGTTTTTTCATCCATCGAATTGTTGCCTTCTGTATGGATGATGTGACTGTTCGCGAGGATTCTACCAAGGTCGAATTGATCGAGGCCCAGGGCGTCGTGTGTTCCTATGTGGTTAACGGAAGCCCCTATGGCGTAGACAGTTCCTTCGATGCGAATTCCAAGCTGTATTTCTACTCGACCGTGGCAAGATCTTCCATCAGTGAGGAAGATACGCTGTACCATGTATGGTTTAACGGTCTGGACACAATCCAGAAGGTTCCCTGCCGTCTGACGGGGGAATCCTGCTTCACTTTTGTTGATCCTAAAATGGCGACCGAAGGGGAATGGAGTGTGGACTTTGTCAAGGGCCGCAAACTTCTTGCAACAAAGCAGTTTAAAGTTGTTGCTCCTGTGAGGTAGATTCTATGTCCCAGCGGTCTGGTTTGGGACATTTCCTTTCGTTTATTGCGATGGCCCTGGCAGGGCTGTTTTCCGTTTCTGCATGGGCAAGAAACATGGAGTCCATTCCGGTGTGGAATCCGGTGCAGGTGGCACGCCCTGCGGTTGAACCTGAAAAACCTGATACAGCGGGAGCGGCCGATTCCCTGGAGACCCACGGTTACAAGACCATGGAAATTACGGTGGGTGACGGCGGAACCCAGGTGGATCAGGAACTGCGGCTGTCCATTACGGGTAAGCTTTCCGATAGCGTTTTTATTGACGCTCTCCTGTCTGACGTGGGCCGCAAGGCTGGTGACCAGACTACCGCCACGTTACGTGAAGTGGACCAGATCTATTTTCGTGTGGAGGCTCCCTTTGGTTTTCTGCACCTGGGCGACCTGACATGGCTAGATCAATCCCTGAGCCTTTATTCCCTGGACCGGAGTTCCCTTGGGGCCATGGCCGGAATCCGCGGGGAGTTTCTGAATGGCCGCGGTGAAGTTCGCGGCGTGGTGGGTGCCGACGAGGTGGAGCATTTTTCCAGGACCATGAAGGTGGTTAGTGGCCAGCGCGAGGGCTATTCCATGGATGAGGGGGGAAGTTTTGTTGCAGTGGTTCCCCAGTCCGAAACGGTTTGGCTAAATGGGAAAAAATTACAGCGCGGGGTGGATTACGCAGTAAACTATGCAGGCGGCCTGATCGACTTTAAGGGCGGTTTCGTCATGACCTCCGAGGATGAAATTCGGGTGGAATACGACGCCTACGACGACAATAACGTCTACACGCTTTATGGAGCGCAGGGCCAGTTCCGGCACGAGAACTTGTGGCTGGACGTTTCGGGCTTTCGACTGGAAAATGACGTGGACCGCTTAAAACGAGGCGTCTGGACCGATGATGATTATGACCTGATCAGGCATGACCGCGGAGATGAATTTGTCCGTAGTGACACCCTGGATGCCCTGGTGCGGCCGCGGAAAACTGAACGGGCCGGTGCAAGGATTCGTACCCAGCTGAACCATCAGTTCTTTGCCGATTTTGAATTTGCGGTGAACCGGGAGGATTCCAATACGGTTTCCCATGATGTGGGTGGTCCGCAAGGTGCTGCGTTCCGCTGGTTTGTAACATCGGACTCTACCCGGGATCTAAAACATTTCCCCGTGGCGGTGAATGTGTCCGGAAGCCGCATCCAGCAGGGCTTTGACCTTTCGAAGTTCCAGGGATCTTCTACGGAATGGAGTTCCTACTTGCTGCGGGATAGTTGGGATATTGACGCTTCCGACAGTTCCTTCTATCAGGATGACTTGCTGCTGGATGAATTTGCCATTCGCTTTCGTCTGGGAAAGAATTTCTATGGAAGTGCGGATTGGGGCTACCGACGAAATGAAGATGAAAAGTGGAATTCTTCCCGGACATCCCTTAGTTTTTCCCATGTGAATTCTCTTGCGTTGAGCGAGGTTTCCCTGGTGCGGGTGGTCAGTGTCCAGGACGAAACCCGTGAACGTTATCAAGCCCTTTTCAGCAGTGAATTCCTGCAGGGTGTGTTTAGACCTTATGGCTCTTTGGACTTGAGATATACGGAAATTTCTGAAGGGGTTCGCGCCTATTCGGCAGAAAATCCACAGGTTGGTTCTTTCGCCCAGGATGTGATGTATGGAAAATCTGCAGGTGGATTTGGACTTTATCTTGATCGCGGTTTCGTGAAGGAAACAGTGGGGGGCCGCATGGCTCGCCGCCGCATTGATGGAAAGGGTGAATGGCAGGATTCCCTGAAGGCTTCTACCTGGCTTCAGGAAGCTCAGTTCCAGAGCCGCTATCTGACGGTTTCCCATTTGCTGCAGTTCGAGCAGAAAAATGAAAATGCGACGGGTGCAGAAAATAGCTGGGTGGGAAATTTAACTGCGGACTGGGGCGATATCGATGAAGGTATTTCTGGAAGTGTCTCCTACAAGCTGGGGCTGACAGAGGAACAGGTCTATACGGCGGTCTATAAGGCGGTGGCGCCTGGTACCGGCGATGTCCGCTATGACAGCTTGACGGGAGCCTATATTGAAGGCGTTGACGATGGCGATTTCGTCTACGAGGGTATGGGACGTAACGATTCCGTTGGGGCGGTACTTTCTTCCGATGTTTCCTTCGGGATGGATGTGCGCTGGAATCCTGCCCGATCCCTGGGGATAAAGAACGGCTTCCTGCGGGACATTACTTTAGGTGGCGCCTGGAGCGGGGAAGGCAACGACACTACAGGCAAGAAACTTTATTTCCCGCCGGTGACCAAGTCTGGCCTGAACCGTTTGACTTCGGGCAATGTAACCTTCGAAGGCCTGCTGGAATGGGAACATCCTGATGGCGCCCGCCTGAGCTATAAGCCGTCGTTGGAATACGACAAGAAATTGTCTTCTATTTCTTATCATGAAACTATCTGGCAGCACTTGGTGGAAGGCGGCTACCGGATCTCCCTGAACCATCTGGTGGAGGGAAGTTTCCTGATGGAATCGGAAGAACTTTCCGCCCTGCAGGTATGGGACTGGGATGTTTATGACGGTTCCCTAAAGTATCGCTTTGATTTTCTTCAGAGTTTTTATGTGCAGCCTCTGGGACGCTACCGCAATGGCTCCGGCGAAGATGAACGGGGAGCGAGTTTTGGCGGTGACCTGTGGGAAGGCGCCCTGCGATTGGGGTACAACCGTTTAAAGAAGGTTGATGCCTTTGCTAATTTCTCTGTGATTTATGTAAATACTCATGGTGAGATTGTTCCCTACCAGGTGATGGATAGCTATCGCGATGGTACGACCTATCGACTGGAAGTAAGCGCCTCTGTGGACATTAACGATTTTATTTCCATGGGCGGTCGCTATATTTTAAGGTTTGGTGATGCGGAAGAAAATATTTTCCAGAAGTTGAGCATGGAGGCGAGGGCGAACTTTTGACAATGAAGAATGAACAATGAAAGATGAAGGATGAAGGATGAAGGATGAAGGATGAAGGATGAAACCTCTAGGAGCGAAGCGAATTTACAATGATGAAGGATGTACCTATCCCGAAACCACAAACGCATGCATCCCGCTGCCCTAACCACTAATCACTAACCACTAATCACTAAACTTATGAAGAATGTCTTGACATATATGCTGTTGATTGCGACGATGGTCGCTGCAGCCTTCGCTTCCGAAGGTTGTCGCATCCAGCGTGTTGTCTGGACGGGAGAACATTCCGAGGGGGATGAAATATACACCTCACCGTTGGTGGGTACGCCTTGCGATTCCTGGAAATTTGCAGCCGACAAGCTTGTAAATGATTATGAAAATCAGGGATTTATTTCCGCTGAAGTTTTTGGAAATGCGGATAGCGCAGGTGTACTGACGGTAGAACTGCGTCGCGGTCCGGCATTCGTCTGGGCGGAAAGCGAAAATCTGGACTCCTCGGGAACGAAGCCCGAAGTGTTCCGCAAGCTGGCGGGATTAACGGCAGGCGACCTCGTGCGGCCTCTGGATTTGGAACGTGCGGAAAATCGCCTTGCTCGGTTAGGATACTTTGAGCGGATGGCCCCCCCACAGATGTTCCGCGATCCCACCCGAAATAGAATCGTCCCCGCGTTCAGTATGCGTGGGGCGGCCGTCTCCGAAGCGGAAGCCCTGCTGACTTATTCAAGCCAGGACAATGTGTGGGAAGGCTCCATCAATGTCTCGCTGTATAATATTTTGGGAACCGCCCGTGACTTGCTGGTGGAAGGCTTTACCGCCGAGGATTCCCGCCGTCTGGAAGGTTCCTACAAAGAACCTTGGATTTTCGGGACGGAATGGAACCTGGTTGCCCGCGGGTACTTTGACGAAGATTCCTCCACTCGTGTTGCCTATGGAGAGGTTGGCATTACCCGCGACATCGGATTTGACTTTTCTATTGGCGTCTTTGTGGGGCTGGGAGACAACGAAAAAACGTCCTCGCTAGAAATCTCCTACGTTTCCCTGGACCGTTTCGCCTTGCCCCGTTCCGGAACTCGCATCAACGGTTCCGCTGTCTGGAACTTGGCCCGCCCTGATTCTCTGGACAATTACCTGCGCCTGAAGGCAAGCCTTGTGAAATATGTTCCTTTGTATAAAAACTGGATTATTCGTGCCGGCGGACAAGCGGGCGGAATCTTTGCAACCGACGCTGTCTTGGACCGTTCCGATTATTTTGCCCTTGGTGGCATGAATGATTTCAAGGCTATGGATTACCGCTTTATGCGGACTCGTGCCTACGGCTTCTCGGAATTCGCCTTGCTGTGGCAGGACGGTTATGACCTGAGTATCGAAGGATTCTACACGCCCGGCCTTTACCGCGCGCTTCGCCCCGGTCACGGCTGGAAGGAAGAACATGAGTATGGACTTGCCTTTACCCAGTACCGCAAAAACTGGAGCGTCAACTTTTACTACGCCCTTCGCAATGGCGAAAGCTACCTGGAGGGAATTGTAGGCGTGGGCGTGAAGACGCTGTTCTAGTTTTTTGCTTACTTTTTCACGAATTTTAAAAATCATTTGTGAAATGAGGTTGATTCTTGGTCGTGGTGGTGAAAGTCAGTCATCTTCCATATGATTCAAGATGAATCATAAGAGGGGGCTAAGATTGCCTTAAAAATTGATTTTCTGTAAATAGCCTTAAATTTGGCTCTTCATCAACATGTGTGGGTGGCTTCGCCACCCTTTTTTGTTGACTTT
>JAKSIH010000064.1 GCA_024398935.1 Fibrobacter sp. | reverse complement strand
AAACAGGCATTTGACGCAGAACTTGCGCAAACTGACCTTACCAATCAAGAAGCCGTCAACAACCTCCGCGTGAAGTACCTGGGCAAGAAGGGTCTCGTTACCGACCTGATGAAGCAGATGGGTACCCTTCCTCCCGAAGAAAAGCCGGCTTTCGGCAAGCTCGTCAACGAACTTAAGGTGGCCGTCTCCGAAGAAATCGAAAAGGCCATCGCCACCGCAAACGAAGCGGCCCTCCAGAAGAAACTTTCCAGCGGCAGCGTAGATGTGAGCCTCCCCGGCGCAGGCATTCCTGCAGGCTCTACCCACCCGCTGTACGACGTTCGCGAAGAGATCATCGACTTCTTCAGCCAGATGGGCTTTGAAGTGGATTTCGGCCGCGACATCGAAACCGACTGGTACAACTTCGAAGCATTGAACACTCCTCCCGACCACCCGTCCCGCGACATGCAGGACACCTTCTACGTGGACGACAAGGTGATGCTGCGAACCCACACCAGCGGAACCCAGATCCATTACATGGAAACCCACAAGCCGCCTTTCCGCATGATTGCTCCGGGCCACGTGTTCCGCGTCGACAACGATGCCACCCACGCTCCCATGTTCCAGCAGTGCGAAGGCCTCGTCGTGGACGAAAACATTTCCTTTGCAGACCTGAAGGGCGTTCTCCAGGTGTTCATGAACAAGCTCTTTGGCGAAGGCGTCAAGACCCGTTTCCGCCCCAGCTTCTTCCCCTTCACGGAACCTTCCGCTGAAATGGACGTGAGCTGCGTGTTCTGCGGTGGTGAAGGCTGCCGTCGTTGCAAGGGCACCGGCTGGATGGAGATCGGCGGCTGCGGCTCCGTGGACCCCAATGTGTTCAAGAACTGCGGTATCGATGGCGAAAAGTACACCGGCTTTGCTTTCGGCTTCGGTCTGGACCGCATCGCCATGCTGCGCCACGCCATCCCGGAAATCGGCTTGCTCACCGGCAACGACCAGCGCTTCCTGGATCAGTTCTAATTAAGACTGCAAATTTCTAAACACAAGTTTAGAACCTACGATTGAAATTTGCTCTCACTACAAAGCCTCGTTAATACGAGGCTTTTTCGTTCACGGATATTGCAAATTACAAGTTATAAATTATGAGATTATGACTCAAAAAAAATTAGACCCTGCGTTTTTTTGCAGGGTCTTTTTTTCAGCAATTCTCTATAGCGATTTCGTATCGGGAGAAGTTTCTTCCGTCGTCTTTGGCGGTTCCAGGCCACCGCCGAACCAGTAGGTAAAGCCTCCCTGGAACTTAAATGTCTGGGTAGAAAGCTTGTAGCCCAGCTCATCGGAATCCAGCACATCAAAAATCATATATGCCAGGCGGAAACTCATTTCCAGGTTATCATTCATCTGAAGCACCAGATTGGCGGTAAAGCCCACCTCGACAAAGTTCGTCTCGTCGCTCAGGTCAATCCAGTCCTTGTTGAACTTTCCCCCTTCATCTCCCGGCTTATAGGGACCGTAATATTGAGAAAGGAGATTGAGGCCCACCACAGGACCGCCCTCCAGAATCACCGTCGGCGATGCATGGGTACGCACCAGCACCGGAAATTCCAGATAAAGTAAATCAACCGTTACATTGTCATCCCATTTTTCGGCCTTACAGCCCTCGCATTCGGGACTTTTCTTTTCTGTCCGGTGGCCGCTAAAGTTACGGAATTCCCCCATTACACCAGTGCGTAAGGCAAGGTCGCCAGAGAACGGAATCATGGCATCGATACTTATCGCGCCACCCAGTCCACCTTCGCCAGGAAACAGTTTCGGTCCATCGGCGTCACTCATGCCAATCATATTGTAAACGCCGCCAATCGCAGTGGCACCAATGTTAAACCCTTCCGCAAAGGAACACCCTGCCAGGATTCCGAACAGACACATCGCTTTAGTAAAAAAATTCTTCATCGTATAACCCGAAATGAGCCTTATAAACCTACATAAAAATTCATCCAGGAGAAAAAGCGGAAGCAAAATATATTTTCCGCTGTGATACAAGGCTTTCTTTAGTTTAGTTGAAAGCGCAGGTCAGTCCGTCTAAAAAACAAAGGGCGGCCCATGTCGCCATGAGCCGCCCATTGAAGTTTATAGACAACCTAGTTTCTGTGGAAGTCGTCTTCCATGCGGATGATATCGTCTTCGCCGGTGTATTCACCCACCTGGATTTCCACGATGACGAGAGGCAGGCGGCCTTCGTTCTGCAGGCGATGGACTTCGCCTACGGGGATGTAGGTGGATTCGTTGGGACGGACATAGAACACCTTGTCGCCCACGGTAACGGTAGCGGTTCCGCTGACAACCACCCAGTGTTCTGAACGATGCAGATGCTTCTGCAGGGAGAGACGCTTGCCCGGCTTCACCACGATACGCTTCATCTTGTAGCGTTCAGAGGATTCCAGCACGGAGTAGGTACCCCAGGGGCGGTTCACCGTCTGGGGAACGCTGATAAGGTCGGAACCGCGGACCTTCAGTTCTTCCACCACCTGCTTCACCTTCTGGCTGCTGCTAAGGGGAGCCACGAGGAGTGCATCGGGAGTATCCACGATGAGCATCTTGTCCAAGTCGATGGTAGCGATTGCACGCTGGGAACCCATGACGAGAGAGTTCTTGGAACCGACGGCGATGTGACGGGGGTTCACGTTGTTGCCGTTTTCGTCGTGGGGATATTCACCGTAGAGGCTGTCGAAGGAGCCAAGGTCGCTCCAGCCGATATCGCTGGGAACAACTTTCACGATGCTAGACTTTTCCATGACGGCGTAGTCGATGGAGTTGGAAGGAATGGACTTCATGTCGTCCATGCCCACGCGGATCGGTTCGCCCGCTTCGATAACGGTATTTGCGAGAGCCTTCTTGGCGGCGTCCAGAATGTCGGGAGAATGCTTCTGCAGTTCGGAGAGGAAGGTCTTTGCCTTGAAGCAGAAGATACCGGAGTTCCAGTAGAAGTTACCAGCCAGCAGATATTTTTCGGCAGTGGCGCGGTCCGGCTTTTCCACAAAGCGCTTCACGTTTTCGCCTTCTGCCTCGATGTAGCCGTAGCCAGTTTCCGGGCTGGTGGGGGTAATGCCGAAAGTCACCAGATTGCCTTCCTTGGCAAGTTCCTGGGCGCGGAGCAGAACATTCTTGTATTCATCCTTCTTGCGAATCACATGGTCGGAGGGAGAAACCAGGACGATTTCCTCGGGATCCAGAGTCAGACAGGCAAGAGCAATGGCAGGAGCGGTATTGCGACCCACCGGTTCCAGCAGGAACTTGCAGTTCTGCTTGCCTTCGGCTTCCAGCTGGTCCTTAGCCAAAAAGAACTGGTCGGCGTTGGAAACAATGAACTGGGATTCGCAAACTGCGGAATTGGTCACCACGGTCTTGCGGAAGAGGGACTGTCCGTCAAACAACGGAGCAAACTGCTTGGGCATGAGGGAACGGCTTACAGGCCACAGGCGAGTGCCGTTACCACCGCAAAGAATCAAGTTAATCATTTAGTTTCCTTTACTCCAACCACGGTAGTTCACCTGGTTGATGTTATTAACTATACCAGAAGCATTGTTGATAAGAGTTGCATTCGGCATAATCAAGTTCAAGAGACGATTCCATGTTGCAAGACCAGAAGCATCCACATAGACGATATCATGGGGATTCAGGTCGAAGCGATCGGCCATTGCAAGGGACATGGCGTTCTTTGCATTGAGATGGTAGATGTCCACATTCTTGCCGGAACCGTTACGAATAACATAAATTGCACTGGAGGCGGCATACATTGCCTGGAGACCGCCTGCAGTAGCAAGCGCCTCCACCAGGGACAAGGAACCGTAGTTCAGGTTTACAACCCCAACGCGGCCCACTTCACCCAGCACATAAACCTTGTTTTCCTTCTGTGTTTCCGCAAGGGCAGGAATAAAGAGCTGGTCATCCGGTTTCAGGACAATCTTTTCCAGCGGGAGATTAGACTTGAAGGATTCCATGAAGTTAATCGTATAGACCTTTTCACCTCGACGGAGCTGAATCTGGGAAAGGTCGGCAGTTTCATCGAAACCGCCTGCTGCAGCAACAGCCAGGGGAATCGTGAGGGGGGATTCGGAGAAGGGAACAAAGCCCGGCTTGTTGACCGCACCAGTCACTGTTGCCCGGAGACTATTGTACCCCGTAACGCGGACATCCACCTGGGGATCGTTCAGGATCTTATTGGACAGGCGCTGGGTAATTTCGGCACGGAGTTCCTGGGCAGTAAGACCGGCCACCTTGATTTCTCCGGCATAGGGATAGAACAAGGTTCCATCCGTGGTCACCTTCTGACCAGCCGGCTGATACTGCCCCATGGGGGACGTCAGTTCAGGATGCTCCCACACCACAACCTGGACCATGTCCAGAGGACCAATACGGTATTCCAGGGACGGAAGGGAATCCACAATCAGGTCCTTCAGGTCGCCAAAGTCGGCCTGTGCAGTTTCTTCGCCGGCGGCAGAACCATTTCCCAGATCGCCCTTGTCAATGGAATGGACGCGAACCGTATAACCATTGTATTCAAAGGACTCAGAATCTTCGGGAACGTCCATTCTCATCTGAGGAGCGAACACACAACCGCTCATGACCATGGCGGCAATACCCAAAAAGCCAACGCCCAAACGTTTCATATACAACCTTTTAACCTTGTGCTTCACTTTGTTTAATTTTTTCGACCCAGTAGGGAGTCAACTTCGAAATAAAGTTCCATGCGAGAACAAAGGCGCTCTCGGGACGACGGTACGGGTCCGGAACATCCACTCTCTGGGCTTCGCCGTAACGGAAAACCTTGCCTTCCATAAAAGGATAACGGGCAAGAATATCCATCTTCTGACCATTCTCCATGGTAAGGATCAGGTCAGCCCACTTTACGATGTCCAGATTGATCTGACGAGCACGATGGGCGCTCATGTCCACACCATGTTCCAGAGCGATTTTCTGGCTAATTTCGTGGGCAGGATGATCTACCAGGGCGCCTAGACCGGCACTCATGACATTATAATCGGGGCCCAGTTCCTTTTTCAGAAGGTACTCTCCCGTGGGGCTTCGGCAGATATTGCCGGTACAGACTACAAGTATATTTTTCATCAAGATAAATTTAACACTTTATTACACGGTTGTACTTTTCCATTTTACGGATTCACAAAAAAATCCACCCTATACGGGGTGGATTCTCTAGACTCATATAAATTAACGGACGATTAGTATTTACCGTACTTGTAGCCACCAGATTCAGAACGGCTATGTTCATACTTGTTGACGACAATAGAGGCATGAGCCTGGGGACTGCCCTTGAGAATCTGAGCCATACCATCCTTGATGGCTTCAATGGAATGCTTGTTATACTCTATGACCATGACTATCTGGGAGGTTACACGGCAGGCAAGGGCGGCATCCGTCACCAGCATGATCGGCGGGGTATCTACGATAATCAGGTCGTATTCCTGCTTGATCTGGTCAATGAGATCCGTATAGTGCTTGGAACCAAGAAGTTCAGCCGGATTGGCAGGAACATTGCCGCAGGGAACGACAAACAGGTTTTCCACTTCCGTAGGGAATGTCACCTTGTCGATAGACACCTCGCGAAGAAGCACCTGGGAAAGTCCCTGGGCGCGCTTCAGGCCGAATTCCTTATGGAGGCGGCCCTTACGAAGGTCCGCATCGATAAGCAGGACCTTTTTTCCGAGGCCAGCAAAGAGGGCAGCCATATTCACAGAAATAAAGCTCTTGCCCACGCCGGGAATCAAACCGCTCACGCCAATAATCGGGGACTCGGTATCCATCATGGAAAATTCCAGGGAGGAACGGAGGGAGCGGAGAGCCTCCACAGCCACGTCATCCGGTTCCACCACCGCCAAGGGACGGGTTCCCTTGGTCCCCTTGGGATTGCCCTTGGGAACCTTGGCATAAACAGTAAAGCCCGTTTCCTTTTCAATGAAGCTTGCGCTCTTGACACCGCTGCTCAACTTGGTCTTGAGGGAAACAATTATCGCACCTAGGAGGAATCCCAGGAACAGAGCTATACAGATAATGACCTTCGGCTTAGGCTTGGCGGGACGGGTAACCTCTTCGGCAAAATCAACGACACGGACAGAACCAACCTCACCAGCAGATACAAGACGAAGCTGCTGGATATTGTTCAGCATGGTGGTATACATGACCTTGGAAAGTTCCACTTCGTTCTGGAGCTTCAGCACTTCCTGCTGCGTCGCGGGAAGTTTCTTGACCTGTGAAGATGTGCCGCCCAGTTCACGCTTCAGGGCTGCTTCCTGGTCTTCCAGAGTCTTTACCGTAGGATGTTCCGCATGGAACAAGCGAATGGCTTCCTGCTTTTTCTGCTGGAGGGCGAGAATATCCTGCTGCAGTCTCATGCGACGCTGTAGGATAATCTGGGTTTCCGCATTGATATCTACAGAACCCACCTTATTGCGATAGGCATTGAGATTCAAGAGAGACGAATCCATCTGGGACTTGACATCAGGCAGCTGCTTTTCCAGGAATTCAAGAGTCTTCTGGGCTTCGGCATTGCGTTCTTCCACATTCTGACGCAAATAGGAGGAAGCAACTTCGTTCAGGATGGAAACGGCACGATCAGGATAGATGTCCTGATAGGAAAACTCAAGGATTCCGGTCTTCTTGCCGCGTTCCTTTACATCGAAAGCGGAGCGGAAAGCATCGATTGCATCTAGACGACGCTTCTTGGTAATTTCAAATTTCTGACCGGCAACGCCCTCAATTCTCAAAGTTCCGAACGTAACCGTATCTCCGGCATACGGAAACTTGAAGGTCTGGCCGACAGTTCCCGAAAAGACCTTCTTTTCATCCTGGTCATACAGATCGTAGGAGCCCACGCTATCCGTAAGAACGGCAAACCACGGGCCGAACTTCTTTTCCGAGATAATGGAATCCCAGGGAACTTCAAAATTGGACACATCCATTCGGCCTTCCCGATGGAGAAGGCGATCCATGAAATTCACCGGCTCAGCCAAGTAGACCAGGTTCATCTTGTCCACCGCCGATCCCATGACCTGACGGCTCTTAATCAATTCAATTTCCGTTTCTGCAGGGCTACTTGTAGCAAAGAGACCACCAAGACCCCCCATCATGGAGGCACTCTTGTTGTTTTTCGATTCAATCTGAAGAAGGGCGTCCACCTGATATACCGGACGAATCCACTTGGAAACGAATACACCAACGGCTCCTGCCAGGACCAGGCAGGGCAACATAATCATCCAGTTCTTTACAATGTCGCGAAGGAGTTCCGTAATTTCGGTTTCTTCTTTCTTTTTGGTAGCCATAATATCCTTTTAGGAAACTAGTACAAAACACCATCTTAGCCAAATTTAAAAAATATGGGACCTCCCTAAAGAATCTATCTTTTCTTTTATGACAGAAAACGCCCCCATTCGCCTCAAAGATTTCTTACAAAAAAATGACATTTCTTCGGAAGCCCTGCTGGAAAATTTTCTAAGCTGGGCCGAAGCAAAAGGAACCAATCTTTACCCTGCACAGGAAGAGGCTATCCTTGAACTTCTAGACGGCAAGAACGTCATTTTGAACACCCCCACCGGTTCCGGGAAATCTCTGGTGGCACTGGCTCTCCACTTCGACAGTCTTGCCCACGGGAGGCGCAGCGTATACACCTGTCCCATTAAAGCTCTGGTCAACGAAAAGTGGATGGCACTCTGCAAGGAATTTGGCCCCGAGAACGTGGGACTTTCCACCGGCGATGCTACCGTCAATCGCGACGCCCCCATTATCTGCTGTACTGCAGAAATTCTAGCCAACATGGCCCTTTGCGAAGGGGAACAGTCAACCATCGCCGACGTGGTCATGGACGAATTCCACTACTACTCCGACAAGGAACGTGGCGTAGCCTGGCAGGTTCCTCTATTGACCATGCCCAACACCCGCTTTTTGTTGATGAGCGCAACCGTTGGCGCCACGGAATTCTTCGAAAGGGAAATGACGAAACACACCGGCAAGGAGTCTGTTACGGTACGCTCTACAGACCGCCCGGTACCTCTCGATTTTACCTACTCCGAGCAGGAACTTTCCAACACCGTGCAAAAGCTGGTAAACGAAGGCAAGGCTCCTGTCTATGTGGTGCACTTTACCCAGGCGGCCGCCGCAAGCAACGCCCAGAACTTCATGAGTCTGGACCTTTGCAACAAGGAAGAAAAGCAAGCCATCAACGAAGCCATCAAGGAAGTGCGATTCAGCAGCCCCTACGGCCCCGATGTAAAGCGTTGGCTCAAGCAGGGCATCGGAATCCATCACGCGGGACTATTGCCCAAGTACCGCATTCTCTGCGAAAAACTTGCCCAGAAAGGTTTGCTGAAAGTCATTTGCGGAACGGATACTTTAGGCGTAGGCGTCAATGTGCCAATCCGTACTGTACTATTCACACAGCTCTGTAAGTACAGTGGCGACAAGACCGCCATTCTCACCGCCCGAGACTTCCACCAGATTGCGGGTCGCGCCGGCAGAAAAGGTTTTGACAACATAGGCTATGTGGTTGCCCAGGCTCCGGAACACGTTATCGAGAACCTGAAGCTGGAAGTCAAGATGAAACAGACCGGCAAGAAGTTCCAGAAGAAGAAACCGCCTGAACACGGCTACGTTCCATTCGACAAGGGCACCTACGAGCGACTTATCCAGGCAGCCCCCGAGCCGCTTACATCTAGCTTCCAGGTCAGCCACGGAATGCTTTTGAACATTCTCAGCAGACCTACCGACGGTTGCCGCGCCATGCGTAACCTGCTAAAGGACTGTCACGAAACCGCTGCTAGCAAGAAGAAACTGGAAAAGCGGTCCTTCCAGCTGTTCCGTTCCCTGGTGGAAGGCCACATTATCGAATTCGTCCCCCAGGTGGCTCCCGGTTACAGCAAAGTCCGGGTGAACATGGACCTGCAGGACGACTTCTCCATGAACCAGCCCCTGTCCCTGTACCTGCTGGACACCCTCCCCCGCTTGGACAAGGAAAGTCCCGAATATGCCCTGGATGTAATCACCCTCTGCGAAAGCATTGTGGAAAATCCCGAGGCGATTTTGCGCATTCAGCAGAACAAGGCGAAAAACGCCCGCATGGATGAACTGAAGGCTCAGGGCATGGAATACACCCAGCGGCTTGAAGAACTGGAAAAGGTGGAATATCCCAAGCCCCTCCGGGATTTCATCTACGACACTTACAATAGCTTTGCAGAAACTCACCCGTGGGTCGATGTGAACGTGGAGCCTAAGTCCATCGTCCGCGAGATGTTCGAGAACTTCACAACCTTCAGCGGATACATCAAGCAGTACGGCCTCCAGCGCATGGAAGCCATCTTGCTGCGTCATCTCAATTATGTCTATAAGGTTTTGCAGCAGACCGTTCCCGAAAGCTACAAGACCGATGAACTCCACGAGATGGAAGATTACCTGGGCGACATGATCCGCCGTACTGACTCTAGCCTGCTGGAAGAATGGGAAAAGATGGCCCACCCGGAAGACTACCAGAAGCGTATGGAAGACGCAGGCGCCACCGAACTGGAAACAGCCTTCGGAGCGGAAAAGGCGGCAGCCGACATTACCTACGACAAGAAGCGTTTCGTCAAGATGGTCCGTCAGCGTATTTTCCAGCTCATGAGCGCCTTGCAGAAACAGGCATACGGCGACGCCCTGGACCTGCTGGCAGACGACCTTGCGGAAGGCCAGATGCTGGTGGACGGCAATGGACGCCCCTGGACCGAAAATGGCCTTATGGAAATCATGGCGGCTTACATCGCAGAACACCACAAGTTCCGCATGGACGTAGAAGGTCGCGCCATACAGCACAGCATCATCACCTACGAAGGGAACAAGATGCACATCCAGCAGATGCTTCAGGACGAAGAGGACTTCAACGACTGGAGTATCGATTTCGAAATCGACCTGGACGAGTGCCGCGAAGCAGGAATGCCCTTAATCAAGATGCTAAGAATCGGAGAAGTATAACTACGGAACTAAAGTCAGGTTCTTTATTTTTCTGCAGGGTTCCTACAGCAATGGATTCGGAACATCTGAAATTTCGATATCATTTTCATCCGCTTTTTTCTTTTTGACAAGCCAGCGATTCAAAATGTCGCAAACAACAGAAACCACAAAGAAAGCTATTGGATAACCAATGCCCAGTTTATAATGACCACATGCACCAAAGCCGCAAAGAGACAGCAAGGCAATAATGGAAAGTGTTACTGTAATGCGATAACGACTTGAAAGAAGCTTAATCAAAGCAACAAGAGTGCATAGGATCATACCATTAAAGAACAGCATACTCGTAACCCAGGCAACTAAATCCTCCGTTCTCTTATTTTGAATCGAATCAATTAACTTGTACAAAACCTCCATAATTTTGATACCATCGATATGGCTACCAGGTTGCACAAGAGTTAAGGTGAGCATACCAACCAACAAGATAATTATGGTAAGGCGAATTCCCCAATGGGAAGACGAATCCTCTTCCTGGCTTATTGGCAAAGGGTTTCCAAAGGGATCAACCGTCGGAATTGACTTTACGGGAGTCTCTTCAGGAAGTTCGTCCGAACCAAAAGGATCAGCAAGAGCATTCAATCTCTGAGTCTGCTGAGCCTTTTTTTCTTCTATGGAATATGGTCGGAAATTATGGGGAACATTCTGCTGCGGAACAAAATTTTGCAAAGTTCCGCAATTGGCGCAGAAACGCACCCCATCTTCAACTTTTTTTCCACAGTTCGGACAAAACATTACAACATACCCTAGTAATTCTTTACGCAGCGGACGGAACGGGCGTTTTCCTTGTAGGCTGAAGCCTTACCAAAGTATTCGCTACCTTCCACCAGAGCCCAGTGATAGGCGGAATCCCAGTTCTTCATGGAAGCGCTCCACAGGTAGGCGCGTTCGCCAAGTCGTCCGAACTTTCCGTCCTCGACGCCATAGTAACCGGATGGACGGATATTCATGCCAACGACATCACGGCCAGGAGTCTTCCAGTAGTCAGTAGACTTCAGCATGGAAACCAGCTTGCCGTTACCGCGATCGGAGATGTAATTTTTTAGCTTGATCCAGTCGTCGTCATCCGGCATGCGATAACCTGCAGGGCAAGCATCATAAGCATCGGACCAGGTATAGAGACGACCATAGATTTCGCAGTTTTCGTATTCATTGTTATAGCAATAGCTGTTACCCGTCTGGTACTTCATGTTTTCAGCCATCCAGGTCTGGGAACCGATCTTTACGGTGCCATAGGTACGGCCATCGCGAGAGTCTGTCATTTCACCGATTTCGTAAGGAATGGAGAGAGTATCCTTGATACAACGGGCAAGCATTGCACCCTTCTTGGAATACTTATTGCCAACGAGACCGGACTTGCCGGCAGAGAAATACCAGTACTTACCCATACCGGAAATATCAGAAGAACTCCAGTAGTCCGCACGGATATTTTCCAGTTCATAAACTCCCTTGCTATTTCTGAAACCTGCGTAGGTAGGTTCAAAAGCGCTATAGTTGCCAGAAGACTTCAAGTAACTAGCCAGCTGTTCGAAATCCTTGGCATTGGGGAGACGGGTTCCTTCCGGGCAAGCCGCAACGGCATCGCCCCATTCGTACAGACGACCTGTCAGAGCGCAATTGTCATCCATGTCGTCATAGCAGTAGTTCTTCGTCATCTTGGAGTTGACATAGTCCATGTTTTTCTGCAACCAGACCTGGTTACCAATCTGGACCGTGGGCAAGGGCTGATTGGTGCGGGAATCTACGACAAAGGTATAGGCGTCATCTGCAGAGGTTGCCTTGGAAACGCAGCGGACACTAAATCCGTAATCCATTTCAAGACCATCCTGGGAAACAACACCATTCTTAGCATCCACCTTCAAGCGCATTGCATATCGGCCATCTCCGGATCTAGCCCAGAAGCCAGCCATTTCGCCACGGCGCTTTATGACATTATCCTTGTAGCTGTAGAAACCTGCGGGAAGCATGGCGAGACCGGCAAGGTCCTGACCTGCGCTAGAAACACCTTCCCAACCTTGGATGGACTGGTAAGATTCAACGCCCCGCATGTTTGCCATCAGGTTTTCGAAGTCTGTCATGGAAGGAAGCACAAAACCTTCAGGGCAACTATTGATAGCGCTGGTCCAGCCATATGTACGGCCATAGAAATCGCACTCTTCACAGCGGCTATCTTCGGCTGCATAATTCAGGTTCTGGGCCATCCATACCTTGCCTCCGATGGTGACTGTGCGATATTGCTGCTGGTCACGGGAGTCCGTAATAGTTTCATACTTGATATCACTGCGGAAAATCTTGGAAAGAGACTTCTTGGAACCAGAAGTTCCCTTACCGCCATCTTCTCCTCCGAAAACGAATACGCAGAGAATGACCACAATGGCTGCAACCAGAGCAACACCGCCAGCAATCAGGCCAATCAACAAGCCCTTACTTGACTTCTTCGCGGCGGGAGCTGCGGGCTGAGATGCAGGTGCGGCGACTTGCTGGGGAGCGGCCGCCTGGGGGGCAGGCGTTACCGGAGCCGGCTGGGGAGCAGGCGCTGCGACAGGCGCCGGTGCAACGAGAGCAGGCTGAGCCACGGGTGCGGGCTTGGGAGCCACTATGGGTTGCGGGGCGACCGCCACCGGAGCGGG
>JAKSIH010000063.1 GCA_024398935.1 Fibrobacter sp. | reverse complement strand
CTTAATGCACAAAGAATGTAGTTATAAATCGTTTAGAATGCAATAGCATGAGGAGGAGGGCGAAGCCCCTGAGTGATGATGCGATAATTTGAAGATTAATTCAGCATTCGTAAATGGCAAAAGCCATTTGCCCAGGAGTTCGGGGGCGAAGCCCCTGAGTGATGGTGCGATAATTTGAAGATTAATTCAGCATTCGCAAATGGCAAAAGTCATTTGCCCAGGGGTTCGGGGGGCGAAGCCCCTGAGTGATGATGCGATAATTTGAAGATTAATTCAGCATTCGCAAATGGCAAAAGCCATTTGCTTAGGGGTTCGGGGGCGAAGCCCCTGAGTGATAAAAAAGAAGCGCTGCTTTCGCAACGCTTCTTTTTTTAAGGGTGGATGACCGGACTCGAACCGACAACATCCAGAATCACAATCTGGGACTCTAACCAATTGAGCTACATCCACCATGAATGTGTGCCAAATATAAAAAAGCCACCCCGAAATTCAAGGGTAGCTCTTTTAAAAAACACAATTTTTTTGATTTACCGGGGTTTATATGTGGCTCTGACCCGCGATTTAATCAAAAAACTAGCCGTTTTTCTGCTTGGACATGATGCGCAGGAAGTTGGAGCGCTTGAAGTCGTTGCGGTGTTCGTCGCAGAAACGGGGGTAGATGTACTGCTTGGGGAAGATTCGGATGGTGAACTTCTCGTTACAGCCTTCGAGGCAGCACTTGAAGGTCAGGTCCATGGACTCCGTGTAGTTGTGGCGGAAGATGATGTTCTTGGACTCGATGTTCTCGATGTCCTTCTTCTGCTTCTGGCGCTGCTTGATGTCGCGGTGCAGTTCGCAGTACTTGGCGATCGGATGGCCCCAGAATTCGCGGCCGCAGCCCGGTTCCTGGCAGACTTTCAACTTGATACGCTTCTTTTTCTTGTACTTGGGTAACTGCATAATGACCTCGTTGAACGAAGCGGACGGCATGAACCGGCCACTTAGGTAAAAAGATAGTAAAAAATGAAAAATGTTTGAACAAATCGCCCGAAACTATCGTGTATATAGGAGTTGTTTTCGCTAAGTTGGAGGTACGACATGAATTCTGGGAATCGCCCGGCGGTGTCCGTCTTTTTTTGGGTGCTGTTCTGCGGTGCAGGTTGGCTGGTGGTGGCGCTTTGTCTCTGGGGGTGCGTCTGTGACCCCGGGGCGCCGGAAAGTGACGGGCGGGCGAAGGTCCACTTCCTGGATGTGGGGCAGGGGCTTGCGGTCCTCCTGGAGCAGGATGGGCGTTTTGCGCTGTACGACGCGGGGCCGGATTCGGCGGGGGTCTGGGATTCCCTGCGGAGGCGGGGGGTCGATACCCTGGAGTGGGCGGTGGTGAGTCACAATCACCGGGATCACGGGGGCGGCCTGTTGGAGTTGATGGAAGCGCGGGAGGGGAATGCTGCAAACCAGAGAACCTTGGACCGTTCCGCTTCCCGTCCGGGGGATTTATCGCGGGTCTTTATCCGCAGGCTGCATGTGGGGCCCGATACTGCGGGCGGTTTCGTCCGGGACAGCGTCCTTCGGGTGGCGAGTCGTCTGAATATTCCGGTGGATACCCTCTATCGCGGGGATGAGCTTTCCCTCGGGACCTTGACTTTGAAGGTGCTCTGGCCCACAAGTTTCCTGAGGGTGGGGGACAACGGGGCGAGTCTTGTAATGCGTGGCGCCTCGGGCGGGACATCTTCGCAGTGGGGTGCCGCGGACGGAGCGTCTTCGCAGTGGGGTGCCTCGGGCGGACCGTCATCGCAGCTGGTTTCCGCGGGCGGCTTCCCGCGGGCGGGTTCCGCCGGGGACTGCGGGACGAGCTTTCTCCTGACGGGCGATCTGGACTCCGCAGGGGAGCGCCGTCTGATGGAGCTTTCTCCGGATTTGTGTTCCGGTCTTCTGCAGGTAGGGCACCATGGTTCCTCGGGCAGTTCCTCCCTCCGGTTCTTAAGTCGGGTGTCGCCCCGGTTCGCTGCCATCAGCGTGGGGGCTCGTAATGGGTACGGCCACCCTACGGGAGAAGTCCTGAAAAAACTGGAATGTGTTCTTGGGGCTGTCGCCGACTCTTCCCGCAGTTCTCCCATCGCACGAACCGACCAGGACGGTACCATCACCTTCCAGATCATCCCCGGCGTAGGGCCCTTGAGAGATTAAATCAGCAGTCCCCCGAGCTGTTCAAATCAGCAAGTCCCCCGAGCCTGCCGTGGGGCGCCGTTTGGAGGACGCCCCCTTCGGTTTCGCTGCGCTCCACTACTCCCCGAAGCCCACTCTTGCCTGGAAGTGGCAGCGGGCGGTAAAGGGGTCCTTCTTCATGTCCTCGGCGTTCATGCCGAAGATGACCGTGTGGTGGGTGGAATCCTTGAAGCGGACCATGTCCACCTTTTCGCCGAGGGCGACCTGGTGAATGTAGTTCAGCTGGAGGGATCGGATGCCGCGGTCCTTGCGTTCTTCCCTGGAGAGGCAGTCCACGACCCAGTCCACATAGCGGCAGTGGTTTACGTGATGGTTTACGTCCATGTCGCTGTTGCGGGCCTGTTCCTGGTAGACGACCCGGGGGCTTTCGCCTGGGGGTAAAATGTCCAGCATTTCGGGCATGGCGTTCTTTCCGGGATGAAGCGGGATGGGGAAGGGGCTGTTGGACGGGGCTTCGGATTTGCCGGTGGCGAGATTCACCAGGAGCCAGGAGGAGGTGCCCTCGACTAGCTGGTGGCCCTGGCTGTCCTGGATGGAAAAATCCTTGAGCGCTACTTTGTCCTTAAACAGTTCCTTTGTCCAGGTGCAGACATTCAGATTTTCGCCAAGGAGTGGCGTGTGGTTCAGTCGGATTTTCATGCGGGTAATCACGTAGGTGTACCCGGCCTTCATCAAGTCCCATAGGCCATAGCCATTGCGTTCCGCGTCTATAATTGCGGCCTCCTCCATGAACTGGAAAAGCCTGGAAAGTTTTAGACGGCTGTATTCGTTGCAGTCAGAAAACCGAACCGAAAAATCCATGCTTGTAATTTCGTTATCCATTTGAACCTCACGAAAGGTGAACCGTCATTGTAATTTCTATCTTTGATAGTGTAATTTGAAACTATATAAATTTTCCCCCTATGGCTAACTCTAATACACGTCCTGCCTCAATTCAGCTGCCTGCCCTTAGTTCCTACAGCGGAGAAATTCGCGTTCCCGGTTCCAAGAGCATTACCAATCGCGTATTTCTGATTTCCGCCCTGGCCAAGGGCGTGACCAAGCTGCACAATTTGCTTCGCAGCGATGACACCCGCTATATGGGCGAGGCCCTCAAGGAACTGGGCGTAAAGATCCAGATGTCCGAGGATTTTACCGAGGCGGTTGTGTGCGGAAACGGTGGCCCGCTGAAGGCTCCCGAGAACGTGGACGGAGATTATGTGGCGGACCTGTATTTAGGAAACGCGGGTACGGCCATGCGTTCTCTCTGTGCGGCCCTCACTTTGGGCGAGGGCGAGTTTAACCTTACCGGCGAAGACCGCATGAAGGAACGTCCCATCCGCGACCTGGTGGATGCCCTCAGAACTTTGGGCGCCGATGTAAACTATAAGGAAAATGAAGGCTACCCTCCGGTTCAGATCAAGGCTCACGGCCTTAAGGGCGGTACCGTAAGCGTCCGCGGAAATATTTCCAGCCAGTACCTCACCGCACTTCTGATCTGTGCGCCCTACGCCGAAAGCGAAATGCACATTCATGTGGAAGGCACCCTGATTTCTGTTCCCTACATCCTGCTTACTCTGGACGTGATGAAGCACTTCGGTATCGAGGTCCGCCGCGAAGGCCTTACGGATTTCTATGTACCCAAGGGCGTGTACCAGAGTCCCGGCGACTACATGGTGGAAAGCGATGCCAGCTCTGCCAGCTACCCTCTGGCCGCCGCCGCAATTACAGGCGGTAAGGTTCGCGTGCTGGGCGTGGGTTCTGACTGCCGCCAGGGTGACATTGCCTTTACCAAGGTCCTTGAGGCCATGGGCGCCAAGGTTACCATGGGTCCCGACTGGGTGGAATGCGTTGGTCCTGCAGGCAAGCTGAAAGCCGTGGACATGAACCTGAACGACATTCCCGACGCAGCAATGACGGTTGCCCCCCTGGCTCTCTTTGCCGAGGGCAAGACCCGCATTAGCGGCATTGCCAGCTGGAAGGTGAAGGAGACGGACCGCATTACCGCCATCGCCAACGAACTTCGTAAGGTGGGTGCGGATGTGGTCGCAGGCGATGACTTTATCGAGATTACCCCGCCCGAAAGGCCTACGGAAAACGCATCCATCGCGACCTACAACGACCATCGCATGGCCATGTGCTTTAGCCTGGTTGCCCTGGGGGGCGTGCCGGTGACCATCCTGGATCCCGCCTGCGTCAACAAGACCTACCCCAAGTATTTCGAAGACTTCCTGAAACTTTCCAAGTAACGTCCCGCGTCATCCTGAGGGACCCTGGCAGGGGACCGAAGGATCCAAGCAGTTTAAAACCCGATGAAAAAAGTTCTTTTCCTTGCTCTCTTGTCTTTTGCATACGTGTTTGCCGGGCTGAATGTTTCCGACTTTCAGGCCTACGTGGACTCTCTTGTGCCCGGCTCCCGCCTTGGCCTATCCGTTCGTTCCGTAAAGACCGGCGAGGAACTGGCAAGTATTGGCGACGACAAGAAGTTCACGCCGGCAAGTACCCTGAAGACCTTGACCACGGCTACCGCCCTTCACTACCTGCCCCTGGACTATGAGCCAAAGACTTTTGTATCGCTGGATGGTACCGTTGAAAACAGGACCTTCGTCGGGACGGTGACAGTCCGCGGCCAGGGCGATCCGAATTTTTCCGGACGGTTCTATAACGATGCGTTCTATGTGCTGAATTCCATGGCGGATTCCATCAAGTCCCTGGGTGTCGATTCTATCCGCGGGCTGATCGTGCTGGACTCCTCCTACTACAAGGGCCCCTGGAAGGCCGATCCCGAACATTGGCGCAAGCATTTCTATGATTCGTGGTATGGTGCAGAAATCGCTCCCCTGGGTTTTAACGACAACTGCGCCCTGCTGAAAATCAAGCCCGGCAAGAAGGAAGGCGACCTGGTCCAGGTGGAAATCCTTCCCGACGTGGGCTACATTGAAATTAAGAACAGCCTGAAAACGGCGGTCGCTCCCAAGACAAAGAAAAAGCGCAAGAAGAAACTGAAGTGGGAATACAGCCTTGATCCCGCCCGCAGCGTGGTTTCCCTGTCAGGTAGCTTTGACATCCAGTCCGATTCTGCGCAGTTCGTTTTCCCGGTCCGTAACCCGGTGTTGTACTTTGGCGCTGCGTTCAGGTATGCCCTCAAGAACCGTGGCGTTGCCTTGACGGAAACGCCGGTCGAGCCCGATTCTAATGAAGTAAAAATTCAGAAGAAGTTTGAATTTTCTGCGGCGCCCCTGTTGAGCCTGCTGGATGAAATCAATCAGAAAAGCCAGAACTATCATGCGGAAACCCTTCTCCGCAATCTTGGCGCGGAGCAGGGCGGCGAAGGTAGCGTCGATGGCGGCCGCAGGATGGAAAAGAAGTTCCTTGCGGAAATCGGCATCGATACCGCCGACTTTGAAGTCTATGACGGTAGCGGCCTTTCCTTCAGGAACCGTCTGAAGCTCTCCTCCGAGACGAAGCTGCTCCGCCACATGGCGCGCCACCCGAAGGCCTCCTACTACATTGCCAGTCTTGCAAGCCCGGGCGTGGGTTCCGGAAGCAAGCGCATGAAGGACCTGAAGTACCCCTGGCTTACCCGCTTCAAGACTGGGTACATCGCGGAAGTTCATGGCCTTGCAGGCTACATCTATACCATGGACGGGGACACTCTGGCTACAGCCATGTACCTGAACGAAACCGGCAAGAATCCCGATGCCGTAAGCAAGGATGTGCTGGATACCCTTTGGCTCCGCCTGCTGAACCAGGCCAACGACAACTACGCCTCCCTCATGGAAATGAAGTCCATGTGGCTGGAAGCGGAAAATATAGGGGAATTCAACGAGCGCCTGGAATTCTTCTCCGGAAAGCTGATCGGCCGCCCCTACCTGCTTGGCCCCATGGGTGAAAGCTACCTGGGAGACGTGGACACCAAGCCCCTGGTCTATATGGATTCCGTGGACTGCATGACCTACCTGGAACACGCCCTGGCCATGGCACTTGCTCCCAGCCCCGATTCCATTTTCGACATTCACCAGAAGATCCGCTACTTTGACGGCCAGATCGACTTTAGCTATCGCAAGCACTACCTGCTGGCGGACTGGGTGGAAAACGGCGGCTTTGCCAAGGTGCTTCCCCAGGAAGGCGATACCGTGATTAAGCGGGTGCTTCCGAAAAATGATTTCTTCAAGGCGAAGAAGTTGCCTTACCTGGTAAACGGCGCTCCTGCCGAGGACCCCACCATCGACCTTCGCTACCTGCCCTACGACAAGGCCGTGGAACAGATGTCGAAACCCTACGAAGGCCCCTTGCTGGTGCTCGGAATCGCATTTATATCAAAAAACGCCAAGGTGGACGCCTATCATACCGGTTTCGTCGTGTGCATTCCGGGCGAACCTCCCCGGGTCCGTCACGCCTCTTCCCTCAAGAAGAAAGTGGTGGAATTGCCCCTGGTGGAGTACCTGAAGACCAGCAAGGGGAAACTCCCCGGCATTACCCTTTTCAGCTTTTTCCCGCCCGCAAAGTAATTTCTGGAAACTAGTCGCCGAAATCAAAGGCGAGAACAGTCATTTTTAAGCCTCCTCGATGCTGACGGGGGCTTTTTTTAATGACTGTTTTTAGTGTGACGAAACTTAAAATGTGCGTACTTTTATGTTTTAATGTCTTGAAAAAAAACTACTAAAAACTTACATTTGCGATATAATTAAATGGGAGGACTGTACCCTAAGGTCGGTACGTCCTTTTAGAGATTGAAACATAAATAAGGAGACGATGATGAAAAAATCATTATCAAAACTACTGGCGGCAGGTATCTGCGTCGCTGGGATAGGGACAGCGAGTGCTGCGTGGACGACTGTGTCCGAGTCCACCATGGCTGGTTTCAAGAATGCCGATGTGGTCAAGTCTTTTGGTTTTAATTCCAGTGGTGGATTGGACCTTACGGATGGTTTCAATAAGGCGAAACCCAACAATGAGTATAATAGATTTGCGAGGTATTATGCGTATGGTGTGACTTCGGCAACCAGCTATATCAAAAGCTCCGATGGTTCATATTCCTATGGTTCGGCTGGCGGACCGACTGGAATCTATGGTCTCTATCTAGGCAAGGACAATAAGGCTGCCAACTATACTTTCAATTTTTCTGCATCAGGTGTGCAAAGTGTTCTTGATAAAGCCAAGGAAAAGGGATATTATAAGGTCCGTTTTGTTGTAGATAGTCTGTCCCATAGCGATGACGGAGTCAAGTATACTTCGGAATTTTCGTTGGGTAAGCAGCGCGCTCATTATGTGGACTATACCATTCCGCCGACTTTCAGCGGTATGGGTATCGACTCGATTAAGTACAACGGGGTAACCTCTAAGTACACCACGACCAGTACGAGACCTACTTCTACAACCAACTATGTCCATTCTAGAGACAATGTGTGGCTTTCTGCCAAGGTAACCGGAAATGGTAGTGTTACATACTTTGCAGAAATCCTTAAAACGAATTATGCAAAGGGTGCGACGACAACTACCACGAAAACCGTTTCTGGTGCGAACGCAACTGTGACGGCAGCTCCTTCGGGAACAGTCATAAAGACCTATTTGGGACCCAATGATAGCTGGGTAAGCGATGGTGATTACAATGTCAAGATTCGTTTTTGTGCGAACACTACGAAGTACACGACTCTCTCCGGTACGGCAGTAACGGAAAAGACCTGTTCTGACTATGTAACGGTTTATGTGAAAAACCTGTTTTCGATTTCTTCCGAAAATACCACCATGGGTACGGTAACCCAGGAATACAGTAATATCACTATTGAGAACGGAAAAGGTTCTTTTTCCTCTACGGCAACGCCGAAAGCGGGCTATGTATTCAATTGCTGGAAAAACAAATCTGGTGTATGCGTGACTCAATCTAATCCTCTAACAGGTCAGTCTATGCATGATACTGTTTTGGTAGCTTCTTTCAAGGAAACTCCGCTTACGGCAGAATTCTATCCGAGCTACAGAAGGTACAATGGAACTGTAACCTCTGTATCCAGCAGCTCGACAAACCTGGATTTTGTGGTTGGAAAGGATTCTCTTGTCTTTGGTACAAATGTAAAGGGTGCCTCCAAAGCGCTTCAGTACATAGTTCAGTATTATCATGACACTGAAAGTACCTGGAAGGATCTTTATTGGTATTATGCTACTGCTTCAGAATCTGCTGCAGGATACCCAATAACTGAATCCTTTAGGTTGAACAGGGATGGAACCATTAAGGTTGGTTCTGCTGGTACATTGGTGGCCACCAATGTTACCCACGGGAATAGCTCGACAAAATTCCGTATGATGGCATTCTATGCCTCTGCGACCTCCTATGCAACTGCTATAGCTGCAACTAAGACTGGCACCATTTACTCTCCAGTGTACACTGTAAACTGGAAGTACCCTGTGACCTTGCTTAAGAACGATGGCACTACCCAGATTTCTTCTTCACCTTATGCATACAATGCAACCTTTACCTTCCCCACCAATCTTGCAACTATTGGTGTCCCGGAAGATGTGGTCGGCAAGGAAACCTACACCTATAACTGGGTGAATGTCAATAACAATTCCGATAAGCCTTCCACCAGTTTCAAGGTTACCGCTCCTGTAACTTACAAGGTGGATCTGAAGGCCAAGTATGTCGTTGAGTTCCTCGACTATGACGGCTCTCTCTGGAAGAACTACAATGTGGACGCATACAGCGCCTGCACCACTCCTGCAAATCCGAACCATAAGGGCAATACCACGGACTACAAGTTTATCAAGTGGGACAAGACCTTCACGAATATTACTGGTTATACTACGATCAACGCAGTCTATAACTATCGTGTGACCTTCAAGGGCAAGGATGGTGCAACTGTTTTGAACAACAACTTCTACGCCAAGGGCACCTCCGTTACCGCTCCGTCTGCTCCGGCTATTACTGGCTATGTATTTGCTGGCTGGGATAAGGACTTCAGCAATGTTACGGACTCCATGACTGTTACTGCTAAGTATGTGAAGATTCCTGAAGTTGAATACACCTTCTCTGGTGCATCTGGTGGAACTCTTGTGAAGGATGTTACCCTGGCCCCGAAGAATAGCTGCATTATTCCCAATACGGAAATTGACGCATCTTCCCAGGGTGTTCATTTGGGAATTCGTGTAGAACCTGCTTTGGAAGGGGATTATGCCTTTGTAAATGCTCAGTCTTATAATATCATTGCCGCATTTACAGTTTCCCAGGAAGGTGAATGTGCAAATGACGACTTGGTAAAGGACTTTATCGCCGCCGCCGCTGTCGATGGTGTTAAGCCTAAGGTTACAGTGGATGGTGTTGCCGCCAATGCAAAAACAACTGCAACAGCAGCTACTGTTTTGGCTGAAGGTGTTTCCTTCCGGTATATGTTCTCCGCTGGTAACGCGTTCATCATCACCTTCCTGGATGCCGATGGCGAAACCGAATTGCAGAGCAGTCTCCTTGCCGAAGGCGCAATGCCCGAAGCTCCCGAAACCTACACCGTTCCGGAAAACAATGCACATTATACTTACACCTTTGCGGGCTGGGATCCTGCAGTTGTTGCGGCTACCGCCAATGCAACATACATCGCCCAGATCGATAGCACTGTCAATGAATACGCTGTGACTTTCTATGATGACGATGACAACGAGATTGCCGGCTCTGCTCAGGTTATTGCTTACGGCAATGCCGCTGTTGCTCCTGCAACAAATCCGACTAAGACCGGCTTTGTGTTTACCGGTTGGGATGAAGACATCGAGTTCGTAATCAGCGATCTTTCTGTTTATCCTATTTTCAGGGCTGTTCCGGAAGTCAAGTTTGATGCAGACGACATGTTCGCCGGTGCAAACAACATTTCCATTGACGCTCCCAACTCCTGCTTCTCTCTGAAGAACACCGTTCTTTGGGATGCCGCAGAAGAAGAAATGCTCTCTCTCGATCCTAGCTTCGCTATGGTAAAGGGTGAAAGCTACGTCTGGAAGGCCAATGTGACCATGAACACCGCAGACGCTTGTGCCGAAAATGACCTGGTTAAGGAAATCCTGGAAATTGCTACCTATAGCGATGCCGTGATTCCTGTAAAGGTCAATGACATTGTGGCTAATGCAGATATCAAGGCAAATGTTTCCAAGTTCTCCCTGGTTGTTCCCTTCACCGCTGGTGCAGGCAAGTTCACTATCGTGTTTGCTCAGGCTGATGGTACCGTGATTAAGGAAGAAAAGCTGGAAGAAGGCGAAATGCCTTCTGCACCGGCAGCAAGTGTAATTGACCTTCCGGAAAATACTGCCAAGAACACCTACCTCTTCGCAGGCTGGGATAAGGAAATTGCCGCAGTTACCGAAAACGTCACTTATACTGCAGTGATCAACGAAGTGGTGAACAAGTACACCATTACCTTCAACTATGATGAAAAGACTGAATCTGTTGACTACGAATACGGTTCTATGCCTGTCATTCCGGAAGATCTGCTTGCTTGCCCCGAAGGCTCTGCAGAATACATCTATGAATGCGGTTGGGATAAGGAAATTGAATATGTAACTGAAGCTGCCGTCTATACTCACTCTGTGGTGAAGGCCAAGGCCAAGTACGAAGTTACTTACGACTTCCAGCCCTACAACCTGAAGAAGGAAACTCTGGAATACGGCGAAATGCCTGAAGCTCCGGCAGACTTCACTTGCCCGGAAGGTTCCGCATTTGTTACTTACGAATGCTCTTGGGATAAGGAATTCGAAGCTGTTACTGGCGAAGTGACTTACACTTACGTCGCTAGGGAAATCAAGACCAAGTATGAAATTACTTATGTCTATGTTGACCCGTCTGGCGAAGAAGAAAACAATGTGGTCGTCACTGCTGAAATTGAACACGGTGCTCTGGCTTCTACTGCTGCTCCGGCATGGGAATGTCCTGAAGAAACGGATGAATTCAGCTATGAATGTTCCTGGAATGATGACTTGGATATGGCCTCTGTAATTGGCGAAGCAACTTACACTTACTCTGTCAAGGCTGCCAAGAAGTCCTACACCATCACCTTCAAGTTCGGTGACAAGACCGAAACTGCCGAAGTTGAATACGGCAAGGTACCTTCTGCACCGAGCGCCTTCAAGTGCTCCGAAAACACTGCAGAAAAGTCCTATACCTGTAAGTGGGACAAGGAATTTGCTGCTGTTGCTGGTTCGGAAACCTACACCTACACAGAAACCGCAACCACTAACAAGTACACCATCACCTTCAAGTTCGGTGACAAGACCGAAACTGCCGAAGTTGAATACGGCAAGGTACCTTCTGCACCGAGCGCCTTCAAGTGCTCTGAAAAGACTGACGAATACAGCTACACTTGTAAGTGGGATAAGGAATTTGCAAAGGTTACCGAAAAGGCTACCTACACTTATTCCGAATCCAAGTCCAAGAACAAGTACACCATCACGGTTTCCGTCAACGATTCCAAGATGGGTGAAGTTACTGGCCTGAATAAGGATGGCAAGTACGAATACGGCACCAAGGTTGAACTGGTTGCTAAGGCTGCCGACGGTTATGTATTCGCTGGCTGGGCTGACGACAAGAAGGCCGAAGCAAAGCGTACCATCACCGTTTCCAAGGACCTGAAGCTTGAAGCCAAGTTCGAAAAGAAGAAGGAAGATGCGATTATCGCCTCTGCCGCTCCCCAGTTCCACATGGAAGTCTCCGGTCGTGACGTTGCAATCCTCGGTGCCAAGGTTGGTTCCATGGTTGCTGTCCTCGACATGCAGGGCCGTGTGATTTCTAAGGGCCGCGTAGATGCCGCTAACTTCAGCGTCACCATGCCTCGCGCCGGTATGTACATCATCCGCGTGAACAATGTGGCCAAGAAGGTTAGCGTTCGCTAATCGGACTCGGTAAACGAATCAAAAAAGGGTGACCCGCAAGGGCCGCCCTTTTTGTGTTTTTATAATACCTCTCGCGAATCCCCCCCCCAATCGTCATTCTCGTAACCACCCAACTGTCATTCTCGCGGAAGCGAGAATCTGGCCTTGTGCCCCTTGTTGAGTTCACTGAACCTGGCGAAGCGCAGAAACTCCTTCTAAATATTTTTTTACAAAAAATTCTGAAATTTTTCCCCTTCAAAATCGTTCTATACACGAACGGGGCGTTCACCCCGTTCCGCCGGGTGGTTTACCCAGCGAGGTAGAACAAAGCAACAAATGAATATAAAGCAGATGAGCCGCTTCCTCAGGGAAGTCCATTGGGCTAAAAAGCATGGTTGGGACGTGGGGGCTGTCATTCGCCGCTACCATGGGTGGTACAAGAACGTCTACATCTACAACGATTTCTGTATCAAGCACATCCTCACCGGCGGCGGGAAGGACCTGACGCTTGCGACGAACCTTGTGAATGCGGCGCTGCATCTTACCGGCTGTGAGTGCATTTCGAACCCGAAGCTGGAAAATCCAGCCATTTCCGGCGGGCTCGTCCACAAGGACATTGAACAGGACATCCTCATCAGTCATCAGCGCCCCGGCAGGCAAGGGGACGAGCCGACCGTGGACCGCATCGGCCTTGAGTTCCAGCACATCGGCTATGACGCCTATAGCAACCGCCTGCTGTTCTATGTGGCCCGCCATGTGGGTAACATGCTGAAGAAGGGCGACTTTTACGACAAGATGCAGAATATCAACATCATCAGTTTTCAGATGTTCGACTACCGCCCCTGGGAAGTGTCCCAGCGGTATGTACACAAGGCTTGGTTCCAGGACGACGAGCAAAACACCTTCAGCAAGCAGCAGATGCTCACCATCGTCGAAATCGGCAAGTTCCTGGAGCACGCGAATACGGACTACGCTGAAGATGACAGCCGTCTCGCCCAGTGGCTGCGCGCCATCGATGCTCTGAACAACAACAAAGATTTCTCCGCGTTCGCAGGTGACAAATATTTCAGCCTATTGCAAAAGCGAGCGGAAATGAGTACATTTGCAAAAGAACTGTTTATCAAGGCTGGAGAACGCATGAAGGACGACGTCGAAGTAGCCGCATATATTGCCCGCTCCGAAGAACGCAGGAAGTCAGAGGATGTCATTGCTAAACTCCAGGCGGAAATTGCGAGGTTAAGGGAATTGCTTGCTCAGAAAAGTTAAGGGCGAAATCTCTTTTGAAAAAGCAAAGGTTCCGCAATTTCGCGAGACCCTTTTATATTTTATTCGGCAAGACGATAAAAATTCAAGTTCTTGCAAACAAGCACGGAAATGAGTACATTTGCAAAAGAACTGTTTATCAAGGCTGGAGAACGCATGAA
>JAKSIH010000062.1 GCA_024398935.1 Fibrobacter sp. | reverse complement strand
CTGCCAGAAACTGGAATTTTCCAGCGGACCGCAGAGGCGGTCTTTTTTTATGGAGAAAAACGATATAAATGAACAGAAAACACGATGGGTTCTTTAAATATGTCTATACGGATCCCAAGAACGCACGGTCCATGCTGCGGACACTCTCGATGCATAGCGGGGATGTGCGTCGTATTTTGAGCAATGTTGACCTGAGTTCCCTGGAGGAGATTTCGGAGCGTTATGACAATGTGGACGAGTGGGGCGAGGCTGACATTGCTTTCAAGGCGAGGACTTTGGATGGCGAAAGCTTTTACTTTGGTATCTTGCTGGAACACAAGTCCGAGCATAAGGGGAATGTGCTGGAACAGACTTTCCGTTATGCATTCAACGTGATGAAGGACGAGACGAATACGGTCTTCAAGTGGCTGCCTACCAAGGCGATTATCATCTACAATGGAATAGACAGCTGGGACCCTCTTGCTGAATATCGCAATAAGCCTCATGGTGATTTTGAGGGACGTGAATTGCCTTTTGAGTGCGCTTTTGTGGATTTGAAGAAGGTCGATGACGAACTCCTGAAGCAGAGCGATTCGGCTGAAGCTGCCATCGGGCTTATGTCCATGAAGTACGCCTTTGATGCGGACAAGTTTTCCGCGGTCCTGGATGACATGGAGCCTCTTTTCAGGAAAATGGAAAATGCGAGGGGGACTACCCTTGCCCAAAAAATAGAGCTATATTTAGGAGAGTACATCACCGAAGAAGCTTTGGAGAAATTGAAGATGGCATTCAAGAGTTTGGGAGAGAGGCTAGGCTTTGTTAGTGCAGGTGATGTCCGTCGTGCTCGAGAGCGACAGATTCGCCAGGACGCCGAGAAACGCGGTGAAGCGAACGGTCGCAAGCAGGAACGCGCCAAGGCTGAAGAAGAAAAGCTTGCCTCCGCTCGGGAAATGCTTCAGGATGGCGATTCCGTTGAGAAAATCTGCAGAGTCCTTAAGCTATCGGAAGAACGGGTACGAGCACTCTTGTAAAATCTATAAAGGCAGCACTCGCATCAAGAAACTGGATTTTTGAATTAGGTCATGTTGAAAGTAGTCAGCATGGCCTTTTTTGTGCTGAAATTATGAAACGATGGAGTGGTTTTAGACAAATTTTCTATTATAACCTTGTACAAACGAAAGAAAATCCTATGAAGAATTTTATTGCGAAGATGGGTGCTGTTCTGATTGTGCTTATGGCTGCTTCGGCAAGTTATGCTGGGACAATGAAGGATCGCCGTGATGGCAAGACCTATAAGACCGAGAAGATCGGTGACAAGGTCTGGATGGCGGAAAACCTGAACTTTGATTATAACCATGGCACAGCAAAGAGCGTTTGCTACGAGAACAAGCCTGAAAACTGTGAAAAGTATGGCCGCCTTTACACATGGGCTGCCGCCATGGATAGCGCCGCCATATTTAGCAAGGACGGCGCCCGCTGTGGTTATAAAAAAGAGTGCGATGCCATAGGCACGGTGCGTGGCGTGTGCCCCGAGGGCTGGCACCTGCCTAATAAGCAGGAACTTGAAGACCTGAGAACTTTGGCTGGTCAAAAGGCTGGTGATATTAAGAAGGCGGGAACCGTGCTGAAGTCCACTACAGGCTGGAAAGACGATGACGGCAAGAGTGGAAACGGTACCGACGGCCTCGGCTTTGGGGCGTTGCCTGCAGGCTACTACCGCAGCGGCAACGACTCCTTCTACGACGAGGGCAGCTACGCATTCTTTTGGTCTTCTACGGAGTACGGTAGTAGCCTCGCGTACGGCCTGGGTTTGCGCTACGGCCGCGAGTACGCCGGCGTGAACTACAACAGTAAAGGTAACGGCTTCTCAGTTCGTTGTGTCAAGAATAACTAGAAGCTGAGAGTCGCGACAGAATGCTTGCATTCTGGCATGACCGAAGCAAAAGTTATGCACTTTAGTGCCACTAAAGCAAGGCGAATCCTGCACAGAAATGCTTGCATTTCTGTATAGGTGAGCCGCAGCGCAGTGCGCTTGCGCCACTCTAACTAGGGTTCACCTACAACAAGGCGAAAGAAAGTTATATTTCGGTCATGGAATTTACTCTTGAAGAAATGCGTGGCCAGCTGGCTAAATTGGAAACGAGAATCTCTGCCGCTTGCGCACAGGCGGGCCGTTCCCGTGAATCTGTGCTTCTGGTTTGGGTGAGCAAGTTTCACCCGGCAGAAGCTGTAGAAAATGCAATTGCCCTGGGCGCAAAGGTCTTTGGTGAGAACCGCGTGCAGGAAGCGGAATCCAAGTTCAGCGAACGTCGCGTGGCTCTCGACGGAAGCCCGGTGCAGTGCCATGTCATTGGCCCGGTGCAGAGCAACAAACTGAAGAAGGCCGCCATCGTGGCAGATTGCATCCATTCCATTGCCAGCATGGAAGCGGTTGAAAAGCTGGAAAAGGTTTGCGCAGGTCTCTCCGGCGAGAGCGTCGCGGCCAATGGCAAGACTCTTGAAATCCTCTTCCAGGTGAACGCCGGCGAAGAAGAGACCAAGAGCGGTCTGGATGTTGCCAATGCCGACGCGTTCCTTGCGGAGTTGGAAAATGTCGCGGGCGCCTGTGGCCCTGACGGCAAGAGCGAAAAATTTCCGCACCTGAAATTCCGCGGTCTCATGACCATCGGCAAGAACACCGGCGTTGCGGAAGATTCCCGCGAGTGCTTCGCCTTCCTCCGCAATCTTCAGCAGAAGTATTTGGCCAAGGGCGGCGTGTTCAAGGATTTCGACCAGCTGTCCATGGGCATGACCGGTGACTTGGAAGTAGCCATCGAAGAAGGCTCCACCATGATCCGCGTAGGCACTGCCCTCTTCGGCGAACGGGACTATTCCAAGCCTGTGAACGATCCTGTTTAACCTCGATCATCTTCGGCCTGACTGGGTTGCAGCACACTTTTTTACAAACAAATTACATTTCCAGCCTTGCCAGTATTTAGGTATTAACTATAATTCTGCCCGAGGTTCGAAAAGGTATCTCCAAGGCATCTGAAAACAGATGTCTTTTTTGCAGAAAAAACTTCGGTTCAGCCATGCCAGAATGTAAACATTCTGTCGTGGCGCTCACCTTGTGTCTTTTTCTTTTTTCAAAAGGAGATACTATGTCCAGTCAAATTCAAGATTTCAAGTTGCCCAACGATTGGCAAAATTCCAACCCCCAGACTTTCGAAGGTTTGGCAAGTTCCCTGGAACAGATTCACAAGAACGCTTACACAGCTTCGGTGAAGGCTGTAAATAAACTTGCCACCATCCGCAATTATCTGATAGGATACTATATCGTTGAATACGAGCAGAAAGGCCTTGATAGGGCTAAGTACGGCGAAAAATTGCTGAAAAATATTGAAGCTCGGCTGAATACAAGAGGGATGAACGAGACTCTGTTTAAAATTTCTAGAGCTTTCTATTTAAAATATCCCAAAATTAAGGATTATCTTGCTGGAAAAAGTGCGACGCCGTCGCACGAATTCGAAACTCCCGCGAATCGAATCATTGAAAACCTTTCCTTCTCGCACATTCGTGAAATTATGACGGTCGAGGATTCCTTTGCGCGTTTTTTCTACGAGACGGAATGTATCAAGTGCTGCTGGAGTGTCAAGGAACTTCGTAGGCAGATCGCGACAAACCTGTTTTTTAGGGCGGGTATCAGTCAAGACCCTAAAAAATTGCTTCAGCAGACGGTGAGTGAAACTCCCCTAGGTTATGGTATCAAGGAGCCTTTCACCTTTGAGTTCTTGAACTTGCCTGCAAGGCCGTTTAACGAAAGTGATTTGGAAGGAGCTATCATGGATCACTTGCAGAAATAAATTTTTACTTGTTGTTTTTGTTCCCCATTGTTATTTTAAAATACATGAAGAATTGCTGGGTTAGGTTTCTGTTTTTCTGCAGTGTACTTTGGGTTTCGCTGTTTGCTTCGTGCAGTTCGGAGGGGTCCGGCGAAACGGACAAGGCGCCTTCTAGGGATGCGGCATTTCTGGCGGCGTCAAAAATGCCTACCATTGGGCCTGACCGTGCGGAGGTGATGTGGTATAAGACGGTTATGTTTTCTTCCAGGGATTCCGCAGACATTTATCAGCTGGCTCATATCATTCCTCAGGAGGAAAAGGATTCCGTTAGGGCTTATGTGGAGCGGATGCGTTCCCGAAGAAAGTTTGATACGGTAACTGTTAATGGTGAAGTTCACGTTATACCTGCGGAAAGTGCGGTTCTTATTTTGAGGAGTGATCCTATCCGCATCAATTTATACCGCGGCGAAAATCTGAAGGAGGAAATCCTCTTTTGGAATGAACAGGCGCCTTACGCTCTCAAGGAGTTTCTGGACAAGAAAGGCGTAATGATTAGCGGGGCGATTTATGCGCCCGACACTTCCCGCGAAAAAACAGGCGACGACTTGTTCGATCGCGTAAAAAGTCTTCCGGATTCTCAGCCTCTGGTTGGAGGTCAAGTGGCGATTTGTAAATCCGTTATACGGACGACTGCCTTATCCGATATGAAAACGACGCCTACGGTGGATGATTCCATCAAGGTGAAAATTCGAAAAGTTCTTGCACAGCGGACTCCTGGCATTCGCCATCTGCGGAATAAGTATGCCAAGAAATTTCCTAAAGAACATCCCGAGGATGTGTTGCCCGAGAATCTGCTGGTTTCCATGACGTTGAATCAGGGCGGCGCCGTGTATAGCGTAAAGGCGCGATTTGCAGAAGCGCCCAATATGGAAAGCGGCTTCCAGAAAATCTATGACGATTACCTGAAGGAAGTGGAAAACTCCATGAGACGTTGGGTGTTCCCGCCGACGGGTTTAAAGAAACTTGAATTCCCGCTCTATACTAGTTATTAATGAGTTGGTGACTGGATAAAAATAAAGTAGGCGTACTCATTTGGTTTGAAAGGCCGTTTTTTGGGAATTTTATTTTTATCACAGTTTTTTTTATATACATTTCCTTTAGATTTTGAAAAGGAGTTCCCATGACTGTTGGTCTGGTGATTGGCGGTATCGCCCTGGTTTTAGTCATTATGCTGATTACCATGTATAATGGCCTGGTAAAGCTTCGCAACAATCGCGAAAATGCCTTTGCCAATATTGATGTGCAGCTGAAGCAGCGTTTTGACTTGGTGCCCCAGCTGGTTTCCACCGTGAAGGGCTATGCGACTCACGAACGGGAACTTCTGGAAAAGGTGACTGCCGCCCGTGCCGCCGGTATGGGCGCTGCAACCGTCGATGAGAAGGTGGCTGCGGACAAGGCTCTGTCCGGCGCCCTTTCCGGTCTTCGAGTTTCCCTGGAAGCCTACCCGGAACTGAAGGCTAACCAGAACTTTTTGCAGCTGCAGAATGAACTGTCCGACATCGAGAACAAGCTGGCCGCGACCCGCCGTTTCTTCAATTCCGCTACCAAGGAATTCAACAACGCCTGCGAAGTTTTCCCCAGCAACATCATTGCCGGTATGTTCGGCTTTAGGCGGGCCCCCATGTACGAGGCTACTGAAAGCCGCGAGCAGCTGAACAAGGCCCCCGAAGTTAAGTTCTAATTAATTAGTGGCTAGGGTCCACTGCGTTATGAAATACGTTGGAATGCAAACCCAGATCTGGCGGAATAACAGGAACACTGCTATTCTGCTTTTGATGTACCCGGTCATCATTCTGGCTACGGTCTGGGTTTTTGTTTTCCTGATGGACTACTTTGGCTTTCTTTGCGCCATGTTCCCGGACTCCCATGTGAGCGGGGGCGCTACCATCAGGGAGGTCTGCGCCGCGGACGGAAGGCCCTATGGCGCGCACTGGCCTGTAATCTGGTTCTGCTTTTTTAAGACCTTGATACCGACGCTTATTGTGGTTGCCATCTGGTTCCTGGCGTCCTACTGTTTCAATGTCCAGATCATTCGGCACGTGACAAGGGCGCGCCCTCTGGAACGTAGGGAGAATGTCCGGGTCTATAACATCGTGGAGAACCTCTGCATTGCAGGCGGCATCGAGATGCCCCAGATTAACATTGTGGAGGATCCGGGCCTGAACGCATTCGCCAGCGGTATCGACATCAAGACTTTTACGATTACCCTGACCATGGGCATTATCGAAAAACTGAACGACGATGAGCTATCTGCGGTGGTGGCTCACGAGCTGACCCACATCAAGAATCGGGATACCCGCCTCATGGTGGTATGCATTGTCTTTGTGGGGCTGATCTCGCTTTTGCAGAGCATCTTTTTGCAGGTTATAAAGGCGGCTCTCTATAGCCGGCCTCGCCGTAGCCGGAGTAGCAAGAATAATGGCGCTGCGGGCATACTTATCTTGCTGCTGATTGGGGTGGTGGGCCTTGTCGTCAGTTCCATCGCCTATTTCTTCAGCTACATCAACCGTCTGGCGATATCTAGAAAGCGGGAATTTGTGGCGGATGCCGGCGGTGCGGAACTGTGCGGCGACCCTCTGGCCCTGGCTAGCGCCCTGCGGAAAATTTCAACGGAACCGGGACTTTCCTTCGTTAACCGAAATGACGTGGCCCAGCTTTACGTGGTGCACCCCGACGAGGAAGACGATAACGGCCTGCTTCACGGCCTGGTGAAGAAGGTAAACACCATTTTCTGTACGCACCCGGACACTCCTGACCGCATCCAGATTTTGGAACAGTTCTAAACCCTTGAAAGCGCGGGAGGAGAATCGTTGAAAAAAAAAACGGCTCGGTTCAACCGGGTCGTTTCTGGTTTATAAAAATCTTAGGCTGGTTCCGCGGAGTCCTTGGCGGGTTCTTTCGTCTCTGCTTTGGAAGGTTCCGCAGGTGAGTTCTTTTGCTTCTTGATAGCCTTCAGCTGCTCCAGGCGCTCTGCAAAAAGCTTTTCCTTGCCGATTTGCTTGGGCTTGTAAAGTTCAAGGCCTTCAAGCTGCTTGGGCAGATGTTCTTGTGCGGAATAGCCGCCGGGAGAGTCGTGGTCATACTGATAGCCGTTGCCGTAGCCAAGCTGCTTACCCACGCGGGTCACGGAATTGCGGAAGGCGCGGGGTACGGGGAGTGTGCCTGTCTGGCGGATGACTTCGTCTGCGGTCATGCCAGCAACTTCAAGGCTGTTGCTCTTGGGAGCCAGAGCCAGGTAAACGGCCAGTTCGTCCAACGCGATAAGGCCCTCGGGATTTCCCAGGAAGTCGTAAGCTTCGCGAGCGCTTGTGGCCAGCAGCAATGCATTAGGATCAGCAAGACCTACGTCTTCCATGCTCATGCGGATCATGCGACGCAGCAAGTAGCGGGGATCTTCACCGCCTTGAAGCATACGGTGCTGCCAGTACACGGCGGCATCCGGGTCGGAACCGCGAATAGACTTGTGTAGTGCAGAAATCAGGTTGTAGTGTTCTTCGCCGCTCTTGTCGTAACGCAGGGGCTTCTTGTACTGGAATTCCTCCAGCAGTTTCTCGTCGATGACCTTGTTGTTTCCGAGATTACCGCCGATCCATTCCAGCTGATTCAGCAGGAACCGGGCGTCCCCTTCGGACTGGGCGATCAGTTTATCGACGACAGCTTCTTCTACTTCCACATCCTTCAGCTGGAGGCCGCGGGGATGTTCCTTCAAGGCGCTAAAAATCAGGCGGCGCAGGTCTTCCTTGGAGAGAGGCGCAAACAGGATCAGCTGGCAGCGGCTAAGCAAAGCGCCGTTCACCTCGAATCCCGGGTTTTCCGTAGTGGCGCCTATGAGGGTCACGGTTCCATCTTCTACGGCGCCCAGCAATGCGTCCTGCTGGCCCTTGTTAAAGCGGTGAATTTCGTCGATGAACAGAATCGTATCGCGGAAAATCCCCTTCATCTTCCGGGCTTCCGCAAGGACTTCCTTCACTTCCTTGACGCCGCTGGCCACTGCCGAAAGGGCCACGAAGGATTTCTTGGTTTTCTGCCTGATGACATGGGCGAGGCTGGTCTTTCCGCAGCCCGGAGGTCCCCAGAAAATCATGCTGGGAATCGTGTCGTTTTCAAGGCTCTTGCGAAGCAAGCTCTGGGCGCCCAGAATCTTGTTTTGTCCAAGGAACTCATCCAGGTTCTGGGGGCGTAAACGTTCTGCTAAGGGCTGGTCCATATAGGTTAAAGGATAAAGTTTAAAGCGTAAAGACTTGAAGAGAATGTGCGGGGTTTTGCGCAATGAGCTGCAAGCTGCGAACTACTTAGCGTCGGCGGGGAAGAATACGGCGATCTTTGCAGGCAGTTCCCTGGTGGGGCGGCCGGCCTTGGTAAAGCAATGCAGCGTGGTGCCCACGGTGCAGAGCTTGCCTTCTACGGAAAGCTCGTACTTGAAGCGGTAACGGAGCTTGTCTTCCTTGACCAGGGTGGTCTTGATATCCACGAATTCGCCGTAGTGGGTGGGGGCCTTGTACTGCACGCCCAGTTCCAGCACGGGACAGGCGAAACCCTCGGCTTCCATGTCGGCATAGCTTGCGCCGGCGGTGCGGAAAAATTCGGTGCGGGCCTGTTCGAACCAGACGGCATAAACAGAGTGATGCACGATGCCCATCTGGTCGGTTTCGGCGTAACGCACCTCGATTCGTGCGGTATATTCGTAGCTGCAAGTTTCCATGGATTATCCTTTGGCCAGGTAGGCCACCGCGAAAGCTTTTACTGCACAAAATGTAACTACAAATAAAGGCTCTGTCAAGTTTTTTATACTGTGTCGTCAACTTTACTATTTTTGGACTTTCCAAGTTTAATGTCCTATGCGTATTCTTCAGATAAACAAGCTTTTTAATAGGCTGGGAAAGTTCCAGACCACTCACCGGCGTGGAATCCTTCTTGCCATCATCCTTTTTACACTGCTTGCCGCTGCGGGGATTTTGCGTTTTGAATTTTCCTTTACCAATGACGGCTGGTTCCTGGAAGGGGACCCCGCAAAGGTGAATGCCGAAAAATTCCGGGAACATTTTGGAAATGACGCAAGTGTGGTCATTCTCGTGACAACGAAGGGCGCGGGCGATGCCGCGGGTTCCGTTGCAAGTGTGCGGGATTCCGCGGTGCTTTCCATGCGGGACACGCTTTCGCGGTACATGCTTGCGAATATCCCTCTGGCAAAAGAAATTCATACCATCGAAAATTCCGCAGGTACCGAAGCCTTGATCCACATGAGCCTGGAACGCTACGCAGATCCGGGAGAGGATGCGTCAAAGATTGGCCGTGCCGTAGCGGACCTTCTGAAGCGTGAGGAATTCCAGTCGGAAAAGTGGGATTTGAATGCGGCGGGGGAACCCTATCTGGAGGTGGCGAAAAATGATTCCACCATGCCCCAGGCTGCAAAGTCGGTGATTATCGGCGTGTTCATCATGGTTTTCTGCCTGGCATTTTTTACCCGCAGCAAATACGGCGTTCTGGTGCCCTTGTTTGCGACGGGGCTTGCCATTGCCTCGGTGTTCGGCATTTGCGGGTGGATTGGCGTCAAGCCGGACTTTACGCTCTTCACGCTGCCGCTTATGCTGGGAATGGCCTTAAGCGTTGGCTATTCCATTCATTACATCAATAGTTTTAAGCAGGCCTACGCTCGACTGAATGATCGTAAGGAAGCCCTTGTGGAGGCGGTTACCGAAACGGGCTGGCCCATTTTCTTTACGGTGGTCACAACGGTTGCGTCCATGCTTTCCTTTTTGGTTGTGGAAATGCCCGTGATGAAAATCGTAGGTACAATTTGCGCCGCCATGGTTTTTGCGGTTTACCTCTATGTCATCATCTTGGTGCCCATTCTGTTCGCCGTTCAATCCGGATCGGCTCGCATTAGCGAAGGACCTATGGAAAAATTCCTTGTGAAGCTTGGTGAACATTCCCTCAAGCTGAAGCTTCCCATCGCGCTTGCGGCAATTGCCGTAGCCGTTGCAAGTGGAGTGGCCTGCAACAAGCTGAAGGTGAACATGGATTATGTGGAAATGTTCGGCGTCAGGTTGCCTTTTGTAGAACGTCTCGTAAAGCTGATGGACTCGGATTTGGCCAATGTCTATTCCTACAATGTGATGGTGGATTTCGGGGAGGCGGATGCGTTTAAAAATCCAGAAAAATTTACCCAGCTGGATAGCGCTACACAAGATCTGGCAAAACTTCCCCTGACGAAATTTTCCGAAGGGAAGGCCCGCGTAATGGTGGGCGGCATGACGGAAGATTTCAGCATGGCCTACATCCATGTGGAACTGAAGGAATGGAATTCCAGGCAGGTGGATATCGACATTGACAGCGCCCAGACGCTGGTCCGCAAGTATTTCCCGAAGGCGGATGTGGGTGTAGAGGGCTACGCGGTGGAACAGTCCTCCATGAACAACAAGCTGGTGGAAGGGGAAATCAAGTCCATCTGCATTTCCTTCGGTGTCATTCTGTTGCTGCTGATTGCATCCTTTACCAGCATTAGGACTGGCCTTATCGGGATGATTCCAAACGTTGCGCCTATTCTTGTCATTGGCGGGGTGATGGGCGGCTTCGGCTTCAGCATGGACATGATGACCATGATGGTGATGCCTATGGCGTTGGGTATTGCGGTGGACGATACCATCCACTTCGTGAACCACTCCAAGCTTTGCTTCGAGCGTTGCGGAAATTATCGGGAATCCATTCTTGCGACTTTCAGGGAAGTGGGGAAAAGTATGGTCAGTACGACCATCATTCTCTGCATGATGTTTATTGCCTATATGGTCAGCCCCGTGACCATCTTCTTCAGGGTCGGATTTATGGCAAGCGTGGGTCTCGTAACGGCCCTGGTTGCCGACTTTACCATCACACCGGTGCTCATTATGCTTACGAAACCTTTCGGCAGGGAACGCTGAAAAATCCCTGTAAGTCAAAAGGCCCTGCGAAAAATCGCAGGGTCTCTTGGATTATGGAGGAGAATGAGAAAACTAAACGTTGAATTTTCCTGCGCAGGCCAGCAATCCCAACATGTAGAGAGTGCCGTCGTAGTAGCGCCACAGGCCGGAGGGGACTTCCATATTCCACAGGTCTTCTGCAAAAGGCCTGATCAGCGGGTCTCCTGCAGGAAGCGCTATGGTTGCGGCGCCGTTCATGGCGATGAGGCCGCCTGTTGCCGGGCGGGGTTCCCTGGGGAAGGGGCTTCCGTCCACGCGCATGTCTGCAAGGTAGGGGCGACGCGCATTCAGAAAGTTCAGCAACTTTCTGATGGAAGCGATTTCCCAGTCCCGGACGCTCGCCAATTCTTTGGCGCAGTTCTTGTCCTGAGAACCGGTGATGTCCTTCGTACAGTTCCTGTCCAGACAATCTGAGATGTTTGCAGCGTCCAGCGCCAGGTTCCAGGCTACCCGCCAGGCGTCCCCGCAGAAGCAATCGCTTTCCGGGTACCAGGGCGTACTCTTTGGTGTGCCGTCGTACTCGCTGTATTCCGCCGCAATTCCCGTTTCCGGATGCACGGCCCTTTTCAGGTAGTTGAAACTGTTCCCTGCAATCTTTTTCCAGATTTCGTCGCCGGTAGCTTCACCGTACATGCGGTAGAACGCCACGGTATTGTAGCTGGGGTCCGTAAAGTCGTTTCCGTCCATGGGGGAGAACCGCACAAGGCCTGCGTCCACGTCCATCATGGTGTGAACATTTTCTTCGCAGGGTTTGTGGGCCATGTCGTTAATAAGCTGGATGGCGTCCTGCTTGTAGGTTTCGCAGTTGAAGACCTTTGCGGCATAAAGCAGTGCGGCTGCAAAATATTCCTCGCCATCGGGGGCGGAACCCGGGTCCATCATGGAAAAATCCTTGGTGGAGACTTGCCATGCATAGTAGCCGGCCAGCGGTCCCTCGGTATTTTTCATGTGGCGCCTGGCGAAATTCCACAGCCTGTCGAACAGCTCCCTTTTTTTCAGTAGCGCCGCTATGGTCATGCCGTAGCTCATGCCTTCGGAGCGGATGTCGTCGTGTCCGATGTCAACGATGTAGGCTTCGTCATTGCCGGCGTCAAAACAGATGCGCTGGCTTTCCCTATCGCCCTCGAACAGTTGGGCGAATGCCTTGCCCAGCTTCTCGTCAATTTCTGCGGGGGTCTTTCCGATTTCTTCAAAGGTATTTCTCATGGCAGCTAAAATAAAACTGAAAAGCCCCGCATTGTCTGCGAGGTTACTTTAAATCGAAAGAGACTGTTCTATCTGTTTTTCGTGAAGTAACGACCGGGCGCTTCTCTTGGTTTTCGGACCTGGCCTAGTGCGTTGTAATTATATCGCAGAGCGCCTAGCTCCTTCGTCCTCGGGGCGATTCTTCTTTCCGAAATCCCGTCGGTCTCGTTGTGAATCTGTAGGGTGGCGGAAAGGGTTTCTACGATGGGCTGCACTTCGCCTTCCGTGTAGTCCTGGGAAAGTTCCCAGATCATGGCGCCCGCATACATGTTCGCCTTGATCCACTCCGCCTTGGCTGTCGCGGATTTTTCGTTCTCGTAGGTAGCGAATAGATCGCCGGAAACTGCATAAGGTTCCTGTGAAATTTCGTCGTAATGGAATTCCCACTGGGCCATTTTCATGATTTCGGCGTAGGCGGTGTTCTTGCCGGAGTTTTTGTCGAATGTAGTGCCGGGTCCGGCTGTGCCCGAAAATACAAAGCCGAACGAAGGCACTCCGAAAACCATCTTTTCCGTGGGGACTCCGCGGGATTCCCAGTAATTTGCGGTCTGGTCCCAGGACCATGTAGTCCAGTCGTTTCCCGTATTGGGATGGAGGGGGGAGTCGAATCTTGCCTTGTCGTCCCATTCACCGGTAATGTCGTAGGTCATGAAGCCGAACCAGTCCAGGTTTTCGACCAGCGCGTCGGCTGTAAAATATTTTCCGTAGTAGCCGCTGCAGGGGAGGGCCGCGGAGAGCGTCTTTCCCGGGGGGAGGGCTGCCCGGATGTCGCCTAGCAGCTTGTTGTAAGCCGCGGTGTCAGCGTCGGGAACGGGAACCTTGGAAAATTCCCAGTCCATGTCTACGCCATCCAGGTTGTGGTCACTCACGAAGCTCATCAGCTCGGCTACGAATTTTGACCGGAGGGCGTCGTCCTTGGCTACCGGGGCGAAATATTGGCATAGGCCCGCCCCGCCAAGGGAGATGATGGCTCTGGTTCCCGCTGCGTGGGCCAGTTTTACCATTTCATCCAGGCTTCTGGGGTCTGTAACGGCGTCCCCACGGAGGCTGCCGTCTGCTTTTGGGGAGATAAAGCTCCAAAGGACATGGGTGAGCTTGCCGTAGGGGATCATTTCCACGGTGTAGCTTGGCTTGTTCCATTTTCCCCAGTCCGGATAATAGCCCGCCAGAATCTTCTTTTCTGTGGAAGGGGCGTTTCCCTGGGCATAAATCGCGGAGAACAGCGCAAGTAAACCAAGGAAAAGGGTCCTGAAAAATGTCGCTAACTTCATGACTGTAATATACTTTCATGCGTGCAAAAACGAAAATTCTTTTTATTCACAATCTATTCACAATGTTTTACCCCTTGTGTATACAATTATTTTGAAAAAAAAGTGATTTTTTTTGCAAAAATGGGCGAAAACCGTTGACAAAACACACCAATTCTTATTACATTTGGCTCACTCTAACATTTAGAAATGAATTTAGAGTAAGTGCCAAAGTAGCTCAGCTGGTAGAGCAGCTGATTTGTAATCAGCCGGTCGTAGGT
>JAKSIH010000061.1 GCA_024398935.1 Fibrobacter sp. | reverse complement strand
ATCCGCAACCGCCGATAGCCTCCGGTTCGTCCAGCTTTTCCACCAGCAGGAATTTTCCGATGTAGTTGGAACCTGTTTCCCTGTCAAAGTACGCAGAATCATTGGCAAACTGAATCACATGAAAATTCTTGTCAGTCTTGAAATCGCCATAACGGGAAAAACGCAGGTAGGCACTGTATTCGCCTAATGCCAAGTCAGCGGGCAAAGTCACGCTTTCGCTAATTTCATTGACGCCATCAAACTCGGGATGTTCCGCGTCAAACAAGTCTGCAAAATTCTTACCCGTCCAGAGGCCCGTAGGATTCTTAGCTTCCTTCATTTTCAGCTTGCGGGAATTCAAATTGCGTGGGTCGAGGGAAAGCGGAATTTCATATATCAGTTCCGAGCCCTTTGCTGCAGGGGTCTCCTGCGCTATCAAAATCAAGGTCGCCTTCCCCGCCGTCAGATTATTGGCAAATCCAACATTCTGGATATTCAGTTTCAGCTGAAGTTTGCCGCCCGGTGCCGCCGAATCAGACAACGCCGACTTGCGCAAAACAAAGCGGTAGCCCAGATGGTCGCGGACATATTCACGCCCCATCACCTTGCCGCCATACTCCGGGTCAATGCCGATAAACGTGGTAGTGTCCATAAAGTTGTAGCACGTTCCTGCCATGGACCCGCCAATGTAGGAAGTATGCGTTCGGAAACCTTCGTAGGAAAGGTACTCCGCCGTATTCAAGGGCGGGCGCGTCTCCGGATTGTAATTACAGACAAAGTCACCGCCATAGGGAACCGCCACGCCAAACTCTTCCATCCAGGAAATCACATTCTCACGGGAAATCGGGTAAGGTTCCCCCGCCCCGAAGGTCCCAAGATCGTTATCACTTCCCAGGTAGCCGTCATTGTAAAGGCCTACGCGGTCCATGTACTTTGCATAACGCTCCGAGCGGGTGCTGTCCTGAAAGCGTTCCGAACCGGCACGAAAATCAGGGAATACATACCAGGTGCTGTATGGATCCTTCAGGCCCATCCACAGCGCCACCACCTGCGGGCTACGAACGCCTACCTTGATGCCATCGCTGGAGTTTTCAAGAAACGTCTGCAAAGCCTTTGCGTGATTGTCCTGGCCGCCCGTAGTCATCTCGCCGCAGGTGCCGAACATTCCCAGCTCCACAAAATGAATCACGTCCTCGTAGTCGCTGTAAAGTTCCGCCAGCTGCTTCGTATGAATTAAAGTGGTCTCCACATCCGGATCCTGGGAACCGCGGCAGTCGATATCGTAGGAAGCGCGAATGGTGCAGGCTCCCCCACGGCGACGCAAGGAATCCAAGGCCGCCCGCACATTGTTCAGCGAAACCTCATCCAGCGGCTGCGACACTCCGCGAGACACCTTGTTGCCATCCGCATCCTTCTCCCAGGCATTGCTAGAGAAACCGCCCAGGTCTATGAGGAACCGCATAAAGTCGTTATAAACCGTGCCGTTGGATTTCAAATCCAAGGTCTTTCCCGGCCGCAGATAAAAACCCTTGTGATGGGTGGTTCCACGAGCAGGATTATGCAGTTCCTGCAAGTGGTCGCTGTAATCAAGATTCTGTTCAACAAGATTTGCTGCGCTTACTGCAGATACCGCCAAACTAGTTGAGATAAAAAATGCAACCAATCCCTTAGTCATATTCACACCTCAATTGAAATATAAGCAAAAATATGACACTTGTGAAAAAAAGTTCTAGCTGATTTCTTAGCTAGAACCTTAAATTTTACTTAAGACAATTCCTTTTGAATCTTAAGGACCTCGTCAAGAGACAAATTGTTGTCTTCGGCGATTTCCTCTACAGTAAGCTTACCACGTTTCAGAGCCTTGATTTCTGGACGGTCCATGATAGCCTCCCTGTATTCCGAAGATGATTCCTCGCCTAAGTATAGCAAAACTTCCTGGATAAAAGCGTGCAAGGTGAAATTGCAAAAATAAACTTGTTTATTTTTATAATGGAACCGTAGCCGCGGACGCCAAAGGCGTCAAAGCTATCATCGATTTTATTTTTCGGGTTCGTAAAATATGCCACGGCCTTGTCCATGAGGGGCTTGTACTTTTCAGCATTGAACACATACTTCATGGCTACAAGTGTGAGCGCCACGTAAGGGTTCAACTTACTGAAGTCGATATTCCCTACTTCCTTGCCCACATTGATCATCTCGATTTTGAAGGGATAGCCGATGTCGTGAAAATATTCCGGGTACTTGGCGTAAAGTTTTGCCTTGAGCGGGTTCCTGCTCCAGAACGAGGCCAACAACCAGTTTGGCTTTGTTCTTTGAATTCTTGATTTTAAGTGAGAAGGCCAAATCTGCAGAACCTTTAAGGCCTTGTCGGTTTGTTTCGCTGCGTTCTGCACGCATGGTCTTGAGGTCAACCACCTGCAAAAACTTTGCAAGGCTCCGAAGATGCCATCGTGGTCTTTTGTATTCATAGATTTTCCTTGCAAACAAGCGGAAACTGCAAGGCATGTTGAGTTAAGCGTGTGCGATGGATTCGCACGGGGTTTAATTTAGAATTAGTTAAATGACAAAAGATGACATTTAAAGAAAATTGCAAAAAAAACGAGCCGCCTTGCCTTGCGGCTTGGCGGCCTGTTGGGTTGGCTTACATTAGCCAACCGCCTGTCGGGCATTCTGCCCGTCAGGATAATAGGGCGCTTAAGCGCCTACGCTCATGTTCGGTTATAATTTCGCTTTAGTCCTTTAGGCAACGTACAGAGAACCCGTAGCTCTTGCGGTAGCTGCGCTGGCTCACGTCGTCGTAGTAGTAGAAGAAGTACTGGAACCACGCGCGGCTGCTGAGGTCCTCGTCCTCGGTAGAACTCCAGAAGCAGGCGTGAGCACCCCTATTGTAGAAGTCACCGTTGTAGATGCGGCTACCGGCAGGGAGAACCGAGAATCCGTACTCGTCCGTACCCGTATTGCTGTACCACAGACTTGTGTTGGCCATCAGCTTCTGACCTGCATAGTCAGTCCCACCCACATTCGTATAGAGAGCACCCCATTCAGCAACGCTCGGCAGATGCCAGCCACTGGGGCAAACGCCACGAACAGGCGCCGTAGCCAATGCAGAGGCACTGAAACGGGTACAAGACTTGTAATAGCCGCATTCCTCACCATGCTTCTCGTAAATTGCTACAGAGTCAACGGCCGCGGCCCAGGTATATAGGCGACCGTATTTGGAACAGTCACCAGCAGTTGCTCCGCTGCCGCCACCGCACCAGCTGGTGGAGTCAGAGGTGTGACCATCGTAATTGTACTTAACGCCCGTGTAGGCATAGTTCAGGTTCTGGGCCATCCAGGTCTGGCAGTTCTTGTTCTCCTTGTCGCAGATCTTGATAGTCTTGTACACCTGGCCGTCGCGGGTGTCGGTAAACTCACCATAGTCTATGTCTGGATTCAAGTACTGCCAGGCGAGTTTGGAGTCGCTAGGATCCTCGGTCGGGGCCGAGGATGACGAGGAAGAACTTACAACCGACGAAGAAGATGACTTCGCAGAACTTGACGATGCAACGGAGCTGCTGCTCTTTACGGAGGAACTACTTGCAACTGAAGAAGAACTTTTCTCGCTAGAGGAGCTAACAATCGACGAAGAGGACTCCACGGAACTAGAGGAAGTTACTGAGCTGCTAGATCCTTCGCTATCGCTCAGGATGACACTTGAGGAGGATTCTTCAGCGGGATTTTCATCCCCGGACGAACCATTCGCAGAAGTACTGTCATCGCAGGCCACAAGGCCCAATGCAAGCGCAAACGCACAAGTTCCAAGAGCAAGGAAATTCTTTTTCATGAGAGACCTCTAACCCACAAACAACTTTTTAAACCCATTATTCACTCCCTTTTCCAACGTTCCCATTCACCCAATTTAACCGTTAGAATTTCCACCCTTCTCCCACCAAGTCCATAAGAAAAATGCTGGCGAACTTCAAAGAAATTCGCCAGCAATTTCGTCATAGTCTACTTCACTTTTACAATGAAATTGCCCCTCGGCAAGTTTTCAAAGCGAACCTCCGTACCAGCAATTGCGTTACGAACATTGCGGACGCCCACAACCTGTCCCATGGAATTCAGCAAGTACACATTGTGATTGCCTGCAGAATTCAGGCGAACGCTATAGGTATTGCCCATGCGGGAAACGGTAAAGCCTCGTGCAGCAGGAGCTGTAACCGCGATTGCATCGGTAGAAGAGCTGCTAGATTCCTCGTCGTTACCGGAAATGACAGAGGAACTGCTAGTCCCCTCGACTTCGCCCGGGAGGCTCGAAGAAGAACTTTCAGCAACGCTGGAGCTAGAAGGAATCACCGGTTCTGGAGCCTTGAACATGAGGTTTCCTACTACCACTTCACCGGAGACGCCACTTGCAGTAAGGAAGAAATCCTGTACTCCCTTCTGGGAAGCCATAGCGGAGCAAGTCACTTCAGACCAGCCACCTGCAGTAGCAACGCCCTTGCTCAGGTCGCATTCAGAAATCACGGTGCCAGACTTGGAGCCGGTACGCAAGGCAATCTTACCAGAAGCCCCCTTCACCATCAGGCGTACATCATTACTCTTGATGGAATCGGTAACCACATTTTCATAAATGGCATAGCCGCCATCCTTCATGGCCAACTGGTCGTTTGCATCCAGACGAATGCGAATACCGTTATCAAAGCCATTGCCCGGAATGGTATCGCGGATCACGCGCAGGAAATCGATACGGTCCAGTTCAGAGAAGTAATCATTGGGAATCGGGCTAATATCAATGAAATTACCGCCTCGCTTCAAGGTGGCAGGAATCATGACCACGGACTTTTCCGGGAAAGTGCCCCAGGAACCAGTAGGCGGCAGGCGGACAACCTGCTCCTTTCCGTTAACGGAAACGCTATGGGTTGCAGTTCCCGTACCGCCATTGGCATAACGGTAGCGCAGCAAGTATTCACCGGCCTGGGGAATATTCATAGGCAGATGGATCTTGGTTCCCTTGGTGTTAATGTATGCCAGGTATTCCCCGTTAGAAGCGGTAGTGCTTCGGGTAATGGCAAGGTCTCCGCTCACGGCGCGGGTCAACACGCCATGTTCCACTTCGGCGCTAAGATAGCGACCCAGGAAAGGCTGGCCCATTTCGGCCCAGTTGTCGTCGGTAAAGACCACATCGCGAATATGGATGTGATTGTACTTGTCGCCATTGTTGTCGTAATAGTGATGGACAAAGCGAATGCGGTTAATATCCTGGAACGGTTCTCCACCACCGGGACCTACATAGCGACCGTAGCGTTCCAGAAGGATGGTACCACCGCCTGTTGCAAGATCCTTACCGGCACGGTCATAATAAGGTCCGGTAACCTTGTCAGCGCGGCCCATGGCGGTCTTATAAGTAGTCTGCTCAATGTTTGCTCCCTGCTGGCAGCACTTATCCCAGGCAGTAAACAGGAAGAACTTGCCATCGTGCTCAATAAGGCTCGGACCTTCTACGGCGCCGCCACTTGCAGTACTGGTACGACGGGCGATATTGTAGACATTCTTATCGTCACTGGCCTGGTAGCCGGTGGAACCATTCAGCTTGATGAGCTGGATTCCCAAGCCGAAGGACCCGAAAGCCATCCAGTATTCACCATTGGATGTTTTGATAACGTCTGCATCAATTGCGTTATACTTGTCGGTGGCGACAGTGTGGAAAACATGTCCCTTATCGGTCCAGCCATAGCCCGCTGTACCCGGAACCATGGAACTGGATTCCGTATAGCCAATGGCGGATGTACGCTTGCCAAATACGGAACCGCAATAATACACACGATACTTGTCGTCGAACTTGTAAATATCAGGCGCCCACACGTCTTCCATAGTGGGAGCATAAGTATAAATCCACCTGGGGAATGTGGTCATGGTCTTGCCATGAGCCTTCCAGCCCACCATATCCTCCGATGTCCAGAGGGAAAGCTGGTTGTTGGTGGTCATGAGAGCATAACCATCCTCAAAACGGACCATGCTGGGGTCATGCCCCGGCTGCAAGTTATCCTTGGCATACCAATCAGCGGCGGAAGCTGAAACTGCTCCTACAGAGAGGAAAGCCGCCATCAACACATTTGTTTTCAGAAGTCTCATAAACACATCCCTAAAAAGGCAACACTTTAAGTCTTAAAAAAAATAATCAACTTTTCAATGTACTACAACATGTTCTATACATTTTTCGTGGATAAAAAGTCCAAAAAACAAAAAAAGCCCACCGATTCAATATCGATGGAGCCTCGTCCTGGCAAATAGGCAATCCCTTTAGTCTAGTTCGCGAATATGATCCACGTCGAAATTGGCCTTTTTCTTACCATTGATGATCTGCATCAGGTCGCTATCGGGGTTGGTAAGATCGTTCTGGATTTTCTTCGTGGCAGTCTTCTTGTCTACAACAGGCTCCACACCTGGAATATGGAGCACCCTCTGGGGAAACGGGATTTCCACGCCGTGCTCATCCAGAAGATTCTTGATAATTCCCATATATTGACGTTTCAGTTCATGGTATTCGTATGTACGAACCCACACCCAAACATTCAGGACTACAGAACTATCCGCCAATTCAGAAACGAAATACTTCGGAGGGGGAACCTTCAGGAAACGGGAATCCAGAGAAACCATTTCACGCAGGGCAGCAAACACCTTGTCCAGGGAAGTGTCGTAGGAAACGCCCACGGACAGGTCCAGACGACGAATCAGGTTACGGCTGTAGTTCACGATAGGTGCGCCCCACAAGGTACTGTTCGGCGCAGAAACATAAAGACCGTCCATGGTCTCGAAAGTCGTATTGAAAAGACCTATACCACCAATCTTTCCCTTTACATTGCCACATTCAATATAATCCCCCGCCTTGAAGGGATTCAGGAACAGCAAAAGCAGACCAGAAGCCACATTAGCCAAGGCATCCTTAATGGCAAGGCCGATTGCAAGGCTCGCCGCACCGATAACAGCCAGGAAACTATTGGTATTGACCCCAAGAATATTTAGACATAGCACCAGGGCCAGCGTGTACAGGGTATAACGGACCAGGCCCGAAATCAGAGGAATGGCAGCCTTGTCAAAGCCACGCTTAACAGCCCTGGAAAGGCCCTTTTGAAGAAACCATACAAAAAGGCGCACAACGATAATGACGAGCACAACAAGAAGCACCTGCTCGACCAACGATTCCTTAGGTATGAGACTTCTAAACCAATCCACGGCCCAAAAATAACAATTTTTCAGAAATAGAAAAGGTACTTTCCCCAAGGAAAGTACCACTACAAAAAAAACTTACACTACTAGAAAAGCACTTTTACGATCAGGCTGCCGACGATAGTCGACACGATGACGCTAGTAAGACCCGGAAGCATGAAGCTATGGTTCAGCAGGTACTTACCGATAACGGTTGTTCCGGAACGGTCGAAGTTCACGGTCGCAATGTCGGAAGGATAGTTGGGAATGAAGAAGTAACCGTAAACGCTGGGCAGCACGCCAAGAAGAACAGCCCCTTCAATACCTAGGCCATATGCCAACGGGAGCATAGCCACCACCACGGCGCCCTGGGAGTTGATCAGTACGGAAACAGCGAAGAAGGCAAAGGCAATGGCCCAGGGGTATTTCGCCACAATATCCTTAAGCGCCCCCTGCATTACATCCATATAGCCAGCGAAGTAAGTATCCGCGAGCCACGCAATACCGAAAATGGCGACCACGGCCACCATGCCGGACTGCCAGACCGCCCCGGAAACAGCCTTCTTGGGATCGGCCTTGCAGAAGATGATCATGAGGGCTGCAGCCGTAAGCATGACTATCTGGATGATAATGTTCATCCCCAGGAAACCAGAACCGTTCTTTGTAATCTTGACAGTCTCCGTCTTAAATACAGGTTCCGCCTTAGCAGGCAAAACTTCCTGCGGTTCGGGAACCCTTAAGGACAAGGCCGACTGAAGGGCGACGGAATCCCCTGCAGCCAGGGCTTCATTTATCGCAGATTCGGCAAGAGCCAGACGAACCGCATAGGCCGACTTCAATTCCCCATTTTTCTTGGCGGCCTCGGCATCCAAGACAAGCTGGGCCTCCGCCGTTGCGGCTGAATCCAGGACAACAAACTGAGTCTCTACCTGCTTACTCGTAGAAATCTTAGGACGGATATCATACTTGTGGGTCTTTAGATCCAGCATCTGAAACACGGAAAACAGCACGATGACAAAAATTGCTGAAAGGAAAATAAATACAGAACGCTTGGCGCTCTTGGGAACTTCCTTATCCAGGAGAGTGGCGGAGCTGCCATACATATATTCCCTTGTCTTGGGATCTTTCAAGCGAGCCTGGAAGGCGGGGTCCTTTTCCAAGTCAAGGCCGCGCCTATAACTCACCAAAGCGGCTGCAGTCAAACCACAAAGACAGGCAGGAATGGTCACCGCAATGACCTGCAGGTTGCTGATTTCAAATCCAAAACGGCCAGAAATCGCAACAAAACTGACAACGGCCGCAGCAATGGGAGAACAGGTAATGCCCACCTGGGAAGCAACAGATGCCACGGCGCATGGACGCTCCGGACGAATCCCCTTCTTGAGGGAAATGTCGCAAATAATTGGCATCAAAGTATAGACCACATGGCCCGTCCCCACCAGCACCGTAAGGAAGAATGTGCAAAGAGGTGCAAGGAAGACTATCTGGTTCGGATGCTTTCGGAGAAGTTTTTCTGCAATTTGGATTAACCAGTCCATGCCACCGGCAGCCTGCAAAATACCGGCACACGTCACGGCGGCAATAATGATATAGATAACATCGGTGGGAGGCTTGCCCGGCTGCATGCCAAAGCCAAGCACCAAAATGGCAAGGCCAATACCCGAAATAGCCCCAAGTGCAAGGCTGCCATAACGGGACCCCACATAAAGAGCAGCCAAAACAATCAACAGCTGAATAATCATCACAGCAGTCATAAAAACCTCCCTTTTTGAGAGAAATCTATCACAAGATTTTTGAAAAAGGGAAACACACATCAAAAAATTTGATGATTTTTTAATTACAGTCTATAGAAAAAAAAAAGAGTGCCGCACCGATCGAGCTTGTTCGAAATCGGTATGGCCGAGGCAATGGATTTAATCTAAAAAGTCCACGTTTCATCACCGAGGATTTTTTACACCAAATTGCCGCAACAGAAATCGCAAGAGCGAATAACACTTAATCATCATTTGCGTTAGCCATTTTAACGCAGAACCCCTGCCTGTTCTGCTGGGGACGACAACCCAAAGTTTTCTCCTGAAAACGAAGACACCCTTGGTTGTACCAAGGGTATCTTCTTAGGAGGGTCTTAGGGAGGGCGGAGCCTTCCCTTGTCTAATTAAGTATTAGCGGCAGCCATTCTAACGAAAAAAAACTCGCACCTCTGCAAGGGACGACTGCCCAAAGTTTTCTCCTGAAAAACGAAGATACCCTTGGTTGTACCAAGGGTATCTTCTTAGGAGGGTCTTAGGGAGGGCGGAGCCTTCCCTTGTCTACAGTGAACAAGACCCCCCTGCTTGTTCTGCAGGGGGGTCTTGTGAGAGCGAGCGCGACCGGAGGTTTTATAAACCTGCGATTGTGCGCAAGCGGTCTTTATTAGGTGTTTGCGTCAACCCATTCAGCGTTCTTCTTGCAAGCTTCGATAGACTTTTCGAAAGCAGCCATTTCAGCGTCATTCATCTTGACTTCGAAGATCTTTTCGACACCGTTTGCGCCAATCACGCAGGGAACGCCACAGTAGAGGCCCTTGCCCTTGCCCTGATATTCGTCGTTCAGCTTGACTGCGCAGGTGAGAACACTCTTCTTGTCGAGGAGGTAAGCTTCAGCCATCTTGATGGCGGAAGTAGCCGGGCTGTAGAATGCAGAACCGCGACCGAGGAGGTTAACGATTTCGCCACCAGCGTTAGCAGTACGAGCAGCAAGTTCTTCGAACTTTTCCTTGCTCATGAGCTGCGGCAGAGGAATGCCACCGACGGAGACGCAGTCATAGAGGCTGACCATGGTGTCTCCGTGGCCGCCCATAACGATAGCCTTAACGTCGTCAGCAGAAACGCCCAGTTCCATTGCTACGAAGCAAGCGAGACGGGAAGAGTCAAGAACGCCAGCCATACCGATAACCTTGGAGGAATCGAAGCCGGTAACCTTCTGCATGTTATAGACCATTGCGTCGAGCGGGTTGGTGATAACGATCACGAAAGCGTTCGGAGCGTGCTGCTTGATAGCTTCACCAACGGTCTTGATAACACCGCAGTTCTTGGTCAGAAGGTCATCACGGCTCATGCCCGGCATACGCGGGAAACCAGCGGTAACGATAACAACGTCTGCACCAGCGATATCAGCATAGTCAGTGGAACCCTGCAGTTCAACAGAGGAGTTGATCACAGAGCGACCTTCCATAATGTCCAGAGCCTTACCCTTAGGCATGCCTTCGGTCATCGGAATGTCGATGAGCATAACGTCGCCCAGGTTCTTCTGAGCGAGCACGAGAGCCATTGTACCACCGATCTGACCAGCACCAACGAGTGCAATCTTCTTTCTAGCCATGATTTTACCTTCCTTAATAAGGTGTTGAAAAATTTACGCCATTAATATAGCATTTTTAGGCGAAAGGATAAAGGTTAAAGGATAAAGGATTTGGGAAAAGAAGATAAAAAACATGTTTAGCGGAAAGCGGAAAGGATAAAGATTAAAGAAAATCGCTTCAATGGTAAGGAAAAAGGGCAAACCGCCGCTGGCAGCCCTCCCCCACAATTTGTAGCCATAAAGCATTCAAAAACCTATATTTGGGCGCAAAAAATAATTTCCGGGACAAAATCCGGGATGGACACAACAAGTCTAAGCCCGGAACGAAAAATGGAACTTGGAGTCATAGGCACACTTATTGGGATGAGCTGCATGGGCAGCTTTATCCAGCGGGTCAGCGGATTCGGATTCGGCATCTTTGTCATGACCGTTTTCCCCTACTTGCTGCCAAGCTACGGCGAAGCCACCGCCCTGTCAGGTATGCTGGCCGCCTCCATGTCCCTGGTAGTGGCCATCCGCATGCGGCGCTTCATCGAATGGCACAAGGTACTCCCGATTTTAGCCACGTTCACGGTAGTGAGTCTAGGCACGGTCCTCATAGTCAGTTCTATTGACCAAAAACTTCTAAAACACGTGCTGGGCGGAATCCTTGTTGCGGTCAGCCTGTACTTTTTCATTTTCAGTGAACGAATCAAGCTGAATCCCACCCTGCCAGCACAAATCGGGCTTGGGACGCTATCGGGCCTTATGGGTGGGCTGTTCGCCATGCAGGGGCCGCCTGCTGTACTTTACTTTATGGCCTCCGCCCAGACAAAAGAGAAGTACATCGCCCAGATACAGACCTACTTTGTCATCGGCAACCTGATGATGACTCTGTTTAGGGCGGAGGCAGGCTTTGTCACACCGGCTGTTGGAATGGCCTATACCTACTGCCTTGCTGCGGTGGCCCTAGGAGCTTTTGTGGGCGGTAAGGTTTTCAAGAAGCTTTCTGCCAAGGTGTTGCGTAAAATCGTCTACGGCTATATGGCGGTCAGCGGAATTGCAGCCATTCTCACTTAAAGGAAAAACATTTTTAAGCCAAATGGGGATAAATGTCACCTAGAAAATGTGTTCAACCCCCATTTTGTTATGTTGTCTACAAAACAAGGCTGTAAAATGGGATTCTAACGCACGAAAAACATACTTTTCGAGCCGCAAACACGGGCCAATTACCGCTATAAGCAAGCATTTTGTTAGCTTATTCGTAAATTATGGGGATAAACAAGACCTAATTTCAGCACACAATCCCCAAAACATCAAAAACTACTCCAAATCATCTTTTTAGATTTACCCCATGCGCGCACTAATTCTTTCAGACATTCACGGTTCCGCAGACGCCGTTCGAAAGGCACTCGCCTACTTCGACCTTCTGCATTGCGACAAGATTTTCCTGCTGGGAGACATCCTCTACCACGGCCCCCGAAATCCGCTCCCCGAGGGGCATGGTCCTATGGGCGTTGTAGAGGCCCTGCAGCCTTTTGCAGACAAAATCGTGGCGGTCCGCGGGAACTGCGACGCCGATGTAGACTTGATGATGTTAGAGTACATCCACATTGCAGAGGAGTACGCCTACTTCGAGGATCCCGCCCCCACTCCAACCGCGGATAACGAAAATCCCCGCCGAGCCATCCGTCTATTCCTGAGCCATGGCCACATTTTCCAGCCGGAATGCTTTCCCAGGAACGCCATGGACCAGCTGGAACCCAACGCAGAACGCGATGAGCATTCCACCGAGCTAAACCCCAAGGGAACAAGACCTATTGACGCCTATCTTTACGGTCATACCCACATCTGGGACCTCCATAAGAATTTCAGGAACGTGCTGAATGTCAACCCCGGTTCCACCAGCCTGCCCAAGGGTGGCAATCCAGCGACCTTTGGCATCTACGAAAGCTTTGACCAGCCGGACAGTCGCGGAAACTTTGGAAAGTTCAGCATCTACAAACTAGATAACGGCAAGGAACTGGCATCCATAGATTTAAACGACAGGAATAATGAGGAATGAAGTATGAAAAATGACATAACCATTTTTCATCGTTCATTTTTCATCTTTCACTTTTCATTTTCACCAATCACCTTTCACTTTTCATCTTTTTAAAACTTACTATAATTGATAATATGGTTCTAAATGTTATTTGGCTAGTTTTCTTTTTCGGAGCGTTTATCGCTTGTCTTTGGCAGTGGCTTGTAGGTGGTGATACGGCCATTTTCAACAAGACAATCCTGGGCGCCTTCGACATGTCCAAGACCGCCTTTGAAATTGCTCTTGGCCTTACCGGCATATTGACGCTCTGGCTAGGCATTCTGAAAATCGGCGAGAAAGCCGGAGCCATCCAGATTCTAGCCAAGATCGTCGAACCGCTTTTCAGCAGGCTGTTTCCCGAAATTCCCAAGGGACATCCGGTCTTCGGCTCTATGCTCATGAATATCAGCGCAAACATGCTGGGGCTAGACAATGCGGCAACCCCCATGGGGCTAAAAGCCATGAAGGAACTGCAGGAACTAAACCCCAATAAGGATAAGGAAGTAGCCAGCGACAGCCAGATTCTTTTCCTGGTGCTGAACGCCAGCGGACTGACTCTAATTCCCGTAAGCATCATGACCTATCGCACCCAGATGGGGGCAGCGAACCCAAGCGACGTATTTCTCCCTATTTTGCTCGCCACCTTCTTCAGTACCATGGCAGGCATTATCGCCATCAGCTTCTTCCAGAAAATCAAGCTGAAGGATCCCGTTACCCTGGCATGGCTTGGCGGGCTGTCCTCCCTGGTGATAGCCTCCCTGGTATACTTCTCCCGCATGACCGCTGAAAAGCTGGGAACCACCAGTATTTTCATTAGCGGCATAGCCCTGTTTGGAATTATCGTTATATTCCTTGCCTTAGCATGCTATCGCAAGATTCAAGCCTACGAGGCTTTTGTGGAAGGAGCAAAAGACGGTTTCCACACCGCCGTGATGATCATTCCCAACTTGGTCGCAATTCTCGTAGGTGTCGCAGTCTTTAGAGCCAGTGGAGCCATGGACCTGGTTATGAACGGCGTGAGCAACCTGCTTGGGCTTTTCGGTATTGGAAACGATGTCGTTCCTGCGCTCCCTACCGCCATCATGAAACCTCTCAGCGGAAGTGGCGCCCGCGGCATGATGATTGACGCCATGAAAACTCTTGGTCCCGACAGTTTCGCAGGTCGCCTGAGCTGCATGTTCCAGGGAGCGGCAGATACCACCTTCTACATCATTGCAGTCTATTTCGGTTCCGTAGGAGTCCGTAAGACTAGACACGCAGTGACCTGCGCCCTTATCGCAGATGCCGTGGGAATTATTGCAGCCATCGCCATTGCCTACATCTTCTTCCCGCCGGCAGGGTAAGCTGACATTCAATCTGCAACAGGAACTCTGAATACAAAAAAAGGAACCCGCCGGCATAGCCGGCGGTTCTTCATTTGCGGGCCCTGCC
>JAKSIH010000060.1 GCA_024398935.1 Fibrobacter sp. | reverse complement strand
GATGATTGATGATTGATGATCGATGATTGATGATTGATGATCGATGATTGATGATTGATGATTGATGATTGATGATTGATGATTGATGATTGATGATCGATGATTGGTTGTTGATTGCAGTTCATTCAATTTGGAATATGGAAAGTTCCGTCATGTGACGGGGCTTTCTTTTTTTCCTTTTGCAAAAGGTTTATATTTGGCTTCAAATGGAAATCAAGAAAATCTTGGAGAAAATTCCTCTTCGTGGTTCTTTTGAAAACGTCCTTTTCTGGGGCGTTCTCTTCTTTTGCTTTTTGGCTGCAATCGCCTCCACCATCTTTACCGCGATTGAGGGCTTGGGCGGGCTAGCAATCGCCTATACGGCACTGATTTCCCTGTACTTTGTGATACTGGGCGTAGTAGCGTTTGCCACCAGAAAAAACCAGGCGTGCTATACCGCAATGTGTTTCGCAATCAACACGTTCATTGTGCCGCCTATGTTCTTTATCTGCGGGGCCTTTGACAGCGGCATGCCCTTCTATTGTTTAACGGCAATACTGGTCACTTCGCTGATTACCAATTTCAAGACCCGCACGGCCATGCTGATTTACTCGGTAATTTTGAATGTGGGTATTTTCTTTTATGACTGGTTTCACCCCGAAATATCCCCCACATTGGAACCTCTTGACGGTATTGTGGATCAGGCGGTTTCCTTCGTGTTCATGGCCATTCTCATATTCACCATCGTGTCGTACCTGCTGAAGGCATACAGCCGTGAACGACATGACAAAGATGAAGTGATTGCGAAGTTGGATTTTCTTTCTTCCCACGACCCCCTGACGGGTCTTTACAACCGTCGCAGTTTTATCGAAGTCGTGCGTAACAAGGTGCTGGTGAGCCCGGCAGGTTATTACCTGCTGATGTTTGATGTGGATTTCTTTAAGCGCATCAACGACAACTACAGCCACCTTTTTGGCGACCATGTTCTGGAATCCATTGGACGCCTTGCACAGGACACCTGCAGCGAAGAAGGCGAAATGGCAGTTCGTTACGGCGGCGAGGAATTCATCCTGCTACTTCGTGCCGAAAACTATGACAAGGCAATGGTCAAGGCGGAGATGTTCCGCAACAATGTTTCTGCATTAAAGTTTGAAAGCCAGCCGGAAGTTCATGTAAATATCAGCGGCGGCTTTGCAGAATGCTACAACCCGGAATTCACCAACTACGACAAGATGCTCACAACCGTTGACGAACGGCTCTACACCGCCAAGAGCAATGGACGAAACCAGATTGTCGGCAAGAAATAAAATATGATTCACGAAATTGCCCCCCACGTTCTAGACAACCAGTTCAAGCTTCAAGATCCTAAACTGGACGATTACTGTTTGATTTATAATGGCAATAAGACACTGCTGAAAAACAATGGAATCCCCACGGTAAGGGACGCATTGGAAATCTGCAAAAATTCCAGGGAAAGTTCATCTCCGAAGCTTACGGACTTCGAAGGTCATTACCTTTTCAGCATTGATAGTCGCGGGTATTTTTTACAGCATGTGGCCGAGGACTTTGCCGCCCCCGAAGGTTATGAATTCGTAGGCAACCGCAGTTTCCGTACCATGAGTCCGCTGGAACGTCTGGGAGGCGCAACGGCAGCTCATCTCGCCCACTGGGAATCGCTGAACAAGTTCTGCGGCAAGTGCGGTAACGTCACCATCCGTGGGGACAAGGAGCGCAGCATCATCTGCCCCAAGTGCGGCAATACAGTTTACCCCCGCATCTCGCCGGTGGTGATTGTTGCTGTCCGCAACGGCGATAAGCTATTGATGGCCCACAACATCGACAACCCCAACCCGCGACTGTTCCTGATTTCGGGCTTTGTAGAAATCGGCGAAAGCCTGGAACAGGCGGCTCACCGCGAAGTTCTGGAAGAAGCCGGCGTGAAAATCAAGAACCTGAAATACTTCGGGAGCCAGCCCTGGCCCTTCAGCGATTCGCTCATCGCCGGCTGGACCGCAGAGCTTGACGGGGACGAAACCATCCACCGCCAGGAAGCGGAACTGTCCGAAGCCAAGTGGGTAAAGCGGGAAGACATTCCTCCCTACGAAACAGATGTCAGCATCAGCTGCTGCCTCATCGAGGATTTTCGAAATAACGGATAAAGACCGTCAGATGCTCAATCAAGTTGAGCATGACTCTGAAAGCATTAAAGTTCCAATGAAACGGGTGCGTCGGCGATTAAGGTATCCGGCGTTACCTTGCAATCATAGACGAAGATACGGACACCCGAATCTCGTGCCGCGCGAAGGGCGGTTCCAAATTCCGGATGGGTCGCAATGTTAGGCGAAAACTTGAGGCATCCCTTCATCTGAATCAGGAAGAGCACCCCACATTCATAAGGCGTTCCGTCTTCAGCGCAGCGTTTTTCTCGCAGAATATCTGCAAGTTCCGTCAGGTGCTTGACGCCTCGTTCCGTAGGCGCATCGGGAAACTTCGCATGACCGTCAAATTCCAGAGTACAGCCTTTAACTTCAATGAACATCTTGTGAAGTTTCTCGCGGGCAACCTTGGTGCGCCCCACACCCTTGTACTCCACATAGAAATCAAACCGAGAATTACCGAAGGTGTATTCCGGCTTTAGGAACGTAATCTCCGGAAACAGTTCCTGACGGGAGCGGATCCACTCGCCGGCCACCTTATTGGGAGCCTGGCTATCCATGTTTATCATGATGGTTTTATTTTTTTCGGCAGCGGACTTTGCCGGCACAACCTTCTCTACGGCGATTAAATCGTAGGGCGTCTTGCGGGCAGGATTGTCGGACTTTTCCAGGTACACCGTACAGCCGGGAACCAGCAGTTCCTTGCAACGCCCCGTGTTCTTTACATGAACAACAGTATCCACGCCGTCAATTTCTACATGGGCGATAAAACGGTTGGGACGGCTGATGAATTTTCCAGGAACGATATTCTTGTACTGCATGGAATTTTTAGGATTTAGGTTTTTAGGATTTAGGGGCTAGGGCAGATGGATGCAAGCGCTAGCAATTTCAGGAGGTTACATCTTTAAATTTTCCTACGGAGTATTCCCGACACCCCTAATCTCTAATTTCTAGTCTCTAGCTTCTAATCTCTATTCTCTAGTGCTAGGGATTTGTGCTGTTAGATGCGGGCGTTTCTGCAGGTTTATTTGTCACCACCACATACAAGGTATCGTGAACCACGACAGTATCACGAACATAAACCGTATCCGGCTTGCAAGCGGCAGATGTTTCAGAATTCTGTGCGGAACTTTCCGGCACGAAAGAAGAACTAGAAATCACCGACTCCGCGGAAGAAAGTGCCGTCGAAGAAGACACCGCCGATTCCATCGAGGAGAACGCCATCGCCGAAGAACTAGCAGCCGCCTGGGCAGAATCCTTCCCTAGGCTATCCAGCATCGGTCCCTTAATAACCACAATCAGGGAATCACGAATCACGTTCAGGCTATCCAGTTCATGCTTATAGCGGCGCTTGTGTACCGGGCGGCGTTCGCGAGAATACTTGCCCTCTAGCGTGTTGATCCTGGACTCAAGCTTATGGTATTCGTCGCAGGTCGGACCTTCGCATTCTATGGTTTCGCCGGGATTGAAGAAGTCCTTGAGCTTTTCCCACATGGATTTTTCAGCGCAGGCCAACCCCGCTAGAAAAGGGAACAAGATTCCTGTGCCAATAGCCGCTTTACGAATCATACCAAAATCAACCTTCATACCCAAATGATAGAAATTTCATCAAAAACCCAAAGCAATTATCCTGCGCCCCCCTTTACAAAGCCCACATTTTTTCTACATTCCCCACCACCAGCGGAAATAGTTCAGTTGGTAGAACGCGACCTTCCCAAGGTCGATGTCGAGGGTTCGAGTCCCTTTTTCCGCTCTAAAACAAAGAAGACACCCCAAAGGGTGTCTTTTTGTTTTATCATCTGAATGGGGCTCGAATCCGAGAAGAGGGTTCGGCAAAAAGCCGTTCGTGGGCGAAGCCCGTGGAATGGATTTTTGAGCTTACGGCGCAAGCCGTGAGCCCGTTAGGGTTCATGAGCAGCCTTGCGTAGCAAGGGGACTGCGAGTGAACATTCCCGTCTTCCGCTCTAAAATAAGAGATCCACTTTTGTGGGTCTCTTATTTTATATTCGCAGAAAGGACGAGAATCCGAGAAGAGGGTTCGGCAAAAAGCCGTTCGTGGGCGAAGCCCGTGGAATGGATTTTTGAGCTTACGGCGCAAGCCGTGAGCCCGTTAGGGTTCATGAGCAGCCTTGCGTAGCAAGGGGACTGCGAGTGAACATTCCCTTTTTCCGCTCTAAAACAAAGAAGACACCCCAAAGGGTGTCTTTTTGTTTTATCATCTGAATGGGGCTCGAATCCGAGAAGAGGGTTCGGCAAAAAGCCGTTCGTGGGCGAAGCCCGTGGAATGGATTTTTGAGCTTACGGCGCAAGCCGTGAGCCCGTTAGGGTTCATGAGCAGCCTTGCGTAGCAAGGGGACTGCGAGTGAACATTCCCGTCTTCCGCTCTAAAATAAGAGATCCACTTTTGTGGGTCTCTTATTTTATATTCGCAGAAAGGACGAGAATCCGAGAAGAGGGTTCGGCTACCCGATATAGTAATCGGGTTGTATTCCCAAAAAAGCTTCGTCTTCCGCAAGTTCACTTGCGGGTTGGTTGCGACCTACCAGCAGGGCGCTGTCAAAACCCGCTACTCGCGCGCCAAGGACGTCTGTACCCAAGGTATCCCCAATCATGATCACCCGAGGGGGGCGGCCGCCAAACAGGGAGCTTGGCAAACTGACGCGAACTTTTTCCCATATTGCGGGAAACGGCTTTCCTAGATAAAAAGTAGAACAACCTTTCCCGCCGTTCGCTTCGCACATGGAATCCCTACGGAGGCGTTCACTTAATGCGCCGGAAACCGGTTCACGGCTTCCATCAATTTTCGGAGCCCAGGCATCGGAATTCAGCACCAGAAGAATTGCCCCCGGGCGTCGCAAAATCTCCACCGCACGGGCGTATGTTTCGGGAGTATCCTTGGCAGAAGAAATTGCCACTACAGGTTCTTCGGGATAAGCGTCGGGCGACACAGCCGTAATGCCACAGTCGGCGAGAACATTCTTGCCGGTTTCACGACCGATGTAATATACTTCGCGGAGCCTGAGTGCAGGACCATTCCTAGAAACACCGGAGCGAAGATCTGCAACAAGATCTTTTAGCAGGCTACCCGAAGAAACAGTTTCTTCTTCAGAGAAATCAAACCCGCGTTTAGCGGCATCACGGGCAAGCACGCAGTCCACATCAGATGCAGCGTTAGTGATCAGGCGCAACTGTTTACCCGCCTTACGCAAGGCAGCAAACATCTCCCGAGCGCCAGGATACACGAAGTCCCCGCGGTTATAAAGCGTTCCATATCCGTCAAAGCAGAAGGCGTCGTAGCGATCAATCAAATCCGCGAAGGATACCCGCTGGGGATGCCGGTCTTCAAAACATTGTGATTGTATCGCACTGGATTCTTCGTCCCTGCGGGACTCAGAATGACATGAGGCGCAGGACTCAGAATGACGTGAGGCGCGGGACTCAGAATGACCTTGGATAATTTCAATATAGTGCTTGTAGATTTCTCGTTCTAGAAGTTCCATATACTTTTGCGTCTGCTAGATTCCCGCCTTCGCGGGAATGACATCGGAAGATTTGCGGGATGACATAAGAGCGTTCAAAAATTTATTTGCGCTTTACGCCAAATATCTGGGTGGTTGGGCCGTGATGAACGTCGTTACGGAACACGACCTGTCCGTCATAGGAGATGATCATTACCGCATTGGAAATATAGGCTCCAGTCGCGACACGCTTGCGAGTTCCATCCATCAAGTTCCATTTCAGGAATAGACGAGTTGCACTTCCGTTAAATCGGGAATCGTTCCCGTAGACTTCGCCGGAGGTTCCTACCACATACGCACCAAGGTTCGTGTAAATTCTGAGGTTGTAGAAAATTTTAAGCTTTTTCAAATCCAGCGCAGTCTTTTGTTCAAGGCCCAGGGCGTCACGAACGGCATTTTCGAATTCCGGTCCAAGCACATCCATGGCCACGCCCCATTCATTTTCATTGGGGACATTCGCCGCAGGATCCTTGAACTGCATCTGGAATATGGGAAGATTTTCTGCAGGAACAGCAGTTTCCACCACCATATTGGAGCTCATGACTTCCAGCGGATAGAAGCCCTCCATTTTCCTAAAGCGAGCATTCTCTTCCGACGCATTCCGAATCGAATCCAGAACACATCGCGGCATCAGGCGGATAGAATCCTGAGGCAGCAACCACTCCCGAGAATCATTCACCTCGAACAGGAACAAGGCCGAAGTATTATTGGCATTCCAGATAGCATTGGAATTGCTGATAAAGCGGCCTGGGGAACCATCCTTTTTCTTGAATTCCAGAACAGCCTGGCAGCCCCACACCAGGTCAACCCTCTCGGAAAAATTCACCACCAGGGAATCCGTCGACTTACCGCGATAGCTCCTCAAGAAAGTCGATTTGACAACGGGAGACATCTTGTCTCTCATGGCGATGTCAAAGACAGAACCTTCGGCCAGGTACAGTTTAACATTACCCAGGGAGCCACCCTCCCCATCAGAAAGGGAAGTGAGAATATCGAATTGACTCTGGAGATGGGACAGGTCAACCGTAATGCGGCGATTGTTGGAAGAATCAGGAACGAAGGCCTTACGGCCCACAGCATAGTGTTGAACGGTCTTGGAGGAATCCATCCAGTCAAAGGTCAGGCTATCCACCATCTGGTCCAGGTATTCCCCGGAAATGGTTCCCAGGAACTTGATGTTCATCTGGTCCAGGCGGCCATCGCCATCGGAGTCCAGCAGGCTGTTCTCCCGACTGGACGGAGGGATGGGACTCTGGATAAAGTCGGCAACGGCACTGCCTGTAAGCAGCGTCATGGCGAGAATTATGTTTTTCCAAAGTCTATTCATCATAATGAATCCTATCGCTTCGCTCCAGGATGACGCGGGGGGTGCGCTCTCCAGGATGACGCGAGGTGGGCGCTCTCCAGGATGACGCGGAGTGTGCGTTCTCCAGGATGACGTGGAGTGTGCGTACTCCAGGATGATTCGTGGGTTATGCGTCGCTCCTTAAAATTCCGTAGTCGCGGCCTTCCACGGGAATCACCAGCTGAAGACGGGACAGCACGTCGATATGCTTGTCAAATTCCTTCTTGAAGTCTTCTCCCAGGGTTTCTTCGTCGTCGTGATCCAGATTGTAGGCCACATAACTTCCGTCGGGGAAAATGGAAATGCAGCAGTCCCAGGTAATGTCGCCTTCCTGTTCTTCCTCGTCGTCATCGCGATCCTTGCTTTCCAGCATGAGCATGGGGCGAGGTGCCGGGATGGCTTCTGCATGACCGTTCTCGAAAATGAAATAGTTACGGCTCACCAGCTCATGTTCCAGAGCCATGGTGCTGGGGGTGCGTTCAAACTCGTTACGGAGACGGCGGATGTTTCCCAGATCATCTTCGTATGGGTCCTGGAAATCCTGGGGCAGCACTACCTGATGGTAGTCGAATTTCTTGCCGCTCTTTTCATAGGTTTCGGACCATTCCTGAGGAGGTTCCGGACGGATGGTCAAAAAATCTTCAAATGCATCCAGAATATCGAACAGGCGGGAATCCCACTGTTCTGCCTTCTGGTTGGTTACCAGTTCCAAAAAATTCTTCAGGCGTTCTTCGCCATTCACTTCTTGCAGTTCTTCGTTTTCTTCAGTCATAAATTCTCTACTAGATTCTTCGCTTCGCTCAGAATGACGCGCGGGTTTTCTGCTCCGCTCAGGATGACACATTGGTTCTCTTCGCTTCGCTCAGAATGACGCGCAGGTTTTCTGCTTCGCCCAGAATGACGTATGGATTACCACATCTCCGTCGTCTTTACAGTGAGGCTCATGGCGATGTCCTTCTCGTAATAGGCGGGTTCGTTAATGAATATCGGGTGCAGGACTTCCGGGTCGTTGGCTTCTCGCCTGAAGGGGATGTCCTTGCCATCGAAGGTACGGAACAGGCTGTCCCCTTCCCGAAGGGCGCGGTAATCGTGCCCCAAAACTTCCGGATGGATCATGGCCTGGATGGGGCCGCCACCCTGAGGCTTGGGGTAGCCCAAGTCACGCCACTGGGTGTAAACATCCACCGTAATGGGAGCGCGTTTTTGCAGTTCCCCGCGGTTCCATTCTTCGGCAAGCTCCAGGTAGCGTTTTACCAGGCGTTCCGATTCCTCGAAGATGGCAGCGTCCAGGGTGCCGTGCTGCTGGGGACCGATTTCAATACAGATATCCGCCTTGGCAATAGTCCCGAAGTAGGGCGACGCAGAACGTTCTTCCGGCTGGTAGTAAATCCAAGCATCCTTGAATTCCTGAGTCAATACCGCGGAAGCCTTCATGCAGAACGGATTACGAGCGGAAAGAATCAGGCAGTAGCCCATGTTGGAGCCTGTATTATGAACATCCAGCAAAAGGTCCGTCTTGGTTTTCGGACCTTTCGGGCCATACATGTCATTTAATTCCTTGGCACGACGAAACTCATACTGCAGGGGAACAGCCTTCACATCCAGGCATGTCTGGGAGAATGCACGATTCAAGTCATGGTCGCGATAGCGACGGTTCAAGCGCATGGCTTCGGGATTGGATAGCACCAAATCCACCTTGGCACTCTTGCACAAGGAGGCATAGCATTCGGGGTTGGCCATCCATTTTTGGACCAGGCTTACACCAGTTCGTTCGTTACCGTGGGTTCCGCCAGCAACCACAATGTTTCTGATCAAACTCATACCCACAATATAGTTTATTTATTGATTTTCATAGCAGTAAAGACTATAAATCCATCAACCGTTTCTACTATGAATTAGTGTTTAAAGCAAAGATGAGATTCTAAAAATTCCGTCTTTTCTTTTTCGGTAAAATTACCGCGACAGACCCTGATTCCGTCAGCCGTATTAATTCCCATGGCCACCAGTCCCGTGGTTCCTCCGATAACCGTACCAACAGAAGTTCCTACGACAAAACCAATGGGCAACATGGCAAACATCAAGGAGCCTACAACAGGATTAGCGACAAAGGTGTTCTCAGCTACGTTAAAAAAGAAATATCCTCCCCAATAGAGCCCCTTTTGGGCGCCCCCGGACAAATGATCCAGAAAAACCGATCCGTTGCTTTTGGGAGTCCAAGTTTCTGTTCCATCCGCACAAATCTGAATTTTATCCATGGGTATGGAAACAACATTCATTGAATCATTTGTTACGAACTTCAGAACATCTTCCCCATAGCTATAACAATAGCTGCTCGTCTTGAAAAAAGTAACCTGCGAGCCATATTCATACCGGAATGTCATTTCATCACCGTGCTGAACAGCAGACTGGAACGCATTCAAATCGCTTTCATCTATAGGTTCTGCGTCCGACAACTTTTCTGAAATTTCGCTTATTGAACCAACCTTTGATGAGCCGGAACAGCCCAAAAGTACAGCGAAAAACACTATCAGAATCAAATTTAGACTTTTCATAATCAGACCTTCTAACCATTCCAAATCTACATTTTTTCTACATTTGATTTTATGAATATTGATTTCAACCGCAGATTATCTATCGCCCCGATGCTGGATTGCACCGACCGCCACGAACGTTATTTTTTGCGGTTGATTTCAAAGCACACCTTGCTGTACAGCGAAATGGTGGTGACTCACGCACTGCTCCACGCCAAGCCCGAGATGTTTTTGGGACATGAGGAATTCGAATACCCCGCCGTGCTGCAGCTGGGCGGAAGCAATCCCGCCGATTTGGCCAAGTGCAGCAAGATGGTGGAAGCCGCCGGTTTCCAGGAAGTGAACCTGAATTGCGGCTGCCCCTCGGACCGCGTGCAGAGCGGAAGTTTCGGCGCCTGCCTCATGAAGGACAAGAACCTGGTGGCCGACTGCTTCAAGGCCATGCAGGACGCCGTAAGCATTCCCGTTTCCATCAAGTGCCGCATCGGCGTCGATGAATTCGACAGCTGGGACTTTTTCCGCGATTTCGTCGGCACCATCGCTGATGCAGGCTGCAAGTACTTTATTATTCACGCCCGCAAGGCCTGGCTGAAGGGACTTTCGCCCAAGGAGAACCGCGAAGTTCCTCCCCTGCATTATGAATTTGTTCATAAGCTGAAGGCAGAAATGCCCCAGCTGAATATTGCCATCAATGGCGGCATCCGCTCCATGGACCAGGTGCTCAGCCACTTGAACGGCGACCCCACTTCTGCTGGAACGGGTGTGGCGCTGGATGGCGTCATGGTTGGTCGCGAACCTTACGAAAATCCCTGGTTCCTGCACGACGCCGACGAACGAGTTTTCGGAGATGCCGCTAATTGTCATCCCCCGCTTGACGGGGGATCCAGCAGTCCCAAAACAAGAAAGGCAGTCCTTGAAGCCTACCTTCCCTACGTAGAAAAGCAGTTCGCCGAAGGCTGCCCCGCCACCATCCTGGTAAAGCACATCTACGGCCTTTTCGCAGGCCTCCCCGGCGCCCGCAAGTTCCGCCAGATGCTCAGCGAAGGCGCCCCCCGCGCCCGCGAATACGGCGGCCCCGCAGAACTGATCCGCAAGGCCATGGAATTGGTGATGGAAGAATAAGCAAAAAAAACTCCAGTGCAATGCACCGGAGTTTTTCTTATCAACTTTATACCCTTTCGGCGGCGATTTTGTCCGCTAGTTCCTGTACCTTTTCAAGGGGCAACTTGAGGACTCGAGAGACTCGTTCCACAGGGTCATTATCTCGTAGAAGCGCCTCTGCGTCACTGAATCTGGCTTCTTCACGACCTTCCTCACGGCCTTCGCGGCGGGCGGTTCCGATGCGTGTACTGATTTCAGCTTCTGTGACCATACCTGTTGCAATCTCCGTGATAAAGTTCTTTTCGAGGGCGCTCACTGCCAGGCGGCTGTAGACATCCGCGATGACGGAATCTAGTTTCCAGCCTTTTCAGCGGCAATTTTGTCTGCCAGTTCCTGCACCTTTTCAAGAGGCAACTTGAGAACTCGCGCAACGCGTTCCACAGGGTCTTTATCTCGAAGGAACGCTTCTGCATCACTAAGCCTGGCTTCGTCGCGGCCCTCGCGGCGGGCGGTTCCGATGCGTGTACTGATTTCAGCTTCTGTGACCATACCTGTTGCAATCTCCGTGATAAAGTTCTTCTCGAGGGCGCTCACCGCCAGGCGGCTGTAAACATCCGCAATGACGGGGTCCTTCGTCTTGGGGGCATCCTTCGCAGAAGCCATCCTGGTGAAAAGTTCCAGCCATTCCGTCTCGGCGGTGTTCAGGTTCAGGACCTTCGCATCCACCTTACTCAAGTCGATGATAATATACCTTTTTTTATTATATACAGGCAAGGCGTCGGGATCACCGATGCTAGAAAAGCGAAAAAGACCCAACTCCTCGCGATAGCTCTTGCAAAAGCTAACCGGGAAGTTGCAGATCCACACGCTATAGGTGGTGGGCATCAAGTAGGGATGGTCTTCCTTCTCAGCTTCGGTGCGCTGGCTGTCAAAGTGAATCTTGGACTCGATGGAAAGCTGGTCCGCGTAAAGCTCCACACGGTCCGCAAAATCTTCGTGAGACGCCCGCTGCATCTCCAAATCAATATATTCTTCGTTGTTGAGCTTGGCGTGTACATCGAAACGAACCTCCTCAGAATCGATTGCAGAAGTCAGCGTCGATGCGGGCTTCTTGCGTTCGATGCTGACGATCTTCCGTTCCTCAGGCTGATGCAGCATTGCGTTTAAAAAGTGAATCAGCGTCACGTCCTTCGAAAAGATTTCCTTGAAGACCTTGTCCCGGGTCGGGTCCAGGAACGCATGCTGTTTAATGATCTCGACTTGTTTTTTGACTTTTTCCTCAAATGTCGCCATTGTAATTCCAAAACGGGAACGCCCCCGCAATAGCGCAAGGCGGTTTCGCCCTACATACTATAACACGTTTTGAACGAGGAAATGTTGCATGATTTTATGTAAAATAATTGTAAAAACTCAAGTAGGTTTTCATTGCCATCTGCATTCAATTCCCTTAAACTTTTCGGCGGAATCGCTTAACAGAGATGTTACTTTTCCACTTCGAAGCCGGATGCAGCATCCATCATCAGGCGGGGTTCAAGATTTTCAATCTTGAAATTTTTCTTGGAGACTTTTTTAGCCTTTGCTGACTTAGAGGAGACTTTCTTGGAGGACTTACGAGAGTTTTCGTTCATTGAACGCCTGCGGCGTTAGCGGCGTCACTCGGTCATAAAATCAAGTGAACTTGATTTTGCGACGCTCGTTTAGCACGCTATTTAGACATGAGATTAGCCTTGAGACGCACGATGTGCGTCGTTATAGATTAAACTTGGGAATGGGAGCCCTCACCATGAGGGTTCCCGAGAATCTTTTTATGGGAAATTTTTTAGGAGATGAGAATTATTCTTCGGTTTCTAGTTTTGCGCAACGGACAGAGAAACCACTGGTTTTATATTCTCTAGCACCTTCACTATATGCACCACTGACTGAAACATATCCAACACGAGCTTTGCCTTCTACTACAGATTCCTGCGGATAAAACCAATAAGCGCCTTCATTCATGCGATTGAAAAGGTCGTTATTGGGACTTCTCCTTCCTGCAGCAGTCAAAGAAAATCCCGAAGCATTAGATCCCTGGAAACGTGAAGAACGGAGACCTTTCAATCCATCGACATTATCTTCTGATTTTGCAACAATGGCGAAATCATTTTCATTCATCAGACGCCAGCCATCGGGGCAAATGCCCTGGTGGTTTTCCTGAATCAAATCGGCGCAACTTTCCGTATTGCAGCGGCTAGGCAGCTGCATCATCTCCGCCCACTGGTAAAGACCGCCAAACCTATCGCACATTGTAGTATCATCCTTATAGCAGTAACGTTCTATTACAGAATCATCATTCTGGTCATCTACGCCAGCCACATCCTTACCAATGTTAAGGTTTTCCGCCATAATAGTCACAGTTGCCTTAACATTATTCGTATCCTTACCGACAATGGTAATGTAGTAGTAACTACGGCCATTTCGTTCATCAGTAAACTGTTTGTAACGATCCCTACCGACGTGTATATTGCCGGCAAGATCATCATAGTGATTATAGGGAACATACACGCTGCTAGAAGAAACCTTTACACTGGAACTACTTTTAGGAGCGCTCGAAGAGGATGAAATCCAAGCTGTCTTAATCCACCTCCACACCTTCTCGCTTTCATCATATGCACAGAGATATTCAGATTTATCCTCTCTGTATAAAGCAATCGCTGTTTTACCATTTTGGGACTCATCACAAGAGCAGTGAGCGGCTTCAACCCCAGTATTCCATTCAAAATCAAACTTTGAATTTCCGGAAGATGACGACGCCTTCACAGAACTGGAAGAAGATTTCACAACAGAGCTACTGCTCTTTGCACCGCTGCTGGAAGAAACCTTCACGCTGCTAGAGGATTCCTTAACAGAATTGGAGCTGCTCCTGGCTTCGCTGGAGGAAGAAGATTCGTCCTTCTTGACGATCCAGCCCCACTTGTTCAGTTCAGCGTCGTGGATGCAGACCAGTTCCACATTGCTGTCGTAGTTGTAAGAAAGCTTGCCTTCGCGGTTTTCGTCACACTTGCAGCTCAAGGCATCAGCCAAGGTGTAAATATCGCAGACGTACTTTGCTACGCTGGAGCTAGAAGATTCCTTAGCAGAGCTGGAGGATTCATTATCGCTAGAGGAGCTATTCTTTGTGCTAGAGGAGGATTTTTCCTCGTCAGCAACGCTGCTAGAGGAATCGTCGTCCCTAGCGCTTGAGCCGTTATCGCCTCCGCAGGCCACGAACATGACTGCTGCGATAGACAACATCGCTAGATTCTTCCACATAGTGGATAAGAATTGTAGGAAACTAAAGTTTCGACAATTCTTTATCGCTACGCTCAGAATGACACTCGGAAAAGAATTTTTCATATGTTCTCCTAATTT
>JAKSIH010000006.1 GCA_024398935.1 Fibrobacter sp. | reverse complement strand
GAACTGCCGTCCCGACTTTCGTTTCGTCCTTTCGGGCGTTCCGTTTCGGAAGTGAAGCCAATAGTAGAAATTCCTGGAATAATTGCAAGGGTATTTCTCAAAAAAAATTCACTTTTTTTCATCTTTTTCAAAAATAACGAATTCTATTCAACAAAAACACCAACTTATCAACACTGAATTCACAAGAATCTTTTGGCAGCCCCCGATTTTTTCACCATCCGACTCCTTTTTTTTCAAAAATTCTTCTCCTTCGCTTTCAAATTATTTTCAAGGAAGGCCTTCTTTCAGCTTTTCCAGAGCTTTTTTCTCTATTTTTCGGGCCTTTTCCCGGGAGAAACCGCATTTACGGGCCACTTCTTCCATAGACGGCCTGTTTTCCGAGAAATATCGAAGGTTCAGGATGTCCCGGGCAGCGCTGTCCAGCCCTTGCATCCGCTGGTTCAGGAAGCGAACGATTTCCCGATGGCTGAATCGCTCCTCGGGATTGGGCCCAATGTCGGCGATTACATCATCCATAACGGAGATTTCGGACTCGTTGGAAAAGGAGAAGGAGATTTCACTTGGGGAGCCCTCCCGATTGCGGCGGGCCTTTCGACGCTTCTTGGCAAGAGTCTCGGGAAGGCGGACCACCTGGCTGTGGCACTCAACGCACGCACCCAGATATTTCTTGATCCACGGCCGGGCATAGGCCTCGAAGGGAACGCCATATTCCACATCGAAACTGTCCAGCGCGCGGAGCATTCCCGTAGCCCCCTCCTGGACAAGGTCCTCAAAGCCCTGGTTGGGATGACTGTATTTCCGGGCCACGGATTTTACCAGCGGCATGTACCGCAAGGCCAGTGAATTCCGGACAAATTCCCATTCGCTGTACAGATTCTGCAGGTAGCCCCACCAGCCGGAGCTTACACCATGGAGGTTACAGGCCTCATAGGTAAGAATGCGAACATTCCAGAGACAGTCTAGCATTTCGCGATTTGACCGGAAAACATGAACGCCATCCGACCCCTCGCAGGGAGACTGCGAAAACGAGCCTCCACAAAAGACCACTCCTAAATCCAGAATCTCATTACGCAGGCTCGCAAGCCGATTGAAAGATATATTCCGCCCCATGCCCCCTAATATGGCAAATTCCCCCTGCAGGTGGCAAGAGGTATTTTGTATAAAATAATTTATAAAGAGTTGAGAGGCCAGGTCGGGCGGAGAATCACCAGAAAAAGACTAGAACATAATGGTCTGGAAAGCAGAAATACTGTGTTTTTCGGAATTCGGGTTACTAAACAGGTTTGTAAAAGCTCTTTAGTAACCTGTTGCACAAATAAAGTAATTTTAGAATTCATTCTTTCCAACAAACAAGGTTACCAAAACGCACCCATGGAGGACTTCAGTAACCCAATTTGCAAAAAAGCCTATAGAAAGTTTACTGTGCAGCCTTTGCATCACCTGCAATAGACTGTAATAAGTGTTTCTCCAGCGAGTCCGCTTCTTTTTGCAAATTTTCCGACGCAGCCTTATTCAAGGAATCAAGTTCTGATTTCATTTCGGGACTTATTTCGGGGCTTTCAATTTTCATGGCCTTCTGAAGACCTTGAGTCGATCTTATTAGGGAATCTGCAGAGAGAACGGCTCGCGGCCTTGTCGTGAGTAAACGCCCTGTCGCCTCCGCCTTCATAATCTTCTTGAAGTCAAGAATCCAGATTTCGGTGTCGGAACCTGCGCGGACTGGAGGACCCCAGGAATCTACGCCGGAACTGACCAGCCAATGGACATTATTCAGGTAGCCTTCTCCATAAGCCAGCGGCCAAATCCAGTCAATGAGGATATTTCCCGGGAAGAACTGCCCGTCGTGAGTGTGACCGGAAAGGGCGAAGTCCGGACGGAATTTTCCAAAGTCTTCATCCACACCCTTGGGCTGATGATCCAGAACAATCCAGGGAACAGAATGATTTTTTGTAGTGAGATGAGCCGCCACAGGATTTGCAGCCGTCAGTTCCGCGAGACTCTTGCGAGGTTCGTCAAAGGTGCGGGCCTTCTGGAAATCGCGGCGGCCAGTGAAGCAGGCGATAGGCGCATCTGCCGGAACACAGGCGGTGGAGTCATCTAGGAAAATCCAGCCAGCCTTACGGAGGAAGCCTTCGGGATTGGAACCGGCGCGTTCCATATAGGCTTCGTGATTTCCGTTGATACCGACGGCGGCAACCTTTGCGGTAGCGGCCAGACGCTGCATCAGCTTGTCGTAACCTTGCGCTGTCAGTACGGAATCGTGAACGTCCGCCATGTCGCCGCCAAATAGAACAAAGTCCGGCTTGATGGAATCGCACTGGGCGATGAGGCGTTCAAGCTTTTCCTGTTTGAAGAGCGGGTCGATGTGAAGATCGCTGAAGAACACCGCCTTGAAATCCCGAGAAGCATCAGACCCGCCGTAAACCGTTACGGGAACTTCCAAAGTGCGGGTCTTGTAATCATAATGATTGGGAATGCCATAAGCGAGAAGACCTGCAGTCAGCAGGACTGTTGCCGCAAGCACCGCACGCGCACCATTCCGCACGAAATTGGTCTTGTACTGTGGGCGGCCTTTCTTTTTTCCGATGGTCTTTTTATAGACCTGTCGCAAGACCAGAAACAAATCCCAGAAGAGATACATCCAGAGTGCCTGGCAAAGCCAGATGACCATGAAGCACTGGAGCATCGCAAAAAAAGTGGAATTATTCCGAGCCAAGAAAAAACTGGCGAAAGTCAGGATGATGGGAAGGCCGGCACAAAGAACGCCCTTGGTGCCATTGGCCACTTTGCGGACATTCAGGTATAAAAGCAGAACCGCCGCGATGGGAATAATCATAAAAGCTATCATACACTCAATTTACTAAAATTTGTTCGCAAAGTTTTGCTGGATCCTTCCCCTTACAGGGTCAGGATGACGATGGGATAGTGTTCAGGATGACAACCTAAAAATGTTATATGCTCTTTTAGCCATATTGATCGCCTTGTTGATTTACGGATTGGTCCGCGGGTTTGGCCTGCGGGAACTTTTCCGCATGGGGCTTTCTGGCGTTGGCGTCGCGAAGAATGTTTTTCTGGTGATGCTGATGGTTGGCGTCATGACGGCCCTGTGGCGAGCCTCGGGAACGGTGGCCTATATCGTGAGCGTTACTTCCGGAGCGCTGCAACCCGCAATCTTTTTGCCGGCGGCCTTCGTACTGAATTCTTTGCTTTCGGCCCTGACGGGAACGTCTGTGGGAACCGCAGCCACCATGGGTTCCATCTGCATGAGCGTGGGAACTGCAATGGGGATTTCGCCTGCGGTATGCGGCGGGGCGGTACTTTCGGGAGCGTTTTTCGGGGACCGTTGTTCGCCGGTTTCCACCAGCGCCCTCCTGGTGGCCCAGGTGACGGGAACGAACATCTATGATAACATCCACGGGATGCTTAAAACCTGTATTGTGCCCTTTGTACTTTCCCTAGGGATTTTTTCGGCTCTTGGCTACCTGATGGAAAGTGCCCCTGCGGAAACCGACGTGATTCAAATTTTCGGCCAGTTCTACGAACTCCACTGGATATTGCTGGTCCCTGCCGCCACCATCCTGATTCTTGCAATCCTTCGGGTGGATATCAAGCTGAACATGGCCGTAAGCATTCTGATATCCGCGGTTCTTGTCTGGAAATTGCAAGGTGTCACCCCGCAGGCGATTTGCGAGACTATGGTTTTCGGCTATTCCGCACCCGAAGAAATCTCGAAGATGCTCTCCGGCGGTGGACTTCTCGGGATGGTCAAGATGTGCGGAACCATTCTTATCTCCCTGACCTTCGTAGGACTCATCAAGGGAACCGGCCTGATGGAAAAAGTGAAAGCGCTCATATCCCGCATGAGCCATCGCGTTTCGCCTTTTGGCTGCGTGCTGTTCACCGCCATCCTTACAGTCATGACCAGCTGCAATCAGACCATGAGCATCGTGCTCACCAATGAAATGTGCGAAAGCGTTGTGCCCGACAAAAATAAAAGAGCCCTCCTTATGGAGAACTCTTCCGTAGTTGTTGCAGGCATTATCCCCTGGAGCATGGCGAGCCTTGTCCCCCTGGGAGCCATGGGCGCACCTACCCTAAGCGTCATCTTTGCGGCCTATCTTTTCTTACTTCCCCTTATGCAATGGGTCTCAGAAAAAAAGACTAGACGCCATAACGGTTGAAGGCCTCGTCATCACCAATAATCTTGAAGCCCACGATATACTGCTTCTTAGATTCTGGATTATTGTATTCGTAAACTTCCAACATCCAGGCGCTCTTTTCGCACTGGATCAGATAACCTGTACGTTCCATGGTGCCCAAAGTCTTGGAACCCAGAATCTGAAAACCAATCGGCTTGCCGTACTGGGCCTCGATGTTCCGGAACGCCGCCGTGTACTGCATCTTGATATTCGCCACATTGGAAGTGCCCATAATGAAGGGACTATTATCCAGGATGGCATCGAACGCCTTGTCGTATTCGGCCTGCTTGAGCTGATCCACCAGGTTCTTGACGCAACTGTCGGAATGGGGACCAGCAAAGGCAAATGCGCAAAGGCACAACGTTAAAAGAATGGACTTGATTTTCATGATTCCTCCTATCTGTCGTAAATCTTAAAAATATCCTCTTCGGATACATACCTTACTGAATTGAATACGGGCTTCCCGCTGGGAGGCAGATATTCGATTACCTCCACCATCCAGGCGGAATACTGGCAATTAATCTGATAAACAGTTTCTGTCATGTCCTTGGATAAGGAACGGGTCCGCCACTTGGTATAGTTGACTATTTTTCCGTGCTGGGTAATAAACTTTTTTGCAACCCCTGCATGGGCAACCACATTCTGTTTTTTTGACAAAGAGTCATTCAGAAAAAGGGCGTGATTGTCCAGAAAGACTGAAACGGCTTTTTCGTATTTTCCCTTTTTTGTGAAATCCACAAATTTTTTCATCTGCCTATCGGCAAATTCGCCAGCGCAGGAAAACACTGCAGCAAACAGGATGAAGCAAATAATTTTTCTCATAAGACTCCTAACGATGTTCCAAATATAAACAAAAATTTCTTGAAAAAAACATCGAGAGCTTCCATTAGGAATTAGAAGCACGCTCCACGATATACCGGAGAAGTCCGTCGCAGCCTTCGTTTACGTCACGCCAGGTAGCTTCGAAATTTCCGGTGTACCAGGGGTCCGCCACATCGCCGGGACGGCTGGTCCAGTCCATCATGAGGGAGACCTTCTTTCGCTCCTGCATTTCGCGGGAAGGTGACGCGGGCACATCGCGGAAGGTTTCGCGGGCATAGTCCGCCGCACTAATATTCCAGCGGAGATTTCTCAGGTTATTATGGTCCATCAGGATGATGTAATCATAATAGTCGTAGTCCCGCTGGGTCATCTGGCGGGCCGCATGGCCACTGCAGTCTATGCCCTTGGAATTCAGCAGGCGTCGTGCCGGCGGATAGACCGGATTGCCAATTTCTTCTGTGGAAGTGGCGGCGCTTGCGATTTCGAAATCTGCGGCGGTAAGGCCCCCGCGGGATTTTGCAGAATCGCGATTGTCGCGGGATGTCGCGCTACCGCAAGACTGGGCGGTTCCTAATTCCCCGCGGGTTCCAGTTGCTCCGAACATTTCGGCAACCTTATGCTTCATGACGAATTCCGCCATAGGGCTTCTGCAAATGTTTCCGTGACATACAAAGAGAATCTTGATCATAATAGGCCATGAGGTTTTGAGGACGCTTTGTTTTGAGGCATGAGGTTACCCAAGTGTGAACAGAGCCTTCTGACTGGATAAATTTCCAAAGCGGTTCATACCGACTCATAGAGTAAATATTACATTCTTTTCATGAAGAAAATTTTCATTGCCCTGTTTATTTCCCTTACACTCTGTGCAGGTTCCGCATTGGCTGCAGCCGATCGCCATATGTCTGCAAAGCTTACTATTTTCCTGGCAGGTGTAAGCAAGCCTGTTGCCGAATACAAGAATGTGTATTACACTCTGGAAAACGGCTGCATCCATATTTTTGACGGCATAGGCCCAGGCGCACACATGACCACCTACAGTCTGGGAGCTTTTGGATTCAAAAGCGAGAGAGAGTAAAGTCGCTACCGTTCCCTTTTTCTGCCAATTCGCTATTCGATGCAGGTCCGCGGAATTGTACAATTACAGTTCGATGGTTTCTTCGTCGCCCCTGATAAAATTCATGAGACGTTCCAGGACAAGGTCCGCACTCATGGAAACCGCGGAAGCCTGAGCCGCTGTGGATGCCTGAGGGGACTCCGAAGCGGGACGCGGACAACCCGCGGGTGACGGGCGCAGGGAACATTCCCAGACAACGGCTACGCGAATGCCCATCAGCGAAAGCTGGTGCTGGGTCTTAATATCCCGCACAATGTTGTTGTTGAATTTCTCGTTCCAGAAATCCGCATTGGATTTTGGCCTGCTGGTAAGCTTGCATCCGTGCTGATGCCAGAAGCAGCCGTTCACGAAAATGGCAACCCCATATTTCTGTATGAAAATATCCGGAGTGCCCGGCAAGTCCCTGCGATGCAGACGGTAGCGGAAACCCGCTTTAAATAAGGCACGACGAACAACGACTTCAGGCTTCGTATCCTCCGAATGAACCGCCCCCATCATCTGGGAACGCGTCATGGGCTTACGCTTGCGACCCTTGCGCTTGCGGACCTTCGTTACACGTTTTTCACCAGATGGATTTTTTTGTTCCAGCGTCACTTGCCCGCTCTTTGGTATTTAAAATAATAGAACAGGGACCAGGCGCCCCACAGACAGCACAGCACCATACCGGCATAGCCGATGAAATAGACCGTGTCCGCAATTTTCAGGTAGTCGCTCAACTTTCCCGTCTCCAGCAGGATAAAGTTCCAGTCATGAAAACCATAAGGCGCCTCGGAACCGGTGCCCCCGCTGGTAAGCGTCAACTGCATGGGAATGGCGTCGGCAATGTAAGGCGCTACATCGATGAAATTTTCAAAGGCCCACCAAAGCCCTACGGACGCCCCAAGCAAATCCCGAGGCTTGATCCATAGTGCAAGGCAGAAAACCAGAGGCATCATAATCTGGAATAGGCTTCCACCCAGAGATGTCAAGACAGGCTTATTGAAAAATCCAAAAACGATATGTCCGGTTTCGTGCACCGGCAGGTTCAGGCAATGGAGATATTGAGCAACGGGCGCGTCGTAACCGTAACGGAAAAGCTGCACCGTAAAAAAGCACATCGCAACCAACAAGACTACACGCAGAAAAAAGAACTGCTGATAGCCCAAGGGTCGCGGGTAAAAGAAAAACTGCAGGACAACAGGCCATGTTTCCCGATCGTCCAAACGCATCTGGGATAGCTTGCTACGCTTCACCGTAACAAGGTTCAACTGAACCCTATCTGTAGATTTCTGTTTCTGGTCAGCCATCGCATATAAAGATAAACTTTTCGGTGTCGGACTTTGACAAGGTGCGCGAACAATCTCCTGATTTCTTAAAAATACCCATAAATAAAGATTTTAGATAAGATTTATAGGTAACTCCCGTAGGTAAAATGGCAATTGTAAGGTGTAATTTCACTTTTCGGACCATTTTTCGGCTCTCAAGAGCCTATTTAAGGCCGTCCGAAGTCCAAATCATAACAAAAAGGCCTCAGGCAATTACATACAAGCTAAATATTTACCTATAAGAGGCGGTGTTCAACATCGATTTATGGGTAAAATCAGGAAAAACGCCGGTTCATTATTTATCTTTTTTATATGAAAGTTCAAGATCGTTTTCTAAAGTACGTTAGCTTCACCACCACTTCCGACGAGAATTGCGAAAGCTGCCCCAGTTCGGAACGCCAGTTTGCATTGGGCAAGTACCTTGCCCAGGAACTGATTGACATTGGCCTTCAGCAGGTAAAGATCGACGAGCACTGCTATGTGTACGGCTTGCTGCCCGCTACCGCTGGCCACGAAGATGACGACGCTATCGCCTTCATCAGCCACATGGATACTTCGCCAGACTTTTCCGGCGTAAATCCGAAACCGCAGATTATTGAAAATTATGACGGCGGCGACGTGGAACTTTTAGGCGCCGGCCACGACGAACAGGGCCATGCAAAAATGGTGCTGAAGGTCGCCGATTTCCCCACGCTGAAAACCTTGAAGGGCCGCACCCTCATTACCACCGACGGCACCACATTGCTGGGCGCCGACGACAAGGCAGGCATTGCAGAAATCGTTACCGCCATGGAAGAGTTGGCAGCAACCGACCGACACGCCGAAAGCCGTGGCTACGAGAATCTTTCTGGACATGGGGACATCTGGGTTTGCTTTACGCCCGACGAAGAAATCGGCCGCGGCGCAGACCTTGTGGATCTGAACTATATGAAGGCAAAGTACGCCTACACTGTGGACGGTGGCTACGAAGGTGACATCGCCTACGAGAACTTCAACGCCTGCAGCGCCAAGTTCATTGTCCGCGGCAAGAGCGTGCATCCTGGCGAAGCCAAGGGCATCATGAAAAACGCAAGCCTCATGGCTGCAGAAATCGCCATGGCGCTCCCCGCCGACGAAACTCCCGCCACCACCGAAGGCCACCAAGGATTCTACCACCTGACAGACATGCAGGGCGACGTCAGCGAGGCTACCCTCTGCTACATCGTCCGCGACCACGACCAGAAAAAGTTTGAGGAACGCCAGGAATTCTTGCGCCAGATTGCTGCGAAGTACAATGCAAAATTCGGCGGCACCGCCTTTGCAAACGACAGCACAGACAAGAGCCACATAGAAAATTCTGACATGGATCGCGCCGGCGGCAGCGCCGTAGAACTTCAGCTCAAGCATTCCTACAGCAACATGCTGCAAGTTATTGAAAAATGCCCCGAAGTTCTGGAGCGCGCACGCAAAGCCATCGAAGATGTTGGCGATGAACTGGCCCGCACAAAACCTGAAATTTTTGGCAAAGCGGAAAATTGCCTGCAGCCGGTCAGCGAACCTGTCCGCGGCGGCACCGACGGCGCCAAGCTCAGCTTCATGGGGCTACCCTGCCCGAACCTTGGAACAGGCGGCTACGGCTACCACGGTCCCTTCGAGCATGTAACCGTAGAAGCCATGGAAGCCGTGGTGAAAATTATCAAGAAGATCGCACTAGGCTAATCGCGTAAACTTCAAAATGAAAACCCTAGTCATCTACATTCACGGGAAAGGCGGCATCGCTTCGGAAGCGGAGCATTATAAATTCCTGTTTCCGAATTTTGAAGTCATGGGCTTTGACTACAAGGCAGAAAATCCCTGGGATGCCAAGGACGAATTTATCAAATACCTTGAATCTGCTTCCGCAGGCTATGACCAGGTCTATCTTGTCGCCAACAGCATCGGTGCATACTATTCGATGATTTCCCTTGGTTCATCCCGAATCACAAAAGCTTTTTTCATTTCGCCCATGGTGGATATGGAGAAGCTGATTTGTGATATGATGATGTGGGCCGGCGTTTCCGAAAATGAACTCCGCGAAAAGAAGAACATCGCAACGAATTTCGGCGAAACCCTTTCCTGGGAATACTTGAGCTATGTTCGCGAAAATCCCATCCGCTGGACCATCCCCACCCGGATTCTTTACGGTTCAAAAGACAATCTCGTTTCCCTAGAAACGATTACCGAATTCGCAGGTAAGATTCACGCACCACTCACCGTTATGGAAGGCGGTGAGCATTGGTTCCACACCGACGAGCAAATGAAATTTCTAGATGAATGGATAGGGAATGTTGAACAATTTTAAAGCAAGAAGCTACCGAGAAAATCTCGGTAGCTTTTTTATCCGATGCTAGATCCTCCGCCCTATGGGCTCAGGATGACATGGCGCGGAACTACCCTAGTTGTCCTGGCAGTACCTTCTTTTCCTTGGGCAGGAACTGCTTATCGAATTCCTCTACGTCCTTATCGTCAACGAAATAGGGCGCAGGGTCCCGATAGGTTCCGCGGACGCCGTCCAGAAAGCCAGGCGTCAATTCCCGAATCAGGAAATAGGGCGCATCGCCATCGGGATCGTCGGCGTAACGGATTCCCTTGGAGGTGGCCGTCACGAAACCGCACTTGCCGTAGAACTGAATGTTCCCGCACATGGCGATACATCCGGCGCCCATCTGGCGAGCACATTCCAGGGCGTAGTCCAGCAGCATCTTGCCAAGGCCCTTGCGCTGCATATCCGGACGGACGCTGATAGGCCCGAAGGTCATCATGCGAAGGCGGCGCGGTTCGTGCTCAGCCAACTCGCTCGGTTCTTCGCTAGCAGTTGGCACAGAACCTGTCTGCGGCTCATCCGGGTCCACCAGAATTTCGCTCCAAGCAAACATCACATGGGCGAGAATTTCGCGGCGAGTTTCCACACCCGCGGCAGACACACCGTGCGCAGAACAAACCGGCAATCCGCCCGCAGCATTCCCACTACTAGCAGGGCCTTCCAGCACAAGGGAGAGCTCCGGAATATAATCCGGATGGTTCCTATAGCAGTGCAGCACGTAATGCTCAGAACATCCGGGGCGATAAACGTTCCAGAAAGCCTCGCGGGTTAAATTTTCAACAACCGAGAAATCGGCAGGCAGTTCCTGTCGGATAGTGTATTCAGAATTTTTAGACATTGTTTATTTCCTTTTTTTTGCGGCACCCAACCTTTTCAATAAAGATTGCGTTCCTTACCGCGATTCAACAGAAAGGATACGAGTCATGCCACCCGGCATGGCCCGCGCTAAACAATGTCCCAGTTTTGAGTTCGGCCGAAACCGAAATTATGGATTAAGAACATCCAACTCCAAAAAAAAGTTCTCTCCTAATATAATTAAATTAATTTCAGTAGTGTCAGTTTTTTGGGACGGAATTGCAAGATGGATTCAGATGTCGTCATTATCGTGCAGGCTATGATCTTTTGCCTACTGGACCTGTTCATTTTTCTCAAAGTCCGGGCAAGCAAGATTATAACCAGGTCCAGGCGCGCCTTTATCGCCCTGGCGCTGACATGCGTCATCATGCAGTTCATGACCATCTTTGGATACAGCCACAGTTTTAGCGGTCTGCCCTTCGCAAGGCAGCTGGTCTTCGGTTCAACCGTCATGCTACTGCTCCTATTCAACTTCGCATCCTATTTCTGGTTCACCTACCTCAGATACTCCATCCCCGGCAGGGAAAACGGGACGGCGTTTCAGAAAACCATCAGCCTCCTGCCCACAGTCGTTCTAACCGTCACCTGCATACTTTCCTACTGGACCCACTGGATTTTCTATATCGACGACGGACTGTTCTATCACAGGGGACCACTCGCCATTCTCCAGGTCGCATGCCCCATGGTCTACATCCTTTTCGCATGCTACCTGGTAGCCGCGGAATTCATCCGGGGCAACAAGATTTCCGCCCAGAAAACCGTCCGCAACCTGTTCCTGCTTTTGATTCCCGCGGCCCTCGGTGTCATCGTCCAGATGATCCTAAACATTGACGGCGGCTACACCCAGCTGGGCATAAGCATCGGCATGATCATGATCTACTTCAACATGTACCTGGACGAGACCAGGGAAGCGGAACGGAGAATCAGCCTTGCGGAAGTCAACACAAAACTTGACATGGCAAATGAAGACCTGCAGTTACAGTTTCAGAAACTGCAGGCCCAGTACGATGTGGTCCGCGCCCTGGGAAGTTCCTACTTCTCCGTCCACGAAATCAACATGGAGGACGGATCCTTCAGGGAGGTGGAAACCGTAAGCGATATCCGCGACATGGTCAATATCAAAGGCATGGCCGTGGACGGTTTCAACGCCTTCATCGCCCAGAATGTCGCCGACGGTTTCAAGCAGGAAATGCAGGATTTTGTCAACATGGAAAATCTTTCCGAAAGGCTCAAGGACAAGGTCAGCACTTTCATTGACTACATGAGCAACGCCCGCAAGGGATGGTGCCGCGCCAGCTGGTTCGTGCTGAACCGAAACGAGGAAGGGAATATCACCAAGGCTCTCTTTACCGTAGCCCTGGTGGACCACGAAATCCGCGCCGAGAAGGAACACCAGAATATCATCAAGACCTTGTCCTGGCTCTATAATTCCATGTACCTGATCAACATGAAGGAACTCACCTTTACAGAAATCGCTTCCCTCAGCAGGCGAATTCACGAGGTCATCGGAAACACCGGAGATGCGACCGAACGCTTCCAGACAATGCTCCAGCGCCTAGTCAAGCCGGATTCCGTCGAAGCCATGCGCCTCTTCGTGGACCTTTCCACCATCAACCAGCGAATGAAGGACAAGACCTGGATTTCCCAGCAGTTTGAGGGAGCCATGGGATGGTCCGAGGGAATCTTCATTGCCATGGACCGCGACGAGGCGGGCAACGTAGCGCACCTTATCTGGTGCACCCGGAACATAAACGATTCCAAACAGAAGGAACTGGACTACGAAAAGAAACTGACCGACGCACTCTCCATGGCGGAAGCGGCAAACAACGCAAAGACCGCCTTCATCAACAACATGAGCCACGATATCCGAACCCCCATGAACGCCATTCTCGGATTCGCCCAGCTCATGGAAAAGGAGAAGGATAACCCTCAGGTGGTCTCCAGCTACCTGAAAAAAATGGAGAACGCCGGCGAGTACCTGCTCACCATCATCAACAACGTGCTGGACATGGCCCGCATCGAAAGCGGCAAGATGACCCTGGACGAAAACTTCATGGATCTGACCGCCCAAGAAGACCAGGCAAGCAACATCTTCGAGAAGGACCTGGAAAACAAGAACCTGAAATTCAAGGTCATCCGCGACATCCAGCACCCCTATGTGCTGCTGGACGGAACCAAGGTAAAGGAAATCACATCCAACCTCCTGAGCAATGCCGTGAAGTACACACCCAGGGGCGGAAGTATCGTCATGGAGATGCACGAATACCCCGGCCCGAAGGAAGGCTACGGCACCTATGTCATGACCATAAGCGATACAGGCATCGGCATGAGCAAGGAATTCCAGGAACACATCTTCGAGTCCTTCGCCCGTGAACGCAACACCACCGAAAGCAAGATCGTCGGCACGGGTCTCGGCATGTCCATCGTAAAAAAGCTGGTGGACCTTCTGGGCGGAACCATCACCGTCGAAAGTGAACTGGGAAAAGGCTCCAAGTTCACGGTAACCATGGTCCATAAGATTGTGACAGAGCCAGAGAAGTACATCAGCAAACAAAAAAGCAACAAAGTCGATACCGCGGGACTCAAGGGCAAGAGAATCCTACTGGCGGAAGACAACGACCTGAATGCAGAAATCGCCATAGCCATCCTCGAGGAGTTCGGCCTGCTGGTAGAACGCGCAAACGATGGAGTAATCTGCATGGATATGCTAAACAACGCCGATGCAGGCTACTACGACATCATCCTCATGGACATCCAGATGCCAAACCTTAACGGCTACGACGCCACCCGCGGAATCCGCGGATTCGCCACCCCCCAAAAAGCAAACATCCCCATCGTGGCCATGACAGCGAACGCCTTCGATGACGACCGGAAGGCGGCTCTTATAGCGGGCATGAACGGCCACCTGGCAAAGCCCATCGATGTTCCAGAACTTGTAAAGGAACTGGCGAAACATCTCCTATAACTTCTCCGTGCTGTTTTTTTGATATACCGGCGATTATTCGCCCAACATGTGTGGCCTTTTGTTTAAAAAAGTGGTATATTCCTCCTTGGCTAAACAAGACCCCACAACCTTGCGCCACAACAACAGCAAACCGCAAAAATACAAAGCCAGGCGCAGGCAAGGTCAAGGAGACATCATGGCAAACAAGTACGCTGGTACCCAGACTGAAAAGAATCTCGAAGCCGCATTCGCAGGCGAATCCCAGGCCCGCAACAAGTACACCTACTTTGCATCCAAGGCAAAGAAGGACGGTTTCGAACAGATTGCCGCATTGTTCCTGAAGACTGCTGAAAACGAAAAGGAACATGCCAAGATGTGGTTCAAGGAACTGAACGGCATCGGTGACACCGCAGAAAACCTGAAGGCCGCTGCCGACGGTGAAAACTACGAATGGACCGACATGTACGAAGAATTTGCAAAGACCGCCGAAGCCGAAGGCTTTGACGCCCTCGCAAAGAAGTTCCGCCTGGTAGGCGCCATCGAAAAGCATCACGAAGAACGCTACCGCGCACTCCTCAAGAACGTGGAAACTGCAGCCGTGTTCGAAAAGAGCGAAGTCAAGGTTTGGGAATGCCGCAACTGCGGTCACATCGTGGTCGGCACCAAGGCTCCCGAAGTCTGCCCCACCTGCGCACACCCCCAGTCCTACTTCGAAGTCAACGCTGAGAATTATTAGCAAGGCGAATGCCGCGCCAGAATGCTTGCATTCTGGCATGGTTGAGCCGCAGCTAATGCGCACGAAGTGCGCCACTATTAAGAGCCGAGAGTCGCAGAAACAAGCTTGCTTGTTTCTATGACCGAGGCGATGAATAGTGCACGCGAAGCGTGCCATTACTAGGAGGCGAGTTATACGATACTTGGAACTTTAGTTCCATAGTAGAGTTATCCACTTTGTGGAGAAGCGGAAATGAACGTGTTCATTTCCATTTCCGAGCCGACAAGTAAGGCGCTCGAAGAGCGCCACTACTAGGAGGCTCGGGGAGCTCCTTGACATTTTCTAATGAATGTCATGCTCGACCTGATCGAGCATCTGGAATGCTAGATTCCCCGTCATCCCCGTCAAGCGGGGACAGGCGCCGGAAATGACAAGTAAGAATGCCGGGGGCAACCGTGATGCCTACTGGGCTTGCCGTGTTACCCGGGCCAGGGCCGCCCTCAAAGAGGCAATTTCAGCGTCCTTGACTGCGGATTCTTCCTGCAGCTTGGAGATGGTCGCCTCGGACTTTTGGCGTTCTTCTTCTCGGCCTTGCTCTAAACCATCCTGATGCGCGAGCACTATGCGTCCTATCTGTTCGTCGATACTCATTGTCAAAGCCACTTGCGCCTCCAAAAGTTCATTGTCCTTGCCGGGGTCAACCGTGATGCGAGCGACGGCATCGTCTAGCACGTCATCGTTAAAAGCAGGGAGCTTGTCGCTGCTCCCGGCATGCTTCAGCAGGTAGAGCCACTTGTCCTCGATGGTTTCAAGCTCGTCTGCCGTCTTCGTGAAGTTGACCAGGTCGACGATAAAATACATAATTTTGTCCGTTACCGGCAACGGGTCGTTTTTGGCGATAGAATTTTCGCTGTAGATGCGCCAGACGTCGCGATAGTTTTCGTCCGAATTGATCGGAAAATCGCAAATCCAGATTGCGTACACGTGCGGGATTTCGTAGCGGTGCTTTTCGCGCTCGGCGACATCCTTCGGGTCCTTCGACGGATACTTCTTCCTGATTTCAGCGTCAAAGGCCTTCTTTTCGACACAGAGGAAGGCGCTTTCCTGCAAAATCGCCCGCTCCTCGAAGGGACGGACAGAACTCTTCTGCATCTCGATATCGATGCTCTTGCCGGACTGTGTCTGTGCGTTGATGTCGAGGCGCAGGCGCAGCAGGTCCGTCGCGTGGACATCAAACTCCGTATCCTTGAAGGTAACACTCCTGATTTCGTCATCCGTATGGAGGACCGCATTCAGGAAGCTTACCATGGCGGCCTCGTTCTTAAGCAACCGCTTGAAGCCAGGATCCAAAGTCACGTCGAGATACTTTGCGCGGCTGTACTTTTCAAATAGTTCCTGTTTTCTCGACTGCTCATAGTCAAGGGAAACACCAAGCGCCTGCAGGGTCCCTTCAATTTCATTTTCTTCTTTTGCCATTGCGTTGTTTTGCGAACCGCCGACAGAATTGCCGGACGGGGCAAGGCGCATCACCTAACCGTATATAGAACGAAATTTTCGACGCGTTTGTTTGTAAAAGTTTGTAAATTTTTTTCAGGGTCCCTCGACTTGATCGAGCATCTGGAATGCTAGATTCCCCGTCAAGCGAGGACTGGCGCCGGAAATGACCGGTAGTGAACCAATAAAGTCACCAGCCTTTTTTTTCTGCGGTCGTAATCACATTTGCAAGCACATTCTGTGCAGCATTGCTCTTGCCATAATTTTGCATCACGGTCTTTGTATCAAGCAGAATGCCGTGAATTTTGTGGTAAGGCTTATTGACGAGAATATTTGCGTCCGTATTTTTCCAATCACTATAGGCGTAGCCTAGATATTTCATCTTAAATGGATGCGAAAAATCCTCTACAGCTACCGCGCCCGCGCAGTAAGGCATCAGGAAAATATTGTAAACCATCTTGCCAGTTTTTTGTTCAGCAAATTCAGCATAGGCTAGCTGCTTAGTGATGGATTCTGACTGCGGCAACGTTCCACCATCAACACCGTAAGTGTAATACTTGGAATCCAGAACAAAGATTTTGTTATCCACTTTCATGATGGTATCAGGGCGCATTTCAACACGGCCAGCATTTTTACCATCAATAACCCAGCCGCAATTTGGATAATAATCTTCTCGATGTTCTGTTCCGAAAATGCGCTCAATCATCGCTTCCCAAACAGGAGCAAATGAATTTACCCCAAAATAAAATTCATCGGGAATTACATTTTCATCAGACATGTTTTTCCCGAGATATTCCACAATCCGCTGCATATCCTGGAAAAGTGTAAGTGTGCGATCATGGAATGTTTTAGAAGCCTTCGTCATCAAGACGGAAGAAAAAATCTCGTAATCAAAATCAAGCGTCGGTGGTTCCTGGATATCAATGCCAAAAACGAAGCCGATTCTCTTTGAAGCATCCCACACGCAATATTTATGAATAAGCGAAATCAGTTCCCGTTCATTATTATCCGTTTGCCGCGTAACAGGATCCAGATAGACCACACTATCGTTAACGACATCCGGTTTCAAAGTCTTTATAGTTCGATTCCAGTCGACCTTGCCGCTTCCACCTTGCCTAAAGACAACTTCCTGCTCGGAGTAATAGCCATGCTCCATAAAATTCCGAAGCAGATTGACATAAGCCCGCATTGGAAAATCCGACGATGACTTTTCCACATCCTTTCCGATAATGCTTGAATTCTCACGAACCTCAAACAACTCCGAATCGGAAAGCACATCGAACAACTGCATAATATCCTGACGAAGCTCATCTTCATCAAGTTCCGCGATAGCGGCATCATTCTTAAAGTATCCGGCAGGAAAATAAATTTCAAGACAACCGTCATTACGGATGCCGACAAATTCATCGCCACGCAATTTCGCTTCGCAGGTGCAGTAGTCGTTTAGTCTTTGCATTTGTGATCTCACAAGCAGATTGCCATATAAGGCGGAATGCAAACAGTATCATCGTCCCGAATGGCAAAATTCTTCGGATGGATTATATAAGAAGTCTTAATACGCTTTTTGAATTTCTTCTTAAACGATTCAAGCGATGTGGCGGTGTAATTTTTTGAAGACTTGACTTCGATTGGAATAATTCTTGAGCCTACCGAATCAGATTCGCTAATCATAAAATCAATTTCAATATCGTTGCGATGTTTTTCCTGATTGAAATGGGTATAAAAATAAAGCTTATGTCCTTGAGATACAAGCATCTGCGCAATGACATTTTCAAAGAGCATACCCTTATTGATCGCAAGCTTTTCGTTCATGATTTCCTTGTACAAGGATTCCTTTGAAATCTGGTTTTCACCAAAAGCCATAGAGAACAAAAGGCCTGTATCGCCCATATAGCACTTGACTGCGGAATCGTCCGCGTTCAAGCCAAAGCCAATATTTGGATCGGAGCACTTGAAACAGTTGTTCGCAATCATGGAATTGGAAAGCCACAGGAAGGTATTCTCATAGCTATTTTCACTACCGAGTCCCCCAGCGATCTTTGAAAATACAACTCGCTTTTCGTGCTTAGACAAAAATGCGGGAATCTGTTCAAATGTCGAAAGGACTTTCCCCTTATACGAACCCTTGATTTTTTGAACATCCTTTTTGTAGAGTTCAATAATCTTGCGCTTTGCCTTGTCGCTATAGTCAAAGCTGTAGGTGTTTTCCAAGAATGCGACAATGGATTGTGGCATGCCCCCTATCAGAATATACTGTTTGAATAGACGCATGCACTCCTTATGGAGTGGTTCATCCAACGCCTTCTTCCTTGAAAACGCATCGCGGATAAAGTCACATATATTCGGCTTATCCATCGCCCAGCAAAATTCCTCAAAATCCATAGGGAACATCTGAATTGAGGTTTCTTCCGAAGGTATGGTAATATCCTTGACATTCTCGTAGATAGAAATAAGTGAGCCAGTTTCTATATAATCAAACCTGCCGTCTTTCACCAATTTTTTGATGGATTGCCTTGCCTTCGGAAATTTTTGTACCTCATCAAAAATAATCAGGGATTCCCTGGGATGAAGATTCACTCCGTACACATAGGAAAGCGTATTGAAGAAGGCAGAGAGATCGCTCATTCTGTTAAAGGCATCAAGTACAGCCTTTTCGCAGTCATTAAAATCAATCAGAATATAGGAACGGTATTCGTTCTTCGCGAATTCTTCTACGATGGTACTTTTTCCAATACGACGCGCACCCTCTATAAGAAGGGCTTCTCGACCTTTGGATTCTTCCTTCCAATTCAGAAGTTCTTGATAAATCTTGCGTCTAAAAGTAATCATGAGATCAGTCCCGGATGCTCATAATATACTTAATAAATATAAAAAACGCAAGGTATTCTACTGCTTATTCATGTTAAAAACGCAAAGTATTTTATACCGAAATAACGGTAAAAACGCAGAGTATTTTTAATTTTTGTAGCTATCACGCCCCAAAACTCTTAAACACCCCAAATTTGAGTTCATGGAACTTTGAAATCAGGGTTTCTAGCGTATCACAACCTTCAGCAAAAATCTGCGTGCGCTTGAACTTGAATGCATCATCCCATAAATATTTCAGAACCTTTTCGGCAAAGACCTTTTCTGGAATTTCGCCATTCACATTGCATACAAACCAGACTCCAAGGCGCTTGTCTTCGGTACTGGATAGACCCTTGAGCACCTGCGTAATCTTGTTGTTGGCCCATTCCCAGAATTCGCCCCAGGTGGTTTCTGTCCCAGCAATTTTTGCATTGTGCTGATTGCGAATAGCTTCGGTTTTAAAACCGTCAACTTCACCTTTTGCAAATTCATTACGGACCAGCTCCATGCCGAAGCGACGCTGAAAAGCGTTATCCAAAGTGAACACATTTTGATCGCTGGTATTCATGGTTGCAAAAATGGACAGGTTGGGCGGCAAGCGGATTGCTGTATTTTCGGTGAAATGAAGTTTGCCGTCTTCGCCAAAGCCAGGCCAGTTGATATCAATGGACTTGTAGGCAAAAACCTCGCCTCTTCCGTCTTCCGCAGTAAATTCTACCGGCATGTCACTACCGTCGTGAGATTCATTTGCAAAGCTCTTGATATCGCGAATGTAGTCGTTCAAATCTTCATGGTCAACGCCGTAAACACTCCAGCCGGGGCCGTAGCCAAACTCGTCTTTTTCATCATTTGGCTTTATGCGGTCACACAGCTGGAAAACCTCACCAAGAATTGCCGAAGCTTTCCCGCGATTGATTTCATCAATGACCAAATAAAATTCCTGATCCGGATTCAGGTAGGCTCGTCGCAGAATTTTCGCAAAAGGCCCCGCAACAAACTCGTAAGTTACGGAATGGTTTCTCACCTTTGGGCGAATCTGGCCCATGAATTCAGAATTTGTGTAATCCGGATGGAAGACAACGCAAACCTTGTTGAAGTCAGGGACACTCTTCAACTTTTCCTTGATGGTGTTAGATTTTCCACAGCCAGGAACACCGTAGTAAATGATCTGGGCGGGGGTGATAGATGAATTCTTCTGGACAAGTTCAGAATTTACCAAAGGTTCCCTGTCATTCAGGAAATCAACGATATCCGGAGTATGTTTTATAATTCTTTCTAAAGAATTTGTTTCTATCAATTTGCCTTGAGAATCATAGACATCAAATTCATCACTCAAAGTCGGAACACAAAGTTTTTGAATCGCACAAGGAAGAGGATCTCTTTCTGTTAATTTTTTCCAGCCCTCTATAATCCCTTGCGAAACACTCCCATCCGTCAAAATTACATATTCCGCTTTTTTCCATGATGCCGAATCCCGATTATTAACCTGCTGAGCAAGAAAACTAGATCCACTTACTAGACTGTAAGTATTTGGATAAGTCTCTGCTTTAGTTTCTCTGACACCAAGTTTCTTTAACAAGGTTTCTATTTCAAAAGTGGTCATCACGCACCCCACTTTTTCAAATTTGTCTTACCCTGGGGTTCTGGAGAACTTGCACCAAGCGGAAAGCCCATAAGATATTCAGCATTCTTTGGCGACGGTTTATCAAAAACCTTTTTAAAATTTCTACAGCCCTGATGTTTCATCATGGATGGCGCGGAATAATTCGCCATAGTGGTAGGAGTATGAACCAAGCCCATATCCTCGCCAAAAGTTTCCTTTATCCAAGTTTTTTGAATTTCAAAAACCTTTGCAATTTCCTCATCAGATACAACTTCCGTATAATCCCCACCTTCAACATGGCGATTCACTAAAATTCTAAATGCAGATGCAGCAACAAAAGGAGACTGCGCATTACCAACACCTTTCAATTGTTCACGACGATCAGTCGTAGCAACATCGTTTCCCAATAGATCTGGATTTTTACTCCAATACTTTCCTTTAAAAACGGGCAAAGAAAGAATATGTTCCTTTACTTTTCCAAAAACTTTTTCGTTCTTTACAGCCAATAACCAAAAGCGATTTCTTTGATGATCGGCACCTAAATCTGAGCAGCTTAATCTACAGAACTTAACCTTATATCCAATTGATTCTAGGTCAGACTCAGCTTTGCTTATCGCACGTAAAACAACATTTTCGCCAAAAACTACAGGAGCATCGGATTCTTTCACGAATCTGAACATTTCATCCCAAAGATTTTTTTCGGCAATATTCTTACCATGCGCCGCCGTACTGAATGCCTGACACGGAAACCCTCCACAAAGGACATCAAACTTTCCTTTAAAGTCTTTGCCATCTAAAGCACGAAGATCACCATAAATTTCAAATTCATTCATCCAGCCATCTTTCTGACGCTGTTTTAAAACCTTCTGGCAAAACTCACTGATTTCCACTCCGGCACAACATTGGTGTCCAAGAAGTTCTCCTCCATAAATTCCACCGCCGATTCCAGCGAATAAATGAAACTCTTTTACTTGCGATTCATTCGCAACATCCTTTGTAGACGCCATCTACTCGCTCCAATCAAAAAGGGTTGAACCTGAGTTCAGCCCTTTGTTCGGAGCAATTCACTAAGACACTGTATATTTCAAAAACAAATCGGCCATACGCCAAAAACGCCTTGGCGCGCATGCACAAAAGCGAAGGTCGAGACCACTGGGTACACGACCCCCCAGGGTACAATGCGCCCATGGCATTCATGGGCATCCGAGATTTGTCTTATTCCTGGTTCTAGAAAGTGTCGAAGTTTCAGATAACGAACAAGAGCAAAACTCACATTGCGAGAGTCATAGAAAAACTTGTTAACAAGGTTTTTTCATAACCGAGCATCAAGAGTTTCTACAAAACTCACCAAGAGTCTTGCTCGTTCAACATTGACCGACCGCGATTTAAAAGAAAAAGGGCGGAGGGGTTAATGCATTTACCTATCTGAGGCCTTCGACTGCCCGAACCAATAAACACAGAAACCCACGCCCCGTAAAGGCCGCATTGCAAATACACATCCAACAAATTGAATATGCACAAAGCAAAACGTTGCCGACAAGATTGACTTGCCTGCAGACGTGAGTCCGTCTCATTCCTGGTTCAGAAAGTGTCGAAGTTTCAGATACGGAACGAGAGCAAAACTCTCTATTTGACTTGAATATAGAATTAAATCAATATTCAAGTCAACAGAGCTGTGTTTATTTGACTAGTTTACCCTACACTCTCTCGCCTTTCAGCAAGTCGCTTTTTTCCATGAAGTCCAGCAGCTGGTGCCTGGTCGGCAATTTGGGCTTATAGACAGAGGAGAAATCGCTCTTGGCGACACTGGTGGCAAACTCCACCATTTTGGGCCCGCGGCTTGTAGTGAGCAGGATTCCCACGGGAGGGTTGTCGCCAGGCTGCATGACCTTGTCCCGGTAATGCCTGACGCAGATTCCCAGCTGATCCAGGTCAGCCTTCCGGAATTCGCCATCTTTAAGGTTCACCAGCACATGGCAATGGAGCATACGGTTATAGAATACCCAGTCCACGCTCAGGGCGGTGCCGTTCACGGGAAGCTGCCTCGCCCTGGCCTCCAGGCAAAAGCCCTGACCAAGTGAAAGAAAGAAATTCACCATGCGGTCCTGAGACTCGTAAGGCGCCACACTGTAGGACGCCCGCCTTTCGGCAGCGAAACTGCCCATGAGAAATTCCGCAGACGACTGCGCCCCCTCGGACACCATAAGGGAGCGCTGCACAGACGCCACCTGCAATTCCACCAGCCTTTGCTGCAAACCCTTGCGCTCGGCAATCTGGGCAGAAAGCTCCGGCAGCTCCGCCTCCTTGACATAGCGGTTCCTGACCTTATCGCCCTCGCGCCACTGCAGGTAATAACGGTCCTTGCCCTGGATGACCTTCTTGGTGATGGAACCCTTTGGCAAAAGGGCAATCCGACTTTCAATATTTTCCATCTCGTTCATATACTACAATATAAACTACAAAAATAAAATTGTCAAGAGATGTAGTTTATAAAAGCCCCGACACAAGGACGGGGCATCAAAAAAAACTATGCGTGCTTGATTCACATTTTTAATCTAGGCCGCATTGTTTCCGTATTTTTCGGAATCCGTTATTTCACGGTCACCTTGGCGGAATAGGACATTCCCTTGTCGCGGATAATCACCAGATAGTGTCCGGAAGCCAAGTCGCGATTTGCAACCGTATGGCCCATCAGGTCCATGACAGTCACCTGCGCAGAGGCCTTGACGCCAGAGACTGCAATGGAGTTTCCGCTGACGCTTACCTTGGGAACCGCGGCATAAACACTCACGGCCTTCGGGGCAATTGCTTCGGGATCGCCTTCTCCGCTGGAACTGCCTTCAGTATTTGGCTCGCCACCCGATACCCCACCTACATCGCCCCCCTCGTACAGCGGCGCCATGGCTTCGGCCCACAGGCGGTGCATGCTTGCCGCACCCTTTTCTGCAGGGTGGACTCCATCGCTTGTAGAAAGTTCCTCGGGATGCTTGGAGAAATATCCAAAGAAGTCAGGGCCCTTGGGCAGGCCGTTTTTCTCGGTCAGTTCGTCAATGGCATCCAGGTAGCCCTGGTGCACCTGCCACTTGGCCACATCGGGATTGGTGGCAATCATTCGGGCGATGATGGGTGTTGCGCCATTGCGCTTCGCCACGTCGATGATGTCCTGCATGTTGCTCTTGAAATGTTCCACGTTCCAGCCGGTCTCATCGCCCCAGGCATCGTTGGTACCCATCTCGATGGCCCAGTACTTCACGTTGCCCGCATATTCGCTGTAGAACTGCAGGCCGTCTATCACGCCGTCGGTATTCACGCAGCCAATGCCACCACGAAGCATTACCGGGTAATAATCAGGATAGCGGGCGTGAATCAGCTGGGCAAAGCTGGAGTCTACCTCGATGGACTTGATGCCCATCTGGCTAATGCTCGTGCCCATAAAGAACCAGGTGTCGTTACCGCCATTGCTCATGTCATAGGCGCCAATTTCCTCCAGGTTCGTCACCGGATTTTCGGCAACAATCCTGAACCAGGACTTGCCCGCAAAATCGATGGCAAGACCGCGACTCATGGCGCCGCTCTCCCCCACCTCGGCAACCGTTTCCCAGTCGCCATCCACACCGTTGGTGGAATTTGCGGAAGTCATGACCTTGAAATTCTGGAGGCTTGCATCGGCCTTGGGATTATGCTGGCAGCTTGCCGCATGAACATACTGGTCGCCTACCCAGGCTTCGTCGCCACGGGTCTCCCAGGTAATGAAAAGCTTGGTAGGGCCCTCCCCCACGTTCAAGGCAAAATCAGAAGCGGATGCCACCTGGTTAAAATCCAGATGACCATCGGTAAAGACTTCCGGCTTCCAGTTGGTATTGACGGCGCCACCCACATAGAGGTTCTTGCCAATACTCAAATTCGGGTTAGGGGTAATTGCAAAGGCGCTAGCAGCAAGAACTGCGACACAACCCAAACCTGCGGCGAAACACCGCGACTTAAAATTCTTCATAATCCAATCTCCAAAACGCGATGCGCCCACCCGAAGGCGGCACCAAACAAAAACATCGCGACTTAAAAATATTTTCAAATCGGCCCGCAAGAAAACTTTTTAAACATTATTTGCGGACTCCGTTGAACTCAGCACAATGGAGATTTTATGGACGGGCCTACCAGTTATTGTCGGAATCTTTGCGGTAATCGCCCCTCTGGTAGGCGTTATACAAATTGATCGCACTATTGTAATGGTTGTTCGCCACACGGCCGGAAAAAATTTCAAATCCAAAGCTCACAAGGCCCACCGTATAGCCGGCCGCCATGCGCCCTTCCCCCTTGCAAGCCGCACCATAGACGATTCCGCCAACGGCAAACACTCCGGACACCAGGGCGACAATTGACCAGCTCCTCGAAGACTGTAGTTCTTCCTTAGCCTTCGGAATCTGGGAAACCAAGGGTTCAACCTGATCATAGTAGGCCGTATCGCCCTGAATGTAATAGGTTCTGCTATTCATCAGCCAGGCAAAGAAGCCGCTCCCGTCCAGGCCATCGATGAACACCTTCTCGTCCTTTTCCTGCGTATCTTGCCCCGCACTTCCATCTAGGGAAGGCCCGGTAGCCTCTACGGATACTTCGTCCGTCCCCGAAATAGAAGTCTCATAGGGAGACTTGCTCCAGTCGGTCTGAGCCCAGAGCAATAGGGGAATCGCAAATAAAATAAAAAGAACGTTACGCATAACCCAACCTCTAGCCACAAGATAAAAAAAGTCCCGCAGAGCGAACTGCAGGACTCTTAAACTTGCGAACTTGTTAGCGACTACTGCTTGCAGGCGCCCTTGGCAGCCATGTCATCAGGACATTCGCAACCCTTGTCGGTGCATTCCAGGGTTTCCAGCTCGTCACCCTTCTTGTAGGTGGACCAGTCGGTATGCCATGCATAGTTGTTGGACTTTTCCTTGTTCAGGGTTGTCAGGTAATGGTCCAGCAGGTACTGGGGGCATTCCACTTCTTCCCAGTTGTAGGTGGGATTGTCTGCGGCCATGAACCAGTCGGCGAACCAGTGGCATCCGCGAAGCAGGTTGGGGAGTCCGGCGTTACCGAAGGCGGCGTCGCACATGTCCTTCACGCAAGTCTGGTAGGCTTCCAGAGTGTTGTCGTAGCCCAGCTTGGCCTGGCAGTGAGTCAGGAAGCCGCCATACTGAGCGCCCCATTCGATGCCCTGGCCGTTCACCTGGATATTCAGGGCGTTAAAGATACCGGGACCGCCACCGGGAACCATCAGGTCGAACTGGCCGTCCTTCACGTCGTGGCCGATGTTAGACGTCATGACCACCAGGTGCTTGCCCTTCAGAGCCTTGTGGGTTGCCTTGGGAGCGTTGGTGGAACTTGCATCGATAAAGCTACCGTCATACTGCAGGTGGAAGCAGCGGCCGCAAGTGGTGCTGGAGCCGGGACCTGCAACGTATGCGTAGGAAAGATTCTCGTTCACGGCGATAGGAGCCATGTCGGTGCAGGTGAATACGCCCTTGCCACCGTCGGTGCCTTCGCAGGCGCTGGTGGTACCTTCGTAGCCCATCCAGTACTGCTGTACCGCATGACCCAGGGTAAAGGTGGGAACTTCCACGTCGTGGATGTTGCAGTTACGGGCTGTGGTCATACCCTTCTCATAGGATTCCTGGGTGGTGGTATCGGTCTTGCCTTCTTCACCCTTGGCAATCCAGGAGCAGTGAGGCTTACAGGCGTCCCAGTAACGGGTGTTCCAGCCGGTCTTGCCGTTGCCAGAAATGTCCTTGGTATATTCAGCAGGAGGAGCGCCGTAGGATTCAATGGTGGGGAATCCGTCCGCATTCAGTTCGGGATTGTTTGGGACTTCCGGAGTCGTACCGGGAACCGTGGGGTCCGTACCGGGGACAGTAGGATCAGTACCAGGAACCGCGGGGTCCGTGCCCGGGACAGTAGGATCGGTACCGGGAACCACGGGATCCGTGCCGGGAACGGTAGGATCGGTACCAGGAACCGTGGGATCCGTGCTAGGAGTGGTGGAGGTGGCAGCGCACTTGTTCGCCATGTCGGCATAGCCCGCAGCCATGACCTGGGCGCCGTTCAGGTCGTAAATGAAGGCGCCATCAAAAGTGCCATACGGAGTGCCATCGGCCAAGGTCACCTGACCCACACCGCTAATGTCGATGGGATAGACCAGAAGCTTTGCAGTTCCAATATTCACGACAGAAACCTGCTCCGTGGCCACAATACCCGCGCAAACATCGCCGGTCGGGCCCTGGGGAACGCTAGGGGAACTGGAATCGTCGCTACAGGCAACCAGGCCAGCCATTGCCACGGCACCGACCGCCACTAAACTCTTATAGAAAGGATGTTTCATAGAACCTCTTTTTGCGCCATTACACCAAACACGGCGCCTTATCATTCACGCTTAAAGATATATTCTTGAGCCCTGATTTCAAACAGTCGGCACCTTTTTGAAAGTTTAAAATGTTCCCATTTCGTACCCAAAATGACACATCGCGGGTCCGAGAGGTTCTGAAAAAAGAAAAACATAAGGTTTATACACTTCCCTACACCATCTAATACCGGGATCAAAATGCAATGACAAACCACACGTGTATTTGTTTTCTGACGCTCTTTTCAACGTGTTAATTTATATTATGGATAACACGGTTAGGAGATTCAATGAAAAGCTACAGTTCTATTGCCACGGCCACATTGGCCCTAGGGCTTATCGCCTGTTCGGACAATTCCACATCATCAGGGACCCCCTATGCAGTCCATTTTGAAAGAAGCCAGTGCCACCGCGTCAATGGCGAAGTTCCTATAATTCTACTGCCTGATACTGTACGCATGGAGCCAACAGCGCTCCTGTATATAAAAGACAGTTCCTATCAAGTTGAGCTCAATGACTACTACAACACCTGCTACCTTGAAAGCGGAGCAACAACAGCCACGGCCGAACGAAAAGGACGTACCTTAAACTTCTCCATTGACGCCGACACCGTCGGTTGCGATGAATACTGCCAGTTCTACGTCTGGCTGGATATCGACAAGAACGATGCCGATGCAAAGTACGTGCAGTTCCTGGACACAAAATACAGACTGCAAAAGATAGACTTAAACGACTTTGAAAATCCACAGGAATACTTTCACCATCCCGGAAGACCGATCAAAAGAATGAGCTGTGACAGGGATCGCATAGTTCTTCCCTCACCTACAGAAGCTAGACTCATTGAATCCGAAGATGGCTATCAAGTTGAAATCTGGAACTTATGGATTGACGGCGCCACAGATAATGACAGGTCTACTAGCAACGTCTCCCTCCGTGGAGACTCCCTAGACTTAAGCATTAACGTGAACAAATCTTTCATCACTCAAATTATACAGTGCCAAGTCCTGTTCGATATTGAACCTGAACAGGCTACAGCAAAGACCGTTCACATCGACAGCCTAGACCTTAAAGTCGTCAAGGAATACTCTACCGAGGAACTGGAGAGAACCCGCCAAGTCCTTGTTAGCGAAGGAAAAGAACCGGACAGCACTGCTAAGAGAACCGCTAAGATGTCTAAAATCCGCGAGGGCCTCTGGCAGCTAGAAGTGTCCGGAATAAAGGAGGAATGCGGGCTGAATCAAGATTCGCTTAAAGTGTACTATGAGGGCAGCCGCTCTACCAGCCACATTCCTAACGACACCAATCATACATACGGAGTGGAGATATACTTCCACAAATACGAGCTCTACAACATCATTAAAGATGAAGACATTGACAGTTGCTACTACGACATAAGATTCAAGTTAGGTTACCTATTGGAATTCCATCACGATTTTGCAAGAATCAACTACGTCGAATACGACATTGAGCAACAATAAAAGAGACGCAATCTAAACGTTACTTTACAGACAAGCTAACGCGTACTTAAAAACAAAAACCCGCCTTTCGGGCGGGCTTTTTGCATTGATTTTTATGAAAGGGCTCAGCCCTCCCTCGAATCATCTTAGTCGCGGAACTTGACCTGCTTGGAACCTTCGACGACTTCGCCGACCTGCACCCACTTTTCGCCCTTGGCTTCCAGGTGAGCAACGACTTCAGCCTTGTCAGCCGGGTCGATGAAGATCAGCATGCCCATACCCATGTTGAAGGTAGAGTACATTTCATCCTTTTCAACCTGGCCTTCGCGCTGGATGACCTGGAAGATTTCAGGCGGAACCCAGGAAGTACGGTCAATGACAACGTCGACGTTATCCGGGAGGATACGGGGAATGTTGCCCTGGTAGCCGGAACCGGTAATGTGGGCGAGACCCTGGATGATCTTCTTGTTGCAGAGATCGATGAGGCTCGGGTAGTAGCTGCGGTGCGGCATGGTGAGAGCTTCGCCGATGGTCATGTTGGTGCCTTCCAGCGGAGTGTCGACCTTGTAGCCGGCAACATCGAAGAGAACCTTACGGGCGAGAGAATAGCCGTTGGTGTGAAGACCGGTGGACGGGAGACCGAGAATGATGGTACCCGGCTTGATCTTCTTGCCGTCGATGATGTTTTCGCGTTCTACTACACCCACGATGGTACCGGAGATGTCGTAGTCGCCCGGACCGTAGAAGCCCGGCATTTCAGCAGTTTCGCCACCGATGAGGACGAGACCGTTTTCGCGGCAGGCCTTGGCCATACCGGCGACCAGCTGGTCCATGACACCCGGTTCCAGGCGGCCAGTAGCCACATAGTCCAGGAAGAACAACGGACGTGCACCCTGGACGAGAATATCGTCGCAGCAGTGGTTCACGATGTCCTGACCAGGCAGGGTGTGAGTACCCATTTCGATATCGACCTTGAGCTTGGTACCGACGCCGTCAACGGAGCTGACGAGAACGGGGTCCTTCATGCCCAGATGGTTCAGAGTGAACAGGCCACCGAAGTTGCCAACGTCACCGAGAACGCCTTCGTTAAAGGTGGTACGGACGGACTTCTTGACTCCGACCATTGCTTCGTCTGCACGGGCCAGGGATACACCTGCGTCTGCGTAGTTCATCTTTTTTATCCTTTGCCCAAACACGGGCAGGGTTATTGCCCAGCTTAGCGCTGAGCGCTTTGTTTCTCATCAATATTTCTAAGCGCATCCAGGATGAGACTCGTAGTATCGGTCATCTGGTTGATGTTCACGATACCGGGCATCAGATGGGTGTCCAGCTTGTACAATGTTTCGTCACCCCAGGACAGCAACTGCTCGAAAGCATCCGGACCTGCCAGTTTGCCACACTTGGCACAGCAGATACGGCCATCCTGGAAAGCGATAAAGCCTTTCTGACCGTTACATTCGAAAATGACGGTACCCGTAACGCGACTCTTTTCCATAGTCTGCGCAAAATCGATAAAGGGCAGCACCTTTCCGGAAGCTAACAGGGACAGGCGTTCAAATTCGTCGAATGCCTTGTTCTTGGCGCGAAGGCGGTCGGCCACCACCTTGTACAGGAACACCATGATATTGGGATTCTTGTCCAGGAATTTAACGAACTCATCCTTCGGAATGTGAAGCACGGTGCAGCCATCTTCGGCAGCAATGACCGTATTGCTGGTAGGTTCGTTACAGATGATGGACATTTCACCAAAGCAGGCGCCAGCCTCGACAGCTGCCAAAGTGTTGTAATGACCATCGGGCAGAATCTGTCCGCAGATGAAGGCGCGTCCACTCTGGAGCACGCAGAAGGAATCACCTACGGTGCCACCGTTAATGATAATCTCGCCGTTGTCGTATTCACGAATCTGGGCGTTCAAAAGCAAATAGTCAGCGCAGTCGCGGGGGACCTGCTGAAGGAACGGAGTCCCCAGCTCATAGTTCGCTGCAATCCAGTCACCAATACCTGTATGAGGTTTCATCATAATTCAAATATTAGAAAATATTGTGATACCATTCAAATGCAGATTTCCCGGAAACAGGCTTTTTGGCAGCCTGCCTTTCTTCAATCAATCGGGGGGTACCTGCTTCATCGATGACATAATTCGCTTTCACCCGATTATAGCTCTCCGTGAATATGTGACGAAGATTCGACTCCAATTCCCTAGGCCGTGCCACCGCACCTTCGTAAAAGTCATTTCCGCCGCCGGGCCCCTTGCGTCCATCGTTCTGGAACACCTTCCTGTCCCTGAAAGCCTTGATGTGGACGGCACGAGGTTCAGCCGCCAAAATTTCTTCTGCAGTTCCGAACATACCGGGATTAATCCACACATCCGCAGAATCTGCAAGAGCGATTACCTCTTCAATGGTCAGGCGAAGTTCCCGGGTGGTGTCGCTTGCCCACAGGTAGCAACCGCCAGCCTTCCTGATCAGGTCAGCAGTATAGCTCCTGCCACCAGGGGCGTACCACACGCCACCGTAACTCATGCCCGCAAGGACCCGGGGGCCCCTTGCCACAACCATAAAACCGTGCTCTCCATTTCGTCCAACCCACTTCGACTTCCGTTCTACACAAGGGTCGGCACTCCCTGCCGGATATCCATAGACAATGGGGTCAAGGACGGATTCCGGGACCTTTTTTTCGTCGGGTATTTCTACGCCAAACAGGGAGGTAAAAAGTTTAATCCAGTCCGCCTTGGCATCCACAGAATTTTCCTGCCATTCGGAAGTCAGCATGACTGGCAATCCCAAGGCTTCCATACGGCTGTAGTCATCCTGGGATCCGCCTGTGGCAAAGGTCATCACAAGGTCTGGCTTTAGGGCGATAAGCTTTTCCAGATCCAGGGAAGTACCGTTACCCACTTCTGCGATAGCGCCTGCAGCGACCTTCGCATACAAACTAGAATCGGCAATGTACTTGCCCTCGCCAACGGCCACGATGCGGTCCTCAAGACCCAGGCGCAGCATGTAGCCAATGTGAGCCGAGGAGAGGGCCACAACCCTCTGGAGTGGAGTGCGCAGGACTGTAGCGCCGGAAAGTTCGGCCGGCAGTTTCTGACCAGCGGCAAAGGCTGCCGAATCCCGCAGCACAAAGCGCTTTTCCAGGGTATCCCTCCCCACAATAGAGCGGATGGCGACCACACGCTCTCCGCAGGCGGAATCAATCCACAGAAGGTTGCTGTGAACCGAATGGTGGGCATCTCCCCTTTCCCAGACCTTCAGGATATTGCCGTCACAAGACTGCAGAGCAGCACCTACCTGAGCCGCCACGGTATTCTCGGCGGCGGCCACCCTCGCGGCCTCCCCTTTTTCAGCAGCCTGGGACCCGACCTGTCCATTATTTTCGGATTTTTCTCCCACGCAACCAGCCATGGCAAGAGCAATCAAAAGTAGCGCCGTACCGCTCATTTTGCCCAGGGCACCTGTCAAAGACCCAATCTTTCCACAAATACTCAACACCTCTTAACCTCTAGTCGCTCGTAAATCGTTGATTTTTAACGCTTTATGAAAATTTTCCCTGCAAAATTTCCAAACATAATGTATTTTATATGCCGAAAACGTCTAAGCAGGCGCTTGTCTGCTTCAGCCTGGAATTTTTCTATGAAGACAAAGATAACCTCTTTTTTGAAAGCTGCAGTCCTTAGCGTGTTTGCGCTGGCCACCACATCCCTCGCTGACGAGGAAGTCGGTTTCTACGAAAAGGACCATGTCCGCGGTTTTATCTCCATCGGCGGTGAATACCGCGGCATGTTCGACGAGTTCCAGAAGTATGTGAACAAGACAGCCTTCTACGCCGGCAGCCACGTGGCTACCGCCCCGGGCGATTCACTGGAACAGACCTTCCAGGGTGCCGCCACCAAGAAATACAGCCTGTTCGACGACTACTACCTGGGTCTCCACGTGAACGTGGGTGCCCAGTACAAGCAGTTCGTGACCTGGTTCGACTTCAACTTCATGCCCACCCAGGTTTCCGAACGCCCCAGCAAGTCCTATAGCGCCTCTTCCGAAAGCGGCAGCAGCATGAACTTCCCGCTGTACGATGTCCGCTGGTTCACCTACGGCGCCGACTGGATGTTCGGCTGGAAGATCTTCGGTGAAAACACCTTCTTCAACATCATCCCCTCCGTCGGCGTGGGCTTCAACCTGATCAACTTCCACCTGGCTTCCGACTATACCATCTCCGACGGTAACTCCGGCGCCAATGCCCGCGACCGCTACTACAGCTCCTTTGCAAGCACCCTGAATACCGAACTGGAAATCCGTCTGGAATTCGATCCCATCGCCATCGGTATCTACGGCGGCTACCGCTACATCCGCTACAACGAGCTTGAAATCGAAGGCGTTCCCCTGGAAATGGACCTGGCCAACCGCAACTACGATACGGACAACTGCGGCGAGACCTTCTTCATCGGCCTGCGCCTCACCTGGACCTTCCTCAGCGACTGGCAGAGAAAGCAGATGCAGAAACTTTAGTCCAGCGTAATCCAGAATCGCTGGAATACGGAAAGTCCCGCCAGTGTCAATAGCGACATGGCGGGATTTTTTTTGCCTTCCGGAACCGCAGGGTCTAGGCGCTTGCGCTCTTGGAAGGATTCCACACCGCATTGCGGCCGCGGCTAAAAGGCTTTTCCTTCTGGAAGAAGAAACCCTTCGGCGGCAGGTTCTCGTGGGGAGTCATATCCATGACCTTCTCCATGGCCACATAGTGGGCACAGGTTTCCCTCAGGCAGGTGTCCGTACGCCACCGCACCAGCTTCTTTCCCTTGGGGTAGATAAAGTCCCACCCCAGCAGCATGGTGGGAATCCCCATCATGCGAAGACGGTCGGGCAGCGGCGCATACTGCCCCTGGGTGCTGAGCAGCACGATGACATCCACCCGATGGTAGGACGCAATCAGCAGCGCATCCTCCATGAGGCCGAGGTTCGGCCCGGGCATTCCCGAATCGTCCGTGCGGGCGCTGTAATGGACCTGGAATCCCACAGAGCTCAGTTCGTGCTCCAGCCGCAGGACTCCCTCCACGTCCCTGCCGAACATGTGAGGGTTGCGCTTCGGATGGTAGTAGTGGCATTCCATCTGGATATGATTCGCCTGGTCCCCGAAAGTCTTGAAAAGATGCATCTGGACCCAGCTCTTCAGTCCCCGAAAATCGAGGTTGGAATGATACCTGTGGTGAACCTTGTAGTATTCGTTAACCTTCTTCAGGGTGTAACCGTCCATGAAGAAGCCTACGCGCAAAGCCTTTTTGGCCATGTTTTCCTCCGTGTTAAGTGTTATACCCTTAACACGAATTTTTCGCCCCGTTTGCTCAAACTTTTTAGAAAAATATTTTTAACAAAGTAAAAAAAAGGAGACAGTCGCCTCCCCTCCGTACGCTATAGAAGGTCCTTCTTCTTCAGGCCATCCATAAGGGAACCGGGCATCCACTTTTCCAGCGCCTTGAAAGTAGGGCTGTTCAGACGGGACTTCCATTCCTGGGACTTTTCCCTGTTTCCGGCATCATGATAGATACGGACCAGGTTCAGTACGGCGCACCAGTAACGGATGGTGGGCCCCGTCCTTTTCAGGTAGTTGGCGGCACTCGCCTCGTAGATTGCCGCCGCCTCGCTGTAGCGCTTTAGGCGGTAGAGCATGTCCGCCCGCATCTGTAAGAACACAGGATGGTTCGGCGCCTTGGATAGCCCGCGGTCCACAAGTTTCAGGGCAGTGGCAAAATCTTCCTTGTCGTAATACATCCACACCAGCGGGGTAAGGAACAGCGGCCAGAACCGTTCCGACTTCAGGGAGGCGGCATCCAGCGTCTTTAGATATTCCGGGCGGTTGTCGGACTTGAAGGGAACCCAGCTTAAACCCTGGTCCACATAGTAGGCATAGATGGCAAAGAAGGCCTTCGCCTCCAGGTCGTCGGATTCCTCGAACATCTTCGCTGCGGAACGGGTGGTCATGGCGCCCTTGATACCGCTACCGGTTTCCGTCTTCACATAGCCGGACTCGAACTTGCGCAGCGCCTCCCAGAGACCGTCCGCCTTGCAACCTTCCAGGAGCTTGCCCGCCTGGATCAGGGCGGTAGTATCGCCACGGTCATCGTAGCGGCTGATGCGAACCACGTTTTCCAGGACGCAGCCTGCACCATCGTTCATAGCCCGAAAAGCCTTCGCCTCCTCCATGGCGCCCTTATAATCCAGTGCCATGGTAAGGGTTGTCACCTTGACCCACTTCTCCATCTGTTCTACGGGCAGGGAAAGATCCGCCTTCGGAGAATCCCCGAAGGAGCACACCGCTGCAAAGAAAAGAACTGGGAGAAGTTTAAGTCTCATCCACGCAAATTTACAAAAGTATTGCCCTGGAGTTTTCTCGGAACGGGCCATTTCCCAAGGAACTCTATTGGTTCCAGGTGTTGACAAGTTGTGGCTAAATACATTGTAATAACAAACTATTCACAATGTTTCGTTGTTATGTCAGCGAAAAATTGGGGCCTCCCATACGAATATCCTATTCCAATCTAGAATACAGGGGCAACGGCCCTCATTCAGGGACCGCAAGAAATCGCCAGTCCCAATCCGTTGTCTATCAAGGGGTTAGCGCGCGTCGCCATTACTTTATGCAGAACCGTTTCAAATTTGCGAGCCAGGTTATGTGTCGCCTGTCACCTTGCGGGATTTTTCCTGTTGCCCGTCTCGCCAAAAAAACATATAATGGAATCAAGGATTTCACAACTTTTCAACAATTCACAAACCGCGCTATATGTAATTGTTAATAAGTCAGAAGGCGATTCGCCGGATTTCAAAATGAACTGCTAGACGGAGGTCTTATGAAACTGCTCCATAAAACATCTGCACTGTCGTTCTACATGATCCACACGGGCTTCATGGCATTCAAGGCCCGCATCAGGGAAATCCTGAATGCCACCAGCGATACGAACCTGGAAGACATGGTGGATGACGACGCCCTCCACGCCTTCTACAGAAGCGGTGAATCTCCGGAGTTCGTAGCCGCCACCCTCTGCGACTGGTCCTACCAGGACTAAAAAAATTTTTCTCTCCTCCTAGAAACAAGGAACCCCGTAGCAACTGCTGCGGGGTTTCCCTTTTAGGCTCTGCTTTCCGCCCGGACCCAATCCCTGTTCCGGCGGAGTTCCTAAGCGATGTTACTTCTTGGCGGGAAGTTCGGGACAGCCGTCCAGAATTTCGAACTTACCCTTGGTAACGGTCACGATCTTGGTATTCACGTTGGCGCCGCGCTTGAACTTGATGTCGCCGTACACGCCCTTGAAATCCTTGGACTTGTTCAGGCTCTTGGTGATGCCTTCGGAGGAATTCATGGACTGGAACACGATGTTTGCGGCGTCATAGCTCAGGCCGCTCACCTTGTCCTCGGAAGGATCTGCGCCCCAGCGTTCCTTGAAGCTGCTTGCGAACTTGTCGAAGGTGGCCTTGTCCCCCATGTCCAAAGCGGGCACGCTGAAGTAGGAGCCCTCCACCAGGTTCTTGCCGGTAGCGAGCAGGTCACGACCGTACCAGCCGGAGGTTCCCAGCAGAGTTCCGGTAATCTTATAGAAGCCGGCCTGACCAGCCATGAGACCAGCCGCACCCGGGGTGGACGCAGCGATAAGAAGTCCCGGGAAGTCCACTTCCTCGTCCTTCTTCAGCTTGGAGTTGGAAGCGTTCAGGTCGGCGGCACCGCGCTTGATATTCAGACGGCGGTTCAGCTGCTTGAAACGGACGTCGCGGATCAGGTCAAACTCAGTCTTGTAGTCGGGACGACCTTCCTCGTAGTTGCGGAAGGCGACCACGTCGCCACCGCGGCGTTCCACAGCCTGGGTAAAGCTGCGGGAAACTGCTGCACCGTAGTCACCCAGCGGGCTCATGATGCCAAATTCGCGGATGTCCAGGCACTTCACCGCAAAATCAGCGATGCTCTGCGCAAGGTTATCCATGGTGACATTCACCTGGAAAATGTTGGGGCCCATCTTGGCGATACCGTCGTCAGTCGCAGTCGGGGTCAACATAGGAATGTGCTGGTAGTTCGCGCCGAGCCAGGCAGCCACGGTTGCTGCGGGAGCGCTCATGATAGGACCGATAATGGCGATGACACTATCCTGGTTTACGGCCTGCTGCACACGGAGCAATGCCTGGGATGCGTCGGCGCGGGAATCCGCGGTACGGATATTGACCTTGCCGTTCAGACCGGCCTGCTCATAGGCAAGCAGGACACCCTGAATCGCCTCGGCGCCAAATTCTGCAAAGTCGCCGGAAAGGGGAGCAAGAACAAGGACGGTGGGAGCGCCGGCACCTCTACCGTCCAGGGATTCCAGACCTTTCTGGGCGGTTTCCGTCAAGCTACTCGGGGCATTCTCGGTGTTCACCACCTTCTTATACCAGTAGCGGGCAGCCTTGTAGCGCTTCGCATTCTGGCATTCGCGGCCAATCTGCAGCTGGATCCAGCCGATAACTTCCTTGTCCACGGGGTACTTTTCCACCAGGGCCTGCAGCTGGTCGGCATTCAGGAGAGAAGCAGCCAGGACCTGGATCGCCACCTCCTTGGTGCGGGTGCGGGCAGCCGGATTCTTGGAGTAGGCGAGAATTCGAAGCATCGCCTCTACGCCATCGTAGGGGTTACCCTGTTCCACGGTCAGGATGGCGTTCGCAAGTTCCATACGTTCGCGGTAGTCGGACTTTACGTAGTATTCCAGGAACCTGGAGGTAACCTTCCTGGCCTCGTCGCGGTTGTGGTCGCGGAGATAGCATTCGGTCAGCATCACGGCGGCCTTTTCGCCGGCGGACTTGCTGAAATCGGACTTGTAGACCTTCTGCAAGGAGGCTACCGCTTCGGCGCAGTTTCCGTTCTTAATGAGTTCCTTGGCCTTGGAAACATTGTCCTGGGCGAAGAGGGTAGTCGCAAAGGTTGCGGCAAGAATCAGAGGGAAGAGAATTTTCATAGCTACTGCTCCGTTGCCTCCTGAACGACAACGTGCTCCTTCTTTATTTGCTTCTGGAGAGACTCGGGCAACTTGGCCCAGTCCACAATGTCGACGCGGAAAGGAAGACCACTATCGACAAAAGCCTTTTCCACCGCAGTCATAACTTCGAAGGAAAGGGGCTTCTCGGAAATAGCCACCAGCTCCAATTCCGTCTCCGGCGTAAGATCCACGCCAGTAACACGGACGCCATGGGCCCAGACTTCCATGCCTTCGAAATGAATGCCGAGGATTCTCTGGACCTTTTCTAGATGATCATTTTCAATGCATAATGCCATACGTGGGCCAAATATAGTTAAAATAAGTACTCCACCAAAGCCGGAAAGGCCTCTCTTCACAGTCCTTTCACAGAAATTATCTGGTATTGTTTACAAATTGTGGAAAAATTTCATGGCAGGAACATAAAAAAACGGAGTCCCCCGCATCAGCGAAGGACTTCTTGTGCTTAAAGTTTCGGTTGTAGAGTTTCTTGTTCCTGATGACCCTGGTCCGGAGCGTCGCCCCGTTCGAGGAGCCATCGATTCGAAGGGAGCGCATGGCAGCGGATTCCTTTGCAGAACTGCTGGCCCTTTGTGCGTCGACCCTGGCATTGCCGGTAATTACCAGCTTTTCCTTTTTTGCCATAATGATCTCCTTGCCCTACAAGATAGCTAAAGGACGGCGCCCCTTCAAGCCCATGAACTAGCCAAAATACCGCAGGCCGTCGTAGTTGAACCTGACCACGTCTATGGACCGGTCCGCCTGACTGCGCAATGCCTCCAGCCACTTTTCCAGAGGGACATTGTCCAGCAACAGCCGGTTCACACGCCTGCAGAAAAGTTCCTCCTGCTCCGTAATGACTTCGGGCGAGCTCTTGGTACAGCCCTCCATATAGGCTTCGCGGATATTGCTAATGAACATGGAGCTGAAAAATCCCTTGAGGCCGACACTCTCGGCAAACTGCGCCCCATGACACCAGATGCCGATTACACGCCTTGCGACAATGTGGCGGACATTCTCCTCGCTAAGCACCAGGTCGCCCCAGGTGGGGGACAGAAGGCCCCCCGACGTTCCGTGGCCGCAGAACAGGATGGTATCCTTTTCGCCCACCATGGCCTGGATCATTTTACGCTTGACATCCCTGGAATTTTTCGTAATGTGCAACAGCTTGACATCGGGAATGTTTTCCCAGAGCGCGGCAAGTACCTTGGTATCGGTATCGCCAAAATCAGAAAAGATAACGGTAATGGACATATATTCTCCCCTTTTTACTATTTATCGTCCTGAAGGGGAGAAAAGTCAAGGGCACTATGGTCAGGCCATCCTCCATAATATCCATCGCGGCTCGGAACGCAAAAAATGTATATTTCCTTATATGAAGCCCGTCTTTTCCGTTTTATCTTTCGTCCTGATTGTAGTCTCCCTTTGCGCCTGCAGTACCTCCACGACAAGTGCTGTTGTAGACGATGAAGAATACAGTTCCGCCGAAGATAAATCCAGCTCGTCAAAAAAGGTTGAATCAAGTTCATCTTCTCAACCCGAAGAAAAAAAGTCTAGCAGTTCAATAGCCTCTAGCTCGTCCAAAAAAGTCGAATCAAGTTCGTCATCTAGAACAACGCAAAGTTCATCTTCGTCGGAAAAAGCAGCCAGCATTTTCGATGCAGTCAAGGAAACCGGAAGTTACACAAGCAAAGATTCCGTAGCGGCCTATGTCTGCAAATTCGACAAGCTGCCGCAAAACTACGTAGGCAAAAGCGAAGGACAGAAACTATACGAAAGTTCCACGGGGAACGCTTTCAGCAAGTGGAATTTCAATCCCTGGAAAACCCTGGGCGTGATGATTGGGGGAGATAACTTCAATAACTTCGCCTCCGATCCGGAATACTATCACAGCACATTGCCCGAAGGAAATTACCGCGAAGCCGACGTGGATTACGGTAACGCCACAAGCCGTGGAACAAAACGACTTGTTTACCAGAGTGGCTGCGTCATATATTATACTGCGGACCATTACGAAAGTTTTTCAAGAATCAACTTCTGATTTTCCCCATCATAGCAATGTCAACGCTCGGTCAATTTTCAGCTCGCATTTTTGCAGGCATCGCCTATGCGGTGCTTGCCGCAACCGGCTGGAAAAAGAAGATAGTGGAAGCAAACCTTAGGCACGTTTCACAGGGTACATGGGGCAGGGAGGAACCGCGCGAGCTCTACAAAAAAATGCTTAAAAACCTGACGCGGCATGTGGGGGAGCTGCTGTTCTGTTTCGACACTTACAAGAAGTTGCCCGAGAATTGCGCAGCCTACCCCTGCAAGAGAGACGGCTGGAATTTTGAAATCGCAGAAGGGGCGGCTGCGGTTATCGACAAGATGCGCGGGGGCGGAATTTTCCTGACGGCACATTACGGAAATTACGAGGCAAGCGGAGCCTGGCTGTGCGCCCTCGGCGTCCCGCTAAAGGCGAGCTTTATCCCGCTGAAACCCGAATGGCTCAACCGCTATGTCTATGAAAATGTGAGATGCGTCCGCGGGCGGCCTTATTCCATAAACGCCAAGACGCCTCGGGAATTCTTGAACCTGCTGGACGGCAAGCCCGAAAAATCCCGCGGGACATGCACGAAAGAAAACGGCAAGTCTAACCTGCAGAAACCTGCACCAGATGAACCGCGGGGAAATCGCCAGCTGTTCTGCCTGCTGGCAGATCAGGACAGCCGCATCAATAGCGCAATGGACGGAACCTTTTTGAGACGCCCCGCAAAAATAAACCCGCTGCCGGATTTCCTGCTGAAGCATCGTCCGGACACTCCCGTGTTTTTCTGCTGGATCGAAGAGCGGGGAAATCGTAAAATTTTACACGCGGTGGATTCTATCGGTCGCGACGCTCCCTCCAGAATGACAGGCGAAAAAAGCACACTCGAATCCATCGTGGATGGCGCCTACCGCAGCTGGCTGGAAGAACGCATCCAGGAAAATCCCGCTCTTTGGTACGGCTGGACCCACCGGCGTTTCCGCAGTAAGAATCCCGAAATCTACCGTTGACGGAGTTCCCTTTTTATGCGACTCTTCAACTGCAATTTCATATTAAGGAAAGGCTTTCTCGCCTTGACGCTGATCGCGACCGTCATTCTCGCGGGGTGCGCCCACAACAGGGACAAGAACGAGATACCAAAAAGGGAAATCCTAGAATACAGGAAGCCCATCCCCCAGAAATTTTTCTATCCCTCGGGCGCATTGAAGTCGGTGCGGCTCTACCAAAATGATTCCCTTTACGAGACCAGCTACTACGAATCGGGAGCCATCCAGCGAACAGTGAAAGGCGATACCGTTGAAGGTTTCTACGAATCAGGCGCCTTACAGTACCGTTTCGTCAACGAAGTTTCCTACCACAGTTTTTACGAAAACGGAACCCCTAAAACGGAGGAGTTCGCCATTAATGAAAAGTTCCGGACCATGCGGCACTTTCTGCCCGATGGCCAACACGATTACGACGCCATCTTAGGCAATGTCCAGGGGCCGCAATTCAAGCGGGTTTATTTCGAAAGCGGGGGAGTCCAGGAGGAATACAGCTGCTACCATCAGCGTCATTTTTATCCGTCGGGCAACCTGAAGTTTGCGGTGGACTACACGGATTCTACCGCCACCTACATTCTCTATCTGGACCAGGCCACCGACCCGCAAAATCCGGAAGCCAACATAAAGGAAAAAATAGTGAAAAAAGCGGGGGAGGACGACGCAAACCTCGGCAAAGCAGCCGATGAAACTGGCGCCCCAAAAGTCAAGCCCTTCGTCCCGGAGCAATACCAGGCCACCTGCCGCGAGTTGGAAAAACTGCTTGCCGAAAATCCCGCAGCTCAGAAATTTTTAGATCAGTAGTGACCGAAGAAATCTGTCACGTCGAAATAAATTCTGTATTCTTTACGGGCCTCGCCTGTAGCCCCGTTGGAAGCCTCCATAATGTCGTAGTAGTGGCCATTCTTTTCAACGAGTCTCTGCTTTTCAAACTTAAATCCCAGAAAACCGATAAAATCATATTCTTCGGAAATGTTAATGACATACAGGGCGGTTTCCTCAGAAATTCCCTTACCGGAATTGTAGATAGACTCGAAAAGTCCCTTCAACGCTTCATTGTGAAATGCAATGGTGGCGCTGTCCGCAGTAGTATCGGATGTAACAACATAATGGGCGTACATATTTGTAAAGTTCACGTCCAGAATCTCTTTTGCGGATTTGGCCGCAGCGACTCGGTCCCCTTTACGAAGGGCTTCATTCATTTTGGAGTTAAGGGCGCCCGTTACCATAGATGCCACAGAACTGCTGGACTGGGACAATCTGCATCTCCAGTATTCCTTGCGGAATTTCAACCAGTCTGTTGCCTTGGCATCCTCGATGGAACCCTTCTTCAAAACTTCCAGCTGAGTGGTATAGTAGGAGGCGGCGATGGCTGCCTCATCGTAGGGCGGCAACTTACTCATGGGAACGTATTCCTGAGCGGGCTTCGGCTCTTCAGTAGGAACCTCTTTTTCTGCAACTGCCTGACTTTCTGCAGGCGCCTGATTCTGTGAAACTTCTTGATCGGCTGCAGGCTGAACTGCAACATTTTCACGGGGTTCGACTGCACGGTTGCCAGCACAGGCAACCAACAGGAACATACACAATCCCAAAAGAATCTTTGTCATAAATCCTCCTAATTTGAAGGAAAAATACAAAAAAACACCTAGTAACTCCACCTATAAATTTTTTCATGTTTTGCCTACGGGAACGTACCGTTTCTGTTTTTTTTCTTACATTTCGTAACGTAAAATCTGCGGCGATTTTCGCCGACGTAGCATGCATATTTTGGAGGTTAAGATGAAACATTCCACCGTTCTTTCTATTTTCGGAATTCTCGCTCTGGCAGGTTGTGCCATGGGCCCTCGTCAACCAGCTATGAACGAACTTCCCGAATACGGCCACCAGCAAAAAAATCCCGACCTTCTGGAAGCGGACCGGGAGTTTGTGGAATCCGCCAAAAAGGAGGAAGGTTCCTTCGAGAAGATGACTAACTACGGCTGGGGATTTATCCAGCGGGGCGATAACCGAACCGCCATCAAGCGATTCAATCAGGCCTGGCTTATCGACTCCACCCGCTACGAAAGCTACTGGGGTTTTGCGGCCGCCGAATCCCGACTGGGAAATCTGGAATCCGCCAAGCATTACTATGAAAAGGCCCTCGGGCATGGAGGCGACACCAAGATTCTGAATCCGGAATACGCCATCGTTCTCCGTGAAATCGCCAAGGCGGAAAAGAACAGCGAAAAGCTAACCGCTGCCGACGACCTATTCAAAAGCGAAATCGAAGCGGGCAACGAGAAGGCCGCCTGCATTTTTGCCTTCCAGCTTTTCCGCGATGGTAAAAAAGACCAGGTCTGCGAAGTCATGAAAAAATGTCCCACGGATCGTGACCGCCTAAAGGAACGAGCCGGCTGCAAAAAATAAGAACGAAGGGCGCGCAAGCGCTCTTTTTTGATGGAAAAACATAGCTATTATGAATTCAGGCGAATTTTTCCGTATGTTGATAAATTGTGGTATAAGTTTAAAACATAAACAAATATTCTCTAAAATTTTCACAAAGTATTCACATACTGATTTTTCATAATTTTGTGTCTCCCAGAGGACTTTTCAACAAATCAACAACAATCCAGCCGAAATGTTCCACGTGAAACAATGTTGTAACTTTTTGATTTTCAACAAGATTTAACGGAAGAAATAGCCGTTGGCTTGTTTTTAACCCAAAATTATTCACAAATAGACATTAAACATTTATTTACTGTTGATAAATTGGGATTTAAATTTTTGTGGATAAAAATATCAACATTTGCACTATTTGTAGATATAAATGGCAAAATTGTTAATTATTCGTGAATAATCTATCAACAAAAAAGGGCCGGCTTTCGCCGACCTGATTTTTTAAAATTCCGAATTTATGCGAAAAATGTAATCCGCTGAAATTAGAACTTCACGGTGCGAGGCGCTTCTGTGAAACTGCAGAAGGTAGCCTCGGCATCCTTGAAGTAGAGTACCTGGGTGTTGGGATCTTCAGCCTTGTACATGGCCTTGAGGCTGGGGTAGGCATCCAGCATGTGAACCTTGGGTTCCAGGCGGTCATCTTCCACCAGGGTGCCGGTGATTCTAACCCATTTTGCACCGGACTTGTCCATAGCGCAAATCTGAACCTTGGGGTTTGCGGCAATCTGCTTGGAAACGTTCTTGGACTTGCCGGTCTGAATGTACAGCTTGCCTTCGAAGATTTCTGCGGTGCCGAAAGGGCGAACCTTGGGCTGATCACCATTGACGGTTGCCAGGAAATAGGCGCCACATTCCTTGAGAAACTTTACTACTTCTTCCATAATTATAGTGGTTAGTGATTAGTGGTTAGTGGTTGGTAGCATCTTACAGATGCGTTGAGGTTTGAAATACTTGGCGTTCTGCCCCCTAGTGTCATGCTGAGCATAACATAGTGGAGCGAAGCATCCAGTCTTTTGGTATTTACTACACTAATATATATATGTTGCGGAATTTCCGCTATTAAATTTGAAAAACATCATTATTTTTCCAGATATAATTGCCGCAAACCTCCCACTTACTATATTATATAGCTCAAAGGGAGCGCAAGCGACCAACCTCATACCTCAAAGCGGCAAAGCTGCGACCTCACACTTTGTTGCAGAATATTCGAGATTCCTAATCACTAGCCACTAACCACTGCTTACTTGCCAAATATGCAAATCCGCAAAGCTACTCCAGATGATTTTCCCCAGATGCTGCCCATTTTTCGCGAAGTGATTCAGGGCGGTGACACCTACGACTTCGAAGAAACCGCCAGCGACCAGGACGCATTCGACTACTGGTTCGGCAAGGGCGTGAACAGCTGGGTCATGGAAGAAACCATTTCTGACGCAGACAAGGATAGCGCAGGCTCCAAGATTCTTGGTTTTTATAAGATCATCCAGAACCATCGCGGACGAGGCAGCCATGTGGCCAACGCCTCATTCATGGTTTCACGTGAAACACGCGGAAAGGGAATCGGTCGTAAAATGGGCGAGGATTGCATCCGGAATGCCAAGGCCATGGGTTTCAGGGCAATCCAGTTCAACTTCGTCATCAGCACCAACGAACCTGCCATGCACCTTTGGAAAAGCCTCGGCTTCAAGGAACTTTGCCGCCTTCCGGGAGCCTTCAACCACAAGAAGCTGGGATTCGTGGATGCGGTGATCTTCTTTATGGAACTGTAATTATCAACAAACCGAAGTTTTTTCTTATCGATCTAATTAATATTTTTTTCACTTTTCCTATTGACTCGTCCCTTAGGGCCGGGTCTATATTTATATAGTCGCCTGACGAGGTGGCAGAAAAGTGATTACAAAGGGGCGGGTCGCGAACCACAAATTTTATGAACATTATCAAATTGGAAATAGGTGATAAGTACATAGAGAGTAAGCTCACCGACATGACCGTGGCGTAGGATTTAATAAAAAAATCCCTGAGCCAGCCAGGAGAAAACCAGCTCAGGGCCCAGACAACACAACCAACAAGGTCACAACTATGACTTTGTGAGGGAACCACCCCTCACTTTATATATCGTTCCTTAACACTTAAACTGTCAAAATTTTTTCTATATTTTTTGTGAAAGTTTCTACATAACTTTCATTATCTATCCAAAGCGGTTTATTATCGAGCCGCGGGACAGTTCGAAAACCATCCTGTCTTTAAACAAAACTAGGTATCTCATGTACAGAATCATGAAGCGCTTCGAAGTATCGGGCGCACACAAGCTGGCACTGAACTACGAAAGCAAGTGTCAGAATCTTCACGGACACAACTGGATCATTACCGTCTATTGTCAGTCCAAGACCTTGGACGCCAACGGCATGGTCATCGACTTCAAGGCCGCCAAGGAAATCATTTCCCAGCAACTGGACCACAAGTACATCAACGACGTGGTGGACTTCAATCCTACCGCCGAAAACTTGGCCAAGTGGATCTGCGACCAGATTCCCAATTGCTACAAGGTGACCGTCCAGGAAAGCGAAAACAATATCGCGGAATATGAAGTTGATTAGGGTCGACTTATGAAAATCTCTGAAATATTTTTGAGTATCGAGGGCGAGGGGATTCGCACAGGCGCACCTGCCGTATTCATCCGACTGTTCGGATGCAATCTCCGCTGCGCCTACTGCGACTCCATGTATGCCGTGGAGGGTAGCGATTTCCAGGAAATGTCCCCCGTGGAAGTCTTCGAGAAGGTGAAATCTTTCAACACCCACTTCGTCACATTGACCGGAGGGGAGCCACTTATCCACAAGGATGTGGAAGTTTTATTGATAATGTTGGACGATTACGGCTTCGAAGTGAATATTGAGACCAACGGAACCCAGCCCAAGCCATCTGGATTCAGGAACATTTTCTGCACCATGGACTGGAAGAGTATCTCCAGCGGAATGCAGCCCAAGATGAAACTAGAGAACATGATGACCCTCAGGGGGAAGGATGTTTTGAAGTTCGTGGTAGGTTCCGACGAAGATCTTCAGGATGCCGCCCGGGTCATCGGGGCCATGGAAGCGGAATATGCCAAAGACGATTTGAAGCTCCCTACCTTCTATGTTTCTCCCATCTTCGGAACCATGAAATATGAGGACATGGTCAACTGGATTCTCCATAACGCAACCATGAGAAGGAACAATGTCCGGTTCCAAGTCCAGCTCCACAAGATCATTTGGAACCCCGACGCCAGGGGAGTTTAAATTGATTTTTTAATAACTTGAAATGCTCTTTGTGGAGCAATTTTCTTTATATTGGAAAGAAAGGTTATTTAAGGAAAATCCAAAATGTTTCACGTGGAACATATCGCCATCTGGGTTCGGGATATCGAAAAGGTCTGCGAGTTCTACCAGAAGTATTTAGGTGGAGCAGTCCAGCCGGAATATCATAATCCGACCAAAGGTTTTACCAGCAGGTTCGTTACCTTCGAAAACGGCGCCCGCATTGAAGTGATGCACCGAACTGATGTTGAATCTTCAATATCCTATCCACATTTTGGCTGGTGCCATGTTGCAATATCTCTTGGTTCAAAGGAAAATGTGGATAAGTTGACCGTCCAAATGGAAGCTGATGGAGTCACTGTCGTTGGACAGCCTCGTACCACTGGAGACGGTTACTACGAAAGCGTAGTCCAAGATCCCGAAGGCAATCTAGTAGAACTGACCGTATAAAGCTTTTTTCACTCTGTAAGTTGGGACTAATGTCAAGGACTGTTGCGACACTATCCCTACGTGTTAGGACACTTCGTGTCCTACCTTAATCGGCTCGGAAATTAACTCGCCTCAAAATGTTGGCACTTGCAAAAGCAGAATGAGTTCATCGGGAGCAAGTGCTACATCCTGGACCTCGGCAATGGGAAAGTAAACTTTTCCGCTGCACTCGGTCTGCATGTTTGTGTGCTTCGCACACTACCTTAATCGGCTCGGAAATAAAAACAAATAAATTTGTTTTTGCTGCACTCGGTCTGCGGATGTTTCACGTGAAACACGCACAAGGTTTGGATGCAAAAACAAGCTTGCTTGTTTTTATAGCCAAACCGCAGGGTGTAGCATGCGAAGCATGCCAACACGCAAACCGAAGATGCGACGGGGGGGCTTGCTCACTGACATGACCGAACATGAGCATGTAGCGCACGAAGTACGCTAACATTCTGTTTTTGTATATTGGATTTATGTTTACTTCCAAGCGGATTCGAAAACTATTCATTATGGCCATCATATTCTTTTTGGCTATTCTATTATTTCTCTTTCTCAGCTACCGAATCCAAACCACCAACTACGACATAGAAACAGGCAAAATTCATTCACCTCTAAGGATAGCCCTTATAACTGATCTCCACTCCTGCAAATATGGGGAGAACGAAAAACCTATCCTAGAGCTTATTGATGCCGAACAGCCCGACATTGTTTTGCTAGGTGGCGATATCTATGATGACGATCTCCCCATAGAAATTGCCGCTGATTTCATTCAGGCAGTCTCCCAGAAGTATCCCTCATTCTATGTCTCCGGAAATCACGAATACTGGAGCAGCCAAATGGACTTCATAAAAGAAGTAACAACAAAAGCCGGCGCAACAGTCTTAGAAGGAAACTGTTTACAGTTAAAGAAGTCCAATGACACCATCAATATATGTGGCATCGACGACCCTACATACATCGGATTAGATTCCCTAAAAGTTCAACTCGAATCAACAATGAAATTTCTGGACAAGGGTAAATACAACATTTTGCTAGCCCACCGACCTGAACTTGTGGATATATACGCTGAATATGGATTCGACTTGGTAACCGCAGGCCATGCTCACGGAGGGCAATGGAGACTGCCGTTTTTTCTTGAAGATGGATTATATGCGCCAGATCAGGGATTCTTTCCAAAATACACAGGCGGCATTCACCAAAAGAAAGAAACTGTTATGATTGTAAGTCGAGGTCTTGCGAAGGAAAGCACAAGACTTCCCAGAATATTCAACAGACCTGAAATTGTCTTCATCAACCTTCTATAATTTAGCGAGATTGTACCTGCAAAAAAATCCCCGGAGCTTTCGCCCCGGGGATTTCCAACCATTAACAAAGGAGAACCGTATGACTAGTACGGGAGGGTAACCAACCCTCATTTATTATATCGGCACTTCCAAAAGAATTGTCAAAAGAAAAATCATTTTTTTGGGCAAATCTTGCGGAGGCTTTTTCTTATATGGAATCTTTCCCAGAATTTAAATCCACAATCCACATTAACCGCTGGATGTACTTAGGCAGGATATCGTGGATTAATGTTGAAGAATCATCGTCGGGGGTAAATGTCTCTTCCTGCTCCATCATGTCGCTCATGACAGGAGGGAGTACACCAAAGAGATTCTTTACTTCTTCTGCAGTGTATTGCCGATGAAGGATCGGTTCGCCAGATAGAGTCTTGACAGCAGCAAGTTCTTCTGCGGGGTAAAACTTGCAGGGTTTCCAGACTTCATTGCCATGCTTATCCCGAGATCCGGCAGCTCCGAAGAGACGGCAAATGGATGCCCGGCCACCATAAATAGTACAATGCCCTGGAAGATTCGTCCCCGAAATATCCTCCCGAAAGAAGGGGCAATGTTGGAATGTTGCAAAAGTTTCACGTGAAACATTTATCAAAGGAAACTTCCCTTCGGCAACATTCTGGGCTACGTCAGGCTGATTGCACAATAGCCAGGCGGCCATGTAAAGAGCTTCACTTTCCAGCAAGTCAGGCTCAAAATGTTCACAGCATTTGCCACAGCCCTGAGGGCAGGTGAACTTGGACTTTTCAAACCATTCCCGTTGCTTTTCTTCGATCCGGGAATAAACAGCATCCATCTCGACCAGGATGTCGTATTCTTCAGTACCCCTCAGCTGAGCAAGTATGGGGGCAATTTCAGAAATCATAAATGCCTTCCTGTTGCCAAAAATCTAGCAAAGGAAGGCATAATTGGTACGAATTTTCTTCAAATATTTTTCTTACTTTCTAGCAGTTCAAGGCGCCATCATCTTCAAAACATCCTGGTAAATCTTCAACATGTCTTCACCAAAGCAGCAGAAGATTACCTTCTTCACATTCTGCGTTGGATATTCCCGAATGGTCTTCACCGCGATTTCGGTAGCAGCCTTTTTCGGGTAGCCATACACTCCGGTAGAGATTGCCGAGAAGGCTACCGTCTCGCAACCGTTTTCTTCCGCCAGCTTCATGGAGTTTTCGTAGCAGGATCGGAGCAGTTCCGGCTCCCCATGAAGGCCATCGTTATAGATGGGTCCGGGGGTATGGATTACGAACTTTGCCGGCAACCTGAACCCGGGAGTAATTCGAGCCTCGCCAGTTTCGCAACCTCCAAACTTGAGACAAGCCTGATACAACTCACTGCCAGCCGCCCGATGAATAGCGCCATCCACACCGCCACCACCCAGCAAAGATCTGTTGGCAGCATTCACAATTGCATCCACATTCAGCTTGGTAATGTCACCCTGGACAACCTCAATTTCTACCATAAAAAATCTCCTGATATGAGGAAGATTCACAAAGAAAATCACAATTCTTCTAAAACATAATTCTTTTTGATTTAATGAGTTAGACCGTCTGCAATTTTTTTATTCACAAAAACCTAACACCAATCAAAAAAATATCCACAGATATTTTAATTAAATGCAGGGCCAACCCCTAGTTTTGTTGATTTTATTTTTTGGGATATTTAAATTTTGGAAGCATGTTTCACGTGAAACACGCACAAGGTTTGGATGCAAAAACAAGCTTGCTTGTTTTTATAGCCAAACCGCAGGGTGTAGCATGCGAAGCATGCCAACCAATACCGAGTGTCGCGGCAGAGAGCTTGCTCACTGACATGACCGAGGCGAAGGGTGTTGCGCACGCAGTGTGCCAACATCCACAAACCAAGTGCCAACATTCTTGAACCTTGGATTTATGAAGTACTCTGAAAACGAAGAACAGAAGAATCTTTTGAACCAGTTCCTGGCCTCCAACGGGGTGGAATTGTCTGCTGACGTATTGGCAAAATTGTATGCCTTTGCAGACCTTGTGGTTGAAACCAAGGAATACGGCAACTTGATTTCCGAGAAGGATTCTCAGAAGTTCTTGTCTCGACATATCGCCGACTCACTGGTGCCTTATATATATATAGGTAAATTGGTGGATCCTATCGCTGCGCTCCAGGATGACAGATTCAAAGTCCAGGATGACACCGCAAACTTTCGCGTAGATATACTCAGCAAGCTGAAGGGTAAGCGTTGGGCGGACATGGGTGCCGGTGCAGGTTGCCCCAGTTTTCCGTTGGCAATCGTTATGCCGGAAGTTCAGTTCTACGCAGTGGAACCCCGCAACAAGCGGGTGCAGTTCATGAACTTCGTCAAGGAAAAATTGCACCTGGACAACATGACTGTTGTGGGCAAGCGTTTTGAAACTTCGGGCCTGGCCTATCTGGATTTTGTCAGCTGCCGCGCCCTCTCGACTTTTGAAAATGACTGGGAACGCGCCCAGCCGGGTCTTGCCCGCGGTGGTCAGTTTGTGACCCTTAAGAGTTATAACAATATCGTTCACCTGGAAAACGATCCTGCAGTACACATATATAAATATGCACTGCCCCAGGAAGAACAGGAATACGCCCTTGTTACAAGAGGTAACGAATGAGTAAAGTGATCGCTATATGCAACCAGAAGGGTGGCGTGGGTAAGACCACTACCGCCGTGAACCTGGCTGCAAGTTTTGCCGCCCTTGAGAAGAAGACACTTCTCATCGATATGGACCCCCAGGGTAACGCCTCCCAGGGTCTTGGCTTCAACGAATCCCAGGAAGTGGATGCCCACGAAATCCTGGACCTGGCTGTCAATCCGGACAATGTCACCTTCGAAAACCTGAAGCCGGCAATTCTCGATACCAGTCTGGACTACCTGAAGGTCATTACCTCCGGCCCGGACCTGGCCGTCATGGAAATCGAGCTGGTGAACGCCATGAGCCGTGAACACCGTCTGGAACGAGTGATCAACATCCTGAAGCAGTCCTTCGAGTACATCATCATCGATGCACCTCCCAGCCTGAACCTCCTGACTCTGAATGTCCTTACCGCAGCAACCAGCGTGCTGATTCCGGTGCAGTGCGAATACTACGCCCTCCAGGGTATGACTGAACTTTTCAAGACCATCCGCGAAGTCCAGAAGAATCTGAACGCCGGTCTGAAAATCGAGGGTGCACTGCTGACCATGTACGACTCCCGCCTCAGCCTCTCCAAGCAGGTTGCAGAAGAAGTCCGCGAAAACCTCAGCGATACCGTGTTCCAGGCAATGATTCCTAGAAACGTGAAACTGAGTGAAGCACCCTCCCACGGCAAGCCCGCCATCCTGTACGATGTGCAGAGCAGTGGCGCCCAGGCTTATATGAAGCTGGCTGAAGAAATTTTGAATAAGGACAAGTAGGTTTTATAATGGGTAAGAAATCTTTTTCTCTGGGACGTAGTCTCGCTGATATTTTAAAGGACCACTCCGCTGAAACTCCTGTAAACCAGGAACAGACTTCTGCTAACGAAGTCACTTCTGAAAATGCGTCCCCGAATTCTTCTGTTGATAATTCCCAGAAGATTATCGAGATCGATGTCAACTTGGTGGATCCCAATCCCTTCCAGCCTCGCAAGTCCTTCAACGACGACGAACTGGTGGAACTGGCCGAGACCATCGAGAAGCATGGCCTGATCCAGCCCATCGCTGTCCGCAAGGTGGGCGACCGTTACCAGATTATCAGCGGTGAACGCCGTACCCGCGCTACAAAGCTTGCCGGTCTTTCTACCATCAAGGCACAGGTCTATGAAAACCTGGACGACAAGATCATGGGCGAATGGGCCCTCATCGAAAACATCCAGCGCGTTGACCTGAACCCTGTGGAAATTGCACAATCCTACCAACAGTTGATTGATCTTCACGGCTATACCCACGACGATCTGGCCAAGACCGTTGGCAAGTCCCGCTCCGCAATCACCAACGCACTTCGCCTGCTGAAGCTGCCCGCCCAGGTTCTCGCCTGGATCCAGGAAGGCAAGATTTCCTCCGGTGCCGCCCGCGTGCTCTGCTCCGACAAGATCGACAATCCCGAAGAGATTGCCCGTCGTGCCATCGAGGAAGGTCTGAACGTCCGCCAGCTGGAAGCACTTTCCCGCGGCGAGGACATTAACCCCCAGCCAGCCGAAGTTGAAATTCACACCGGCAACGAAGGTGGCGAAGAACCTTCAAGTCCGGTTGATGAACCTAGTGAACCCTCCGAACCTACGGCTGCCCAGCCGCCTGTAGTCAAGAAGGAACTTAGTGCGGACATGAAGAATTTCGAGACCCGTCTGGAAACCTTCTTCGGTACCAAGGTCCAGCTGAACCCCAGCGCCGCCACCGAGACGAAGGGCACCATCGTCATCAACTACTACAGCATGGATGACCTTAACCGAATCCAGGAACTGATGGAAAACCGCTAATAACCAGTTCGTACCTGAAAATCCTTTTGAGGAAACTGTGAAAAGCAAGTACTACACCATCCAGATTATTCCAGACGATTCCCAGCGAATAAAAACCTACCGCGTCTCCACGTGGTGGTTTACTTTTCTGAAAATCTTCGCCTTCATTCTAGTTGTTTCCATTATTGCAATCGTATTTGGAGTCAAGAAAGGTACAAGTGTTTTAACCAATTACGAAAACCTGAAGATCGCAAATGCGCAACTTGCAAAGAAAAATGCAAACTACGAGGAACTTTTTTCAAGAATTAACTCGCTTTGGGTTCTTGAGGAAAGAATTCAGAATATTTTCGAGACTTTCGTCGAGAATGATTCCAATAAAGTCAATAGCTTGATTGAAAAGGATAAGTTCGCACACACGGAGTCTGAAAAAATCGATGTCGATTTTGAAGGAATCCACGGCTGGAAATCGCCGGAGGAACATCTGAAGCTGGAAAGAATTCCAAATGTGGTTCCTGTAATCGGTATTGTCAGCAAAAAGTTCTCTATCCAGGATAAGCACCTGGGGACAGACCTTGCTGCAACCCTGGGCAATCCAGTCTTTGCCGCAGGTAGCGGCACGGTTGAATTTGCCGGCAAGAAAGAGGACCTGGGAAATATGGTCATTATCAACCACCATAACGGCTATGTAACAGCCTATTCCCACATGAAGGACCTGCGCGTCACGAAGGGTCGTTCCGTCACCAAGGGCGATGTCATCGGATCCGTAGGAATGACCGGCAATACAAATGGTCCCCATCTCCACTATGTCATTACGAAGGATGGCAAGGAGATCGACCCGGAAAAAATGTTTAACTTCTAAAAATACGAGGATAATATGGCTAAAGGTGAACAGGAAATCACCCAGATTGGTAATGGTGTAAATTTCAAGGGTGATATCAGCGGCAAGAGCGATGTACGCGTCGCCGGTAACGTGGTGGGCAGCGTCGTTATCGAGGGTGAAATCATCATTGAGCGCCAGGGTTATGTGGAAGGCGAAATCAAGTCCAATTCCGCCGTGATTGCAGGTTCCATCAAGGGGAATATCGAATGCTCCGAAAAACTGATCCTGGAAAGCTCTTCCAAGTTCGTGGGCAACATCAAGACTAAGCAGCTGATCATCCAGGAAGGGGCACTTTTCCAGGGTAACTGCCAGATGGGTGCGATTTCCCAGGCTCAGCCCAAGGATAAGTAATCCACCGGAGGCAGGTTCCCGTATTTTCAACACACTTACTATTAATAATCAGTTATTTATATAAATAGTATTGGTAATTGGTTTAGTGAATAGTGTACAAAAACTTTGCTGAAAAAATGTAACCCTATGATGGTCAAAAAGTTATAGATTTAACGAGCAGGTTTGGAAATGTTGAAAATTAAAAGGGATATTCACATTTTTCAACGTTGACAGGTGTTGAAGTCGTTTTTTCAATATGAATTCACACTGGTTCAACCTGGAAATGTTGAAGATTGTCAAAAAAAGCCTATCCAGGGAATGATAAAGTTCACATAAAGGATAGAAAATTGACTTAATCTTACTTTGTGAGAAAAATTTAAGCTATATTAGAAAGACTCTATGAAATCAGAAGTTCTAAAAATAGGTCAGATATCCGACATGCATATCGGTGATGACGAAAGCCTCGTGCAAGGCATCGATGTGCGTGCCAATTTTATGAAGGCGCTGCACTCACCTTCCATGGCCGACCTGGACTTGCTGATTCTTTCCGGTGACCTGGCAAACGAGGATGCCGAACCTGGCGCCTACAAGTACTTTGCCGACTTCATCAAGAATTCTCCCTTCCCCGTTTGCGTGATTCCCGGCAACCACGACCGTATCGACGTCATGGAAAAGTACCTGGACCTGGAAGGCAAGATTCACGATGGCAAGTGCTATTACCGCTATGACATTGCCGGTCGCAGCATTTTCTTTCTGGATAGTGCCTGCGGCGAAGTTTCCGCTGAACAGCTGGACTGGCTGAAGCAGGAAGCCGCAAAGGTTCAGGGAGAGATTATCCTGTTTTTGCATCACCCCCCCTGTTTCTGCAATCATCGCTTCATGGATCTGCGCTTCTACCTGCGTAACATGCTGGAAGTGCAGCAGGTCCTTGCCGGCATCCCGAACCTGACCCATATCTTTGCGGGTCACTACCACCACCAGTTCGAGGTGAAGCTTGGCCGTCAGGTGGTCCATGTGGCACCGGCTAGCCAGATGCAGATTGACCCGAATACGCCGTATTTCAACCTGAAAAGTTCGAATCCGGGGTGGCAGGTCATAAAATTTGGAAAAGATTTTGTAGATTCTGAAGTTTATTTTGAATAACCCCTTGAAATTCTTCGGATGATTAACTAACTTTGGTTCAACTTATGGCGGCTTAGCTCAGTTGGTAGAGCGTCGGAATCATAATCCGCAGGTCTGTGGTTCGAGCCCACAAGCCGCTATTAAATAAAAAAGAGGCAGATATGTCGAAACGAGTTCTTGGAAACAGAATCCTCAGAATCACGTTCTTGGCGGTCGCCTCTTTTTTTATGTCTGCAGCTCTCGTCGCCTGTAACGAGGAACAGGCCGAGGTGCCCCAGATGCAGGCGCCTGTCGCCGCTCCCAAGACCCAGCCCATTGTCCAGGTAGATCAGTTCAAGGCTCCGGCAAGCAGCGTAATCTCTTCCGAGAAGGCAAAGCTCTATGCAAAGACTAGTGCCGCCCTGGTAGAACTGGGTGTCCGCTGGTCCGAACGCATCGACAAGGCTCCGGACAACGAAAAGATCCAGATTCTCAATGCCTACAACGTGGCCCGCGACCAGCTTTGCGCCCGTACCGGCCTTGCAGGCATCGCGGAATACAACTGGATTACTTCTGTCGCCATGCCCGATCCCAAGAACAAGGCGGTGTTCGAGGCGGCCGGTGTGAGAACCGGAAACTAGTTTCCAGCTTCCGGATGTGTCCGGACTTTGAAATCACTTTTTAGAATGAAAGGCGGACATGGTCCGCTTTTTTTGTTCTGTTCGTCTTTTGCTCTGTTCGTCAGAAAAAAAAAGGATTGGTCTGTAAAATGTTTTTTTTGGACCAGGCACGCGTCTATATAGCTAACTTTTAGGCCATGAAAGTTGTCTGGTGTTTTTTTCTCTCTGTTTTCGTCCTCGCTAATTTGGCGTGGGCGCAGCTCTCGACTGCGGAGTTAGAAAAAGGCAATACTTCCATGGTGCGGGATTCGGTCCTCAGTATCCAGGAAGCTATGCGAAGGCGCAAGGACAGGCTGCATGCGGATTCAATCCGCGTTGCGGATTCCCTGCGTCTGGCGGGATTTGTGCCGGATACCCTGGAACGCGTATTCATGCTGCCGGAGGATAGCATTGCCCGGAACGTGGTGTCTCCCTTCGTGACGGCTGCCGAGGTACTTGGGCAGAATGTTTTTGTGTGGGCCTGGGACTACTATGTACTGGACAAGCATTACGCCCATACGGGTCCCGATTACTGGAAGCGTAACTTCGAGGAGGGCTGGAAGTGGGACCACAATCACTGGGCCATCAACTTCTACGGCCATCCCTACCAGGGGTCCTTCTACTATGCGGCCGCCAGGGCGGGGGGAAACGGATTTTACCGCAGCATGGTGTGGACGGCCCTGGGAAGCTTTACCTGGGAGATGTTCGCGGAGACGGAATACCCTGCTCCGAACGACCTGATCACTACGACCATTGGCGGCTCCATCTATGGCGAAGCTCTATATAGGCTTTCGCGTCTGGCGTACAACACGGGAGATGTCCCCTGGTACCGCCAGCTTGTCGCATTCGTGCTGGAGCCTGCGGGATACCTGCAGCGCAAGGCTTTCGGGAACAGGGATTTCTACACGGGCTGGGTCCCGGTGGAGCTTGCCATTGCGGCAGGTGCAGGATCCCGGTTTGGCAGTAACTACCGCATCGGTAGCCAGAGTGCAGATGAACTGGACGAGGAGTGGAACGATCATCACGGCATGATGGGGCTTCATCTGGAATATGGCAGGCCCTATACTATCGTGAAGCAGCCTTTTGATTACTTTACTGTGGATGTCTTTGGGGAAAGCGGTTTCGAGGGGAACCTGCTCCAGCTTGACGTCATGGGAAAGCTGAAGAATATCGGGATTCACGGTCGCGGTCACTGGCTGGACTTTGCCATCAATCTGGACTTCGACAGTTTCTACGGGGAACTGGCGACGGTCAGCACGATTTCCCTGGGCGGTGCACTGGATCTTGCCTTGTGGGTGACACCAAACTTCCGGTTCCGCATTATGAATCAGCTGTACTGGATTCTGCTGGGAACCGCGGACATGGGCTACGATGACCTGATCCAGGAGGTTCATCCGGAATACACTTCCGACATGAATAACTACCAGTATAATATGGGTGTGAAATATAGCCTGATGGTTGAGTTCCTGTATAGAGACAAGTGGCGCCTCTACAACAAGATGACTCTGGATGCCATGCGCACGATTCCCGGATCCATGCCCCATTACGGAGCCCGCGGATGGGACTTCTTGCTGTTGAACAATACCGCACTGGAATACAAGCTGACGGACCGTATCGATATCGGCAACCGTCTGGATTCCTATGTGAAGCTGGCGGCCTATTCCTCGGATATTTTCGAGCCCATGAGCCGTACCATCTTTACCTTCTCCCTGTATCTCAATTTCCATATCATGACAGGGGAGTAAAGCGTATCCTGTCCCTGTGACGCTCTCTGTCATCCTGAGCCCACAATGTTTCCGTCATCCTGAGCCCGCAAGGGCGAAGGATCCAGTTACTGCGCGAGAATTCCCTTGTAGAAATTCTTTACGTCGTCCCACTTGTAGTAGGGAGCCGCGGGGCAGTTTTCCTCGCAGGGGATGGGTGCCGTGATTTCCCGCTCGTTGTAGAGGAACTTCACCAGGATATCGTTAGACTTTGTTGCGGCGGGACTGCCAGCCTTTTTCGTGGTACCTGTGGCGCCCTGTTTCTTGTAGAAAATAATCTGCAGGTTTGCCGCCATGGGAATGACCCGGAAGTCGTTCCATTCCTCATGTAATTTCGAGAGGTCGCTTACCCTTGCGTTTGCGATGGAGAGCTGCATCAGGCCCGCTAAAGGTAATAGGCCGGCGTCATGCCCGAAGCGGAGCGTTGCTACGGTGGCATTGTTGGCGATGGCGCGGTTTGCTTCCCCGATGATGTGCTCCAGAGTTCCCCTGGCGTAGTCAATGCCCTTGGTGGTATTCTGGAGGGGGCTTGTTCCCAGCAGGCTGTACCACCAGGAATTCTGCGCCTTCCAGCGGGTGATGGATTCTTCCACGGTAAAGAGGCTGTCCAGGATATCGTTACAGCTGCCGGTCTTTACGTCGCAGAGATTGGCGTGGATTACATCCTTGAGGGGAGCGTCCATGCCCTGCATGCTGCTTACGATTTCGAACAGCTTGTTGTAAAAATTATGGGCGTCGATGTTGGCTACCACGTAGGTACTGTCGCTGAACAGCTTTTTCATGAGGGGCTTGGGATCGATGGCGCCCCACAGCTTGTCACTTTCCTGCATGTAGGCGGCGGGACGGGTGTAGTCCATATCGCCCCAGTTGTAGGTGCAGATAAAGCTCATCAGGTCCTTGCCGGATTCCAGGCTGAAATCCACATCGGGAGCTACGGAGCCCATGCCTGCGGCGAAGGCGGACATGCTGACGATGCAGCGGCCCGAGGTACTTGCGTAGGCGTCGACATGCGGCTGGATTTTCTTGCCCTTCACCTTCTTGCTCTTGAAAAGTTCCGGGAAGTTTTTCACCATGCGCTTTGCAATTCCCTGATGCTGGGCGGCGCCTACCTGGGTCAGGTCACCGGCGCGGGGGGCCGCCTTCTGGGAAAGAAGCTGGGTGGCGATTAGCAGGCGCTTTCCATCCAGGGTCAGGGCCTTTGCGGCATCCGCCTTCTGGAGAGTTTCGAACAGGTAGTTGTATTCGTCGGCGCTGTGATGGTAGCGGCTTCCATGGCGACCGTAATGGCTGATATAGAAAGGCTTGTATCCCTTGGGCGCCTTGGTATATTTGACATTCTTGTCCGGTTCTGGATAGACAAGATAATTGCTGGCGGTGTATTCCGGATGGGCCCGCAGTTCTTCCATGGAGGTCTGGGCCTTCAGGGGTGCGGCCATTGCGAAAAGTGTCAGGCCGGCCGTTGCAAGTGCTGTGCCAAGGGCGGAAATGGACCTGGACAGGTCAGGTGATTTACTTCTGAAAAATAGAGACATGATGGAATACCCGTTTTGGTGAAAAGATAAATTTTCTAGCTTTGGCCCGATGTTTTTCCGTTTTTCAGCAGCCCTTATTTTTGCCCTTTCCATTGGGGCGAGCCTTTCTTTTGGGGCTATCGCGGAATTCGAGAAAAAGTTCCCCCTGCGATTTTTGTGCAACTACAATTTCGTCTCCTTCTGGAGTAGCGAATTTAACAAGGGTGCCATGAATTCCAATCGCCCCGTGGATGTGGGTCTTGGATTTGGCTACAGGGATCTGTACTTCGACTTTATCTATTCTCTGCCTTTCACTACAGGCCATGACCGCTCCAAGTCCGTTGCCTTCGAAACGGGTCTGGATTTTTTCCCTGGCAACTGGTGGTTACAGACAAAGTATCGTAGATATAGTGGATTTACCGCTGGGGGAAAAATAGATGAAAATGGCGACAAGTCCGAAGACATTTTCGTCGATCTCTGGCAGCGTGACATGTACCTGTCCGCTCTGTGGATGGCCACTGCCGACGAGTACTTTACTCCCCGGGCTGCCTATTTCCTGGACCTGAAACAGGAAACATCGGCGGGCAGCTGGATTGTGGGTGGCCGCTTTCAGTCCGTCATGGCGAAGGATCATAGCGGGTATCTTCCCTTCTACAGTCATAGCCGTGAGACCTACAGCACCTGGGTGGATCTGGGATACACCTACAGTTGGGTTTATGATAACGGCATGTTCATCAACCTGTGGGGCGTTGCGGGCATTGCCATCGGTAGCGACGAGGATGCCAGCGAGGCGCTGCTTCTCCCGGAAGTGATCGCCAAGATGGCCTGGGGAAGTATTGGCGAAACCTGGTCCTGGAATATGGTGATGGAAATGGAATACATGCCCGAGGTATTCGACCACCATTGGGAACAAAAGCTGGTGGCCGCCTTCAAGATTCTCGTGGTGAGAAGGTTCTAGATTTTTATTACCATGGGTTTCGGCGAGTCCGAAAATTTAATTGTAATCTGGTGGTTTTCGGCGTTGTCGCGGTTGCAGGTGGCGCCTTTGTAATGGACGGCGTAGGTGCAGTCCCCGTTGTGTCCGTGGCCCCTGATGACACAGCGGTGGTGAAAGTTTGCCTCCTGCATGATCTTGCAGAGTTGCCTTGTGGCTTTTAGCAGGTCCTGGTCGCATAGGGTGACGTTGAGCCTGTTTCTCTCGAGGCGGATTCCGGTAACACCCTGCAGGACGCTGTCGGGGTAGCTGGGAAAGCCTGGTCCCGCTGTGAAATTAGCCTTTGCCGCCTCGCCGCTGTCTATGTCGGCGGAAACGATTTCCATCATTTGCAGTCTTACATTGCGGTACATCCTGAACCATTCCACAAGTCTCAGGGCTGAAAAGCCCCTTAGGATTTCCTCGTCGAAAAAGAAGCTGTATTCTTGCATATGGGTTTCCTCTCCCGGTGTTTCCTGTTTTATCGTTCCGTGGTGGCGAAAGTGTCAATTCCCTGGTTTGCGGAAGTCCTTGCCCGCGATGTATTATTTATTGCGCCTGTTTCACTTTGCTACAAAACCGGCTTGGCATGTGATTTGCTAAATTATCCGCGTAAAAATTTAACAGAGACCGCGGGCGTAGCCTTCGGCCGTAAAAAGGAAACAAAATGAGCATTATTGATACCGTCTTGCACAAGGTTTTCGGTACACCCCATGAACGCAAGGTGAAGCAGCTGCGTCCCGTCATCGCACAGATTAACAAAACCCGCGAAAGTCTGGAAGCCTTGGATGACGTGGCTCTTGCTGCAAAGAGCGCCGAACTCCGCGAGAAGCTGAAGAACGGTGCCACTCTGGACGATATCAAGGTGGAGGCATTCGCCGTCTGTAAGGAAGCTTGCGACCGCCGTCTGGGTATTTTCAATATCTTCAAGCCTGAAAACAATTTCGATTTCAGCAAGCTGGGTGACCTGCAGCAGTATACGGATGCGGCAAAGGCAGAACTTGCCGCCGGAAAGAACGAATGGGAAGTCTACCTGCCGGCTTCCGTCTATGCCAAGGTCCGCGAGCTGTATCCCGACTCCGTGAAGCCTTTCCGCATGATGCCTTTCGACGTGCAGATGATCGGTGGCCTTGTTCTTCACGAAGGTGCCATTTCCGAAATGGCAACCGGTGAAGGTAAGACACTTGCTGCGGCCCTTCCCGTTTACCTGAATGCCCTTTCCGGAAAGGGTGTCCACGTGGTGACCGTGAACGACTACCTGGCCGGCCGTGATGCCAAGCAGATGGGCATGGTCTATAAGTTCCTGGGTCTCACCGTTGGCCTTATCGTGAATGGCCTCAATCCGGAACAGCGCCGCGAAAGTTACAACTCCGACGTGACTTATGGTACCAACAACGAATTCGGTTTCGACTACCTCCGTGACAACATGGCGATCGAGCCCAATCAGCTGGTGCAGCGCGAACTGAATTTCTGTATCGTTGACGAAGTGGACTCCATCCTGATCGACGAAGCCCGTACCCCGCTTATTATTTCCGGTCCTGCCGAGGACGCCACCGACAAGTATGCCAAGGCAAACGAGATCGCGAAGAAGCTTGTGAAGAACAAGGACTTCGGCGTAGATGAGAAGGACAAGGTCATCCAGCTCACTTCCAAGGGTGTCGCCCACATCGAAAGCATTCTTCAGGTGACCAACCTGTACGGCGAGCATGCGGACTGGGTTCATTTCATTGACCAGGCCCTGAAGGCATGGCATATCTACACCCGCGACGTGGACTACATCGTGCGCGATGGCGAGGTCATTATCGTGGACGAAAACACTGGCCGTCTCATGGAAGGCCGCCGTTACAGCAACGGCATGCACCAGGCTATCGAAGCCAAGGAGAACGTGCAGATCCGTCGCGAGAACCAGACTCTTGCCACCATTACCTTCCAGAACTACTTCCGCATGTACAAGAAGCTGTCCGGTATGACCGGTACCGCCGAAACGGAAGCTACGGAATTTATCAAGATCTACAACATGAACACCTGGGTGATTCCCACCAACCGTCCCTGTATCCGTAAGGATGAACAGGACCTGGTGTACAAGACCGAGGACGCCAAGTGGAGCGCAATCGTTGAAGAGATTAGGGAACGCCATGCCAAGGGACAGCCCTTGCTGGTGGGTACCGCCTCCATTGAAAAGTCCGAGCATCTCCATGTCCTTCTCGAACAGGCGGGTATTCCTCATGAAGTGCTGAACGCAAAGAACCATGGCCGTGAAGCTGAAATCATCCAGTATGCCGGTCACAAGGGCAAGGTGACCATCGCGACCAACATGGCCGGTCGTGGTACCGACATTGCCCTTGGCGAAGGGGTAACCGAACTGGGCGGTCTCCATGTGCTGGGTACCGAACGTCATGAATCCCGCCGTATCGACAACCAGCTCCGCGGTCGTTCCGGCCGTCAGGGTGACCCGGGTTCCAGCCAGTACTTCCTGTCCCTGGATGACAACCTGATGCGTATCTTTGGTGGCGCTAACGTGAAGAACCTGATGACCCGTTTCGGCGTGAAGGACGACGAGGTGATTACCCATCCCATCGTCAGCCGTTCCATCCGTAGCGCACAGCGCCGCGTGGAAGGCCAGAGCTTCGACATCCGTAAGCACCTGCTGGATTACGATAACGTGATGAACGAACAGCGTAAGGTGATCTACGGCCTGCGTCGCCGTATCCTGAATGGTGAGGATGTCCGCGAGGAAATCCTGAACCGTATCGAGGATGCCTGCGATATCAAGGTTTCCCAGTACATTGCCGCCAAGAGCTATCCGGAAGAATGGAAGCTGGAGGAACTGGGCACGGATCTGGAACGTTCCATGGCCCTGAATTACAAGCTGACTCTTGAAGAGGCTATGACCAAGACTCCTGAAGTGATCCTTCAGGAAATCATCGACCTGTGCAAGGCTCGCTACGACAAGCTGACCAAGATTATCCCGGAAGAAGACTTCAAGCAGATTGAACGCCGCTTCCTCCTCATGACCATCGACCAGGTATGGAAGGAACATCTCTATGCCATGGACCAGCTGAAGGACGCCATCCGCTTCCACGGTTACGCCCAGAAGGATCCCCTGATGGTCTATAAGAACGAAGGCTTTAGCATGTTCGAAAGCTGCCTGGAAAAGATTGCAACTCTTACCAGCCTGCGTATCCTGAACATCCGCATTACCCTGCCCAACGGCCAGACCGTTTCCCCGGATATGATCCGCCTGAAGACGGACGAAGAAATTGCTGCTGAAAAGGCTGCTCGCGAAGCGATGGGCAACGCAGATAATCAAGCTGCTGAAAACAATGGTGCCGAAGGCGCAAAGGCCGCCGGTCTCGCCGGTCAGGCTGCATCTTCTGAATCCAACGCAATTAGCGAAGAACAGCAGGCACAGCAGCAGGCTACGGAAGCTCCTGCAGGTGCTGCCGAAGGCGGTCGTCCTACGGTTCGCCGCACCTATACGGATCCTCGCGTTCTTGCTGCAAAGCGTGCCGCCCAGTCCGCTCCCAAGATCGGTCGCAATGACCTTTGCTGGTGCGGTTCCGGCCTCAAGTACAAGAAGTGCCACGGCAAGGGCGAAGGCGATTCTGAAGATTAATGAGGTTTGAGGTCGCACCTACGGTGCTCTGAGGTATGAGGCCGGCCTTCGGCCTTTGAGGAATTCCTCACACCTCAATGCGCAGCGACCTCATAGCTCAAAGCGAACGAAGTGAGCGACCTCTTATGAAGACTGCAAGGCGTTTCTTTTCATTGGAAGGTATTGACGGTTCCGGCAAGTCGACGCAGATCGACATGCTGGTGTCCGCGCTTGAATCCGAAGGCTACCAGGTGGTGCGCCTGCGTGAACCCGGTGGCGCGAAGATTTCCGAACGCATCCGCGAGCTATTGCTGGATCCATCCTTCAAGGGAATCATGGGGGACGACACCGAGCTGTTGCTGTATAATGCAGCACGCGCCCAGGTGATTCACGAAATCATCCGCCCCGCTCTTGAAGAAGGAAAGGTGGTGATCGCGGATCGCTTTGCCTGGAGTACCTTTGCCTACCAGGGATACGCCCGCGGTCTTGGTGCCGACAAGGTGCAGCGCCTTACGGAACTGACCTGCGGTGACTGTTTCCCGGAACTGACGGTGGTTATCGACATCAGCGTGGAATGCAGCCGTGAGCGCACCTCCAGGCGCGGGGAGGCTCCGGACCGTCTGGAAAGCGAGAAGGCTGAATTTTTTGAGAAGGTTCGTGAAGGCTATCTGGCTGCGGCCCGCGATTACAGTGACTGCGTTTCCGCCATTAACGGCGAACGTACTCCGGATGAAGTCTTCGCGGATCTCATCAAGCTGGTAAAGACCAAGCTGGCTTAGTTTAGCGATTCAATCCAAATGTTTAAAAATCTGTCGGGAAGTCGGCAGATTTTTTTTGTTTACTGGCGGAAAGTTTCTGCGTCCGTTTATTACTACATTATTTTATAAGGAGGAAATATGAAAAGATTTTTGATAGTTCTGCTAGCCCTTGCGGCTTTTGCATTTGCGGATGCAGATAGCACTTTAGTCCAGGATTCTTCCAAGACTCAAGTGAGACAGTATCCGGACTTAAATTTATTTCTTGATTTTAGTGCCGATTTTAGGTGTCTTGGATATAGCGCCTCTTCGGATCCGGATTATTCGGACTGGAATCATGATGATATTACGGACGATGCCGATGGCTGCGGTTTTGGTGGAGGTTTTAAGGTGGGCGGCATGACCACCAGTAACGTGGCTTTTCACGTAGGTGTGGATTTGGCGTTCATTGATGCGGATAGGCATCGTGTAAAAAAACGTTCCAATGGGTATAAGACGGACAAGGAGGGACAAGTGGATTTGACTTATGCCTTCGTCTCTGTGGGTATTACGGTTTATCCCGATTTCGATTCCACTTCTTTTTGGAGAGGCTCCTTTATCGGAGTGTCTATAGGCGCGTCCTCGCTGAAGATGGGGGGATGACGATTATTTCAGTTCCCGCATCAGCATGAGTGGTTTAGGCATTAAGTTGGAAGCCGGAAAGGAATGGTACGTGACCAACCACTGGCTTCTGGGCGTAGGTACCTCCTTTATGCTTGGAGGCTCCACTGGGGGAGAGTTCGATGAAAACGCCTACACCTTAAGCGCGGGCCTGAAAGTTTCCAGAAGATAGTTACTTACTGGATTTTACTTTCAGCTTGAATTCCTGGTGGCCCTTGGAGTTCTTCCGTTCCTCGAAGGATTCGGTAGCATGAATGAGCTTTGGCCAGGTGGAATAGCCGAAGTTCTTGGGGGACATGGAAGTACGGCGGCTGATCTGCTGGGAGACCTTTGCGGCCAGTGCCCAGTCGTCATCGTCCTTGGATTCGGCAATAGCCTGACGGATGGCATTCATGAGCTTCGTGTCGCTGCGGAGTTTCTTCTTGTCCTTTTTCTCGTCCTTGGGTTCCGCGACTTCCGGCATGCCGTCCATTTCGGCCATTTCGCCCAGCTTGTCCGTAAAGACAAAAAGATTGCAGGAGTGAATGAAGGGGCTGGGGGTCTTTTCCTCGCCAAATCCGATGACCATCTTGGACTTTGCGCGAAGCTTCATGGCAAGAGGCGTAAAGTCGGAATCGCTGCTGACAATGGCGAAGATGTCGATGTCCTCGGAATAGAGAGTGTCCATCACGTCGATTGCCATGGCCATGTCGGTGGCGTTCTTCCCCTTGGTGTAGGGGAACTGCTGGAACGGCTGGATGGCGTAGTCGTGAAGGACTTCCTCCCAGGGGTTCTTTTCCTTCCAGTTGCCGTAGGCCCGGCGGATGCCCGTTTCGCCATACTTGGCCAGTTCTTCCATGATGCCGTAGATGGCCTTGACGCTTGCGTTGTCGCAGTCGATAAAGAGGGCGATTCTCTGTTCCAGCTGTTCGTTTTCCATGGCGGTAAAGTTAAAAATTTGGAACCAGCTGCAAAAGGGTTTTCAGCAGAAATATTCCCGCGATGATAAAAATAGGGCCGTTATTTTTTCGCCTTTGCGGAGTTGACGGTATAGACGCCCGCAACAATCAGGAGGATGGCGAGCCCGTGGGTAATGCCGAAAATGGCAAGCCCCGCGATGACGGATACCACCACGGAGGTCATGGGCTGCACATAGTTGTACATGGCCACCACCGTGGGGCGCAACGCCTTCTGTGCCCTTGCCATGAGCAGGTAGGCGACGAAGGTGCCGCCAAAAACTACGAAGCCGGTTTCGGCCCAGGTGACAGGCGCGATTTCTGCAAAGGGAATGGAAGCCACGCCGCCTAAGGTGAAGGGTGCCACCATGAGGGTGGAGAAGGTGAACATCCACTTCATGCAGGTCACCACATGGTACTTGCCAATGAGATTCTTGAAGAGGCCCAGGTAGATGGCGAAGCTGCACTGGGAAGCCATGCACATGAGATCCCCCACGATGTTTCCCGCCTTGGCGTTGTTGGCGGAGGCGCTGCCTAGCACCAGCATGAGGGCGCCGGAAAGCCCGAGCCCGATGCCAAGAATTTTCTGGAGGGTGACCTTCTCCCGAAGGAAAATGGCCGACGAAATCAGCGCGAAGATGGGGAGGCTCGTTGCCACGATGGAAGCGTTGATGGGGGACGTGATGGAAAGCCCCACGGTAAAGCAGCACTGGTTACAGACGATGGCGAAAAATCCCGCGGCGGCAAATTTCAGGATGTCTTTCCTGGGAGGCTTTTGGCTCTGGCCTTGAGCGTCCTTTTTTTGAATTCCAGCGCGGTTGAAGAATTGCATAAAAAGGGAGGCGATCCAGAAACTGACAGCGGCGCCTGCCACCCGGAAGAACACCATGTCCAGCCCCGTAATGCCGTGCATCATGGCGTCCTTGCCGATAGGGGCCATGAGGCCCCAGCTGGTGGCCGCAAGGTACATACAGAGGTGAGCGACGATGTTGCTGGAAGTTTTCCTAGGTTCCATGTTTTTCAGCGGGGGAATTTGTGCGTAGTATCACTTGGAATAAGTTTTTTGTGAAAATTTAAAAATTGGAATTCGTTCTGAAAAGGATATTTCTACAATTTCATTTATGGTAAAATGGTGTGTGTTATATTCTTCGGTTACGGGAAATACCCGTAAGCTTGCGCAGGTCGCCGCTGAAACCCTGGAAGCGGACCTCCTGAACGTAAATGACCTTCTGGGATTTTTGCCGGGCAGTTCCGAAATGGATGGGGACCTGTCGGATATGGGCGGACCCTCCGAAAGGTCGTCGGTGGAAATTGAGGCTAGGCGCAGGAGCATGGTGATTTCCGCAGAGGACCTGAGCGAAATTTCCGCAAGGCTCGACAGGTACGATTGCATTATGGTGGGCTACTGGCTACGCCGGGGCGCCCCTGACCAGAGGATGGCTGCCCTGCTGCCGAAGATTTCCGGGAAGCGGGTTGCGTTTTTCCAGACTCATGGCGCCTACGAGGGGAGCGAACACGCGGTGACTGCATTTGCACGGGCTGGTGCCCTGCTGGGTCCCGACAATATGGTTCTCGGTACCTTTGGCTGCCAGGCCGCGGTGAACCCGGCGCTTATCAGGCGGCGTCTTGAAGGTAATGTTCCTGGCCACAGGGGCGAGGACCTGGAAGCCTGCAAGAAGCGCTGGGCAGCGGCGGCGGGACATCCGGATGCAAACGACCTGGAACGGATGCGCGGGTTCACAAAAAGGATGCAGACTCTGGCGGAAGCATAAAGATGGCTTTTAGAATTATACGTAGCGACATTACTCGGGTTGCAGCAGATGTGATCGTAAACTCCGCGAACCCGCGGCCTATCTGCGGGGGCAGTACCGAAGCCGCCATTTATGACGCCGCAGGCTACGACGAGCTCCTGGAGGCCCGTCAGGAAATCGGCCCGCTGGAAATTGGCCAGCTGGGAGTGACTCCCGCGTTTAATCTTCCTGCAAAAAACATTGTCCATATTTCCTGCCCCTGGTGGGACGATGAAAATCCGGAAGAATCCCAGGAGGTTCTCGTCACTTGCTATGCGGCGGTTGTCGAGAAGGCTCTCCAGCTGGGAGCAAAGTCCGTGGCGTTCCCGCTACTGTCCAGCGGAGTCTACCGTTTTCCAAAGGCTGTTGCGCTGGAAGTCGCCACCGGTGTTTTCAGGCTGTACGAGCAGCAGGATATTGAAATCATCCTGGTGGTCTATGACGACGAGGCCTTTGCGATTGCCGCGGAAATGTGCCCTCGGGTCGATGACCTGCTGAACCCTTCCGAGAGCGAGAGTCTTGCCTGTGCCATGGAGGATGAAGCTCCTGCGGAATGCGCCTCCCTGGCGGATTTCCAGGTTGAGATCCCCCGGGAGGAAAAATACCGCTGCTCGCTCCTGGAATCCAGGCAGTCCTTTGTTCCCGACGAATCCCCTGAATTAAGCCAGACCGGGCTTCCCAAGTTCCTGGAAGGTTACGCTACCGTCAAGACGAAGCCCAAGGCGCCTGCCCCGCAAAAGCTCCAGCTGGAAGACGAAATCGCAAGTGCCATCCTGGCCATGGACGACGATACCTTCCAGGACAAGATGATGGGCTATATCACGGAGAAGGGCATGGATCCCGCCACCGTGTACCGCGCGGCAAATCTGGACCGTAAACTTTTCAGCAAGGTAAAGAAGGATGGCTACGTTCCCAGCAAGAACACGGTGCTTGCCCTTGCAGTGGGCCTTCAGCTGAATCTGGAAGAGACTACGGATTTGCTTAGCAGGGCAAACCATGCCTTTTCCCCTTCCAGCAAGCGGGATGTCATCATCAGGCACTTTATAGAGCGTGGCAATCTCTATAAGAAAGGCGCCAGTCGTCCCATCGATGTCATCAACGACTATCTTACCTGCTTCAGGGAAGAACCTCTGGGCGATTCCTAGCAGAACTTCCTTTTTCTTGCGGCTCCGTAGATGACGGGGTCGTTTTTTTGTGTCGCTTTTTAGGCGACCTCGGGAGCCCCTGCAAAACATATAATTGTCTTCGTAACAATCACAGCGCGGTTCAGAACCGCAAATAAACGGAGGCAAAATATGAAGAAGGGACTCACGGAACTTGTATTCATCCTGGACCGCAGCGGCTCCATGGCGGGCATGGAATCGGATGCCATCGGGGGCTTCAACGCCACCATCGAGAAGCAGAAGAGAGAGCCCGGGGAGGCGCTGGTATCCACCGTCCTGTTTGACGACCAGAACGAGGTTCTCCACGACCGCGTTCCCCTGATAGACATCCAGCCCCTTACGGACAGGGAGTATTTTGCAAGGGGCGGTACCGCCCTGGTGGACGCCCTGGGTTCCGCCATCCATCATATAGGCAATGTCCATAAGTACGCCCGTGACGAGGACCGTCCCGAAAAGACCATCTTCATCATCACTACCGACGGCCATGAAAACTGTAGCCATAAGTATCGCATTGAACAGGTGCGCCAGATGATCGAGCGCCAGAAGGGAAAGTATGGCTGGGAATTCATTTTCCTGGGAGCAAACATCGATGCGGTAAGTACTGCCGCAAACTATGGCATCGACGCAAGCCGTGCCGCAAACTTTGTCTGCGACGAGGGAGGTATCGAGGTCATGTACCGCGCCCAGAGCCGTATCGTTTCCAACCTGCGCCTATGCGAGTCCGTTAAGGACTTCGACAATAGCTGGAAGGAAGAGGTGGAGGAGGATTCCCGTAAGCGCGGCCGCCGCCGGTAGATAAAAGGCTGGCTGTCGCCGTTCATTCAATGTCGTCGGTAATCCATACGGCATTTTGGCAGCGCCCTGGGGGGGACGCTGACAAAAAAACTTCCCGGGATCGCCTGGGAAGTTTTTTATGCGAGGGGTGGGAGTCGAACCCACACACCGAGGTACCAGATCCTAAGTCTGGCGCGTCTGCCAATTCCGCCACTCTCGCGCTTTAGGACTTTCAAATATAAAAAAGATTTTTAGCTATCTTGTCTGCAGTATGAAAAGGATGCTACTTTTACTCGCTGTCACGGCAGTGACCTGCCTTGCAGACAATATCCTCATTAAGAAGCTGGAGGCTTCCTCCACCCTCCCGAACCAGGGAAAGAACAGCTACGACGTCGTGAACCTGCTGGACGGCGATGTCGGCAAGGTGTGGGCCGCCACCTTCAAGGGCGAGCCCCTTACCATCGAGATCGATGTGGAAGCCTATGCGGTCAGTTCCATAGAGCTCACGAACGGCTACCGTCGCGACAAGAAGTCCTACGAGAGCAACAGCCGGGTAAAGACCATGAAGGTCTACATCAATTCCAGGGACCGTCTGGTAAAAACCTTTACCTTCAAGAATTTCGGCTGGAGCCCCTACCTGAACAGGTACTCGGAAACGGGCGAGGTCAACGCCCCCGTCATGTACAGCGAGAAAATCTCGTTTCCTACCCAGACGGACGTGCAGAAGGTCATCCTGGAGATTACGGACATCTATCCCGGCAAGAAGTGGAAGGACGTGTGCTTGGGGACCATTGGAATCATGGGCTACGCAAAAAATCCTGTAATGGAAAGTTACAAGCCCGAGGCGGGAACCATGACGGATCCCCGCGACAATAAAACCTACAAGACCCTGAAGATGGGCGACAGGACCTGGCTTGCGGAAAATCTCTCCTACAATGCGAAGGGAAGCTACTGCTACTCGAACCGCAAGGCGAAGGAATGCGATCCTGCCGGCCGCCTGTATCCCGTAAGTGCGGCAAGAAGCGGAGTCTGTCCCGCCGGCTGGCACATGGCCACCAAGAAGGAATTCGAGGAGATGAACAGTTATCTGGCGGAATTTTCCACGGGCGGCAGTGTGGAGCTGAGCTACCGGGAGGCTTTTGCCCAGGGAGTTTCCCTGAACAGTTTCGGCCTAAACTACTATACCCTGGAAATGTGCCAGTGCTATGATGCGGGCTGCGATGGCGATGTGGACGAAACGGAGCAGGGCAGCATCGACCTATACTTGAAATACCACCCGGAAAGGGAAATAGACTACAAGACCGGCTTCTGGACAGAACCTACGGAATACGACTGGACCAGCTGCGGATTCGAGGGAAAGCCGGAGCTGAACCAGTTGTCCTATATCCGTTACGGTTCGTTCTGGGGTGGCCCCAATTTCCATCACGACCAGTGCAACGGGGATGAGCGCTGCCTTGAGCATGCCGTCAAGGGCGAGTGTGAAGGTGCGAAGGAACTCTTTGTCCGCTGCGTCAAGGATTAGGGCCTAGAGTTTTCCATGCAAAAAAAGAACGCCCCTTTTATGGACGTTCACGGGAAGAATTTCCGGTACAATAAGGTTCAGCAAAAGGGAGCGCTACAGCACTTCCCTGATTGCCTTTGCCAGCTGGTCTGCGCAGGAGGTTGACTTTCCGTTGCAGGTGTTCCCTTCCAGGATTCCTGCAATTTCAGCCATGTCCTTGCCTTCGCAAAGCTTGCCGATAGCCTTCAGGTTGCCGTTGCAGCCGCCCAAAAACTTCAGGTTGTACATCTTGCCGTCTTCGTAGTCGAAGGTAATCAGTTGGGCACAGGTGCCGCTCGTCTTGAATTCTTTTTTCTGCATGGTTGAAATATATAAAATTCGAGGTTCTTTTTTTTGCTGCGGTCCCGTTTCCGCGCTTCGCCCTTATTTTTTCAGGTGAAGCTTTCTAAGGAACTTGCCCAGAAGTTCGTTGAGGATATCGCCTGCGTCCTTGCTGCCTAGAATTTTCTGGATGACAAGGGTTACGCCCAGCAGGACGACGCCTGCGGCGCAGCTGTAGACTACGAGAATCGCAAGGCTTGTGGTGCGGACGAATTCACCTGTCACGTGGTCCAGGCCCAGGGCCGCACCGATCATGATTCCCAGTGCGACTATGGCGCGGAGCATGTTCAGCAGGGCGTCCTTCATGCCGTCGGTACCGTTCTTCCTTGCCCACATGACAATCATGGAGATGACCTGCAGGAGGGCGCCGGTAGCCCCGATGATGGGTACGCTCTTGATGCCGAGGGGTTCGGCAAGCCAGATATAGGCGGGAATGGTAGCCGCAAAGATTCCGGTGTTCAGGAGAGTTGGAAGCCACATGCGTTCTGCCGCGTAGAAGCTGCGGACAAGAACCGCCTGGAGGCAAAGGCCCAGGGAGACGGGCAGATACCAGCGCAAAATCTCGGTAATGGCTTCCGTGGTCTCGCGATGGAAGGCGCCCCGTTCAAAGAGGATTCGCACGGCGGGGAAGGATAGCGCCCAGACTGCAACCACAGCGGGAATCAAGATGCAGAACATGCGGGAAAGGCTCTTCCAGATTTTTTCGTTGAGCTGCCTGATCTGGCCTTCCTTCACCAGGCGGGCCATGTCAGGATAGCTTGTGACGGAAACGGAAAAGCCGAAGACGGCCACCAGGGTGTACATCACGCGGTAGGCGTAGTTCAGGCTGGAGATTCCGCTGCTTCCGAAGCTGGACCCGAAACTTCGGATAATGAACTCCAGGCCGAACATGGAGCCCACGCCCAGGGACATGGGAAGCATCATCTTGAAGTAGCGCACGATATCGGGATGGGTGGGCTGCAAAGTCAGTTCATACTTTACGCCGCCGCGCTTGGCGCCCAGGATCTGCAGGGCGAAGAAACCGATGAAGGCGCCTACGGGAACACCCCAGGCGAATCCTTCCAGGCCGTAGCTTACGCCGGAGTGCCTGCTCAGGAGAATTCCCGCATAGCCGCCGCCTACGATAGCCACGTTGTAGATGAGGCCGGTAAGGGACGGGATAAGGAACTGCTTACGGGTGTGCTGCACGGCAACGAGAATGCTTCCCACGAAGATGAAGATCTGGCCCGGCAAAATAATGCGTCCATAGTAGGAGGCGCGCTCGATGAGGGCGGCGTGTTCCGCCACCTGCTGGGGAGTGGTCCCGTTTGTGGTGAGCAGCTGCAAAAGTTCCGGCATGAAGATGAATGCGGGAACCACAAGCACAAGCAGGATCATGCCGAAGGTGTTCAGCACGTTGCTGAAGAACTTCCAGCTCTTCTCCTCGTCGCCTGCAACTTTATAGCCAGTGAAAATGGGGATAAAGATAATGCTCAAAAATCCGGTACTGACCACGTGGTTCAGGATATCCGGAATCATGAAGGCCAGATCCAGGGCGTTCTTTTCCAGGGACACGCCGGCGGCATGGGCCAGGAGCATTTCGCGGAAAATTCCCAGCACGCGGCTGAGAAGCATACTGACAGCGACAATAATGGCAGCTTTGTTCATGGGGCCAAAATTAGAAATTTGTTTCTTTGTATATTTAAGGCATGAATAAGTTTGTCGTAATGATTTCCAGTCTGGCTCTTGCCGGCATGGCCTTTGCCCAGGACGCCAATACCGAAACCCCGTCGGAAGCCGCTGCAGGCACGGAAGCGAATGTTGAGCAGCCCGACGCACAAAGCGCAGAAAATCCGGAAACGGTAGGAAACACGGGCTTCAATCCCGACGCTCCAACAGATATCCGCCAGGCTCCCGGCGAAGGCAACAATGACCTGCCCAAGCCCAAGCGTCCCACCTACAACTTCAACAGCTATGGCCTGGGTGTCACCGTATGGCACAACTGGGAGGACAGCAAGAAGAATCCCAAGCGGGACTGGGATCAGGGCTTCAATCTTCATCACGCCCGCATCTGGGAGATGGGTACCTATGGGGCCATCACCCTGGTGAATAATTCGGAAATTTCCCTCGGGGATCACTGGCAGTGGGGTGAAGTTTCAAGAATCGGCGGCCGTGTCTATTTTGCAGACGCCGTGTTCGCCCCCTTCCTCGGCATAGGTATCGGTCTGGGTATCCAGCTGGATGGCCACTATGACGACTTTTCCGATGGGTTCGCCGTGGGACTCGCCTTTGGCGGCGAAGTGGGCCTTACTATCTTCAGGACATCCCAGACCCAGCTGGAAATCGGCTGTTCCTACGACAGTGTCCTGGATTACCTGGACTTTGACAGGAGATTCGGCTCCTTCAACTTCTATATAGCCATCAACTACTAATTTTCCCAAAGTTCCCCGTGCCTAGCCGAGGGGTGACTCGCTAGACCGCGACCTTGAAACTGTTCAGCAATGTTCTGCGGGGCAGTTTTTTTTGTTGCTGGAGGCGGTCTACGATGATTCCCGGGCGAACCTTGAAGACCCGCGAGAAATACTCGATGCATCCCCTTTCTGCAAATCTGCCACAGCAGATGATTTCGCATTCCTCTGCTTCCGTCAGGAGAAGGCGCTCTGCAAAAAGTTCCGCTTCCTGCTCCCGCTTATTGCGGATGGCGCCCTCGGGATTTACATCGGCGGACTGTCTATCCGCGGTAGGTTGCGTCAGGGAACCCTGCAGGCAGACGCTCCGCTTGGGATGCATCAGGATATGCCCTACTGCGTGGTAGAGTGCCTTCAGGAACCGCACGTCGGAAATGGTGTTTCCGGAAAACTGTATGACGGGGCGGTTTCCGCACCAGTAGCAGGCGGCGTCGGGGAGGGGGGCCGTCGTGAAGGCGGGTTCCTGCAGCATCAGGAATCCGCAGGCCTCCAGCGCCTCCTTCGCCATCTTGCGTAAGTTTATCTGCAACGAGAACGCGTTTTTCCGCAGGAAAAAAAGGTTTTCCTCGATTTCGCTACGGTCCAGCGGGATTTCTCCCTTGGGGCGTTCGCACTTGAGTTCCCCCAGCCGGATCCAGGCGGAGTAGGCGTAGGGATTCACGGTCCCCTGCAGGTCGCCGTAGTAGCTTTTCCAGCCCTCGATGGACGATACCCCCATAAATTTCAGGATTTCCCAGGGGAGGGAATGCCCTCCGGAAAGATATCCCATGCCTTTTAGGGCCCTTACCGGGAATTTCCGGGCGAAGTCCTCCATTTCCCTGCCTTCCAGCCTTTTCAGGAAGCGCTTCCTTTCCGCGGTCAGCCTCTGGGCGGAACAGTCGCAGATATTCCTGGCGTCCATATCCAGCAGGAATTCCAGTTCCACTGCGATGGCGGGCTGGATATCCCCTGCAATGTCGTCACGGGTACGCCCGAGACGCTTGTAGCATTCTTCCTGTGTGTATTGCCTTTCCTGCAGTTTTTTCCGGATATGTTCATCCATAATGGTCATTGCCTATAGCTTACCTCTATAAATTACATTATTTGCCCTGACAAAAAAAGACACCCGTTTTTTTTGGCCTCCGGCCCTTTACCGGCGGGGTGTTCCCGCGCTTTAAAATAGGGTAGAAGTTAGTCCCTAAATTTTTGGATGGCGATTTGGGAAAAATCCCCTTTTCTATATTTTCGGCGCATATTTAGAGGTTTTATGAGACTTTGGAAGAATTCCGGGGCCGTTCCGTTTTTTTTGGCGTCCTTTTGCACCGCTTTCGTGCAGATGGGGCTTTTTATCGTTTTTCAGCGCTGGTTGTCTTTCTCCTTTGTAGGTCCTAGTTTCTTCTGGCGCAGCATGCTGCTGCAGTTCGCCATTTTCATCCCCTGCATCTTCATGATGCCTGCCTCCAGCTACTTTACCAGCCGCTTCCGCAAGGGGCGTGTCATGGCCTGGTCTTCTGTAGGCATGGCGGCTTCCCTCATTCCCATTGCGGTGCTGTTCGGCCTGGACATTGGCTGGGTGGCCTTCGGTCTCGTGCTTCTCTTTGGCATATTCTATGCAATCTTTACGCCGGCGAAACTGGCGGTCATCAAGGAAATTTTTGGCGAGGAGAATCTTGCCGCCGCCAACGCCTGGCAGATGGTTTTTTCCGTGCTGGGCATTGCCGGCGTGTCCTGCCTTACGGTGGGTGCCCTGCCGGAAGTGAGTCCGGAGACGGCCTTCGTCCAGGAAATCAACCTGCCGGGGACAGTTTTCAACTTCTCCGTCCTGCCCTATCTCTTCCTGGGGGTGAGCGTCCTGTCTGCGGTGTCCTGCTTTTTCATCAGGGGAGGCGCCCATCATTCCAGGTCCAGGTTCCGCTCCCCGAAGCGCATTTTCTCCGCGACCTGGTCCATTCCCCTGATCCGTCTTTCCATTCTGGGCCTGTCCATCTTCTGGGCCATCTCCCAGCTGTTCCTCATGCTTTCCCAGGACCTTACGGGCGAACATTTGGTTAGCCTTTTCCAGGGGTCCCTGATCCTTACCGCGGTGGGCTACATCGTGGGCGCCTTTGCAGCGGCTCGTGCCTCCCACAATTTCTACGAGACGGGCATGATCCCCTTTGCCGTAGTGGCCGCCGCCATTATCTCCTTTGTTCTACCCTTTGTCCAGAACAAGATCGTGGTTTCCGTCCTGTATGCGGCTTTAGGCTTTGTGGCAGGTTCGCTTTTCGTACTGCTGAGAACCATTATTCAGCATTATGCCAAGCCCAATACGTCTGGCCGTATCCATTCCGTTTCCTCCATGATCCAGATGAGCGTCATGTTCGTTTTCCTGGGAGCCCAGTGTCTGCTGTTGGCTTTCACGGATCTGGATCTTCCCCAGCTGTTCCCCATCGTAGGCGCCATCTTGACAATCTGTTTCTGGCTTACCTTGCGTAAGACGCCCATGGCCCTGCTCCGTGCAGGTCTCCGCTTTGCATTCGCCTTTGTATTCCGCTACCGTGTAAACGTGATGGGCGTGCAGAATATTCCCGAGACTGGTCCGGTGCTTTTGGTCGGTCCCCACTTCAGCTATATCGACTGGGCGGTCCTCCAGATTGCTAGCCCCCGTCCCCTGCGCATCGCCAGCAATCGCAATACCTTTGCGGACTGGTACCAGCGCTGGCTATTTCACGGGAAGTTCCTCATTCCCATCAATCGTCGTGACCCGAAGCCCGCCATGGAAGAGATCAACAAGGCTCTGAAGAATGGCGAAGTGGTGGTCATCTTCCCCGAGGGCGAGGTTTCCAAGTCCCCCTTCATTTCCAAGTTCTCCCTGAACTATCACGACGCCGTGGCTGATACCGATGCCCAGGTGGTGCCTTTCTATATCCAGGGTCTCTGGGGCAGCCGCTATAGCCATGCAAACGAATGCGTGAACCGTCCCCAGACATTCAATCGTACCGTAAGCGTGGGCTTTTCAAAGCCTGTTCCTCACGAGACTTCCGAAGAGCAGATCCGTGACCATATCCAGATGCTGAGTACCGATGTGTGGAATCTGGCCATGGACCATTCCAAGACCATCGTTCCTCTCTGGTTCAGGGCCATGATGAAGCGTCGCAACCGCCCGATTCTTATTGATCCTGCGGGCAGGCATGTTTCCGGCTACACCATGATTCGCCTTTGTCACCAGTTCGGTGACCGTATCAAGGCCGTATCCCGAGGCGAGAAGCGGGTGGGCTTCATGTTGCCTACCAGCCGTGACGCGGCACTGGGTATCATGTCTATCCTGGGCACGGGCAAGACTACGGTGAACCTGAACTACACCGCTCCCGTAGATACGGTGCTGGGCTGTATCGCCAAGGCGGAAATTTCCACGGTGGTCACGACCCGCGCCTTCTTCGATAAGCTTTGCGGGAAGAACGCCGCATTTGCAGAAGTGGGAAAGGTGTGCAAGATGATCTACCTGGACGAGGAGGAATCCAAGCTTGGCATGGTCTCTCGCCTGTATGACAACTTCGTCATCAAGGTCCTGCCCCGCGCCCTGGTAAAGTTCTGCTGGTTTACTTCCGCCAGGCTGGAAGACGATGCCATCATCCTGTTCAGTTCCGGTTCCGAGGGTACGCCCAAGGGTGTGGAACTGACCCACAAGAACATCGTATCCAATTCCCAGCAGTGCGACTACATCGTAAAGCTTCACCGTGGCGACGTGATGACGGCGCTTTTGCCGCTGTTCCATTCCTTCGGCTTTACCATGACCTTCATGATGGCGCTTCTGGATGGCGTCCCCATGGTGCTGTGCCCCGACCCGACGGACATCAAGACTCTGGCCCGCGTCTGCGCCCAGTACAAGACCACCATCCTGATGGGAACGCCCACCTTCCTGCGCGCCATCGCCATCAACCGCTGGGTTCACCCCATGTGCCTGGATTCCATCCGCATGATTGTGGCCGGTGCCGAAAAGCTCCGCCCCGAAATGCGCGACGCCTTCAAGCTGAAGTTCGGTAAGGATATCTACGAGGCCTATGGCTGTACGGAACTATCTCCGCTGGCAACCCTCAACGCGCCTAACGTGCTTCTGGACGACTTCCTCACCATGTGCAAGTGCAGCGACACCTCCAGCATCGGGCAGATCATTCCGGGTTCCTACGGCGCCATTATCGATCCCGAGACAAACGAGTTCCTGGCTCCCTCCAGCGAAGGCATGCTGGCCGTTACCGGTCCCCAGGTTCTTCGCGGCTACCTGAAGGATCCCGAGAAGACTTCCCAGGTTGTATTCGAGAAGGATGGCCGCCGCTGGTACAAGACCGGCGACAAGTGTACGATTACAGCAGACGGATTTGTTCAAATCCTTGGTCGTTACAGTCGCTTTGCAAAGCTTGGCGGCGAAATGATTTCTTTGACCGCGGTGGAACTCCGTCTTGCAGAAACCGGCCTTCTGGAAGGTATGGAATTTGCGGTGGTTGCCGTTCCCGATTCCGTGAAGGGCGAACGCATCGTGCTTCTGGTGGTGGGCGACTTCGATCCCGAAGATCTCTCCCGCAAGATCCGCAAGTCCGGCATTCCGCCCCTTATGATTCCGGGTTCCGTCTTCCGCGTGGAAAGCATTCCCAAGCTGGGATCCGGCAAGTGGGATTTCACCAACATGAAGAAGCTTGCCATCGAACTGGTCGAACAGGCCGGTGTGAAGTAACGAGATCCATAATCTCGTCCTCAGCTGCATAAATATCTTTTTACGTCTTTCAAGACTCCCATTATCCTATATTCAAGGTATGGTTAGGCGTCTTTTTATATGCTTGCTGCTCTTTGCCAGCGCTGTATTCTCTCAAGAAAGTTTTGTCCTTATCGAAAATAAGGATGTTCGCGACTCCGCATTCCACGAGAAAACGATTCCCGTCTCTCAGGGTGGTTTCCTGGAGTATTTTGCTGAGGAAACGAAAAATGGTAAAAATGCCGGCGACGTTCTAGTGAAGGTCTATTCCGACTCCACCAGTCCTTTCGTGGAAGGTTTTTCCGAGGAGCCTGACTTTCTCAGTCTGGTGTCGATGGCCTATGCCAGCCATTACGGCATGGAGATTTCTCCCGATGACATCTGGCTCATGATTCTGGATGGAATCCGCATTCACGTGAAAGTCAATCGGGATTCTTTAAAGGACAAGTTCGTCGGTCCTGGTGCAGACACTACGGTGAAAATTCAGAACGACAACCTGACTTTTGAATCTTCCCCGAAGGAATGGACCGCCGTCATTAACGGCCTATTCGATGGACTGCAGGAAAAGCTTCCCGCCGAAACGGGTGCGCCTCTGAAGACTCGATTCTCCACTACCAGCAATGTGGATTTTACCGTATCCAGTTCCATGGTTCTTGCGGTGTCTTCAGAATATTATTCCTACCATGTCTATACCATGTGTGGCATTCCCAAGATTAAGATCAAGGGTACCAAGGAAGACTGGATCAAGTTGAAGGAAGCCTACAATCAGCTTGCCGCCCGCCTGGATTTAAAGTGGTGGGCCGACGAACTGAACCCGGTGCTGGACGAATTCATCAACGTCCAAAGCGGCAACATCAACCTTGATTTCTGGAAAGAAATTTTCAAGCGAATCGATCCCAAGGGCTGCGGCTCGCCGAAATTCAACGGATGGATTTCCAAGTTTTTCCCTTACACCACGGACTTTGAAGACAACTTCGAAAAACGTACATCCTGGGACAAGAATATGGAATTCGATGCCGTGCCCAAGGGAATTACCGACGTCAATATCCAATGGCATTACATGGGGAGAACGGTTCCCCTGAAACTCTACACCGGCTTTATCGGCGTGCAGTACGACAAGAAAAACGAGATGTTAAAAGCTTCCAGGGGCTACGCCCTTGTTTCCCAGTGCGGGTGGTGCAATCAAGAAAAGGTTGCGAAGAATCTGGAATACATTCCCGGTAAGCCCATGCGCCTGCAGGAGGTACTTGCTATCGTCGATTCCATGAACATTGTCGGTCAGAATGGCGTGGCCTATGCTACCAAGGACAAGAACGATCTCCTGGAATTTGCCGCCACCTTTGAATACGAGCAGGAATATCCCGACGACCCGTACAATGTACGCATGACTCTTGATGAACAATTCCGTAAAAGTCTCTCCATGAATTTCTACCGTAAGGGTGAGCTGATTGAACACACAGTTTTCTATGGTCCCGTCATGGCATCTCTCCATGGTTTTGGTGGCTTTCGGGATACCGCTTCCGTTCAGGAATACCTGCGCAAGAAAAACATTTCTACAGAGGGTGTTTCCCCGGAGCTCGCCGAGAACAAGTCCCTTCCGAAAATGGAATTTTATGTCAAGGATTTCACTGCCGATAAAAAATATTTAAAGGAAGCAAAGGAATCCCATAACGGAATTGTTGAGTATCGAGATGCCATGGCGAAGGCAATTGAATTCAGTTGCGGCTGGCGCCTCCAGCAAGTTCTCCAAAAGCATTACAAGGATGGCTTTAACTTGTCTGTAGAGGCGGAACTTTCCTTTGACAAAAAGGGCAAAGTCACAAAGGTCAAGCTGAAAACCAAAAACGCACCCTACAAGAAATTCCTGGATGAAATAAAGGCTGCCCTTTATTATGCATATTTACCTTCAAGGTCTCGTAGCTATATAGGCAACGACCTTGTGCTTCAGGGATTTGTCAGAACAGAAAAAGTAATGATTTTCTTTACTCAGGACCATCGCATGGTCTGTAAGGAAAACGGTCAGGATGCCCAGGCTAATGTTGTGTTGAAGGGCATTAAAATAGAGGAGTGGCAAAAGGAACGTAGCGAAAAACCTTGCAATGAAATTGAATTCTCCAGGAATGTGGCTACAGGCGGCGTTACTAGCTACCATTGCTACCGTTATGTGGAGAAGAATTCGGGGCCTCTTCCGGATAGTATTTCACAGCTACCCTTTGTGAAGAATCTATTGGAGTCTCACAAATCAGATGAAGGGCAGGAAAATCAAAAAAGAAAAGAGTTCGGATATTATTTCAATCAGGAAGAATTCACTAAGGATCCCACCCGCATCATCATCCCGCAAATCCCCGCCTGCTTCGAAGAAGTTCCTTTCGAAGATGCGTTCGCTGAACAATAAGTTCCCCGTACTCCAACATCATCCCGATTTTTTTCGCATCGTCATCTGTAGCCCAGTCATTCTGGAACTTCCTGACCCTCTGTCATTCTGGAACTTCCTGACCCTCTGTCATTCTGGAGCGTAGCGATAGAATCCCCTCAAAAAAAGTCCCCCGAGTGAAGCGTAGCGCAACCGAGGGGTTCAAAAAATTTATTGACAAAGTATAAATCGCGATATATATTAGAGTAAACTTTAAGTTTCTCGGTATATATCTTATGAATTGTGAACTTGTGGACATAGCTCCAGATATTGCTCGCAGCTACCTGGACCACAATGGTCACAACCGTCCCATCAGAAAATTCTGGGTACGGGAATCTTTTAAATGGTCAGCATCGCCTTTCTGCGGTCGTAGAAAGTGGATGCACAGTAAAAATGTGGGTAACCACAAAGAATTTTGAAAAAAGGATTAAAACATGAGCGCAACTTGGGGCTACTTTAGCATAGAAATTAAAAAGTCTAACAAGACTATGGACAAAAAACTTGCCCAAAAAATATTTGACTGGTGCAAGGAACATTTTGACTGGTTTGGCGAGGGTGTTGAAAACGAACAGCTTTGCCTAGAAGATGGTAAAATATACTCTGACAATGATTTCTGCGTTGAAGATTATTCTGTAGAAATGAAACCGCTTGGCTGGCTAAATGAAGTCTATGAAGAGTTTCATCCAGAACAGATGATTGTCCGAAATGTCTATCACTACACCAACGCAGCCGGTGAATATACACCGGGAAGTGCCTGCTTCCGACTCGTTGCAGCTTGTGTACAGGATGGAGAACTTGTATTAGAAGGAGACTTTTGTTATGGAGAATATGAGGATCCTTCATTCAAAGACTTTTTCCAGTTCTCTTATCAAGCGGATGATTTTCATGGATATATGTTGGGAACGAATTTCCGCAATAAACCCGATGACATGGTGAAGCTTTGCTTTAAGGATGGCAATCGCATCATAAAGGAACTTGTCGAATTATGGCCCAGAAAGCTAAATGCTGCTGATGAAATTGAATCGGCTGTAATTAACAACGATTTCTGTCTTACCATCTGCGACTCGGAAATTCCCCTGCTCAATGCTGCGGGTCGTGTCATTGATCGTTTTGAAAAGATGGATCTTGAAAAGACTTTCAAAGGTACAGAATTTGAAAAAATGGAATTTCTAGGCATTCAGTGGACTTCTGATGGCGAAATTGAAATGCCGAAACTAAAACGGGACAAATCGGGAAAAGGCTCGGATTTGTGTAAGGAAACAATGGTTATGAGTGTAGTTTGGATTGACTTCAATGTTTCAATAGGCTCAAAAATGGGATTGTCCATGGATGCATGGATGGCCAAGCAGGTGTTCAAATGGTGCAAGGAACAATATTCGTGGTTTGCCGAAGCTTGCAACGATGGTAAGATCGTTTTGGAGGGGAATAAGATTGTTTCTTCTGAATTCAGCATCCCCTTTGAAGATGACTCAATTATTTTCGATTGGACCATAGATGTTTACAAGCAGTTCAAGCCGGACAAGCTAAGTGTTCGTAATTTAGTTCATGTTACTGATGACAATGGCGTATGCAACCCTCATAAAGCCAGTTCCTACATTGTTACCGCAGAAGCCCATCCAGATCTACCCGCGGCGTATAGATTTCGCCGGTTAATGGACATCTGCTTCGGAAAGTTCGATTGTGTAACGGATTCCGGTGAAACACGTGAATATTATTACCAGTTGGTTGACGCACAAGAGGCGTTCTTATTAGTAAAGAATTTTCGGGAAGAGGAAAATCCCCATAACATAGCCCTTCGCCTAAAAAAGGATGAACAGACGGCCTATGAAGTTGTTGAAATCTGGCCCCTGTCCACATTAGAAATGGATGAGGATACCTTAGCACGAAAAATGGAATGTGGCAGTGTAAAAACGGAAGATGCCATTATCAATGATGAGTTTTTCCTAGCAGTCGGCGGTTATCATGCTATACCCTTGCTGGATTCCGAAGGCAGTCCTGTTTCCATGCTTGAGGCCATGGACGTGCAAAGGACTTTCGCCGGAACCATTTATGAGGATTGGACTTTCGAAGGTATTGAGTATGAATTTGGTAAAGTGGAACCATTAATCCCTGCAAAATCTGCAAAGAAAATAATCCAAGAAGAATCTGAGGCTGAAGAATTCAATGACGAATTTGAAGAAACCGAATCTACCCTTATAATCAACATTGATATTACCTTTAAAAAGGAAAATGGGGATGATGATTGCGAGCTTGCCCAAAAGATTTTTGATTGGTGTTGTGAACAATTTAATTGGTTTGGTGAACACGCCAAGAATGAATCCATTTATCTATCGGACTCTAGACTAGCTTCTAATTTTCAGAGCGAGGACCAATACCTTGATGAGGAACCTATAACCTGGATGGAGAAAGTGTTTGAACACTTCCACCCTGCACAAATGAATGTATGTACTCAATATGAGTATTATGAAGGCTACGCTTCTGACCATCGTTACATTGTCGCATCTGTCGAGAACGGAAAGTTCGTCGTGAAGGATGACTTTATTGCCGGTCAAGTTGATTACTTTTGGGAAGATGACTACCCCTTGTTTTACTATAGGAATAAGGGCTGTTACGGATTGATGCTAGGCGAGGACTCTAGTGATCCAGCTTTCACAACTGCTCTTTGCTTTAAGATGGGACAGGAATCTCGTGAGGAGGTTGTAGAAATTCGGCCCTATTCAGATGATGAAACAGAGGCTCCTTTTATGGATGATATTAAATCTTCTGTTAGAAAGGGTTGTATTTGTCTAGCAATTTGTGACAACGAAATTCCCCTGTTGGATTCTTCTGGACAGAGAATCCACAATATTGATCGTATGGACGCTAAGAAAACCTTCGAGGGAACCAAACTTAATGATTATGAGTTCATTGGGATTCGTTTCCAGAAAGATGCTGAGCCCGAGCAGCCTGGCATCGACCGATAGGCTCGCCAACCTTCGCATTGCCAAGTTCCCCGAGTGAAGCGTAGCGTAACCGAGGGGCCCAGGGGGGCTCGAAAAATTTCTTGCCAAAGTATAAATCGCGATATATATTAGAGTAAACTTTAAGTTTCTCGGTATATATCTTATGAAGCGTGAACTTGTGGACATAACTCCAGATATAGCCCGCAAATATCTGGACCGCAATGGTCACAACTGTTTCATCCGAAAATTTTGAGTCCAGACAAAAAGTGTTTAACAAAATAGGGAATCAATATGAGCTCTGCAGTTTTCTTTGAAATCAAGATCATGACCAAGACTGGGAAACCGTCAAATGCCATGGCCCAAAAACTTTTCGACTACTGTCAAGAAGAATATGACTGGTTTAATGATTCGATGGTTCTGGAAGACAATGTCATCCATACGGATTACGATAATGACTATGGTTCTGATGTGGACTTTGATGCAGAAAGTGAGCCGTTTGACTGGCTGAAATCGGCCTGTAGAGATGTAAATCCGGAACTGATGGAAGCGACTTGTGATATCAACTTAACAGATTACCGTCTGGAAAATGGCAATTTTTATGCGGAAGGGAACTTTAAAGACGGCAAATTTAGAGTAGTAGATTTCTTTTATTATTCCGATGTCTATGGTACCAAATTTACTATTGATTCCTGTTACGGATCTTTAATCGGTGATGGCAAAAAGCCTGTCGTCTTAAGGCTTAGGAATAAGGATACCGGAAAAGAAGAGTCTTTCCCCGTAGAAGTTTGGCCTACTGAAGATGACGGCGAATCTCTATACAATAAAGTGGAAAATGGCGAATACCGGCTGTGTGTCGATGGCATTGATCTAGTGGATGAATGCGGTGATCTTGTCCATGACCTTTCGTGCTTCGATTTTGCAAAAACCTTTGAAGGCTCTAATTACGAGGGTTACGAATTCGTTTCTGTCGATTGTTGTGGCAGGGTGAACAGTGAAGAAAATATAAAGAAAGCCAATGTAGAAAAAGAGTCCCCAAAAGCAGAATCTTTGGAAACAATCGTGGCTAAGGACCATGATGATTTGAAGGAAATCATCGAGAGGGAAATAGCGAAATATGGAAAGAAATGTGACCTGAACCATATTGATGTTTCCAATGTGACGGATATGAGTTGCATGTTCAAGCTTAGCAAGTTCAAGGGAGATATCTCTCGCTGGGATGTTTCCAATGTAACGAATATGTGCGACATGTTCGCCTTTAGCAAGTTCGATGGTGATATCTCCAGCTGGGACGTTTCCAATGTGACGAATATGCAGGGGATGTTCATGGGGAGCAAATTCAATGGCGATATTTCCCGTTGGAATGTTTCTAACGTGATGAAAATAAACGATGTGTTTGAGAAATGCGATTTTGCAGGCAATATAATGTCATGGAAGCTCAATGAGCGCTGTGACTATCTAAACGAGGAATTTTTCATATCTGTTGAAGTTTCCGTAAAGGAATTGAAAGAAGCGATTGATTCGGTAATAGGTTTAATTTCTGAAGAATATGATCGGTATGGCTTGCATGGTGTTTATCTAAAAATTTCAGATGGCGAGTTGTGCTTTGTTGGCTGCGATGGACATCAAGGTGGAAAAGCCTTCGTTAAGGCGACATCCTGTAAAGAAGATTTCTGCAGTGTTTTGCTGCCTGGTGTCTTGAATTACGTCAGAAATCATTTGCCGGGTGAATTAGTCAAGATTAAAATTTCCAAGGAACGCATTGCTTTTGAAAATGATCTCTTTAGCTATAGAGCTTATTTGAATGATCTCACCTACCCAAATGTTGATGGCATAATTCCAGCGGATTTTGCATTCACCCTTGATGTGAATCGTAGTGAGTTACAAGCTTCCTGTCAAAAGCTCGCCTCGAAAATTAAGGAGTCTTTCGGATTAGCCATTCTCTCTTATAAGGAAGGAATGCTATCTGTTGCAATTGACGACGATTCTGTGGCTATCAAGGCAGCAAAGGATGGCGGAGAACAATTTGATATAGGTTTTGATGTTAACCTTTTGACAAATGTAATTTCCAAGGTAAAGACGGATTCGTTGAGGATGAAATTCACCTCGCCGACAACAGTGTGCGTTGTAGAACCCGTTGGCTCAAGCGATGCCTTATTCTTTATGATGCCCATGAGAATTAACTAATAGAATAAACATCAAAAAAAACGACTGCGTCCAACGCAGCCGTTTTTTCTAGAAGACCTCACACCTCAAAGCGATCGCCGAAGGCGTGAGCGACCTCATGCCTCATAGGCCGTAGGCCGACCTTCTGTTAGTAACGGTAGAAGTCCACCTTGTAGGGACCTTCAACTTTCACGCCGATGTAATCAGCCTGAGCCTGGGTCAAAGTGGTCAGGTGAACGCCCAGCTTTTCCAGGTGGAGGCGTGCAACCTTTTCGTCCAAAATCTTCGGCAAGGTATAGACAACGCCGGTTTCGTACTTGAGGCCAGCAACGGTCGGCTTGCCGGTAGCGTTGAGCCACAGGTCGATCTGGGCGATGGTCTGGTTGGTGAAGCTTGCAGACATCACGAAGCTGGGGTGGCCGGTAGCGCAGCCCAGGTTCAGGAGACGGCCTTCAGCAAGAACCAGAATGCTGTGACCATCGGGGAAGATCCATTCGTCGTACTGGGGCTTGATTTCGTTACGGACAATGCCCGGAATCTTCTTCAGGCCAGCCATGTCGATTTCGTTATCGAAGTGGCCGATGTTACCCACGATGGCGCGATGCTTCATCTTGCCCATCTGAGCGGCAGAGATGATACCGATGTTACCGGTGGTGGTAACAAAGATGTCGGCGTAGCTAACAACTTCGTCCAGAGTCTTCACTTCGTAGCCTTCCATCACAGCCTGCAGGGCGCAAATCGGGTCCACTTCAGTAACAATCACGCGAGCGCCCTGGCCACGCAGGGACTGAGCGCAGCCCTTACCCACGTCGCCGTAGCCGCAGACTACAGCGATCTTACCGGCCATCATCACGTCGGTAGCGCGGTTGATGCCGTCGATGAGTGAGTGGCGGCAGCCGTAGAGGTTGTCGAACTTGGACTTGGTCACGGAGTCGTTCACGTTGATTGCCGGGAACTTCAGACGGCCTTCCTTGGCCATCTGGTACAGGCGATGTACGCCGGTAGTGGTTTCTTCGGAAACACCCTTCAGGGCTTCGCGAGCGCGTGTCCACTGCTTCGGATCACGAGCGAAAATCTTACGGCAAGTTGCAAGGAAAACGCCCCATTCTTCGGAGTCAGTTTCCGGGTTGAATTCAGGAACCTTGCCTGCTTCTTCAAATTCTGCACCGCAGGTCACGAGCATGGTAGCGTCGCCACCGTCGTCAACGATCAAGTCTGCAGTCTTGCCGTCTGGCCAAACGAGAGCCTTTGCAGTGTTTTCCCAGTATTCTTCAAGAGATTCACCCTTCCAGGCGAAAACAGGAACGCCCTGCGGATTTTCAACAGTGCCCTTCTTGCCGACTACGACAGCAGCTGCGGCGTGGTCCTGGGTGCTGAAAATGTTGCAGCTGACCCAGCGGACGTCTGCGCCCAGGTCAACGAGAGTTTCGATAAGGATTGCGGTCTGCACGGTCATGTGCAAGGAACCCATGATGCGGGCGCCAGCGAGAGGCTTCTTGCCTTCGTATTCCTTGCGGAGAGCCATGAGGCCCGGCATTTCGGTTTCGGCCAGGTCCAGTTCCTTGCGGCCCCAGGCGGCAAGGTTAATGTCTTTAACTTTGTATTCCATTTTATTTCCTCGATTGATATCGCGACACTTCATTCTGGACATTCCTAAAAATGTCATTCTGGAGCGCAGCGATAGAATCCATTGAAGTTCTTTTATGCATAAATATAGTTAAATGCATAAAAAGAAAATAGACGTTCCATCCCGGACAGCCTCTATTTTTCAGAATGAACATCCTGCTCTGTCCTATACAAAAAAACTCATCCCAAAACCAGTATCTGCGTATTCCAACACAAACCATGTAAACACTGGTTTACACGCAACCCGCTTTGTACATTGATTCTTAGGACGACGAGGTTGCCGCCCCATTCAAGGAGGCTCATCATGAAGACTTTAAAATTTACTCTGCTTCTGGCTTTATCCCTTATGGTATCCATGTCCTTCGCATCCAGGATGGTTAAGTCCAAATGGGGTGACCTGGACCTGATGGCAGAAAAGGGTGGCAGCAAGATTCTCTGCACCATGGGTTTCAACGCAGAATTGGCTCTGATCAAGGAAGCGGAAACGGACGCCCTGGTAAAGGGAGATTGCACCGGCTGGGTTCCCAAATCCAAGATCGAATATGTAGCCCAGAAACCCGGTGATCGGACCATCAATATGGAAGAGTTCGACATCAGTGGTTTCGTAGACGATCCTTCCATGTTCTCCATTCTGGAAGACAACATCGAGGATTTCGACGGAGTTTCTATCGATCGCGATTTCAGGGAATATCTGACTTACACCATGGACCGTGAGCAGACCGAAATGCGGCACGGCGAGAACTGATTTTTCATCTCATCTCCTTAAAAAAACAAGGGCGGTTCAAGGTTTCACCTGGACCGTCCTTTCTTTTCAGATTTTTTTGGAAGGGGATTTCCTTTCGCTTTTCCGGCTTGCCTTCTTGCCGATGTTCTTTGCGTCCAGGATGTATTTCATGGCAGCGGAATTCTGGATTTTCTGGTTTTCCTCATTCAGCATGTCCACGAAATCACAGAGGGTTTCCTTCAGGTCCAGGCCGGAAGCCTCGATAATGTTGATGATGTTCATGAAGGAGGGTTTCTTGGTGCCTTTTTCCAGACAGCGCAGGTATTCCCGGGACACATCGCTGAGAAAAGACAGCTTGCTCTGTGTCTTTTCAGCTCGAAGTCTCTTCATGAGACGCTTGAGCGCTTCCTGATGTACATTTGCCGAGAACACTATAATGAACAATACAAAGGGGCTACAGAAAATAGAGCCAACAATAGTTGTCTTTTTGAATTTTTTATGCCGGTGGAATTACGCGTCTATTTGATGCGCTGGTATAATTTTGCCCTTCGCAACGCGGTGTGAAATAACCTATATTAGGTGCGGTTATGAAATTCCGGATTATCAGTCTTCTAGCATTGGCCCTGTGGGGTGTCCTTCACGCAGGTGCACCTGGCATATCCTTTGTGGACGATCCGGAATTGGGTAAGCCTTTCCAGGTCCATTACTACGATGCGGGGGAGGGTGGCAGGTATCATGCGACTCTCGTTCGCTACCCCTGGAGCCATCGGGAAAAGCCGAAGGCGTCCATCCTCTACATTCACGGTTTTAATGATTACTTCTTCCAGTGGGAACTGGCCCAGACGCTGGATGCCGCAGGATACGCCTTCTATGCCATCGACCTGCATAATTACGGCCGTTCCTACCGCAAGGGGGAAGTCCTTGGCGAGTTGCGCTCCCTGACCAGCTACTTCCCGGAACTGGATTCCGCCCTCCAGAAAATCCGCACTTTGGAGAACACGCCGCTGGTGATGCTAGGCCACAGTACAGGGGGGCTTATTGCAACCGTCTACGGCGCCTACCGGGATAACGCCAGCGCATTGGACGCCATCGTGCTGAACAGCCCCTTTCTGGACATGAACATGTCTCCCCTGGTGGAGGCGCTTGTTCCCCTCATTGCGCTTGTAGGGACGGTAAAGCCGGATATCAGGATTGATCGCGCCGAAAATAGCAGCTATAGCGAAAGCCTGCTGAAAACCCACCGCGGCGAGTGGGAATTCAATCAGGACCTCAAGACATTTACCAGCCTTCCCGTGGATTTCGGCTGGTCTGCTGCCATCCATGCGGGGCATGCCCTGGTACAGCGTGGACTGAAACTGACACCGCCCATCCTGGTGCTTCACAGCGATTGCAGCGTACCCGCGGGCACGGACAAGTGGGTCGAAGCCTATTCCCGCTGCGATGGCGTGCTGGATGTCAGGGATATCCGCCGCTACGGCAAGTGGCTTGGCAAGAACGTGAAGATGGAAACCATCGAAGGCGGCCTCCACGATCTATACCTTTCCAGAAAACCTGTCCGCGAGCATGCCTATCGGGCAACAATCCGGTTTCTGGACAGCCTTTTCAATAAGTAGCACTCCTCCCGGCCAAGGGGCAAGGATTTTACCCATAAACATCGGCTGCACAGGCTTTTTATAGGTAAACTTGTAGAGGAATTGCCGAAAATTTGGTTAAGCCGAATCCCTTTTACCCATAAAAGCACCATTTTTACCTTTTTATAGGTAGTATGTTAGGCGACTTTTAGCATTGCAATCTTATTTTCTCAAAAAATTACCCATAAATCATTCAATTTTTGGGGATTTATAGGTAAATTCGCCTATCCCGCAAAAAAAAGCCCCGCAGAAAAACCTGCAGGACTTTAAAATCCACCGCTCCCGAAGGGAGCTCAGGAGTCCAGGGGGCGAAGCCTCCTGGGGCTATATTAGAAGCGGTCCAGGAGTTCCTTGGGGCATTCCACTTCCTTATATTCGTGAAGCGGGTTGCCGGAAGCGTTCATCCAGTTGGCGAGGAAGAGGCAACCTTGCTTTGCTTCGGGGTCGTTTGCAAAGGATGTGTTGCACTTGTTGGTCAGGCAGCTCTTGTAGGTGGAAGCCTTGTAACCGGAGGATTCTTCGCATTCGGTGAGAAGTCCACCGTAGCGTGCACCCTGGGAACCCCAGCCCATCTTGGCGGAGCAACCGTCAAAGATACCGACGCCACCGCCCGGAATCATGATGTCGAACTGACCGTCAGCCACATCGTAGCCGATGTTGGATGCGATCACGATCAGGTGCTTACCTGCCAGGGCCTTGTGGTTGTCGGTAGCGTACTTGCCCTTACCGGTAAAGGCGAGATCGTAGCACTTACCGCACTGGGCGCCTGCGCTGCCGGGAACGGCTGCAAATGCAAATGCCAGATTGTCGTTGACAACGATGGGGAACTGACCGCGGCAAATGCCTGCGTTACCGCCGTCGCACATGGACTTTGCGCCATCGTCGCTGATTCTGTTGCCCTGGGCATCACAGGCGTGTGCCTTGAGGCCGCCCTTGCCGGGCCATGCGCAGTGGGGCTTACAGCAGTCCCAGTAACGGGTTGCCCAGCCGGAACCGGACTTACCGCCAGAAACGTACTTGATGGTGTAATTACTGCTGACGGTGCCGCCGGTAGTTGTACCACCGTTGGTGCCCTGGCTGCTAGAGGAGCGAACTACAGAGCTGGAAGAACGTGCGACGGAGCTGGAAGACTTGGGCTGGCTGGAGGAGGACTGAGGCTGCTGCTGTTGCTGCTGGTTGTTGTTGGAACCGGTGCTGGTGCCAATAGAGGCGCAGTTCTTGTTTGCCGGGTCGTAATAGCAGTTGAGAGAGCAATCCTGGGCATAGGCGTAAGCTTCACCGTTCTTGCCCACCAGGTTGTCGTAGGGCTTTACATACTTGTTGGAAGCCTTGTCGAAGCAGGTGCCGTCGGCGCCCTGCTGGGGCTGGCTGTTTCCTACAGAGCTAGAGCTTTTAGGAGTAGTGGGCTGAGTCTGTCCACCGATGCTAGAAGAACTCGCGGGAATGTTGGGCTGAACCTGTCCACCGTTACCTGCGGAACTTACGGGAATATTGGTCTGACCGCCGTTACTTGCGGAACTAGCAATAGGGGTGGAGGGGGTTGTGCTCGGAGTGCCGTAGCTACCCGGATCGACAATGGGCAGTTCCAGATAGTTCACGCCATCCATAAAGACTGCGCCTGCTGCATCGACGATGACGGAAGTTGCCGGGTCGTAGCTACCGACCTTAACGCCGGCTGCAGTAAACACTTCCATCTTGGTGGTGATAACATAGACCTGGTCTGCGTTAAGAATCCAGCAGGGTTCGCTTACCACGATGTCGCCTGCGGAGGTGCCGGAGACGATAGGACTGCTGGGGCTAGGTTCTGTTGTGCCGAGCCCAGGCATGGGCATCATGCTAGTGGCTTCATCGCCGCAATTGACCAGGGCGAGGGCCGCGCTGAGGAGCAGAACGGACTTAGTAAAGGGGTGCTTCATGGTAACCTCTATAAAAAACCAAAAACAGTGACTTTCTGAAGAAAGCCCTTCCAATTCCATCCGCGCCCAAAAATAACTTCTGAAAAGGAAAAAAGCACGTAAAATTTTGTAACCTAACAACTTACGAGATTTTTATCACACATCCTGGGGTGGTGGGGGAGTTCTTTGGGGCGAAAACAAGAAAAAGTCCCGCAATGACTTGCGGGACCTAAATGCAATCGCTCTCGGGGAGAGCCTAGGAGTCCAGGGGGCGGAGCCTCCTGGGGCTAAGAAAAAAAAAGCCCCGCAATGACTTGCGGGACCTAAATGCAATCGCTCTCGGAGAGAGCCTAGGAGTCCAGGGGGCGGAGCCTCCTGGGGCATTATTAGAACTTATCGAGAAGTTCCTTGGGGCATTCCACTTCCTTGTAGTTGTGAAGCGGGTTGCCAGCGGCGTTCATCCAGTTGGCGAGGAACAGGCAGCCTTCCTTGGCCTTCGGGTCGTTGGCGAAGGACTTTTCGCACTTGCTGGTCAGGCAGCTCTTGTACTTGGAAGCGGTGTAGTTGCTTTCGGTTTCGCATTCGGAAAGGAGACCGCCGTACTGGGCGCCCTGGGAACCCCAGCCCATCTTGGAAGCGCAACCGTTGAAAATGCCGGTACCGCCACCAGGAATCATCACGTCGAACTGGCCTTCTGCCACGTCGTAACCGATGTTGGAGGCGATCACGATCAGGTGCTTGCCCTTGAGCTTTGCCAGGTTATTGTCGCTTGCGTACTTGCCCTTACCAGTAAAGGCGAGGTCGAAGCACTTACCGCACTTTCCGCCTGCGCTGCCGGGAACGGCTGCGAAGGCGAACGCAATGGTGTCGTTGTAAACCTGGGGAATCTGGCTTACGCAGGTTCCTGCGTTGCCGCCGTCGCACATGGAGGATGCGCCGTCGTCGTTAATCTTGTTGCCCTGTGCGTCGCAGGCGTGAGCCTTGAGGCCGCCCTTGTCGGGCCATGCGCAGTGGGGTTTACAGCAGTCCCAATAACGGGTTGCCCAACCGGAACCGGACTTACCGCCGGAAACATACTTGATGGTAAATCCGCTTGCCTGGCTGCTGGAAGACTGGACTACGCTGCTGGAGGACGCGACGACAGAGCTGGAACTCTTGGGCACATTTGCGGAGCTTACCGGCTGGCTGACAGAACTGCTGGACAGGACCGGAGTTTCTACGATAACATTTGATTCGTGGACCTTCAGCTCGGCGGCGTTTACGCCTCCGATTATGGGGGTCACGCCGTCCATACCGATGATGCTCCCCGTAAGGGTGGCGTCATAGACGAATGTGCCGATCTGGTTTCCTTCGGCGTCGGTCACGGTGCCCACGCTGTTACCTGCGGCATCTACTGCCCCGGAAACGGCGGGGTAGATGATGTAGAGCTGGTCGGCGGAGAGGATCCATGCGGTAGAATTGATGACCGGCGGCAGGACCACGGTCAGGGTGTTCAAATCGATGCCGCTTGCGATGACAGCCATATCCGCTGCCACGATATTGCCGGTAGCGGGGTCGAAAGTGCCTACGGGGGCTCCATTTGTATCTGTAACGGAATTGTCTACGCCGATGGCGTATTGCTGTCCCTTCTGGGTAAAGATCCAGGAGGGCTGCTCCACGACGATTGCCTGGGACGGCTGGTTTTCGTCGCTACTCTTGCTGGGAGAGTCTTCTCCACAGCCTACCAGGGTAAAAATTGCACTAGCTGCGAGAATAGCTTTAAAAAATGGAAATTTCATAGTTGTCCTCATAAGCCCATAAACACATCCGGGTCTAAAGATAGTTACAGGGAATGGGAATTAAAAGTAAAAAGATGTTGATGTTGATAGATTTTGTTCCTATTGTGTTCCCGGATGGTCGCACATCGGGAATGTTCGTATCGTTAATGAAAATGATGCTAACTCTAAGTCGGAGTGGGGGATAGAATGAAACGTAAATTTATGTAAAATTTTATATTGTAAAAAATATTTTACAATTTTAATAAAGAGACTGTTTCGATCTTGTGCAGCGCAATTCGTACAAGTTGAAAAAATGTTGATAAGTTGGGACGGCTGTGAATATAAAAATGTTGAACCCTTGAAATTTTGCGAAATTCGCCATTTTCTGTAAAATGCCGGACCGTGAAATCCCAGACCGCCCCGAGGGACCTGTCGGGGTGTTGAAAACCCCAAAAATTGCGTTTTTAGCGAAAAATCAAAGAAAAATCCTTGAAATATTTCTTGAATTTGCTAAATTTGAGCAGCAAAATTCGTAGAGTACCGCTTCCTATGCTCTGCGAAATCAAACGGAACCGCGTGAAACCCGCGTAGTTCCTAGGTTTCGAAGCGATAAACCTTCTGCTGAAGAAGAGGAATAAAATGGCAAAAGAACATTTTGACAGAAGTAAGCCGCACTGCAACATCGGCACCATCGGCCACGTTGACCACGGTAAGACCACTTTGACCGCTGCAATCTGCACCACCCTCGCCGCTAAGGGCCTGGCTGCTGCAAAGCGTTTCGACGAAATCGACAACGCTCCCGAAGAAAAGGCACGTGGTATCACGATTAATACTTCTCACGTCGAATACACCTCCGCTGCACGTCACTACGCTCACGTTGACTGCCCGGGCCATGCTGACTATGTCAAGAACATGGTGACTGGTGCTGCCCAGATGGACGGCGCAATCCTCGTTGTTGCTGCTACCGACGGTCCCATGCCCCAGACTCGTGAACACATCCTGCTCGCACACCAGGTCGGCGTGCCCAAGATCGTTGTTTTCATGAACAAGGTTGACATGGTTGACGATGTCGAACTCCTCGACCTGGTCGAAATGGAAGTTCGCGAACTGCTCTCCAAGTACGAATTTGACGGCGACGACACCCCGATCGTCCGCGGCTCTGCACTCAAGGCCCTCGAAGGCGACGCAGAATACCAGGACAAGATCATGGAACTCATGGAAGCATGCGACACCTACATCCCGCTGCCTGCCCGTGAAACCGAAAAGCCCTTCCTGATGCCTATCGAAGACGTGTTCACCATCACCGGTCGTGGCACCGTTGCTACCGGTCGTATCGAACGCGGCGTCGTTCACCTGAACGACAAGGTCGAACGCGTCGGCCTCGGCGAAACCACCGAATACGTGGTTACCGGTGTTGAAATGTTCCGCAAGCTCCTCGACGACGCCCAGGCAGGTGACAACGTTGGTCTCCTCCTCCGCGGTGCAGAAAAGAAGGACATCAGCCGTGGCCAGGTTCTGGCTGCTCCGAAGTCCGTGACTCCGCACACCGAATTCAAGGCTGAAATCTACGTTCTGACCAAGGACGAAGGTGGCCGCCATACTCCGTTCATGAACGGCTATCGTCCCCAGTTCTACTTCCGCACCACCGACGTTACTGGTACCATCCAGCTTCCGGAAGGTGTCGAAATGGTGACCCCGGGTGACACCGTGACCATCCACACCACTCTCATTGCCCCGATCGCAATGGAAAAGCAGCTCCGCTTCGCAATCCGCGAAGGTGGCCGTACCGTTGGTGCTGGTTCTGTAACCGAAATCATCAAGTAAGGAATTTACAATGGCTGGTGAACGCATTCGTATTCGCTTGAAGAGCTTCGATCATCGCATGATCGACCGCTCTGCTCAAGACATCGTGAATACAGCTAAGAACACTGGTGCCCGCATTGCTGGCCCCATCCCTCTCCCGACGAAGATCCAGAAGTATACGGTGCTCCGCTCTCCGCATATTGACAAGACTTCTCGTGAACAGTTCGAATCCCGTACGCACAAGCGTCTTATCGACATCCTTGATGCTACTCCGCAGACTGTAGATTCCCTCATGAAACTTGACTTGCCCGCAGGCGTTGAAGTCGAAATTAAGGTTTAATAACAATGAACGGTATTCTCGCAAAGAAATTGGGAATGACCCAAGTATTCACGGAACAGGGCGAATGCGTTCCTGTAACGGTTCTCGAAGCCGGTCCGTGCGTGGTTGTTTCCCACAAGACAGAAGAGAAGGACGGCTATACTGCTGTCCAGATCGGCTTTGGTCTCAAGAAGGAACAGCGTGCCAACAAGGCAGAAATCGGCCACTTTAAGAAGGCTGACGTTGCTGTTCGTGAACACCTCGCTGAATTTGATGTCGCTGATCTCGAATCCTGGCCGGTTGGCAAGGAATTTGGTGCTGCTGATTTCGCTGACGTTAAGGTCGTCAACGTTTCCGGTATCTCCAAGGGTCACGGCTTCTCTGGTACCATCAAGCGCCACAACTTCCACAGCGGTCCTCGTTCCCATGGTACGCACAATATGCGCGAACCGGGTGGTACTTCCGCTCACTCCTATCCGGGTCGTGTTTTCCCGGGTAAGCGCATGGCTGGCCAGTTCGGTAACAAGAAGGTTACCGTTAAGCACCTCCAGGTCGTTAAAGTTGATGGCGACCGCAACCTGATCTTCGTCCGTGGCGCAGTTCCCGGTGCAAAGAACAGCATTATCGTGGTGAGGAAAGACTAATGGCTAATGCAAAGCTCTTCGCCGCTACTGGCGATTTCAAGAATGATATTCAGCTCCCGGCTCTGTTCGACGCAGAAGTCAACAAGGTCTGCATGTATCTCCACATCAAGGCTATCCTGAACAACAACCGTCAGGGTACCGCCAAGACCAAGACCAAGTCCGAAGTTTCCGGCGGTGGTCAGAAGCCTTGGAAGCAGAAGGGCACCGGCCGCGCTCGTTCCGGTCAGAACACCTCTGCAGTGTGGGTTCGTGGTGCTAAGGCTCATGGTCCTAAGGCTCATGACTACTTTGAAAAGGTGAACAAGAAGGTTAAGAAGATCGCTTTCCACTCTGCTCTGTCCTCTAAGGCTGCAGAAGGTAAGGTGGTTGTGTTCGAAGCTCTCAGCTTCGCAGCCCCCAAGACCAAGGATCTCCTTTCTGTCCTCGCTAAGTCCGGTCTGGAACAGCGCAACGCTCTCTTCATCGTGAGCGAAAAGGATCAGAACCTCTACCTGTCCTCCAACAACATTCCTTGGTGCCGTTGCGCACGCGTTGCTGACGTCAACACCTACGATATCGTTCGTGCAAACAACGTCGTCATCTCTCAGGCTGCTCTCGCAGAACTTGAAGGAGGCCGCTAATGGCTGAAATTCACGAAATTCTCGTTGCTCCGCACATCACCGAAGATGCCGCCAAGGTTATGGCTGCCTCCAAGGGTGCAAAGAAGTACGTGTTCAAGGTTGCCAAGTCTGCCACCAAGACCGAAATCAAGGAAGCTATTGAAAAGCGTTTCAACGTTTCTGTTGAATCCGTCAATACCTTGATCAACCGTGGTAAGATGAAGCGTGTCCGTATGGGCATGGTTGCTGGCAAGAAGTCCAACTGGAAGAAGGCCTACATTACTTTGAAGGCCGGTCAGTCCATCGCTGAGTTCGAAGGAGTATAATCATGGGTTTGAAGTCTTATCGCCCGCTTACCCCGACGCTTCGTTACAAGCAGATTGGTGACCGTAAGGAAATCACTGCTGACAAGCCGTACAAGCCGCTTACCGAAGGTATCAAGCGTAGCTCTGGCCGTAACAACGCCGGTGAAATCACTTCCCGCCGTCGCGGTGGTGGTCACAAGAAACTGTATCGTATCATCGACTTCAAGCGTAAGGATGTCGTTTCCTGCACTGTTGAAACCATTGAATACGATCCGAACCGTTCCGCACGTATCGCTCTCGTCAAGTACGAAAACGGTAAGCGCGCTTACATCATCGCTCCGGCCGAAATCAAGGTTGGCGATGTGCTGAATGCTGGCGAAGGTGCTGCATTCCGCGTGGGTAACGCTCTTCCGCTCCGCGATATTCCGCTGAACACCATTATCCACAACATCGAAATGAAGCCGGGCAAGGGTGCCCAGATTGCTCGTTCCGCTGGTGCCGGTGCAGAACTGGTTGCTAAGGACGGCAAGCTCTGCCAGGTTCGTCTCCCGAGTGGCGAAGTTCGCTACATCTCGGAAGACTGCCTCGCTACCGTTGGTCAGGTTTCCAATATCGATCACATGAATGAATCCTCGGGTTCTGCTGGCCGCTCTCGCTGGCTTGGTAAGCGCCCCGCCGTCCGTGGTGTCGTTATGAACCCGGTCGATCACCCCCTTGGTGGTGGTGAAGGTCGTACCTCTGGTGGTCGTCATCCCTGCTCTCCTTGGGGTAAGAACTCTAAGGGTGCAAAAACTCGTAACAATAAGCGTACCGATCGTTTCATCGTACGTCGTCGTCAGAAGAGGGCCTAATTCATGTCCAGATCCCTTAAGAAAGGTGCGTTCGTGGATTCCCACGTTCTCAGCAAAGCCCAGGCAATGGCTGGTTCCGACAAGAAGCAGGCCATCAAGACCTGGTCCCGCCGTTCCACTATCATTCCCGATATGGTCGGTCTCACTTTCTCCGTCTATAACGGCAAGCAGTTCATCCCCGTTTATGTAACCGAAAACATGGTCGGTCATAAGCTCGGTGAATTCTCCCTGACCCGTACTTTCAAGGGCCACCGTAAGACTGAAGCTGCTGGAGGCAAGAAATAATGCAAGCTGTCGCTAAAGTGAAAAACGTTCGCTACGGTGTTCGCAAGCTGCGTCGCGTTGTCGACCTGGTTCGCGGCAAGTCCGTTGCAGAAGCATTCGCAATGCTTTCCATCCTCCACACGCAGACCAAGGGCGCTCCCCTGGTAGAAAATGCTTTGAAGTCCGCTGTTGCTAACTTCAAGCAGAAGTCTGCCGCTCCGGTCGCCGCAGAAGAACTGGTCATCAAGACCATTACTGCTGACGGTGCTACCATCATGAAGCGCATCCATCCGCGTTCTCAGGGTCGTGCTTTCCGTATCGAAAAGCCGCTCTCTCACATCACAGTCGTTGTGGCCAACAAGGAGTAATTAAAATGGGTCAGAAAACTCATCCGAATGGTCTTCGTCTTGGCGTCATCCGCGGCTGGGAATCCAAGTGGTATGCCGAAGACAAGTTTGCCGATCTTCTCTACGAAGACATCACGATTCGTCGCTATGTCATGAAGCGTTTCGAACACGCCTTCCTTTCCAAGGTTGGTATCGAACGTACCGTCAAGAAGGTGAACGTTAACCTCTTTACCGCCCGTCCCGGTCTCGTAATCGGCAAAAAGGGCGAAGAATTGGACAAGCTGAAGAGCGAACTCCAGTACCTCACCGGTAAAGAAATCTATATTAACGTCCAGGAAATCAAGCGTCCCGATGCCGATGCTAAGCTCGTTGCCGAAAACATCGCTCGCCAGCTGGAAAAGCGTATTTCCTTCCGTCGCGCAATGAAGCGCGCCATCCAGAACGCTATGCGCGCTGGTGTGGAAGGTATCAAGATTCAGTGCGGCGGCCGCCTCGGTGGTGCTGAAATTGCCCGCGTTGAAAAGTACGCTGAAGGTCGCGTGCCCCTGCACACCCTTCGCGCTGACATCGACTACGCCACTGCTATCGCTAAGACCGTTTACGGTGCTATCGGTATCAAGGTGTGGATCATGCACGGTGAAAAGATTGGTAAGGACGTCATGTCCGATAACAAGAGAGAGAAGTAATATATGCTGAGTCCTAAAAGAACATTACATCGTAAGCAGATGAAAGGCCGCATGAAGGGCGTCGCCTCTCGCGGCAACTCCATCGCCTTCGGCGAATTCGGCATTCAGGCTCTCGAAAAGTGCTGGCTCACTGCTCGTCAGATTGAAGCTGCTCGTATCGCCATGACTCGTAAGATCAAGCGCGGTGGCCGCGTTTGGATTCGCGTCTTCCCTGACAAGCCGGTAACCCGCCATCCTGCAGAAGCTCGTATGGGTAAGGGTAAGGGTGCTGTTGAATTCTGGGCAGCCGTGATTCTCCCGGGTCGCATCATTTTCGAAATGGGCGGTGTTGAACGCGAACTGGCACTGGAAGCTCTCCACGTGGCAGCTCAGAAGCTCCCCCTTAAGTGCAAAATCATCGAAGAATCGGAGATCTAATGAAGGCACGTGAATTAAAGGAACTGGGCGTTGACCAGCTCAAGGAAAAGCTGGCCCAGTTGAATCTCGATCTGTTCAATTACCGCATGGCTGCTAAGCTCGGTAACTTGGAAAAACCCTCTTTGATTCAGCTTACCCGCAAGGATATCGCTCGAGTCAAGACCATCCTCACCGAAAAGGCCAAGGCTTAAGCCAGGCAGGAGCAGGAAATGGATAGAAACCTTCGTAAGGTTAAGCAGGGCGTTGTCTCTTCCGACAAGATGGATAAGACCATCACGGTTGTGGTTGAAAACCGCAAGCGTCACCCGATGTATAACAAGATCATGACTACTACTAAGAAGCTCAAGGCTCATGATGAAAACAATGAAGCCCAGGAAGGTGACTTGGTAGAAATCATGGAAACTCGTCCCCTCTCTGCAACTAAGCGCTGGCGCTTGGTTCGCATTGTGGAAAAGAAGAAATAATCTTTTTGGAGTAAGGCGAATATGATTCAAGAAGAAACCAGACTCGTCGTGGCCGATAACAGTGGTGCCAAGGAAGTCGCCTGCATCCGTGTTTTGGGTGGCACAAACCGTCGCTATGCTAGCATCGGTGATGTCATCAAGGTAGCCGTTAAAGACGCTATCCCCCAGAGCAAGGTGAAGAAGGGTTCCGTGGCCGACGCAGTAGTCGTCCGCACCCGTAAGGAAATCGCACGTCCGGATGGAACGCTGATCCGTTTCTCCGACAATGCAGTGGTTCTCATCAACAAGGAAGGTGAACCGCGTGGAACCCGTATTTTTGGACCGGTGGCTCGTGAGCTCCGCGACAAGAAGTACATGAAGATCATCTCCCTCGCACCTGAGGTTCTCTAATGGCTAACATCAAGAAGAATGATAACGTCAAGGTGATTTCCGGTGCCAACAAGGGCAAGACCGGCACCGTGATCAGTGTCAAGGGCGGCAAGGTGACCGTTAGCGGCGTTAACGTCTGCAAGCGTCATGAAAAGCCGAGCCAGACCAATCAGACTGGTGGCATCATTGAAAAGGAAATGCCTATCGACATTTCTAACGTGATGCTTCTCGAAGGCAATACTCCTGTTCGCACTCGCATTGTTCGTGAAGCTGGTAAGAAGGCTGTCCGCGTGAGTGTTAAAACCGGTAAGGCGGTATAACTATGAACCAGATGAAGCAATTTTATCTCGAAAAAGTCGTCCCGGCCTTGCAGCAGAAGTTTGCTTACAAGAACGTGATGGAAATTCCCCGCCTCCAGAAGATCGTGATCAATATGGGTGTAGGCGCTGCTTCCCAGAACCGCAAGATTCTTGACGAAGCCGTTGATACCCTGACTGCTATCTCCGGTCAGAAGGCTATCGTTACTAATGCTAAGAAGGCTATCGCTAACTTCCACCTCCGTGAAGGTATCGGTATCGGCGCTAAGGTAACTCTCCATGGTGATAACATGTGGGACTTCCTCTTCCGCTTTATCAACATCGACCTTCCTCGTGTTCGTGACTTCCGTGGTCTCGCACGTCGTGGCTTCGATGGCATGGGTAACTTTACCCTCGGCATTAAGGAACAGACCATCTTCGTCGAAATCGACATCGACAAGATCTCTCGCACTTTCGGTATGGACATCTCCTTTGTCACCTCTGCAAAGACTGACGACGAAGGCCGTGCCCTGCTTGAAGAACTTGGACTCCCCTTCCGTAAGTAAGGTAATACCATGGCAAGCAAAAGAATGATTGAAAAATGCAAGCGTACTCCGAAGTATACCGTTCGTGGGTACAACCGTTGCAAGCGTTGCGGTAGGCCGCACGCCTTTATGCGCCGCTTTGGCCTTTGCCGTATTTGCTTCCGCGAAATGGCACTCGCCGGCGAAATCCCCGGTATCACTAAGTCATCTTGGTAAGGAGAGTATACTCATGGCAATGACAGATCCTATCGCCGATATGCTCACCCGTATCCGCAATGCCTCTACGGCAAAGCTCCCCGTGGTGGACATTCCTGCCAGCAACCTGAAGCGTGAAATCGCTCGCGTGTTGCAGGAAAAAGGTTTCATTAAGAAGTTCGTCGTAGTTGAAGACGGCAAGCAGGGCATGCTCAAGGTCCTCCTCCGCTACACCAATGGCGAATCCGCTATCCAGGGCATCCAGCGCGTTTCTACGCCGGGTCTTCGTCACTATGTTGACGCAGCTAAGCTCCCGCGCGTTCGCAATGGCCTCGGTTATGCTATCATCTCCACCTCTAAAGGCGTCATGACTGACCACGAAGCTCGCAAGGAAAATGTGGGCGGCGAAGTCATCGCAAAGGTTTGGTAAAGATGTCCCGTATCGGTAAAGCTATTATCAATGTTCCGGCAAACGTTAAGGTTGCCATCAATGGTCAGAACATTAAGGTTGAAGGTCCCCTCGGCAAGCTCGAAGCTGACGTTCACGAACTGATTTCTATCAAGTTCGAAAACAACCAGCTGTCCTTCACTCGTCCTGACGATCAGAAGTTCTCCCGTGCTATTCACGGCACCACCCGCGCTCTCGTTGCCAATATGGTCGAAGGCGTGACCAAGGGTTTCGAAAAAGTTCTCGAAATCGTTGGCGTTGGCTACCGTGTAGAACAGAAGGGTAAGGACCTGAACCTCGTTCTCGGTTTCTCTCACCCGGTTATCTACCAGGCACCGGAAGGCGTTGAACTGAAGGCTCTCGATCCCCTGAAGATTTCCATCAAGGGTATCGACAAGCAGAAGGTCGGCCAGGCTGCAGCAGAAATTCGCAAGTACCGTCGTCCTGAACCGTATAAGGGTAAGGGCATTAAGTACGCTGGCGAAATTGTCCGTCGCAAGCAGGGTAAGAAGACAGGTAAATAAGGGTAAACTATGACTGCAATTGCTAAGAAAAGAATCCAGTCCAGAATCGCACGCCACGAACGCGTACGTAAGTCTGTTGTCGGAACTGCAGAATGCCCTCGTTTGGCTGTTCGCCGTTCCTTGTCCCACATGGTCGCCCAGATTATCGATGACGCAAACAACAAGTCTATCGCTCAGCTCACCACTACTTCCAAGGATTTCCAGGGCAAGTATGGCGAAATGACTAAGACTGAACAGAGCAAGCAGCTCGGTCTCTTGATTGCTGAAGTCGCTAAGTCCAAGGGCATTGAATCCGTGGTTTTTGACCGCGGCGGTTACATCTATCATGGTCGCGTTCAGGCCCTTGCAGAAGGTGCTCGTGAAGGCGGCTTGAAGTTCTAATTGAGAGGTACACTTTGGAACGCGAAGCTCAAGTTTCTGAATTTGAAGACAAGGTTGTACACATCAACCGTTGCGCTAAGACTGTTAAGGGTGGTCGTCGCATGTCCTTCTCCGCTCTCGTTGTCATCGGCAACAAGAATGGTAAGGTCGGCGTAGGCCTCGGTAAGGCTAAGGAAGTTTCCGAAGCTATCCGTAAGGGTACCGAAGCTGCTCACCGCAACATCGTTGAAGTCCAGCTCCTGGACGGCACCATTCCTCATGACATCGAAGTCAAGAGCGGTGCAACCCGCATCCTCCTGATGCCGGCTGCTCCGGGTACTGGTGTGATCGCCGGTGCTGCTG
>JAKSIH010000059.1 GCA_024398935.1 Fibrobacter sp. | reverse complement strand
CTTCGGCATGAGACGGACCGCTAAAGGCAACCATCTTGTCGTCGGTAAGCCAAGGCACCTTTTCCAGAAGGACTTCGCTCATGAGCTGGTTGGTGCCTTCAAGAATGCCCTTGGTTGCGCAGACCACAACCGGTTCCTTGCCCTTTTCGGGAGTCCACTTGCCCAGGTTTTCGGCGACGCCGCCCATGAACTGGGAGGGCACCACGATCATGACCATTTCTGCGCCATCAAGGGCTGCGTTCATGTCGGTGGTGTACTTGAAGTCAGCGGGGAAGATCACGCCAGGGAGCTTGTCCTTGTACTGGTGTTCCGTGGAGAGCAAGTCCACTTCAGCCTGGGAGTTTGTCCAAAAAGTAATGTCGTTCTTATTTTCGTAAATCACCTGGCCTAGGGTAAGACCCCAGCCGCCGGTACCTAAAACTGTAACCTTCATAATGAAACCTCTTTTTTAAACTTACAAAAATGAAAGGTGAAAGATGAAAAATTAAAAATGATTTTCAACAAGGCTTTGCTACTTGTTTAATGATACGCCAAAGGCGCCTTTACCTCATTTTTCATACTTCATTTTTCATTCTTCACTCTTCATGCTTCACTTCTTTCGCTTGCTGCCGAACCCATTCTCGGTTCCGTTCATCAGACGCTTGATGTTGCTCTTATGCTTGATAATGATGAACAGGGCGATTACAATGGTGGTAATGGAGAGTGGAAGGGCGTGTTCTGCCGGCATGCCCGGAAGTGTAAAGTCATCGTGGCAGGGGAAAGGTGCCTCGAAGTATCTCATGACAGAAAGGGCTATCAAGGTGATGCAGGCGCCGATACTTCCAACGGAAACGTACTTGGTGGCGACTGTGAGAATAATCCATACGCCGAAGGCCGTAAGCGCAGTCACGGGGCTTAGGCAAAGGAATACGCCCAGAGCGGCCAGCACGCCTTTGCCGCCACGGAAGCCGGCGAAACAGGTAAAGCTATGACCGAGAATCACCAAGAGACCTGCAACTAGTGGCAGCCAACTCAAATAGTTTGCACCTCCATTTGCGATGTCGGCGACACACATCTTGTAGGCGATGAAAGGTCCAAAGAAACCCTTCAGCAAATCCATGAACACCACAGGAAGCGCTGGCTTCCAGCCCAGCACACGGAAGGTGTTGGTTAGGCCTGCGTTCTTGGACCCGTAGTCACGGATATCAAAGTTTTTTCCTTTCGCGAGTTTTGCGATCCAGATTGCGCTGGGGATCGCCCCCAACACGTACGCTATTGGAAGACTCAGTAAACTGTTCAAGTTCTTCATCCTTTCTGAGAGTGAGTTTCATATCGAAGTTCAAACGGAGGGGAGCGCCCTGCAGCTGGAACTCTTCGTAGAATTTTTTCATGAGGTAGCGCTTGTAGGATTCTGCCACCAGATCCGGAGTGCGGGTCTCGATGGCGATTACAGGCGGTTCCACCATAATCTGGCAGGCGCGGGTCAGCTGAACTACGCGGGCGTTCTGGCTAGGTACCGGATTTTCTTCGATGAACCTAGCGAAAGCCTGAGCCACATTGTCGCGACCGAGAACGCGGCGACAGTTGGCATAGACGGTCTGGATGGCCTGGACTACACGACCCACACGCTGACCTTCCTTGGCACTGATGGAGAGAATGGGAACGTATTCCAGCATAGGCTCGCGTTCCAGCATTTCTTTCACCATGTGGTCGAAAGACTTGTCGTTCTTGTTGGGGAGGATGTCCCACTTGTTCAGCACCAACACCAGACCCTTGCCCGCCTTGCGAATATCGGTGATGATGCGGAAGTCCTGGACTTCAAGACCGCGGGTGCAGTCAACCATCAAAACGGAAACGTCGGAACGGCGGATGCTTTCCAGGGTGCGCATGTTGCTGAAGATTTCCACTTCGTCTTCGACCTTAGCCTTTTTGCGGAGGCCTGCGGTATCGGTCACCACGAACTTCTTGCCATCTACGATAAAGTCACAGTCGATGGAATCGCGGGTGGTGCCCGGGATGTCGCTGACCACGGCACGGTCTTCGTTCAGCAGGCGGTTCAGCAAGGTGCTCTTGCCAGCATTGGGGCGACCGAGAATAGCAAAGCGGATGGGACGATCTTCCTTGCGTTCTCCGCGAACGGGAGTGGGAAGAACCGTAATAACTTCTTCCAGAAGAGAGAGGCAGGCGTAGCCTGTAAGTGCACTGATGGTGCGGGGCTGCCCAAAACCAAGTTTCAGAAATTCGTAGCTCTCCTGACGGTCCTGGCCGTTTTCGCTCTTGTTTGCAACAAGGATTACCTTCTTGTCCAGCTTGCGGACAAGGCGTGCGAACTGCTGGTCCAGCTTGGTAATGCCCACGCGGACATCTACCATGAAGAGGACCAGGTCGGATTCCTGCACGGCGTTGAAAATCTGGGTACGGACGCTGTCGGCGAGAACGTCGATGGAATCGTCCGGCAAAAATCCGCCGGTATCCACGACGGTAAACTCATGACCCTTGAAACTCGCAGTCTGGTAATGACGGTCGCGGGTGACACCATCGCGGTCACTGACCACGGCGGCACGACGGCCCAGAATGCGGTTGAACAGGGAGGACTTTCCTACGTTAGGACGTCCGATAATACATACGATAGGTAACTTCATTTGAAAAAAATATAGAATCTTTTGTGTATGGCGAGAGAAACGCCCCTAGCTTGCTAGAGCCTTTCTATGTGCTCCACTACGGAGACATCTGCCGGGAGCCAGTCAAGGTCGTGCAATTCAGAAGCAGTAAGCCAGCGGGCGGATTCGTGTTCCAGCAGGGTTAACCTGCCTGAAATAATTTCGCAGAAAAAGCAGTGCATGGTGACATGGCGGCCGGGGTAGTCCTGCTCCACGGTACAGACAAAGTTTCCGACAGAAACCTGGATCGCCAACTCCTCGGACAATTCGCGGGCAAGGGCCTGTTCGCGAGTCTCCCCGGGTTCCATTTTACCACCGGGAAATTCCCACATACCCTTGTAATCGCCGTAGCCACGCTGGGTCGCCAGAAAGAGCGGAGTACCGTCTTCTGACTTGCGGCGGATGATTCCTGCTACGACTTCGATGTTTTTCACTTCGGTCATATTGTGCGGGCTGTTGCTCAAAAAGGTTGGAACTTAGTTTAGCGACGGCGGCGGAAATTGTTTTCCTTGCGCTCGTAGGGCTTACGTTTCAGCTGATCGATGACTGCCTGCAGTTCCTTGGGCAGGGGACAATCCAGAACTTTCTTTTCGCCCTGCCAGTCAAATTCCAGGCGACAGCTATGGAGGAAAAGGCGGTGCAATCCCAGCTCCTTCTTGACTTCGCGATTTAACGCAAAATCGCCGTAGCGGGAATCTCCCAGCAGGGGGTGGCCGATGCTTGCGAAGTGGGCGCGGATCTGATGCATGCGACCAGTTTCCAGCTTGATTTTCACCAGGTCGTAGCCGATGTAGTGCTGCTTTACTCGGTAGTGGGTGATGGCCTCCTTGGCGTCCTTGTCATCAACGCCCACCTTCATCTTGCTTCCCTTGGCTGCATCGGTGCGGGTCAGCTTTTCGCTGATGGTGCCGCGGTCCTGTGCAAGATTTCCCTTCACCAGGGCGTAGTAGTACTTGTCTACTTCATGCTCGCGAATCATGCGGGTAAGGTCGCGAAGAGTGTCTCCGTGAAGTGCCACTAGCAGCATTCCGGATGTTTCCTGGTCCAGGCGATGGGCGATGGTAGGCTTGAAATCCAGCTGTTCCTGACGGCCCCATTCCCATAAATATTCCACCAGGCTTTCGCCGGGCTTGGTTCCGCTGCCAGGTTGGCTTGCAAGTCCCGAGGGCTTGTTTACCACAAGGTAGTCCTCAGTCTGGATGACGATATCCAGTTCCTTGGCGCCCCAGTTAGACTGCTTTTCGGCACCAGACAGAGCCTTGCCCCAGGTAGACTTGTTCTTGGCGAATCCTGTTGCAGTTGCCTTATCGCGGGCCGGTGCTGTACCGGGGAAGGCGATGATGTTGGAATTCGGGTTTTCGCCCGAATCAAGAGCCGCTTCCCGGGCTGCGTCCACATCAGCCTTGATCTGTGCAGACTGGGCGAGACTCATGTCCTTTTCCTCGTCGGATACGCTCTTGAAATTTTCGTAGATGTTGACCAGGTCCCCTTCCTGAAGCATGAGGTTTGCCTTGGCAACCACACCGTTAACACGAACCTTCTTCTTTCGAATGATGGAGAAGAATACGGAAAGAGACTCCTCGGGGAATGCCTTGCGGAGAAAGCGGTCGAGGCGCATATTTGCGAAGTTGCGGTCAATTAAACGTGTAATCATGTTTTAGTGATTAGTGGTTAGTGATTAGTGGTTGGTGATTGGCGGACGTTTTGTTTTTGAATTACTGTCTACTAACCACTGTCTACTGTTTACTTCTTTTTGCGTAGTGGGCGAGGCGGATGCCGTCGGCGGCGCTGGTGACGATACCGCCAGAATATCCAGCACCTTCGCCAAGAACGTAGAGCCCCTTGGTGTTGATGCTCTCCAGTGTGTCGTTATTGCGGGTAATACGGAGCGGAGAACTGGTTCTTGTTTCCGGGGCCACAATCAGCCCCTCTTCGATGAAGCCGGGAATCTTCTTGTCAAAATTTTGGAAGCCTTCTGCCAGAGATTTGCAGATCGTCTTGTCCATCCAGTCCCAGAGATTGCTTTCTATAAGGCCGCAGGGGTAGGTGGATTTAGGCAGGCTCTTGTCTGCTCGCTTGGCCAGGAAGCTCTTGATGGTTTGTGCGGGGGCGGCGTATTTCCTGCCGCCTTCCTCGAAAGCGTCCTTTTCAATTTTGCGTTGCAGGTCCAGCCCGCCGAAAAGGGTCCCGGCGGTCTTGATGTTAAATCCTTCTGCGCCAGGTGTAATTGGAACGGCGATAGCTCCGTTTGCAAAGGGACCGCTGCGGTGACTGTAGCTCATGCCGTTTGTAGCCAGAGTTCCTGGCTCCGAGGCACAGGGCACCAGAACACCGCCGGGACACATGCAGAAACTGTAGGCGGAACTTGTCTTGTTCAAGGTGGGCGTTGCCAGAAAATATTCCGCGGAACCGGTCAGTTTTGTGTCGATATCTCGACCTAGCTGGCGCATGTTGATCAGGGCCTGGGGATGTTCTACGCGAACACCCATGGCGAAAGCCTTGCTTTCCAGGGCAACACCTCTGGCGTGGAGCATCTCGTAGATGTGGCGGGCGGAGTGGCCTACGGCAAGAACTAATGCTTCACAGGATTGCCAATGACTGGGGCAAATTTCTGCAAAGTCGGGGGAGGGGACCTCACCGAGATTTCGGCGCGAAACGTCCCGTAGCTTGATTGCGCAAATGCGTCCGTCCTTGATTTCGATGTCTTCCAGGGTGGTGCTGTAATGGATCTTTCCCCCAAGGCGGGCGATTTCTGCACGGAGTTTACGGAGCATCAGTACCAGACGGTCTGTACCGATGTGTGGCTTTGCAAATGTCACCACAGATTCATCAACGCCGAAAGAAACCATGTCCTTGAGGACCGCTTCGGAAAACAGATTGCGGCTGCGGGTGTTCAGCTTTCCGTCACTGAAGGCACCTGCCCCTCCTTCGCCATAAAGCACGTTGCTGTAGGCGTTAAATTCTCTATTCACGAAGAATTTACGGATGTCGCGGAAACGTTCCTCTACCAGCTTGCCCTGCTCGTAGAGATCCACCAGGAATCCCTTGCGGAGCAAATGGAGGGCTGCCCACAGACCGCTGGGACCTGCGCCAATGACATCCACATGGCCTGCCATGGGAACGGTGTTACGCAACGGATCTTTTTCCAGAGTTTCCGTTTCGCGGGATGCTTCTACTAAGCCTTTCGCATGATTGCCTGTAGCCCTAAGCTGACGTTTCACTTCAAAAATCACGTTATAGGACCACTTTGGGTCGCCTTTACGGCGGCTATCTAGAGAAAAACGCTCCACCTGAAGATTGAAAATCTCTTCGGGGTGAATTCGCAATTCCCGAGCCAAGGCTGCACGGTATTCGCCCTTCTTGTTGAGGGCTACGGGAAGTTCTCTATAGCGGTAAGTAAACATCAGTCACAAAGGTAGAAATTTAAAAAAATGGCCCCTTTGTATAGGAAGAATCGCATATAAAAAAGACCTAGGAAAACCTAGGTCTAAACAGAATGGAATGAATTTCGATTAGAAGGAGTAGTAAACTCTTACGCCGCCATAGATGTCCTTGTATTCATCGCTGCGGTTATCCGGTCTATAGTAGAGCGCGGCCCCGGTGAACCATTCGGAATAAAGCTTTCTGGTGTGATTCACGCGCAGATTTACGCTTCCCAGAATGTCGGTTTCAGCTTCTTCGACCTCGTCGCCATCTTCGTCCCAGCTGGTGTTCTGGTGGCGGAACTGGAAGTTTGCTCCCAGTACGAAGAACTTGTCCTTCAGGGGCATTTCGAATTCGTCTTCAATGATGATTTCTGCCTCGCTCATGTTGTCTCTCGTATAGCTTTTGAAGCGAGGGGTTATAGAAATCTGGTTCTGGAGCATGCTAAGGCTTGAACTGACAGAAACGGGGTAGGACTGCTCAAAGAAGTCTGCTCCGCCGAAGTAGTAACCCAGCTTTTCCCAGGTGGTGTCGGCGAGTTTCATGTCCTTGATCAGGCTGTCCCTCTCGAATTCGGAGATGTCGGTACGGAGCGTCCAGCTGCCGCCAACCTTGATGACGGACTTGAATGCCTTCAGGGAGGCTTCGATATTCCAGTTATGCTTCAGGGAACGTTCGTTAAGTCGGGATGCCAGGTACGGCTCCGTTGCCAAATCCATGTAGGCGTTCCAGCGTTCATCGTCGACTTCGTGTTCTTCGCCGTTGACTTCGATGGTTGCGACGGCCTTGTTCTTGCGGGGCTTGAACCACTTGTCCTGATAGATACCGTCTTCCAGGATGTAGTCTCCATGGAGCTGGGTGTTCTTGCTCTGGGTTCTGAAGTCAAGATTGTAGCCGACCTTCAGGTCGACGCGCTGGCCAATCTTGAAATTGTTGGTCAGGTCGAATTTCTGGATGTACTTGGTACGGTCCTTGTCCTGGTCGTGTTCGTCGAGCCATTTGTCACTTGCCTCTCCAAAGAATCCCCAGCGGGTGCCTTCGCCAAGGCCGAACAGGTTGGTCTTGCTTCCGTTTGCTGCGTTTTCCACATTAAGGTCATAGGCGAATTTCAAGGTCCAGAACTTTGTGATGAACTGTTCCAGGTTGCCTCCAAATTCACGAGTGTCTGCTCGCTGGTCCGGGGAGCCTACGCTGTAGAAGTCTTCGCCTACATACTTGATGTGTCCGGAAATTTTTGTTTTGTAGATGTTCCAGTTAAGACTTGCTCCAATGGCAAAATTCTGGCTTCCCCAGTTGAGACCTGCGAATCGGCTGTCGTCGATATCGTTTTCCTTTTCCTGCTGAATCATCTTTGCCTTCTGGATAAGAATCTTCAGGGTCTCTCTCATTTCGCGGTAGGTCAGGGTCGATGTTTCCCCGAAGATTTCAAGAAGTTCCCTGTTGGAAAGGGTGTTGATCTTGTTTTCGTGAGCCATCAGTTCCCTGATTTTTGCGTAGGAACTTACATTAACATCTGCGTCAGCGAATACCTGGTTAATTGCCCTTTCTGCCTGTACCATGGCGGTGTCGGCGCGGCCTACGGCAATCATTCCCTTCAGTTCGATATCGCCCGGGTAGAATAGCCAGTTACCATCCGCGAAGGCGGTGAAGGAGGTCTGCATCGGCTCGCTGGAGATGCTGCTTTGTACGCTACCGTCGCGAAGCAGAGGATCCTCGATTTCGTCGTTGGCATAGAGTATACCAACGGTTGCGTCGAAACGGCGTACCGGGGCCCACTTGATAGAGGCTCCGTAGGCCATGCGCTGAGCCTGGGATTCGCCTTCTTCGATGTAGTTGTTGTACAGGTCCGGATGGCGGTCGCCAATGAGCAAGGGCCTCTGGTTTTCTCCACCGAATGCGTTCAGCTGGAACAGGGGCTCCTTCGCGTTATTGGTCAGGAGGGATAAGGTGTAGTCAATGCCGAAAAGGGGCAAAGAAGCCATGTAAATATCGCCGGCGGTTTTCTGGTTGTCGCCGACAATAAGCTGATGGCGGCTGTCCTTGTAGGTCAGTGTTACCGGGTTCGGCGCAAAGTGGTTCCAGGAATCCACCGTAAGGTCGGTGTTGAATTCCAGGGTGCTTCCGTCCGGTGCGGTCATCAGCATATAGGCGCTCGCCTCGGCACCAAAGCCAGGAACCTGCATGTAGTTCTTGTAATGCTTCTTGTACTCGATGGTGTCTGCGCCGATGATGTCCGGAGTGTGACTATGGTTTTTACGGGTCTGGACGTAGTGGTAATTTCCGCCCAGCATGACATTACCGATGATGGACCAGGACTTCTTGGTCGTATCGGTGCTGAAACTTTCCTTTTCCTTGGCAAGGATCAGGTCATTGATCGTCTCGTTCGGTGCGATGGCGCGGCTCTGGATGCCAGCTACTTCGGGATCCTGGGGAACTGTACCGAGCAGGGAACTTACATTGGTTTCGAAGTCCTTAGTGTTGTTTGCGATACTTGCGAGAACGGATTTCTCCAGAACTTCGTTGGAAACTGCACCTACCTGGTTCTGTTGTACCTTGGTGTTGTTGAAAGTCAGGTAACTGTTGCCCTTGTCCACGACGGCGTAGGCATTTTCCTCCATGGAGGAAGAGGTTACATCTGTTTGGGAAAGTTCTGAATTCAGGAGCGCAATCTTGTTTCCGATGAACTTCACTCGCTCGACATTTGCAACGGTGTAGTTCGATGAATGGAGTGCTACTCCTTCGTTATCGAAGAAATAACAGTCGCTGACTTCAAGCTGGGAATTCTTTGCATAGAGGCCGCGACCTGTGGTTTTCTCGATGGTGGTTGACTGCAGGCTAAGCTTGCTGTTTTCCAGGATGATGCCATTTTCTGCGCCGGAAATAAGGGCGTTGCGGATTTCGGATTTTTCATCGCTTGAAATGACGATGCCCTTCCAGTCTCCGTTTTTCGGGAGAGAGGAGGCGGACTTGAATTCCACGTTCTTCCCGCGGGTTCCTGCCACCACGATCTGTCCCTGGACATGGAGACTGCCGTTAGGGGCGAACAGGAGAACGACTCCCGGTTCGATAACCAGAATGGAGTGGGCCTCTACCAGAAGCTGGTCTTCCACCAGGTAGGGAGACTGGTCTGCACGAAGGAATCCATGGATTCTTCCTTCCAGCTTGGTGCCTGTCAAAAGCTTGGCGGGGGGAGGCGTTGTGTCGGCGACGAATACGCTTACAGGTTTTGCGTTGGCGGTATCGACAGCCGCTGTCTGAGGTACGGATGCAACGGAATCCTGCGGAGCCGGTTCCTGGGCGGCTACCGTAGAGTCTGTCACAGGCTGGCCTTGCAAGGTGGAATCTGCTGCAGGTTCTGCTTCGGCAGTCTGGGGGGCTGCTTCTTCAGCTGGTTGAACGGGTGCTTCCGCCGGTGCCGCCTGTTCGGACTGTGCTGTTGCAGGTACTGCTGGCTGCTCCACTACAGGTGAAGCCTGCTCGGAAGAAGGTTCTGCCTGAACTGGTGCGGGTTGTTCCTGGGTGGGTACAGCCTGTTCTGCCGCCACCGGAGCCTTTGTCGGCTCGGCCGCCGCGGGTGTTTCTGCTGTTTGAACCGGTGTTGCAGGTGCTTTCTGTTCCTGAGCCAGGGCAATGGAGGTTGTCATGGCAATCGCTGTCAAAACATAAGGAAACTTCATTGTTTGTTCACCTCATAAATCTTATAGGCAGAAAGGATCGCTCCGTTCTTCATCTTGACCTTAATATCAATGCGGACCGATTTTGCATCGCGGGGCAGTTCAACCTGGTAATCAAAGGAATTGATATGGAGGTCGGAACCGCTTAAAACGGTAGAAGGCTTACCCTGCTGGGTAATGGTAATTTCCTTGATGAAAATAGGATCGTTCTGGAGAAGACCAGCTACGCTGAAGTGAAGGTTTCTGTAGATGGAGGATGTGATATCCTTGGGCGGAGGCGGAATACGAAGGGTTTCCACGGCCTTACCTGCGATATTGATTCCGTACTGTTCCTTGGTCGGATAGCATCCGAGGGTCTTGGAAATGGAACTGGTGTTGCCTGCCATGTCTTCAACGGCAAAGACATAGTCCTTCAGGCCGGGCTTCAGGTTAATCTGGGTAGTTCCGTCTGCGGTGAACTTGAACTGGTTGAGCGGGGCACCGCTAATGTACGGTGTCAGAAGAACCAGGTCGTCGTTTGCGCCGGTAACGTTGAGAGTTGCCTTACACTGGATCGAATCCGTATTGGCGATTTTTACGGAGGGAGCCTGCATGTTTACATCCTTGCAGCTCTTGTCCACTTCAATCTTTGCGGTTGCAATTTCGGTGCCGTAGGTGTTGGACATATAGGTGACTGTAGCCTTGTCCTCGTTCCAGTTACCCTTCTGGTCGCTGACGGAAATGGTGTAGCTGAACTGGCCGTTGAGGTTTACGGGAACCAGGTTGCCAGACTTTACATTACCGATGTTCACGACGAGGCTTGCCGTGGGATCATTCGGGTCGAAAACGCCTTCGATGGTCGCTGCACCGTTATCGCAAACCGTGATGGCCTTCGTGGTAAGGTCAAGCTTGACATGGACCGGTGCTGCAGGCGTCGTGTCGACTACTGCGGTATCTGCAGCCTGGGGAATGTAATATGTTTTCAGAAGTCCGCATTCCTTGCTGACTCGACCGAGATAGCAGGTTGCCGGGAATTTCTTTTCGCCAACGGTGCTGGATGCCCAGTTTATGTTGAACTGGATTTCGGCCCCTTCGGATTTAATCTTCTGGTTGTTGATTTCTGCAACAATTCCGCTGGGGCATGTAGCCTTGATTGTAACGCTCGTTTCGTGAATGGTGTCGGGAATGGGGCTGAAGGAGCACTTCAGGGAATCTGTAATGGCATTCAGGGCTTCCTTGTACTGGCTATCCTTGTCTGCAAGAATCTTGGAAAGGGAATCCAGGGAAATGGTGGAATCGCCAAGGACTGCGTCCAGTTCCTTGAAGAAATCACCGTCACCGGAAGCGGAAAGGTCCACGACGGAGGTGCTTTCTCCATCGGTTACTGCAGTCTGACCGCCTTTCACGGAAACGGACTTGTTGCCTACCTGGTATTCCACTAGACCACTACGAACGGAAAGGAACTGCCTGCCTCTGACGGAACCGACATAACCGGAGGTTCCGCGGATGGCTGCGGTTGCGGTACCGGTCTTGAACTTGATGGTGCTCTGGGCGTTTTCCTGTTTCTGGATGTCGAACTTCATCTTACCGGCCTTGATGTCGGCTGCGAACTTGTTCTTGCCATCCTCTGATAGCAGTTCGGAGAGCTCTACAATGGAATTTTCCTCAATGGATATGGAACTTCCGTCGGGAAGGGCTATGACTACTCGGGATTCCGCGAGAGTACGTATCCTGTCGGATTGCTTTACGACCATGCCGTTTCTGGCTTCTTTCCAGTCGCCCTGGCTTCCCTTTTGCAAGGTTGCCTCACCAATCCTATCGGCGATCTTGCCGCTACCGATCTTGGCGGCGGAAGAAATGCCTACTAAGGCAACCATCAGGACGGAAACTGCCTTAAAATAGCTGTAAAAAGTCATATTGCCTCACTTTATGAATGCAAACTAAGTAAAATATATGTATTTTTGAGATGGTATCTTGAATGCTTTGTTCAAAAGAGACATAGAAATTGCCACTTTTTTCAAAGCGAAATGAAATAAGATTGTATTATATCTAAAAAGGGTTATTATGGAAGTCGAAGAACTGACCGTTGCTTTCAGCGATGAAGATTCCGGCGAAGAAGTCATCAAGGAACTGGGTAAGGAAATCCTGTCCAAGGGTGCATGGCCTACTGTTATGTTCCTTTATCAGGAAAAGGATCCCAAGACCGGTGACTTTGGCGAACCCAAGGTAAGCCTCCGTCGTTACCGCAAGATGAATGGCAACTTCAAGGCCCAGGGTAAGTTCAAGATTACCGGTAAGGCCCAGGCAGAAGCAATCATCGACGTACTTAAGAAGTGGTATAACATTTAATGGACCCTGCTAGTAAAAAGGCTACGAAAAAGGTAGCCACCAAGGATGCCGCAAAGAAACCGGCTGCAAAGTCTGTAAAGAACGCTGTTCCGGAATATGCAATCAACTTCCTTCTGGAAGGTGATATAGAAGCGTTCCCCTATAAGGATAAGTTCGAGAAGATGGCTCGCAAGCTTCTTGCCGAAGAAGGCAAGGAGAGGGATGTGAACATCGTCCTTTGCTCCGATGAATTTGTTCGCGAGATGAACAAGAACTACCGTGGCTTGGACAAAGTAACGGATGTCCTTTCCTTTGAATGGCATGCGGAATTCCCCGGCGAACCGGAAATGCTGGGCGAAATCTACATTGCTAGGGAACAGGTGAGGCGCCAGGCTCCGGAATACGGGAATACTTTCTTTGCCGAAATGAAGAGGGTTATCGTCCATGGACTGCTTCACCTTTCCGGCTATGACCATATCAAGGCCGCTGACCGCAAGGTAATGCGCGCCCGCGAGTGCGAATTCCTGGGTCTTGATCCCTACAAGGAGAAAGACTAATGGATTCTTCTGAAAGTTGGGCCATAGGCTTTCTCGTCCTTTTTCTAATTGTTTCCTTTACATTTTCTCTGGTCAAGGCATCCTTTAGCGCAATTTACGCAAAGCGGGAAGCCAAGGATCGAGAAGGCCGGGAAGAAAAGGTTGCCGCCCTGGTTGAAACCGGAGGCTTCAACGAGACTATTTCCATCGGACGCATTTTCTGCAACGTAGGAAGCGGAGTCCTCGGGTTCTTCCTTTTTGAGATGCTTCCCTGGGCATGGGTCCAGCAATATTGGTTCCTGGGATTTGCCGCCTACATCGTTGTCGCCAGTTTCTGCATCTATACCTTGACGGTTTTCTGTGCGAATCTGCTTGGAAATCTTAAGCCAGATACTCTGGCCGTAGTCTTGATTCCCCTGTACCGTTACATTCGATTGCCCTTTATTATACCGGCAAAGATTTGTCATGCCCTCTTTGTAAAGACCCTGAAGGGTATGGGCTACGATTCCAAGCTCAGCTTCCTTCCGGAAGAACGCCGCGACGCTGTACAGGCGGATTTGTCCGATGACAACGGCAGTGACGGGGAAGGCCTGGAAAAAGAAGAACGCCAGATGATCCTGAACATTTTCGATTTCGTGGAAACTCCTGTCCGCGAAATCATGACGCCCCGCGTGGACATGTGCGCCATCGATGTGGATACGCCCCTGGAAGATTTGGTAAAGGTTTTAAACAGCGAAAGACATTCCCGCCTGCCTGTCTACAAGGAAACCGTAGACAACATCGTGGGCATTCTTTCCAACCGAGACTTTTTGCAGTGGTATACGGAACGTCACGAAGACGAACCTCTGGATATCATGAAACTGGTGATGCCGCCGGTCTTTGTTCCGTACCACAAGAAGATTGACGATATGCTGACGGAACTCCGCAAGACCGGAAACCAGCTGGCAATCGTTGTGGATGAATATGGCGGAACCGCAGGCCTTGTCACTCTGGAAGACATCCTGGAAGAAATTGTCGGAGAAATTCGTGACGAGGACGATGTGGACGAAGACGAGGACGTCCAGAAGCTGAAGGATGGCCGTTATATCCTGGATCCGCTCATGACCTTGTCGGACCTGGAATATGAACTGGGTGTTGAACTGGAAGCTCCGGAAAATTCCCATGTGGAAACTCTCTCTGGCTTGATTCAGGCGACCTTGGGCATTATTCCTTCACCTGGTGCGGAAGTCGTTATTAAGGGATACACTTTCCGCGTTCTCAAGATGGATGGAACCCGCATGGAAAAGGTCCTCATGATCTTGCCCGGAAAGAATAAGCCTAAGAATCCTCCCCGCACACAAGCTTTTAAAGTCGTGTAGTTTTTTCCGCAGGGGGCTTCGGTACTGGGTGTTGTGCGTTCAGGAGGCTCCGCCTTCGGCTTCACCCGGCCTGAGGCCGGACTCCTTCACTATACAACACCCGTCCCTTCGCCCG
>JAKSIH010000058.1 GCA_024398935.1 Fibrobacter sp. | reverse complement strand
CGTAGGCTCTTTGGAACTACCGGCCTAGCCGGTAGTTTTCTTTATACCAAAAAAGTTCCCCGCCAAGGCAGGGAACCTTAAAATCTTGAATTTTCTTGCAAGTTTACCGCGGTACAAAAAAGCACGCCTGAATGAACAGAAGCGTGCCTTGATGAAATCTCCTGAATGAACGCGCTCCCATCCCGAACAGCAGCGAGCGACGCCACATGTCCTTATCGGGACGAAAAGCGAGCGGTCATTATTTTCCCAGGAACTTCTTACCGGAGCCGTATACATCGGAGTATTCGATGTAGTCAGGAACGAAGCCCTTGGGGAAGGAGAATGCAATGTTTGCAGAGCACTGGAATTCGTTCATCAGCTTGCCCTTTTCACCCTTCTTGAAGTTCTTCTTCTTCTTTTCGATCTTCTGGTTGTTCTTGGGTCCAACCAGTTCTTCCTTTTCGCACCAGCCACCGGTAGTGGTTGCAAAGACTTCCTTGCCGTCGGCGGAGACCAGCTTGATCTTGGTGGGATCCAGTTCGGTGTTATTGCCGGTGGATGCCCAGAACTGGATTTCGCCGGAGAGGGAAGTTGCATTGAGCTTGATGGTGGGCATTGCCATGACATAGCCGTACTTATCGATGCGGCGGCTGATCTTTTCGCCAACCTGTTCACCGAAGATCAGGAAGTAACCGCGAGTGCCCTTACGGCTCTTGTTCAAGGCAGTCTGGACTTCTTCGTTGGTGGGAGCGATTTCAGCAAGCTTCAGGAGCTGGTATTCTGCGACCACCGGGTCAGATTCGGACTTTGCCAGGCCGATGTTCTTGGAAACATATGCGTTTTCGGCTTCGGTACGGAGAGCCTTCACGGAAGATTCGTTGATACCGCGACGCTTGGCGAGAGAGGCGGCAGAGTCGATCTTTGCAAAAGCGTTCACGACAATGTCAAAGTCGGCGCCTTCTTCACCAGCCTGGGTCTTGCCCTGGTCGGCGATGAGGCTGATGTACTTGTTGATGATTTCTGTGTCCTGAACCTTGTCAACAATTTCGTTGAACTTGTCAAAATAGCCTTCGGCCTTTTCGCTAGCGATGTTTGCCTTCAGTTCCTTTTCAGCACCGAAGATAAGTGCCTTACCGAAGTTGTCGTAGTATTCTTCGGAAACATCGCCCTTTGCAGCGGCTTCCACATAGGACTTGATGGCGTTAGCGTAACGGCCTTCCTTCAGATGGCCATCGGCGCGGGATTCGAGTTTGCCCTTACAACCGACCATGGAAAATGCGACGGCTGCAGCCAAGGAGGCTAAAAAGATTTTTTTCATTTTGGTGTTCCTTATCATTAGTTTCGGCCGTTTATCCTCAAAAAGAGCATTTAGCCATTTCCAGTTTAAAAATAAATAAATAAATTTGTAGCATTCTATAGATTGTTGGTAAAATTTTATTTTGGAGACTCTTTTTGGGTATGAACATCCTTGTCGTGAGCCCTGAAGCAGGCAACTGGCTGCATACCAGCCCCCTCGCCACAGCGGTAAACCGCATGACCGACGCTTTTGCCAGTGCCGGGGTAAAGACACTAACCTGTTCCCCATTCTACAAGAGCCTGATTATCGATGCCGAAAACTATCGCTGCATCTACTCCGGAACCGAGAAACTGCAGGGCAAGCCCTTCCAGATCATGGTTTCCGAAAAGGACCCTCTCCATACCTACATCTACAACGAGGAATATTTCGACAGGCCCTATGTCTACGGTCCTCCCGAAGCGGTCCCCTACCCGGACAACCATCTGAGGTTTGCCTTCCTTGCTTCTGCGGCCCTCGCCTACATCGAGGCAACCGGCTTTGCCTGCAAGGCCATCATGGGGCACGAGTGGGGCGGCGCCCTCGCGGGCGCACTGGCACGTACAGTCTACGCCGACTTCGCCAGGGACATCCCCTTCTTTTTCAACATCCATAACATCACCTACGATTTCCATGTCATGTCCAGCGAAATCGAGAAGATCGGTCTCCCCCGGGAGAACTACAACATGGATGGTTATGAATTCTGGGGCAAGGTCAGCCTTCTGAAGGCAGGCATCCTCTATGCCACCAAGGTACTGTTCCCCTCCGCAGGCTATCGCGACGCCATGCTGTACACCAACCTCCCCGGCGGTCTCAGCGGCTTCCTGAACAGGAATGCCGACAAGCTCATCGGCGTCCAGTTCGGCGTGAGCTACCAGGTGTGGGACTTCAACGGCACGGACAACCTCCCCATCAAGGAAGCCAAGCACCGCGCAAAGGTCGCCCTCCAGCAGAAGTTCAACACGGACCTAAACGACAGGATGGTCATGTACGTCCACCTGGACTCCGAAGCAGGCAACACCTCCGAGACACTGGCGACCGTCCTTTCCGACATCACCCGCCTGGACATCTTTATCATCGTGGGCATTTCCTCCAGGAATCCCGACTGGGAATACTACAAGGACTTCTCCAGCCAGTATCCCACCATCATGGCCGTTCACGACCTGGCCGACGAAACCGTAGACGGGACCATCGTGCTCCGCGACATGCTGGCAGGTTCCGACGTGCTCTTTGCGGCAAGCCTCAGGGAACCCTCCTCCTCCATTATCCTCAAGGCCATGGCTGCAGGAACGCTCCCCCTGACCGGACGCTCCGTAGGAGTCGCCACCATGCTGGTGGACTACACCCTGGAAACTGCCGGCGAGGCAAACGCCTTCCTGGTAGATGACGCCAACGCCCCCGACCAGATGCTGCGCCGCACCAAGGACGCAGAGAACGTGTTCAAGACCGAATCCGCCGACTGGGACAAGTGCGTGGTCAACGCCTACAGCGGCTTCCATTACGAATGGTGCAGGACCATCAGCAAGTACGTGCTGATTCTCGGCGAACTGGGATTCTAATTTTTGATACATCGCGGGAGTCACCCCGCAAGAAAAAGAAAAGGCACTGTTAAAAAAAACAGTGCCCTTTTCAATGGAGCCTCTCGGGCTTGAACCGAGGACCGGCGGGTTTACGTTTGTGATGCTTTCGCACCTCCGTGGACTATGTCTTCGCCATACAGTCTCGACAAGATCTGCTTAGGCGCGGGATACTTCTGCGGTCATTATGCAGGCTAAACTGCTCCGCTAGTCTCTACACCTTCCAGAAGTGTACCTCTGGCTCGGCTCGGCGTTGCCATGTGGATTACTCCATTTAGGATTCGCCGAATTCTTCCCGTTTGCAACCGCCCCTTTCGGACCGGTGTCACAATCTATATGAGTCCGCTGCTCTAACCAACTGAGCTAAAGCTCCGGTACGCCTTGCGACGTTGGGGTGTAATATAGTAAAAAAAATCGGGTTTAAAGAAACCGAAACGAAACAAAGGCTTCTATTTGCAGACTGACTTATTAGCCCTTTTGGGCCAGCATGGCTTCTAATTCAGCATTGCGGGCACGAAGAGCCTTGATTTCAGCAGCGGCTTCTGCACGACCTCGGGCTTCACCGCGGAGTTCCGCCCAATGCTCGATGCTTGCAACGGTACATTCACGCTCTTTCCTGGTAATCATAGACAGCGACTCCTTAGGTTTTTCGTTTACCTTGGCCTTGATTCGTTCAAGTGCTTCGGTTACGGCTTCGTTCTTGATTTCGATTTCCTTCGAACTTGCAAAGGCGTGCTTGAGGATGTAGATCCACTGATCCTGAGCGGATTCAAGTTCCTCGGCGGACTTATTGAAGTTCGGCAACTGGAGGAAAATATACTTTATGCGGTCGGTAATCGGCAAGAGGCTTCCGTTTTCAAGCTCGTTCTCGCTGTACAGCATCCAACAGTCCCAAACCTTCTTCGAACCGCTAGGCAGCGGGAAATTGCAAACCCACACGCTTACGGTGTCGGGAATCTCGTACACCTGCCGGCGGCGTTCCTTCTTTTCCTCCTTCGTCAATTCAGGCGGGTCGCGGCTTTCCATCTTCTTCTTATCGACATCGGAACGGGCCTTGTCCAATTCCGCCTTCGCCTTGAGGAGCAGGGCGGAGCCGTAGATCAGTACACGGTCCTTGAAAAACTCGTGCTTCAGATTCTGCACCTCCACATCGATGGCCCGGCCGTCCCTAGTCTGCGCGCGGATGTCGAAGCTCCAAGTCTCCTCCTCGGCGCCGGAGCCGTCCGCCGCCACATAGGAAATCTTCTTGGTCTTGAACTTTAGCTTCTTGATTTCATGCTCCTTGTCCAGGTGCATCACTCCGTTCAGGAAGTTCGTAAGTGAACTTGCGCTGGAGAGCAGTTTCTTGAAGCCGCGGTCGCTCAGGGGGTTCTCGTAAATTCCGCCCGGCACAACCTTGCCAGCAGGTACTTCCAGTTCACGGTTTGTGACCGTAGTCATTTTTGCCATGCAAATCCTTTCGTGTTTCCGTCAGGCGAATGCCTGCGGGGCAGCTGGGTAAATTCCTCTACCATTTACTTAGCACGAATTTTTCAGCGGATTTGCGCAAGTTTTTATGTAAAATTTTTCTAACGGCAATATGTTGTAAAAACGAGTGCGAGAATTATCTTGAATATGTAACGACTTTATGGTTGGCGGCCCTGAACCGCATTTGTCTTCGCCGCTTTGCGACGCGCCACAAGTTCCTTAATTTTCTTACGGCGTTCTATTTTGCAACTCTCGGGAGAGTCGTTTTTACACATCTTTACAATGGAGTCCAGCTCCGGATCCGGATGATAGGGAACGCAATGGCTACCTCCATCAGGAGCTTCGCCACAAGCCATACCTTGCGCAAATTCTTCACGCCAATCAACTTTTTTTACGGTAACGGATTCTTGTGTTCGCGTTTCCCTTGCAGCTTCTTTTTGGGGTTCAGTATTAGACCGACTTTCCATTTCTCTTGGAGAGTCACAAGCAAAAAGACACAAAAGTACCAAAACCAGAAATAAACGCATAGAAAGTCGTAGAGGCAAAGCAGCCTCTATGACTTAATATACATAAAACGGGAAACTACCTTCTAGAGTTTTTCAGATACTTCTCCCACATTCTCTGTAATTTAGGGTATATGTCAGAGGCCTTATTGACATACACGCCAAATCCGGGAATATAATGGGGCTTATCAAGAATATCAAGGGTTGAATCGTACCACTTTAGAAGAATACGCATTTGCTCCATGAAATCATCACTTGCAACAGGTTCTCCCCTAGCCATTCGATTCAAATAGTCATTGTGAACAGCCTGGCGGAAAGTATAAATTGCTTGATGTTCCTGCTCGTGATCCATCGCCTTGCCCACATCATCTACAGACCATTCTTTTGCGATATAAGTTGTCGTGGCAGGTTTATTATACGGGACCACACTCCAATCATCAGGATATCGCATTTTATCCTGGATTGTACAGCCGTAATAATTACCTTTGTCATTTTTCAGTTCCTGCTGGCAAATATCCAGAATGGTCTCGCGATCATCTACGATGAGATCATCTTGTCCCTCCCTTCCAAACATTTCATAAGGAAGACCGAGAGCATTCCCTATGGGAGCAAACGATTTATTCGCCCTTTCCGCAGAAAGTTTCCATTCCCTACTGAAGTCAACGACTCCAGGAAGGGTTTGCTTGGTGAAACAATCATCCGCCAACAGTCCCCCATTGGATTCGTCAACAGGACGAGCCTGAGAGAGAATGTTATTGACATTATCTAGAATGCTTCCAGACGGGATATTTTCATAACTTGAGTCAGCCATAAGGCATCTCCTTAGCTATAGGCATTATGCACCTGCAACAGGTTTGCCCAACACCTATAGCAGCAAAATCGCATTTGGATTTCCCTAATGAATAAAGAACGAGGGAATCTGCAATTTCAAAACAGACTAAAACGGCGTTTTTTTGCATTTTGAGGTAATTGACCACACAATCTCGGGATTTTTATATGCTATATTCTCCTTGACATAGTTCTCCGCTGCGCAAGTGGCGAAGGACGCAGAATTTAACGTAGAGTTAGCTCTTACCCTCGAATCTGAAATCTGGTAAATTTCAAAAAACTCAAGAGGCTAAGAACGAACACTCACGTCCAGAAATGGGCGTGGGTCGTTTGTGCTTATTTTGAGTAGGTTTACCAGAGCCTCAGATTCGATAGGTGCATTCGGTCCACGCTTTTTTATTTGCATTTGCAAAGAGCGCGGCACAAAAATCACCTGCACAGGGCTAACCTCAAAAGAGGAGCCCATGGTCGACGTTTCCGTTACAAAGAAAAATGCGATTGAAAAGTATGTTGCTGAAATCAGCAGGCAGCTTGCTACAGGCAATGCGACTGAACATAGTTATCGACTGCCACTAACAGATATTCTGCAAAGCTCCCGTCTTACAATTTATGCGTAGTTCGTAAAATGGGTTGTATTATGTTTCACAAGCTAATCGTGATATTACCATTAATCTTTTGTTTACCAACAATAGCTATGGCTAAATTTGTTGCCGTTCTGGAAACGGGATCGGATATCGCCTCCAAGGAAATAATAAGTGATAGCGACCGTCGTTATATCACAAATGTCCTTCGAGAGCAGGCAGTGAAAGTTTTGCCTGCCGCCCAGAATTTCACAATCATGACCCGTGAGAACATAAACGCAATGCTTCCGCCTGGCAAGTCAATCGAAGAATGCGAAGGAAGCTGCCTAGCGGAAACCGGTCGAAACATTGCAGCTGATTATGTAGCGCAGGCTCGTATCGAAAGTGTTGGCGGTGCATTGGCTCTATCCGTCGAGATGTATGAAACAGCAAGCAATAAGCTGATATCCAGTTTTAACGGGAGAGGAAGTAACCTGGATGAACTTCTTGCCATTGCGCAGCAGAATTCTCCGTCCTTTTTTCTTGCCGTCAAGTCTTCTGGCAGCTTTATTGGGAGCGGATTTGGTGATTTTAGTACTGGGGGAGCCTTTGATTACCAGGGATTTCAGCAATATGTGATTGAAATAACTTCCACGCCAGCGGGAGCAATACCTTCAATAGATGGTAAGGCAAATCCAAAGTGTCTCAGTACCCCTTGCAAGGTTCAAGTTGCAGCAGGAAGTCACCTGTTTGTCCTGACAAAGGATCGCTACATAGATGCAGAAATGACAGTGGACATTAAGCAGAATAACCAGAAGGTTGAATTGACTCTTGCTCCAAATTTCGGCTACTTGGAACTAAAACCGAATCTGGCAGGAAATTATGGGAATTACAATGATCTTCGCATGACTGTAGACGGTAAGAATGTCTCTATGGGCTCCTATATTTTGGATCCCGGTGTCCATAAAGTTCACGTTGAACACCCATGTTACGATGCCATAGATTTTAATGCTGGCATCGAAAGACAAAAGACATTGACATTTGACCAAACTTTGAATCGGGGAATGGCTGCCCTAGAATTGAATACAGAGTGGGATGGGCAGCCCCAGTCTGTATCGGTTTATGTAGATGGCAACAAGGTGGGGAGTACACCATATTCAAGTCAGGTACCTCTATGCTCCCACATATCCGTTGGTGAGAACGGATGGCAGGAAGATGTTATGGTTAATTTGAAATGGCACGAGGTGTCTCAGGTGACTTACAACCTTGTCAATAAACCTAAAGCTATCGTGGTGGCTGAGGCTCAGCAAGATTCCCTTGATAAAATTCGTGTTCGTGCTGAGCAGGCGTATAACGAACTTGGAGTGGAAGAATCTGAAATTTTACCGGAATCCTTTAAAGTTAAGGCTAAGGCCAGTAAGGACAACAAAAATGGGCGAAGTATACATTGGTTACCTGTGGGAATATCTTCTGCAGTCGCTTTAGCGGGGGTCATCACCGCTATCGTAGGTAATACCGAGGCGAAGGAAGCCTCGCATCGTAATATGAAGTCAGAAGAAGACTTCAACACAATCATGAAAGACATTGATGATGCTCAGGGAAGACGCACTGTTGGCACTATAATTGCCATTGTTGGTGTATTAGGCGTTGGTTTAAGTCTTTGGTTCTAGGAGATTGATATGACAACTATTATCAAACTGTTTTTCCTTCTATCGTTTACAGCACTCTGCGCATGTACTGATTATGGTGAAATTGTCAAGGACATGCACGAAGATTTAATCAATCCGTCTAAGACTGTATTGCCTGACACAACTGCCGAAGATAAATAGAAACAAAACAAACAAGGATTATGGTGAACATATGAAATACATACTGTCATTTCTTTTTGCGATTGCTCTAATAGGATGTGCCGATGAATATAATCCGGAAATAGGCTATAACTACGATGAAGTTCAGCAGATTATTACTGAATCATCTCGAGTGGATACGCTTTATATAGCTAGTACAGATAAAGACACTGTTGTCGTCAACAATGTGGTTAGTATGGTCGACACCTTAATCCTAAACTCAATTGACACTGTATTGAATGTTGTACGAGACACAGTGTTTGTCAATAGCCGAGATACTATGGTTATATCAAAAGTAGATACCGTGGTTGTATCCAAGATTGATACGATTGTTTCCAAGGTTGATGCGGTTGTTTCCAAAGATACCGTGGTAATAAGTCGTAAAGATACAATGACTATCATTAATCAGTTGGAAACAAAGCTTACTTGCCATCGTGTAGAGACATTTTCCAATGGGCGAATTTCCGTATGTGAAAACGATAGTGCCATAACACATTTTTATGAAAATGGTGTTGTGAAAAGTGTACGAACAAAACAAGGTTCGTATTGGACACAAACTGAGTACTACGAAAACGGAGCTTTGAAGCGTAGAGAATATTCAAGTGGCTCTAAGGACTCATGCAATCAAGCAGGCTATGTACTATATAGCTATAGCTATAGTCCATCTTCCTATGGATCAAACGCATATTATACAACTTATGAATATTTAAATGACACCTTACTCATAAAGGAAAACCATGAAGTGTCAAAGTCAGGGAGTAAACCGGAATATTATTATGTAAACTTTGAATATGCGTCAACTGATTTGGTTAATATAAAAACATGGACTATTGATTATATTGATAAGGTTGTGGATGGTTCAGTGTGGAACCAAGAACTGTATGCGAAAGACAATAGCTGGAGGTCATCTGCAAGTAAATATGCCGATGGAAGCCATTGTTATATAACATTGTATGTTGTTAACGGATATAGAGAAGATTATATTTCTTCTTCAGATTGTGGTAAAACATGGGACCGAGAAAACTTTGAGGTTCCGGAAGGTTTTGATATTTATTAGAGTTCGTAACGTCTTAAAAAAAACGAATCAGGTGCATAAGAAAAAAAAGGTAACTTTAAGGTATCTAAAAGCCAAAATCCCCGAAGATTCTCATTGAGTCCTCGGGAATTTTTATCAAAGTTGTTCCTATTTCTCGATATCATTTTTCAACAAAATACGGAAAATTCACAAACTCTCCGCATTTCGTTTAAATACATTGCCGCAACGAGCGGATTCGCTCTTTAGATATTTACCCCAAGCACCACTTCCAAACGGGAACAACTTTAATTCCGTCATCCAGAATGGCTTCGGAATCCCAGGTGACGATTAGACAATCCTTGACTTTTATTTCATCGCGGGCAAGGCGCAAGGCCGACAGTTCGCGATCCGATGTTTCGGATTTTTCCATGTTCCAGGCGACTTGGATTAGCTGCCGTGATTTTGAATTTTGGTCAGTCACCAGGAAGTCAACTTCGCCGCCAGATTTGTTGATATAATACTCGATTTTATTGTTGCCGCGACGCAGGTGCATAAACACCAGGTTTTCAAGCAGCCAGCCTCGTTCCGCATCGTTCTTTGGAGTCATGGCGCGAATGAGTCCGGTATCGACAATGTAGAACTTGTCAGGATTCGTACGGCGAACTGCCAGAGAATCAGTCCTTATGGATACCGGATAGATCAGGTAGGCATTGACAAAATATTGCAGGTATTCAGAAATGCGTTCGCGATTGTCAGAAGCACCTATGGCACGGAGCGCACCGGAGATGGCTCGTGTAGAAATTTTGCGGGCGTAGTTGTGGATGATGTAATCCAAAGTATAGCGCAAAGCCTGAGTGCTTGAAATTTCATGGCGCTCAATTACATCGCGATAAACTACGGCATTCACATATTCCTGAAGCAGCTTGTTGCGGATTCGCAAATCTTCGCCTTGAATATCGGGGAAGCCGCCTTCTTCAAGATAACGGGTCATGACGTTTCGCAGCAAGCCCGCCGTTCTCGGAGAAAATGGCGTTTGAGGCACAGTTTTTACCAAGCCATTAAAAGTCAAATATTCCGCAAAAGAAAGCGGGAAAATTTCAACATCGAGAGAACGGCCTCGCAACTGCGTAGCGACTTCTGATGAAAGAAGTTTCGCAGAAGAACCTGTCAGGCAAAGCTGAACGCGATTGGAATCCACCAACCGACGGGCAAACAATTCCCAGCCTTCAACATCCTGGAGTTCATCAAGAAAATACCAACATTTTTCCTTTGCGGCTTCGGGGTACATGGCAGCATGAATTTCTCCAATGAGCTTCAAGTCGTTTGCCGAAACACCTCGCAAGCGTTCATCGTCAACGTTGATATAAACAATCCGTTCTAATGGAATTCCATCGCCAAGCAATTCCTGTATTCGATGAAACGCCACATAGGTCTTGCCCACACGACGCATGCCGATAATGGAGGTCGCATTACGCGCCTTTTCGTAGTATTCAACAACACGGGGGTGAATTTTTTCGGGAATGCCTTCCTCGTAAAATTCACGCATGATTTCGGCAATTGCATTCTTCATAGCTAGCAATATACATAATTTCCAATTGCGTTACAAAATTGGCTCAAAAAATAGGCCAATTTTAAGCAATATTGGCCTAAAAAATAAGCCAATTTTAAAACCAGTAATTTCATCTCCTAAATTCAGGCAATTTTTACCCCATCTTTACTTCCTTTTCTATGCGTTTTTCCCCCGCTTTCTATATTTTAGGTACTTACTTTTTCTTCAGGGGTCGCCGCCCCTGCACGTTCATTTTTTCAAAAAGGAAAGACAAAAAAATGGCAAGAGCTCTGATTATCGGTTGTGGCGCCGTTGCCACCGTCGCTATCAAGAAGTGCTGCACCGTCAGCGAAGTTTTCTCTGAAATCTGCATCGCTAGCCGTCATCGCGAAAACTGCGAAAAGCTGGCCGAACAGATTCGTCCTAACTCCAAGACGGTGATTACCACCGCAGCCGTCGACGCCGATAAGGCCGAGAACGTGGTGAAGCTCATCAAGGAGTACAAGCCCGACCTGGTCATGAACATCGCTCTTCCCTACCAGGATCTTGCCATTATGGACGCATGCCTCGAATGCGGCGTGAACTACATGGATACCGCCAACTACGAACCGGAAAACATCGACGATCCGGAATGGCGCAAGGTTTACGACAAGCGCTGCAAGGAAGCAGGCTTTAGCGCCTACTTCGATTACAGCTGGCAGTGGGCATACGCCAAGAAGTTTGAAGAAAAGGGCCTCACCGCACTTCTCGGTTCCGGCTTCGACCCGGGTGTTACCCAGGCATACTGTGCCTACGCTCTCAAGCACCAGTTCGACACCATCGAAGAAATCGACATCCTGGACTGCAACGGCGGTGATCACGGCTACAAGTTCGCCACCAACTTCAACCCGGAAATCAACCTCCGCGAAGTTTCCGCTCCGGGCAGCTACTGGGACACCGACGCAAACGGCAAGGGCCACTGGGTAGAAATCCCGGCCATGAGCATCAAGCGCGAATACAACTTTAAGGAAGTGGGCCAGAAGGACATGTACCTTTTGCACCACGAAGAAATTGAATCCCTCGCCAAGAACATTCCGGGCGTGAAGCGCATCCGCTTCTTCATGACTTTCGGCCAGAGCTATCTGGACCACATGCGCTGTCTCGAAGACGTGGGCATGCTCCGCACCGATCCCATCATGTTCAACGGTCAGGAAATCGTTCCTATCCAGTTCCTGAAGGCTCTCCTTCCGGATCCGGCAAGCCTTGGCCCCCGCACTGTGGGCAAGACCAACATCGGCTGTATCTTCAAGGGCACCAAGGACGGCAAGCCCAAGACCTACTACCTGTTCAACGTTTGCGACCACCAGGAATGCTACAAGGAACTGGGCAGCCAGGCTATCGCTTACACCACCGGCGTTCCGGCTATGTGCGGCGCATTGATGATGCTTACCGGCAAGTGGACCACCCCGGGCGTACATACCGTGGAAGAGTTCGACCCGGATCCATACATGGACGCACTGAACAAGTATGGCCTGCCCTGGCAGGAAGACTTCAACCCGGTTCTCGTTGACTAGGAAGTGATTAGTGGTTAGTGGTTAGTGATTAGGGATGCAGGACATGTACTTTTCTGCGTTACTGTTTACTAACCACTGTTTACTGACCACTGATCCGAAGGATCTCTCATGAAGAAATGGCGTATCGACGACTCCCGCGACTTGTACAATGTCAAGGGCTGGGGTGTCAACTATTTTGATATTAACGACAAAGGCCACGCCACCGTTTCTCCGCTGAAGGATGGCGGTTGCGAAATTGACCTTTACGACCTGGTGCAGGAACTTTCCCTTCGCGACGTTTCTACACCGATGCTTTTGCGCTTCCCGGATATTCTGGACAGCCGCATCGAAAAAATCAACGAATGCTTCAACAAGGCTCGTGAAGAATACGGTTTCAAGGGTAGCTACTACAGCATCTTCCCCATCAAGGTGAACCAGCAGCGCGCTGTTCTCGAAGAAGTGGTAGGCCACGGCAAGAAGTTCAACATCGGTCTGGAAGCAGGTTCCAAGCCGGAACTTCACGCGGTTCTTGCCAACATGGATAATCCGGACGCCCTGATTATCTGTAACGGTTACAAGGACGAAGACTTTATCGAACTGGCTCTCCTTTCCCAGAAGATGGGCAAGAAGATTTTCATCGTGGTAGAAAAGATGAACGAATTGCACTTGGTTGCAGACCTTTCCAAGCGCATGGGCGTTCGTCCCAACATCGGTATCCGCATCAAGCTGGCTAGCTCCGGCAGCGGCAAGTGGGAAGAATCCGGCGGTTACCACAGCAAGTTCGGCCTCAACAGTTCCGAACTTCTGGAAGCTCTTGACTACATCAAGGAAGAGGGAATGGAAGACTGCATGAAGCTGATCCATTTCCACCTGGGTAGCCAGATCACCCACATCCGTAACATCAAGAATGGTCTTCGTGAAATTTCCCAGTTCTACATCCAGATTCGCAAGATGGGCATGGCCCTTGAATTCGTGGACGTAGGCGGCGGCCTGGGCGTCGATTACGACGGCACCCGCAGCACCAACGCAAGTTCCGTGAACTACTCCATCCAGGAATACGCCAACGACGTGGTGTACGGCATTTTCGAAGCCTGCGAAGAAGCCAAGGTTCCTCACCCGAACATCATTGCAGAATCCGGCCGCGCCCTTTCTGCACATCACTCCGTTCTGGTGTTCAACATTCTTGAAACCGCAGGCCAGGCTTTCTTCGACGAAGAAGAACACGAGATTGGCGACGACGCACCTGCTGCACTGAAGGATCTTTACGGCATCTATAAGGGACTTTCACCGAAGAACCTGCTGGAAAGCTGGCACGACGCCATGCAGCTGAACGACGACGTTCTCAGCGGTTTCAAGGTGGGTGACTACGACCTGCCTACCCGCGCCATGAGCGAGCGCCTGTTCTGGAGCATCGCCCGCGAGGTGAACCAGATTGCAGGCACCCTGCGCCATCCGCCTTACGAACTGGAAGAACTGCCCAGGCTTCTTGCACAGAAGTACTTCGGCAACTTCAGCCTTTTCCAGAGTCTGCCCGACAGCTGGGCCATCGACCAGATTTTCCCGGTGATGCCTATCCAGCGCCTGGACGAAGAACCCAACGTGGAAACCACCATTCAGGACGTGACCTGCGACTCCGACGGAAAGATTGCGCTGTTCATCCGCGGTGGCGACGTAAGCCATACCCTTCCGCTGCACAAGCTGAAGAAGGACGAGCCTTACTACATCGCGGTCTATCTCGTAGGTGCCTACCAGGAAATTCTCGGCGACCTTCATAACCTCTTTGGCGATACCAATGCAGTCCATATCGTTTGCAACGACAAGGGTGGCTATGAAATCGACAAGGTCATCGACGGCGAATCCGTGGAAGACGTTCTGGACTACGTGAACTTCAGCGACAAGGCTCTTGTCCGCAACATGGAAAACTGGGTGACCCGTTCCGTGAAGGAAGGCAAGATTACCATGAAGGAAGGCAAGGAATTCCTGAACATCTACCGTTCCGGACTTTACGGCTACACCTACCTAGAGTAATTGATGATTGATGATTGATGATTGATGATCGATGATTGATGATTGATGATCGATGATTGATGATTGATGAT